>NZ_CP159486.1:2067647-2756862 GCF_041902845.1 Limibacterium fermenti
CTCTTCACGTAGGGTATCTCCACTTTCTTTTCCACTTTCTCCGTTGCAGGATTAATGCAATTCCATGTTAATTGATTGTTATCGGAAGTCATTACCCATAATTTACCATTGGCATCTGCAATCATCTTGGCCGTTTTGGTGTTTTCACCCACTTTCACATCCGGTATGAGTCGCATCGCTTCAATGGTAACATTATTGCAATCGAATACGGCGATTCCCTTGCTAAAATAAGCGCCGAAGAGTTTGTTTCCGGCAACGGTCATCTTTTCAATACCGATATTCTTACTCGGCAATTTCAAAAATTCAACGGTCCGGTACGGCGGTTTTGTTCTTATTTTCACCAACTGCCCGTACAAATCGGATACTACGGCAATAGAATCATTAATGGAGGCAATAAACCGGGGTGAACCGGCTTCTTCATAAAGAATCGTTCCGACCGACTTAAATGTTTCGGGATCTATGATCTCTATTTTTTTCGAATTGTTTATTGCCAGAAAGTAATAATCGTTAATATAAGTAAGCGATTGGGCGACGTCTCCCAAAGGCCTTTTATTCACCGTTTGGAATATATTCCAGTCGACATTTCCGTCATTGTAAATGACAGATAAAGCGGCCGTATTAGTGGTAAACAATCCTTCATTAACCACGATCATTTTCACGTTGCCTCCCGAAGGGATAACATCCGGAAGATCGGGTTCGCTATCGCACGCAATAAATTGGGTTATACATACACAACAAAACAAAAAATACAAAATCTTTTTACTCATAATTCCAACTCTTTATTCCTAATAATGCAGATATAGCAATATTTCTCTAACACGTTCATCTATACCGAATATTAATTCCGGTAAAGCTTTCTGAAAATGACTCACGTAAATAATAAAAAATAAAATCGTTTGCGTGTCGTTTTCAAGCTTTATTCCCCGAAAGCTATTAACATTTTACAAATTCTGGCAGGTCTTCTGACTTACTCTCATCTCTCGAACGCCTTCCCGAAGCCTCTTCCTGTTTTTCCATGAAAGCTACAGTGGCAAAAGTGTTGTTCGAAATGTTTTTTAATTGTCAATTAAAAAGAGCTTACAGCAGCGGGTCTGTTCAGGATTCGCACCTGATTCCCTTTTCATTCCGGCTCTGAGAATTCAGACCGGAACACCAAAACTCCTACAAAGATAGAAGAACAAAACTAATAAAAAAAATATTTAACATCCTAAAATTTATCTTGCATGAGAATCGGTTTTGGAACAAAAATTGCGTAGATTTGTAGCAAAATCACACAACTATGCATAGGAAACTGTTTCTTCTTATCATCGCTCTCTTCATTTATATAATCGGTCCCGTCATGGGGCAAGAAGTAAAGAAAGACCGCCCCAAAGTAGCGGTCGTGCTCTGTGGCGGCGGAGCCAAAGGATTCGCCCATATCGGAGTGTTGAAAGTCTTGGAAGAAGCCGGAATACCGGTCGACTACGTTACCGGTACCAGCATGGGCGCCATTGTGGGCGGTTTATATTCCGTCGGATACAAAGCCGGACAAATAGATTCTCTCGTGAAAATGCAAGACTGGGGATTTCTGTTAAGCGATAACGTCCGCCGATCCAACTTGCCCCTCTCGCAAAAGGGCAAGCCCGAATATCTCATTTCCTTACCTTACGAAGTGAAATTCAAAGAACGATCGGGAAGGGTCCGCTTGCCTTCGGGTGTCATCAGCGGACACAATCTCTACAGCCTCTTCCTAAATCTGACTCTCGGTTACCATCAGCCGATGAATTTCGACGACTTGCCTATTCCTTTCGGATGCATTGCGGCGGACTCGCGCACGGGTAGCGAAGTCGTTTTCCGCGAAGGGGTACTAGCCGAAGCGATGCGCGCCAGCATGGCCATTCCGGGCATGTTCGCACCGATAGAAATTGACAGTATGCTGCTTATCGACGGCGGGGTCGTGAATAATTATCCGGTGGATTTGGCTAAAAAGATGGGGGCCGATGTGGTGATCGGGGTCGCTATTCCCAAAGATAAAAAGACGCTCGAAGCAAACCGGGGTTCCATGTCGGAAATCATGGAGGAATTGGGAAACTTCATCGGCAAAGAAAAGTGGGACAACAACATAAAGAATACCGATATATTGATCGCTCCCGATTTACACTCTTTCGGAATGATGGATTTCGAAGGACCGGCTGCCGATACCATCATCGCCCGGGGGGAACAGGCGGCGCGAGCGCACTGGGATGAGCTTATCGCCCTTAAAAATTCGCTGGGAGTCTCTGCTTCCCCATCTTCTTCCCCGCCGGTGCGGAACCGTTTCATCACGATGGACACGCTGCAAATACAAAAGATCGACATTCAGGGGATATCGCCTGAAGATGAGAAGTATGTATTGAATTTCATTGCTCCCCGTGAAAAAATCACCCGCCGCGAACTGGAAAATATGGTTTCCTCATTATATGGCACCGACTTGTTCTCAAAGGTATTCTATCAGTTGGAGGGCGACTCTGTATTCGACTTGGTTTTTCACGTAAAAGAGAAGGACTTCAAAACGCTAAACCTCGGTATCCGGTTCGACACCGAAGATATGGCCGCCATTCTGGCTAATACGACGATCCGGTTCAACAGCATGTTGCGCTCGATGGTCGATGTACGGATACGATTGAGTAAAAACCCCTATCTTCAGGCCGATTACTCCATTAACCGGGGCATTTTTTACAAAGGCGGGGTATCGTATTTCATCGGCCGTAACCGGGTGAGTCTTTACGATCGCGGAAAGCTGGCCCACAGTTATAGCTTTACCCGAAATACTTTCGGCCTGAATTTCTCCGAGTTTCACTTTTACAATATGAAACTGCACTTGGGGGTCAACTTCGAATATTATCACTATTTCGACGTCTTGCAAAACCAGTCCGGCACCTCCGCCACCGGTATGCGCAATAAGGGATATGTCAATTACTTCCTCGAAGGAATGTATGACAATTTGGACAGGAGTAATTATCCGACGGCAGGACAATTATTTTCTTTTCGTTATGCTATCTTAACGGATAATTTTTATCAGATGAACCACCGGTTGCCGGTGAGCGTATTTCAATTGTCGTTTATGAAGCCGGTCAAGTTGTCCGATCAATTGTACGTAACGCCTTCGGTAAATGCGCGCATTATTTTTAACGACAGCGTGCCGGCGATTTATCGCAATTATGTGGGAGGCGTGTTCGACGGGCATTCTCTTCCGCAGCAGATAGCGTTGCCGGGATCGAGAGGGATGGAAATGATGAAAAACAGTGTGGCGACCGTTGCGTTAAATTTCCGGTTCGCCCTTTCGCCAAACCGTTTTTTACATGCCAATGCGAATATGAGCGTGCATAACGATCAGTTCTATAAGCTACCCGGCAGTAAATTGTTTTGGGGAGGGAACATCGGTTACTCGCAAAACACCATTGTCGGACCTATCCGTTTAGAGTTGGGATACTCTTCGCTTTCGCTCGGGTTTTATCCGTTTGCGAGCATAGGATATTATTTTTAGCACACAAATCAAATAAAAAGGGGCTGTCTCAAAAGTCATCTTTAAAAGAGTGAAAGGAACAGATTGTAACTTGAAAAAGAATGTTTCCCCTCAGTCCCGATAGCTATCGGAAGCAGATTTTCGCAGATCACACATAAAAATCTGCGTGTATCTGCGTACTCTGCGAGGGATCATTTACAAATCGTAAGTAGAATCATTTCTGTTTTTACTTTTGAGACAGCCTGTTCTTGAATTATATCCTTATAATTTTATATGATTATCCGCAAAGCGTCCAATTTCTTTTTTAACCCCTCCCCGCTTCGCGATACTCCCCTTATCGTAAGGGGGAGAGTAGAGAAGTTGCACTCCGCAACTGTCCCCTTAACATAAGGGGACAAGCGAGGAACGAGCGGAGGGGTTACCTTTAGGTCGTTTTGCGGATAATCATTTAATTTTATTTGTCGGAACTCTTTTTAAACTCGAGGAAAAGCGTAATAACGACATCTTTGCCTATTGTTGCGGCATCGGGATCATAAGCAACATTATAATCCAAACGATTGATAGTCGTTGTTGCTACAAAACCGACCGTTTGAACACCGTCTTGTCCGGTGACTGTTCCGCCGTATTTCACATCGAACGTTACAGGCTTCGAAACATCTTTAATGGCTAAAATTCCGTTCAGTTTGTAGTTCTGGTCATCAACTTTTTCGATACCGGTACTCTCGAAAGTCATCGCGGGAAACTTTTCCACATCAAAAAAGTCAGCACTTTTCAAATGATTGTCACGCGCCTCCACACTGGTATTAATGCTATTCGTTTCAACGTTGAAATAAATCCGCGCTTGTTCCACTTTGTCGGGTTCTCCGGTAATAGCGCCATCGAACTTTTCAAACTTCCCCTGAACGAAAGTTATACCTAAATGTTTCACCTTAAAGTTTATGGACGTGTGTGCCGGATCTACTTTATAGGTAGATTGTGCCATCAAGGCGATTCCCAACAGAAAGAATACTAACAGGAATGTTGTTTTTTTCATTTGATTGTTTTTTATTATTTATAATTTTAATAATGAACCGATTTTACTAATAAACAACACTATTAGATAATTGTTCACAAACAATTTAACGCGACGAATGAATGTTGACTTCTTCAATAATTGAACAAAAAACTTTACCTTTGCACAAACAAATGCTGCGAATAAACAAAATATACCGATGCTTTGTTATTCAACCAATAACCCGGATGATATTATCGGGCTTTAGGTTATCAGTGTACAACGACCTTTACCGGTCACAGACGTAAAAACTATGCAAGAATCAGAACAAGATGTGATATTAAATGAGCTGACGAACAGCGAATATAAATATGGTTTCGTTACAAATGTCGATACGGAAATTATCGAAAAAGGATTGAATGAAGATGTCGTCCGTCTTATTTCAGCAAAAAAGAAGGAACCCGAATGGCTTTTGGATTTTCGACTAAAAGCATATCGTCATTGGTTGACAATGAAACAACCCCATTGGGCGCATCTGAATATTCCGCCGATCGACTTTCAAGATATTATCTATTATGCAGACCCCCGAAACAAAAAGCCGGGGCCGAAAAGCCTTGAAGAGGTCGATCCCGAGTTACTGAGAACTTTCGAGAGATTGGGTATTCCCCTCGAAGAACAAAAGCAGCTTTCGGGTGTCGCGGTCGATGCCGTCATGGATAGCGTATCGGTAAAAACAACGTTTAAAGAGGTCTTGGCTGAGAAAGGGGTTATCTTCAGTTCTTTCAGCGAGGCGGTCATTCATCATCCTGACTTAGTGAAAAAATATTTGGGAACGGTCGTTCCTTATAAAGATAATTTTTACGCTGCGCTTAATTCGGCGGTCTTTAGCGACGGTTCTTTTGTATACGTGCCGAAAGGGGTGCGTTGCCCGATGGAATTATCAACCTATTTCCGCATTAATGCGGCCAATACCGGGCAGTTCGAACGGACGCTCATTGTAGCCGATGATGATGCGTATGTCAGTTATTTGGAGGGATGTACGGCTCCTATGCGTGATGAGAATCAATTGCATGCGGCCATTGTCGAAATCATTGTGCACAAAAATGCCGAAGTAAAATATTCGACCGTCCAAAACTGGTATCCGGGCGATAAAAACGGGAAGGGGGGTGTCTATAACTTTGTGACGAAACGAGGCCTTTGCAAAGGCGATAATTCCAAAATTTCTTGGACGCAGGTCGAAACGGGTTCTGCCATCACTTGGAAATATCCGTCCTGTATTTTAGCAGGCGATAATTCGGTCGGCGAATTCTATTCGGTTGCCGTTACCAATAATTTTCAACAGGCCGACACCGGTACTAAAATGATTCATCTGGGTAAAAACACCCGTAGCCGGATCGTATCAAAAGGTATTTCAGGAGGAAGTAGCCAAAACAGTTACCGGGGATTGGTGAAAGTGGCAAAGTCAGCCGAGAATGCGCGAAACCACTCACAATGCGATAGTTTATTGCTCACCGATCATTGCGGAGCCCATACGTTCCCTTATACCGACATTCAAAATCAAACGGCTATTCTGGAGCACGAAGCAACAACTTCGAAAATCAGTGAAGATCAAATCTTTTATTGTAATCAACGAGGATTGGGACAAGAAGAGGCGGTAGGGCTGATTGTAAACGGTTATGTAAAAGAAGTAGTCAATAAGCTTCCCATGGAATTTGCGGTAGAAGCACAAAAGTTATTACAAATAAGTCTTGAAGGAAGTGTAGGATAACAAAGCCAATTGAATGTATTCTTCAAACTAAAATACGATGAACGGATTTGTCTTTTATTTCCCTGCATAATGCGGAAACGGATAAGAATGAAAAACAAACGAAAAGAGCATGTTAATATAGTTTAACAATATAATATTCGCAACATTTTCGTAATATAAAATATATCCCGTACATTTGCATGCTAATGAAATTGAAAAGGATCCGGAAAATAAGACATTCTTTCCATATGTTTACATGAATTCAAAGAGTTATAAAATGTCACTAGAAAAGGAAAAAATGAACAAAACGCTAAAGATCATTGCAAAAGATCGCCAGCGAACAAATGTTCTTCGAAATGGGGAACAGAAAACAATTGCCTATTTAGTACAACGTGTACCCACGTGGCTCACATCCGACGGATTAACGTCAATCGGTTTTTTCGGAAACATATTAGTTGCCTCCACATTCATTTTAGGCGCGTTTGTCAACCGATACTGGTTATTGTTATCCTTACTGGGTTTTATCATTAATTGGGTGGGCGATTCACTCGACGGACGCCTGGCCTATTATCGGAATAAGCCGAGGAGATGGTATGGCTTTTCTCTCGACATTACCGTAGATTGGATCGGGACCATCCTTATCGGGTTAGGTTATACAATTTATGCGCAAGGAATTTGGAAATATGCCGGATTCCTTTTTGTGGTTCTTTACGGATGGGAAATGATTACCGCACAACTTCGATATAAGATAGGCGGACAATATTCCATCGATTCGGGAATTTTCGGCCCGACAGAAGTCCGATTGCTTTTAGGCACGATTATTACAGTGGAAGTATTCATTCCGGGTGCCATCCATTATTTGGCTTCTGTGGCATGTGTATTTTTAGTTATATCTAATTTAATAGAAGCACGCAAGTTGCTTAAGCTTGCTAACGAAACAGACGCACAAGACAGAAAGGCAAAAGAAGAAGAATTAAGAAGCAGACAGAGGGAAAATGCTTAAACAAATTCTCATCTTTACGAAAGCACAGGTCTCTGCGTTTGTCGGAGGAGTCATAGACTATCTGTTAATGGTTTTCTTTACGGAAGTCTTTGGACTCCATTACCTTTATGGCATCGTTATAGGGGGCGTGTGCGGAGCTGTTATCAATTTCTCTCTAAATAAGAAATGGACGTTCCATTCAAAAGAAGAGAAATACGAAAGTTCGACGAGACTCCAGCTAATTAAATTTTCAGCGACTGCAACAAATAGTATTTTATTGAAATCTCTGGGAACATTCCTACTCACAACCTTTTTGGGCATTAACTACAAAATTACACGCCTCGCGGTTGATTTATTTGTTTCCGTCGGTTTCAATTATATGTTACAAAAAACATGGGTTTTCAAGAAACGCGAGTCGATTTACCCGGTGAAAAAACAAACTCAATTAGAAGTGGTGAATGACTTCTTTCGAAAGAAAAGAATCGGTTGAACCTACGTATTACTTACTCCCCCATTGTCCGGGCAAAATCCCGAATAAAAAAGTCTTAAAAAACGAAAGAGCTTACGTCCATTCTCTTAAATAACATTATAAAAGAGGTATTTTTATCTTCTTTCCTATTTTTAAAAGGAAGTGTTAAACAAAAAAGTCGTTTATTTGTTAAATCAAAGTATATAAAAAACGATCTTTAAAATTATAACGGTCAAAAAACGGAAGTAAGAAAAGAAAAAGAGTATGAAAAAATCGACTATATGGCTACTCGCCCTGGTTATGTTCATAGCTTTTTTTGCGTTGTTGTTTTTGCAGGTACGATATATGAAAACAAGTATGTCTATCAGAGCACAACAATTCGACGAAATGGTGAAGCGCAGCCTGTACGATGTTTCGGTAGATTTGGAACAAGATCAAACCTATCAGTATTTGGAAGAAGACATGATTGAATCGGAGAATCGATATTCACAATACAATCAGCCTCATCTATCATCCAATATGAAGGAAAGTACGAGCACCACCATCACTCATCCGGATGGAAGCGAGACAAGAATCGAGCAATCTATTTCCGAGGAAGCGACCACTCAAACGGGAACGAAGAAAAGCGGGATTTTCATCTCTCCCAAGCAAGGGGCAAAATCCATTCCGAAAACGCAGTATGATATGCAGCAATCGTTATCGAAACGTTATTTGCATGAAAAGTCGTTGCTGGAAGAAGTCATTTACAAAATCATGTACCGGGCCAGCAACGAACCGATCGAACAACGGGTAGATTTTGGGCGACTCGATTCCTATATTCGTAATGAATTACAGACAAACGGGTTGAATGTTCCCTATAGTTTTCAGGTTCAGGATTACAATAATAGAGTGGTATATACGTCTCCCGGATTTTCCAAAAGGGAAAAAGAAGCTATTTACTCGCAAATTCTTTTTCCCCACGATCCACCCGCAAAATTAAATTCGTTGTATGTGTATTTTCCAACGAAGAAGGATTATGTGTATAGTGAGCTTACTTTTTTTATTCCATCCCTGCTGTTCACGTTTATCTTGTTGATAACGTTTGTGTATACGATAGTAACTCTTTTCCGGCAGAAGCGTCTGTCAGAAATGAAAAACGATTTCATCAATAATATGACGCATGAGTTGAAAACGCCCGTATCGACGATATCTTTGGCCGCTCAAATGCTGAAAGACGAGTCGATCACCAAATCGCCGGAAGTATTCCGGCATGTGACGGGGGTTATTAATGACGAAACGAAACGACTGGGATTTCAGGTTGAGAAAGTGTTGCAAATGTCGCTTTTCGATAAACAAAAGGCGACGCTGAAACTGAAGAAAATCGATGCGAACGATTTGGTGGTAACGGTTGCCAATACACATGCCTTGAAGGTGGAAAAATTCGGCGGAACACTCGACATCGATCTGCAAGCGGAACACTCGACCATAGAAGTGGACGAGATGCACTTCACCAATGTCTTGTTCAATTTACTGGACAATGCTCTGAAGTATAAACGAAACGATATTGATCCGAAGCTGATGATCCGGACAAAAAACGAGGGAAACAAACTGGTGATTAGTGTTGAAGATAATGGCATAGGAATTAGAAAGGAGGATGTAAAGAAAATATTCGATCGATTTTATCGCGTTCCCACCGGAAACCGACACGACGTAAAAGGATTCGGCTTAGGATTGGCCTATGTGAAAAAAATCGTTACGGATTTAAATGGTACAATTCATGCAGAAAGTGAATTGGGCAAAGGAACAAAGTTTATAATTAGTTTACCTGTAATAATAGAAAAATAAAATGGACGAAAAATTGAAAATCTTTTTATGCGAAGATGATGAAAATCTTGGCATGTTACTCAGAGAATACCTCCAGGCAAAAGGATTCGACACGGATCTTTTTCCTGATGGGGACGCAGGCTTTAAAGGTTTTGTTAAGGCAAAGTATGACTTGTGTATCGTAGACGTAATGATGCCTAAAAAAGACGGTATCACGCTGGTAAAAGAAATAAGGACCATCAATCCCGAAATTCCGGTAATCTTCTTAACGGCTAAGAACTTGAAAGAAGATGTATTGGAAGGTTTCAAAGCCGGAGCCGACGATTATATCACCAAGCCGTTCAGTATGGAAGAACTTGTTCTTCGCATCGAGGCTATTATCCGCCGCGTGAGGGGCAAGAAATCGAAAGAGCAGCAGATATACCGCTTCGGCGAGCTGACGTTCGACACACAAAAACAACTTCTGACAATCAGTGGCGCGCAAACCAAGCTAACCACGAAAGAGTCGGAGTTGCTATCGCTTCTTTGTGCCAACAGAAACGAAATTCTGGAGCGTAATACGGCATTGAAACAAATTTGGGAAGAAGACACCTACTTCAATGCACGAAGCATGGACGTATACATTACCAAATTGCGTAAGTTGTTAAAACCGGCACCGGATGTAGAAATCATCAACATTCATGGTAAAGGGTACAAGTTGATCGTTCCGACCGATGATGAAGAATCGATAGATTAACTTGCAGAAATTTGATAATAAAAAAAACCGTTCGTACAGGACGGTTTTTTTATTATCAACTAAGGGCGTCGCTCGAAGCGGCATCCCCGCTAAAAAAAAATGCTTACCTTTGTAAAAAATTATTGATATGACTTATTCAATGACGGGATATGGCAAAGCAATTGCCGAACTTCCTAAAAAGAAAATTACGATAGAAATAAAAACGTTGAACAGTAAGCAATTTGATCTGTTCACGCGTATTCCGAGCATCTATAAAGAAAAAGAAATTGCGTTGCGCAGCAATCTTTCGCAAAAGCTTGAACGCGGAAAGATAGACCTGACGTTTAATGTGGAAGTTATTTCGAAGGATGTGTCTTCGAAAATAGATCATCATGTGTTGAGTCAATATCTGCAAGAAATAAAAACCCTGGCTTCTGAAATGCATGTTCCCGAGCCGGAAGATTGGTTTTCCATTCTGCTGCGTCTTCCGGACGTGATGAAACAAGATACGGAGGAGTTGGATGATGCGGAATGGATCGCGATTGAAAAGGCGGTAAACTCTGCGTTGGACGAAGTGATTGCTTTTCGGTTGCAAGAGGGCACGATGCTTGAAAACATCCTCCTGACAAAAGTGGAAAATATCCGCCAACTGTTGGCGCAAACACTTCCATACGAAAGTGAACGGGTCGAAAAAATCAAGACGAAGATACAAGACGGATTATCAAATCTGGAAAATATCGATTACGATAAAAACCGTTTTGAACAAGAAATGATTTACTATATCGAAAAATTAGATATTAACGAAGAGCGGAACAGGCTGGAAAATCATTTGGATTATTTTATCAAGACATTGCATGACGGAAAATCCCAAGGAAAGAAATTGGGATTTATTGCCCAGGAGATGGGACGCGAAATCAACACGCTGGGATCAAAATCCAACCACTCCGAAATGCAACAAATCGTTGTGCAAATGAAAGATGAACTGGAACAAATAAAAGAGCAAATACTAAACGTACTATAAATCATCCTATCGATATGGCAAAGCTACTCATTTTTTCCGCTCCTTCCGGTTCTGGAAAATCGACTCTTATACGCCACTTGCTTTCAGAAATACCCAATCTTCATTTCTCTATTTCGGCGACCAGCCGGCTGCCCCGAGGGGAAGAGCAACATGGCAAAGAATATTATTTCCTGACGCCCGAGGAGTTCAGAAAACGCATTTCGAACCATGAGTTTCTGGAATACGAGGAAGTGTATCCCAATATGTTTTACGGAACGCTTAAAAGTGAGGTGGATCGTAAACTGGCTGAAAATAAAAACGTGGTTTTTGATGTAGATTGCATGGGAGGACTGCGCATCAAAGAAATGTACGGGCCAAAAGCTTTGAGTTTGTTTGTCATGCCCCCTTCTATCGAAACCTTGCGCGAGCGGTTGGAAAAGCGGGGAACCGACTCTCCCGAAGTGATCGAGTCAAGACTACAAAAAGCCGAATACGAAATGAGTTTCGCCCCCAAATTCGATGTGATTATTCCGAATGATAACTTTGATGAAGCAAAAGAAAAAGCAGCAAGCATTATAAAAAAATTCATCGAAAAATAGATTTCCATATGATACTCAAGGAGAAAAAAATAGTCATCTCTCTACTGGCATTCGTGCTTCCTTTTTTTCTTTTTGCCGTTACTCCGCAAAAAGAAACGAGACTATTTGCCGTAAAAGACGGACAAGAATTAAAGATGGACATCCACTCTTCCGATTCGGTTTTTTCAAATTCTCAGCCTTGCCTGATGTTTGTTTTCGGAGGAGGATTTATGGCGGGTTCACGTGAAGGGAAAGAATACGACGCGTTCTTCGGGCATTTTGTCGACAAAGGTTTTAAAGTGGTTTCCATCGATTACCGGTTAGGCATGAAGGGAGTGAAGAAAGCTCCCGGGCTCTTTAATACCAAGCCGATACAAAACGCCATTGCCCTGGCCGTCTCCGACTTGTATTCGGCTACGGAGTACCTGCTGCAACATGCTACAGAACTGAATATCGATACGACACGCATCATCATCAGCGGATCAAGCGCCGGAGCGATTACCGTTTTACAAGCCGATTACGAAAAACGAAACAATAAGCCTTCAGCCGAACTACTTCCCCGTGATTTCCGTTATGCAGGCGTGATTTCATTGGCAGGAGCCATTTTCAGTACCGAAGGATTTCCCACCTATACTATTCCTCCGGCCCCTACCCTCTTTTTTCACGGAAGCGCCGATAAACTGGTTCCTTACAACCAGATCCGATTCTTTCGAATGGGTATGTTCGGTTCTAAACCGTTAGCGGCCCATTTCAAAAAGCACGGATATCCGTATGTATTTTACAGTATGGAAAATATAGGGCATGATGTATCCACTTATCCCATGAGGGAATTCATTCCCGAGATATCGAAATTTGTCGATGATTTGGTGTTGGATCGGAAACTTTGGAATATCGACATCAACTTCAACGATAAATTACGGAACTCGAACACTTCTACGAATCCGGGAAATTATTACGGACAAGACGCTCAAGACGAATAACAAAAAGCGAAAGCTCGTATAATAAGCCACAGAACAGGCCTATATTAAAAAAGAAACATTGCAAAAGATTTTACAACAATATTTGCTGATCATCGCAATGGTCATCGGGATAACATTATACAAGCCGTTATCCCACCTTTTCGCTATCATTCCGTATTCTTTGGCGGTGATGCTGTTTATCACCTACACACGCATCTCGTGGGTGGATATACATCTCAGTAAGTTCCATTATCTTTTATTGTCCATACAATATATCGGCAGCATTGCCGTATATCTCTTGCTGTTGCCGGTAAACCGCATACTGGCACAAGCGGCCCTGATGTGTATCCTCGCACCGACGGCAACATCGGCGCCGGTAGTTGCGGGTATTTTGGGCGGAAGCATATCGACAGTGGCTTCTTACTCGATTATCAGCAATCTTTCAACGGCCTTCATCACCCCTTTTATCTTGACGTTCATCGGGAATAGCAACGAAACAGCTCCCTTCTTCCCGACCTTTTGGTATATCTTTCAGCGCGTGATGCCTGTACTCATCCTGCCTTTCGCGGCGGCAATCACACTGAAAAAAATATCACCCAAAGCACACGAAAAAATTCGATCGGCACAAATAGTTTCTTTTTATCTTTGGGGAATAACGCTTACCATCGTCATAGCCAACGTGACGCGATTTGTAGTCGCGCAAGGCAGCGATAATTACCTATTGGAGATACTCATCGGCATATCGGCTTTGATTATTTGTCTGCTGCAATTTTTTACGGGACGCAAGATCGGCTTTAAATTCGACAAGACTATCGCGGGAGGACAGGGATTAGGACAAAAAAACACCGTCTTGGCCATTTGGATGACGCAGGCTTATCTCAATCCGATAGCTTCTCTGGGGCCCGGTCTATATGCTTTATGGCAGAATCTTGTTAATTCTTACCAGATATGGAAGAAACAGAAAGAGGAATAGGCGAAACCGGATATCTATCATGATGAAACGATAATGGGACATCATCATTCGTTTATAGAATCCCCTTGAATCGTCTGCGAAGACAGCTTATTATAAAAAAGATTTGCATTTATCAATAAAAACAACTATATTAGGGGCCTTTCGTGATAAATAATTTAAAAACAGAATGTTCTTTGTCTTTATCGTAACATGAGTGTAAGTTTGGAATATGTAGAAAAAGTAGAAAAAGCGGTGAATGAAATCCGGAAGCTCAAATCAGAGTTTCAAAGCCGAGACTTGGCGGTGTTGTATGTAGCGGACAAGTATGGATTGAAAGCTTGTACGTTGGATATGGTGATAACAAGTAGCAAAACGAGAGACGATAAATGGGACGACGTAAATTCCATTATCGATCATCACGAGGAGCTCATCAAAAAAACACCTTAATCCATCCGCTTTTATATACAAAAAGTCATTTGTGGTAAGATTCGGGGAGCAAAAGACGGTTTACAAATCTCCCAATTCCTGAATCCGGCGGATATTGTATGGTGTTTGCTGATAAACAAAATAATTCAGCCAATTGACAAATAATAGATTCGCATGGCTACGCCATTGTACGATGGGCGGATTTTCAGGATTATCGTCACGATAATAGTTTTTAGGCATCTCTACCGAATCTAATCCTCTATTCACATCTCGCAGATATTCGGCATGCAATGTCAGGGGGGCATACTCCGAATGCCCGGTGACAAAAAATTCACGCCCCCCGCGGGAGCATACGATATAAACTCCGGCTTCATCCGATTCAGACAAAATTTTAAGCGAAGGATTCTTCTCGATTTCTTCAGCAAGCACCGTCGTATGGCGGCTGTGCGGCACATAAAAAACCTCGTCAAATCCGCGGAATAAAGGAAACGTAGCATCGGTGAGCGTATGTTTAAAAACGCCGAACAGTTTTTTTTCCAATAAATGCTTTTGAATGCCGTAAAAATGATAGAGTGCCGCCTGTGCTCCCCAACATATATAGAAGGTTGACGTGACATGCGTGCGGGCCCAATCGAAAATACCTATCAGTTCGGGCCAATAGTTCACTTGCTCGAAAGGCAGGAGTTCTACAGGCGCCCCCGTTACGATAAATCCGTCGTAAAATAGGTCTTTAACCGAAGAAAAAGGTCTATAAAACTCCATCAAGTGGTTTAACGGCGTATTCTTCGAGACATGGGATTCCAATTGAATGAAATCGATTTGAATCTGTAAGGGAGAATTAGACAGCAACCGAACGAGGTCCGTCTCCGCATTGATCTTTATCGGCATCAAATTAAGAATTGCTATCTTCAACGGGCGAATATCTTGTGTGGCCGCACGGAGTTCGTTCATCACAAAAATATGCTCTTTTTTCAGCATTTCTATTGCAGGGAGGCTATCGGGTAAATTAACGGGCATAATTGTCTTTTCTAATCGTTGACAGTAATTGTCTAAAAGTATGTCGAAAGTTTAAAAGTCTAAAGTCTAACGTCTAACGTCTAATGTTTAACGTTTTCGCTTTTGGTTTTGGTTTTTTCCGTACGCTCCAACCGAACTTACCTATGTGATCGCCCAACCCGTAATAATTGCCATGCACATACACGAGCGGACGAGCTGCTTTGAGATCAAACTTGCCGGTTTTTTTATCAAAAAATCGGTCGTCGGCCAATACATTTACCACATCAGAAATAAACATATCGTGCGATCCGAGCGGAACAATCTCTTTCACGCGGCATTCAATGCTCAAGGGAGCCTGTTCGATAATCGGGGCGTCCACCACCGAAGCTTTACCGGGAGTCAGATGCATTTCAGCGAATTTATGATAATCCCTGCCGGAACGTACACCGCACCAATCGGTAGCCCGTGCAAGATCTTCAGTAGTCAGATTGATGACAAACTCGCCCGTCCGTTTAATAATAGAATAGGAATAACGCTCCGGACGTAACGAGATGTAGGCCATGGGAGGATTCGTGCAAAGAGTCCCCACCCAACTGACCGTACAGATATTCTGTTCTTCGGCTGTAGCGCCGCAACTGACCATTACGGCCGGAAGCGGATAAATCATCGTCCCCGGTTTCCAATCTAACTTCATTATACTAACGTGATATCTTCCTTTTTAATTTTCGATTCGCAATAATGGCACTGCAATTCCACGTTTTCTTTGTCGATGACATGAAAGCGCGTTTGCATAGGCTCATTATTGGTAATACACTTCGGATTGTTGCATTTAACAATCCCGGTAATCGTATCGGGCAAAGATACGTTTTTTTTCTCTACGACTTCGAAGTTTTTAATAATATTCAGGTTCACTTTGGGGGCCACCAAGGCGATGCGATTAATCTCGTCTTCTTCAAAAAACTTATCGGCGATTTTTATAATCCCTTTCGTACCCATTTTTTTACTACTCAGGTTATTTCCGATCGTAATCCGGTTGGTCAATTTTTGCAGTTGCAGCAAAGAAACCACTTTAAACACTTCTTCGGACGGGATATGATCGATCGCTGTTCCGTTCTCGAGCGCTGCTACTTGTAATTCTTTTCTCATTATTTTTTCTTTTCAATCTACATCAATCTTCTTTCAATCTCTTATCAATCTACATCCAATCCCAGCAAATCGCAAATGACCGCCTGACGAACAAACATACCGTTCTTTGCCTGCTGGAAATAATATGCTTTAGGGTTGGTATCCACATCCTGGTCGATTTCCTTGACACGAGGCAGCGGATGAAGCACTTTCAGAGTCTCTTTCGAATCCTTCAACATAATATTACGAAGGACATATACATTTTTCACCTTCTCATATTCCATTAAATCCGTGAAGCGCTCCTTCTGAACACGCGTCATGTAAAGAATATCCGCCATATTGATCGTTTCGGGCGAAAAATCGGAAAACATTTTATAGGGAATACCCTTTTCCTCACAAAACGTCTTATACTTCTCGGGAATCTGCAATTCTTCGGGAGCGACAAAATTGAACGAAGGATGAAAATGCGACAATCCCTGAATCAACGAATGCACCGCCCGTCCATATTTCAGGTCTCCGACAATGGTGATGGTGCGGTTTTCCAACGTTCCTTGCGTTTCATAAATCGTAAACAAATCGAGCAAGGTTTGCGTAGGGTGCTGATTGGATCCGTCTCCGGCGTTAATAATGGGGACAGGCGATATTTCGGATGCATAACGCGCCGACCCTTCCAAATAATGGCGCATAATGATGAGATCGGCATAATTGCTGACCATCATAATGGTATCTTTCAACGACTCTCCTTTGGATGAACTGCTGGTCGCCGCATCGGAAAAGCCGATGATACGTCCGCGCAAACGATTCACCGCCGTTTCGAAACTCAAGCGCGTACGCGTAGACGGTTCGAAAAAGAGGGTGGCGCACACTTTGCGCTGAAGCAAATCACGATTGGGGTTTTCTTTAAAGGTCTTGGCGCTTTCCAATATCCGGAGGATATCTTCTTTATCGTAGTCGCCTATATGGACCAAACTTTTCGGTTTCATTACTTATTTTTTAAGAAGGATGATTTTTAACGACAAAATTAAAAAAAACCTTGCAAACATGTTGCAAGGCTCTCACTTATTTTTTATACTTCCAAATCGATATCGAACAACTCGTGCCATGGAAGCCCTTGTTTGTTCAATTGCTCCATGAACGGATCGGGATTGAACTCTTCCACATTCCACACGCCGGGCTTTTTCCAAAGTCCCTGTAAGAACATCATGGCCCCGATAGTAGCCGGCACACCGGTGGTATAGCTTACGCCCTGAGCTCCGGTTTCCTTGTAGGCCTCTTCGTGACTGCAATTGTTGTAAATATAATAGGTGCGCTCTTTACCATCCTTGATGCCCCGTATGCGGCAACCGATGGACGTCTGACCCGTATAATTCTCTCCCAGTTCTCCGGGATCAGGGAGCACCGCTTTCAGGAACTGGATAGGCACGATCTTCTGGCCGTTATATTCGACTTCGTCAATACGCGCCATTCCGATATTTTGTATCACACGCAGATGGGTGAGATATTCCTGTCCGAAAGTCATCCAAAAGCGGGCGCGCTTCAACGTGGGGAAATTCTTTACCAGCGATTCCAACTCTTCGTGATAAATCACATACGATTCCTTAGGTCCGATTTCGGGATAATTCAACGGTTTGTGAATTTCGTGCGGCTCGGTTTCGATCCACTGCCCGTTTTCGTAATACTTTCCTTTTTGTGTCACCTCGCGGATGTTGATTTCCGGGTTGAAGTTGGTTGCAAAGGCCTTGCCGTGATCCCCCGCGTTACAATCCACAATATCCAAGTGGTGTATCTCATCGAAATGATGCTTTGCGGCATAAGCGGTAAAAACACTGGTCGCCCCCGGATCGAATCCGCATCCCAAGATAGCCGTAAGGCCGGCTTTCTCGAAACGGTCACGATAAGCCCATTGCCATCTATATTCGTATTTAGCTTCGTCTTTCGGCTCATAATTGGCCGTATCGAGATAATTGACGCCACATTCCAGGCAGGCATCCATAATAGTTAGATCCTGATAGGGCAATGCGACATTAATCACGAGGTCGGGCTTAAGTTCGTTAAATAACTTCACCAATTCCGGTACACGGTCGGCATCTACTTGCGCCGTTTGAATCGTTACACCCGTGCGGCGCTTCACATCATGGGCAATGGCATCGCATTTGCTTTTCGTGCGGCTGGCCAACACGATGTCGGTGAAGACCTCCTTGTTTTGTGCCACTTTATTAGCAACGACCGTACCCACGCCTCCGGCGCCTATAATCACTACTTTTCCCATCTTTATCGTTTTAAGGGTTCCTATTTCGAATTACAATATCGACACAAATTTACACAAAAAAGCGTTACGGTCAACCGCCGCAGCAAAATAAAAAGAACGGATAAAAAATGTATCCCCCATCATTCAGCAGGCGTCATTCATCATTCAGGCTTTATAATTCATCGTTTTTTGGACATTCTTTTATATCTTCTATATAACAAACCATCTCATCCGCATTCTTTGATTTGATTTTGAAGTTTTTCGAGGGTTCTTTGGGTCTTAATCAATTTTCTTCTAAGTATCTCGGTTTCGCTGGTTTGGGTAAAAGAGTCATCAAACTCGACCTTGTATTTAACCATTGTATAGAGTATTCTTCCCAATTTGTTCGCAGTAGCGATAATAGCCGGCAAGTAACCGCTTTTTGCCTGTATACGCCGGAAGTAATATCCTAAGGGCGTTTTACTTGTTTTCAGGGAGTTTGCCGAAGAACGCAGGATTTGTCCAACAGGATTCTTCCGCTTTGGAATTTTGCTGGACTGGAGTTTTCCTCCCGATATTTTGTTGTTGGGTGTGAGATTACACCAACAACAAAACTGTTTGTATGAGTCAAACTTATCGGTAAAATCGTGTCCCAGCTCACCGGCCAACCGCAACAGGGCCGCTTCACTGACACCCGGTATGCGCATCGCGTTGACACCCCATAATCGGATCGCGTGCTTTTCGATATCTATCGTGACGGCATTCTTTTGAGCTTTTGCTTTTTTCGCCCTTTGCTCCGGCTTGGAAGTTTCTTCGGGTTTAACGTCTTTGAGATACTCCTGCAGGATGCCCTCTATCTGCTTGTCACAATCCTTCATCAGGTTTTGGTAATATACATACAGTTCATAGCTTTGTTTGAGCATGAACAGCAGGTCTTCGTCCCAATTGGCCTGCAGGGATTTGGCGATGGTTTCTTTGGGAGATTTGCATCGGGGATCGGCCAAAGCCGATAGTTTTCGGGCATCGCGTTCCCCGGCCAGAATGGCGCGAATAATCTCCTGTCCCGATTTTCCCAAAATATCGCTGATGACATTGCCCAATTTGATGTTCATCAATTCCATGGCCTTTTGCATGTGGAGCACTTCCCGCGAAGAAGCTTTCAACAACCCGTCACGGTGGCGCGATACATTGCGGATGCGCCGGGCATGGTTCTGGGGTTGGAAACTGGCTCTCAGAAGCCCGTAACTATGCAAGACCATGATGGTTTCGGCATCTACCCGGTCGGTCTTCTTCTCACTGATATTTTTGATGGCCTTGGCGTTGACCAGCAACACATCGAATCCATCCGATTCCAGTATCATGTAGAGTTGGACCCAATACACCCCCGTGGATTCCATGGCGACGGTTTCAATGCCACAGGCTTTAAGCCAATCCGATATAAGGTGTAAATCTTGCGTAAACGTGCCGAAGCGGCGGTTGTTTTCTCCATCCCGCTCTTCAGGGACACATACTTGCATTTCGGTGGAAGAAACATCGATACCCGCCGAATTGGGATTCACGATTTCCAATTTCAATCCCTTGTTTGTCTTGATTTTTTTCGCTTTCTTTGCCATAGTTTTAACTTGTGAATAAATAAAAGCCTCATCAAGCCCGGATGCTTTAAACAATGATAATCTTCTATAAGGTCTCATTGGAACCAAGTATTTCATTACAAGCAAACCGGAACCGTACTTTGCATTGGAGTCGTATCCAAGATAACTTGTGGTTTACTTGCTTGATGGGGCTTCGCAAGTTATTAATTATTTCTCATTTTCAGAGAAAATCCTAACTTTGCAAAAAACAACTAATCTGTAAAACAATGAAAAAAATTATTTGTATGGTATCAACCATTTTTCTGTTAGCCGCGTGTCAAAACGGCAAAAAAGCAGAGACAACCGCTACGACGGCCGATGACGGTATCGATTCGACTTTCGAATACAAAGTCGACCGGTTTGCCGACATTGAGATTCTTCGTTACCCCGTTCCGGGATTCAACAGCCTTTCGTTACAACAAAAGGAACTGATCTATTATTTGTCGCAAGCTGCACTCGAAGGGCGCGATATCTTATGGGATCAGCACAATAAGTATAACCTTACCATCCGGAGGGTGTGCGAGAGCGTGTATGAAAATTACATGGGGGATAAATCGACCGAAGAGTGGAAGAACTTCGAAACATACCTCAAACAAATCTGGATGGCAAGCGGTATCCATCATCACTATTCGGAAGATAAAATCCTTCCGAAGTTTTCACAGGATTATTTCGTAACGATCGTGAAATCGGTCGATCCGGGACGGATGCCTTTCCGCGACGGGATGGCCGCCGACGAAACACTCAAAGAAATACTTCCGGTGATATTCGACGCTAACGTTCTGCCGAAACGATTGAATCAGGCAGCGGGACAAGATCTTGTAAAAACTTCCGCTGTAAACTTCTATGAAGGCGTCACGCAAAAAGAAGTGGAGGATTTTTATAACGCGATGAAAGATCCCTCCGACAACACCCCCATCTCTTACGGATTGAACAGCAAGGTCGTGAAAGAAAACGGTGCGGTAACCGAAAAAGTATATAAAGTAAACGGCCTGTACGGCAAAGCGATAGAACGTATCATCGGTTGGCTGGAAAAAGCAGCCGGTGTAGCTGAAAACGACCATCAAAAAGAGGTGATCAACACGTTGATCGCTTTCTATCAAACCGGAGACTTGAAAACGTTCGACGATTATTCGGTGAAATGGGTAGAAGATACCGCCTCGCGCGTGGACTTTGTGAACGGGTTTATCGAAACATACACAGACCCGCTGGGCATGAAAGCGACGTGGGAATCCATCGTGAACTTCAAAAACGAAGAGGCTACCAAACGCACGGAAATTATCAGCGGCAACGCGCAATGGTTCGAGAACCACTCGCCGGTGGACAGCCGCTTCAAAAAAGAACAGGTGAAAGGCGTTTCCGCTAAAGTAATCACAGCGGCAACACTCGGCGGCGATTGTTATCCCTCCACTCCTATCGGCATCAACCTGCCCAATGCCAATTGGATTCGACGCGACCACGGCTCCAAGTCGGTCACCATCGAAAACATCACGTTTGCTTACGACAAAGCGGCCGAAGGCAACGGATTCAACGAGGAATTTATGTGGAGCGACGCGGAACGTGAAAAAGAAAAAAAATACGGATCGCTCACCGATAACCTGCATACCGACCTGCATGAATGCCTCGGGCATGGTTCGGGCAAACTGCTTCCCGGCGTAGACGGCGATGCCCTGAAAGCGTACGGATCGCCTCTGGAGGAAGCCCGAGCCGACTTGTTCGCGCTCTATTACATCGCCGATCCGAAAATTGTGGAACTCGGACTCTTGGACGACAGCACCGCGTATCAGGCTGAATATTATCGCTACGTTATGAACGGAGCCCTTACGCAACTGACACGCATTCAACCGGGGAAAGATATCGAACAGGCGCACATGCGCAACCGCGCCTTGATTTCGAACTGGGTACTTGAAAAAGGAAAAGCCGACAACGTAGTGGAACTAACGCAACGCGACGGAAAAACGTATCTGGTGATCAACGATTACGGAAAACTGCGCAGTCTGTTCGGGCAATTGTTGGCCGAAGTGCAGCGTATTAAATCGGAAGGCGACTACGAAGCCGGCAAAAACCTGGTGGAAACATACGGCGTGAAAGTCGACCGCAAATTACACGAAGAGGTGCTTGCTCGGTACGAAGCGTTGGATTTAGCCCCTTACAAAGGATTTGTGAATCCGGTGTATAAACTCGTTACCGACGAGAACGGAAAAATCACCGACGTAACGGTATCATACGACGAAAATTATGTTGATCAACAATTGCGTTACTCACGGGAATACTCGGTATTGCCGTTGAAAAATTAAGAAACTGTTTTGAATTTTCCGAATGATCTAATTTTGTTTATTCTTTTATGCTGTTTTTTGCCCTTTTTTGCGCCTTTGAACTTTCCTTTCTTTCCAATAGCCCGCTATTCGATGCGAAACGAAAGTTCAAATCCATCAAAAAATGACTAAAAAACACCGCATAAAAAAATTCAAAATAGTTTCTAAGCAATCAACAGAAGTTTCCCGAAGGTGTCGATTAGAATGACCCCTTCGGGAACTTTCCTTCCCAATAAAAATAAGCATGCAGGAAATCGGGAAAATATTGATAGATATCGGGATCATTCTTCTTATCGTCGGGATCATTCTGGCTTTTTTCGGCGATAAACTATCCTTTCTGGGACGCCTTCCGGGCGATATCCGCATCGAAAAAGAAAACTTCCGTTTTTACTTTCCTATTACAACAACCATTCTCATCAGTGTGTTCGTAAGCCTGCTCATTTGGCTTATCCGGCAAATAGGGGGAAAATAAGAAATCGATAAAGGGCGATTCTCCAGTCTCCGGTCTACAGTCTACAGTCTACAGTCTTTAACCTCCAACCTCCAAAAAATTGATCCCGGATAACGGGGTGATTCGAGTAAAAAGGCTTACTTTTGTAGGTTTTTAATTAGAGACAATGAATTACGAAGAAACGCTCCACTATCTATATCAACAACTTCCCGAATATCAACGCATCGGACACTTGGCTTACAAGGAAGGACTCGACAACAGCCTCGCCCTCGATGCTTATTTCCATCATCCTCATCATCACTTTAAAACCATTCATGTAGCCGGCACGAACGGCAAGGGATCGACGTGCCACTTATTGGCAGCCATCTTACAAGAGTCCGGATATAAAGTCGGCCTTTACACGTCGCCTCATCTGCTGGATTTCCGCGAGCGTATCCGGGTAAACGGCAAGATGATCGATAAAAATTATGTCGTAGACTTCGTCGAAAAGCACCGCGCCGCCTTCGAACCGATCAAGCCCTCTTTTTTCGAATTGAGTATGGAGATGGCATTCTTATATTTTGCCGATTGTAAGGTCGATGTAGCCGTGATCGAAGTCGGATTGGGGGGGAGGTTGGACAGCACCAATATCATCTCTCCCGACTTGTGCGTTATTACCAATATCGGATTCGACCATATGCAATACCTCGGCAACACCTTACCGAAAATTGCGGCGGAAAAAGCAGGCATCATCAAAGCCGGGGTTCCGGTGGTCATCGGCGAAATAGAAGCGGAAGACGTCCGCTCGGTATTCGTCGAAAAAGCCCGGAAAGAGGGTTCTCCCCTCGTTTTTGCGGAAACAGCCCTGCCCCATTTGTCGTCCGTCGAAAGAAATGAAGAATGGATATTCGATGCACCGGGCTACCCGGCTTTGAAAGACGAATTAGGCGGATGGGCACAACAGAAAAATGCCCGAACCGTATTGGTTGCCGTCGAGGAACTGAAAAAAGCTGGTTACTCCATACCGCCCGAAGCCGTACATTCGGGATTTGCAAAGGTTGTGGAATTGACCGGGTTAATGGGGCGATGGCAAGTCGTGAATAAACGTCCCAAAACAGTATGCGACACAGGGCACAACGCACACGGCATCCGTTATATTGCCGGGCAACTGAAGCACGAGCATTACCGGCTGCTGCATATTGTTTTCGGCATGGTAAACGACAAGGATATCAACGCCGTGTTGGCTTTACTGCCCAAAGATGCCGTTTATTACTTTACGCGGGCTTCGGTAGAACGGGCGATGGATGAAAAAACGCTTGCGACTCAAGCCGCCGCTTTCGGATTGCAAGGTGGCACCTACCCTACCGTAGCTTCCGCCGTGCATGAAGCGCAAAAAAAAGCCGCCGAAGACGATTTCATCTTTATCGGCGGCAGTTCGTTTATCGTTGCGGACGCGTTGCCGTTGTTTTTATAAAATAATTTGCCCATCTTCTCCGTATAGTGTATATTTGCACCATACAGTCGAAAAATGATAAAAACAATCAAAAATAAAGGGCGAAGCTACTATGGCGAAACGATGACGGAAGTAAATTACCTGCCCATCAGGTGGAGAAAATCAAATTGATCCTTCAGATCATTGATAATCTCGGAGTCGTTCCTCAACACTTGGCTACATTTGCTTCTCTTCGCCCCCATTTGTTAAAAGGAAAATTACAAGAATACTGGAGTTTGGATGTCTCAGGCAACTACCGTATCATTTTTCGATTTGAAAATCAAGACGCGGTTGATTTGGATTATTTAGATACACATTAAGAAAGAAACGATATGGAAAGAAAGATGAAATTCTCACATCCCGGCAAAATACTAAAGATGGAAATTATAGACGGCCGAGGATTAAGCATCAGCAAAGCTTCGGAATTGCTGGGGATCACAAGGGCGAGTTTGTCGAACATTGTCAACAGCAAGTCATCCATCACACCGAATATGGCCTTACGAATAGAAACCGTTTTCGGAGGAACAGCCGATTTTTGGGTACGGTTGCAAGCATCTTACGATTTAGAATCTGCGAAACAAGATTTCTATAAAAATCCTCCGAAGATCCGTTATTTCGAATATTCCTAATCATTATCGCATCATCATCCCGAAATCAGGATAAACTACGGTTTTCCATCAATACAAAAACGAACTGCCGCCGATGAAGATCAATCGGCGGCAGTTCGTTTATCGTAGCGGACGCGTTGCCTTTTTATAAATAGTTACCAGATAAGTACAATACGGAAGTGATAATCCTGTAAATACTCTTCATACCCCTCCAAGAGATTTGTCTTAATATAAAAAGCTACCGTACTTTTTCCATTGGCGCTATATTGTACATCATAGTCAATTCTTTCCGTATAAGCTATAATATTTCCTTTATCATCTTTAAGGGGATTCCCTTGAGCATCTTCAAGAATATAGGTATCAATATAAGGGAGTGTTTTTTGGATTTCATCCTTGCCTTGAGTTCCTAAAAATATATATCCCAAAATAGCTCCCTCTTCATAAATTGCTTGATTTAATTCAGGAAGTTCTGCAATAGCCCTAAAATATCCTTTTTGTTCATTCTTATATGGCACTTCGATCCACTCCCATTTTTCTTTCTCCACAGTAATTGGGACGATTTGCCATTGTCCGTTAAGAGAATTATCAATCATACGCTGAATTTCATCATCTGATAAATAATTATCCGATGAACAGCTATATCCCAAAAAAAGGATCATAAGGCTAAGAAAGCTATAAATTAATCTATTCTTCATCTTTATAAGTATGTGTTATTTAAAAAATTGCTATTTTACGACAGTTATTTCCGCCATGCGTTTAATTTAAAACAACAAAATGGCCGAAAAGTTTCATTATATCAACAAAGAAACAAAAATAAAGGCGCTAAACTCAAAATTTACAAGCGGAAGCGTTGTTATTAACTTAGCTTTTTGTGTCTTGAATTTTCCGAGGATTCTGCCTAGTATCAAAAACATTTGCTATGATAATTCTCTTTGCCGGATCTTATTTTTCAAATACTCGGCCCCTATCAGCCTATTATTTCGTTCGTCATCCAAAGCCTTATCCACCTCTGCATTCAATTGTTCCAAAGACAGGGGATACAGTTCTTTTTCAAACACTTCCGCTTTACTTTTACGCAATAAGTCTTCAAGAGCATAAATGATGCTTTTTGTTATCCGAAAACAACAAATATACATAATAAAATTTCTATATACGCCTAAAATAACACTATTTATCTTTCCAAAGCAAAATAGAAAATTATTCAGCAAAAGCGAGAGCATTGCTTCAACCAATACCCTCGTTGCTTAAGTACTATTTCTTTCCGAACATGCCGGCCAGGTCGTCGATGAAATCGCCGTCGCCATCTTTATCGAGAAAGCCGCCGAAGGTATCCATAATACCGCCGGTTCCCGAGGCGGAAGAAGCCGATGATCCGCCGAGCAAGCCACCGAGAAGGTCGCCCAAGCCTCCGGCCGATACGTTCTTCTGTCTTTTTTGCTTTCCAAGATAGGCCATCACGATGGGGGCCAATAAAGCCAACAACTTTCCTATTTGTGCGGTATTCAATCCCGTCTTTTGAGCAACACCTTGCTCTACGGTATCCTTCTTATTTCCAAAGATATGTCCCAAGATACCGTTTCCATCGTTGAGCAAATCAGAAGAATTATTGCCCAACATGGCCGATAGGTTTCCCAACAGGGAGCCGTCATGCTTGCTTTCCAAAGCCTTATCGAGGCTCTGTGCCCCTTGCGGCGTTTGCGCATTCCGCCCTAATGCTCCCAATAAAACGGGAAGCGCTACTTCGATGGCTTGTCCGGTTTGTTGAGAAGATATGCCCAATTGCGACGAAAGATTATCGACAACCGATTTTTGTGTCGCCGTATTTAGTAAATCCGATAAATCCATAATTGTAATTATTTTTTTATCAAAGATAAGATGTTCCGGAGAATTACGGATATTTTGCAAGCACTTATTACCGCTTTGTGGAAAAAAACCTCACGGCGAACCTTTCTTTTTCACAGCAAATCGCGCACATCATCGAAAAAATCCGTAATTTTGCCTGCCGCTACCAAGGAGACAAGCGCACCGAGGCTCCGGTCAAAAACAATGAATGACAAAAAATGACATACAATACTAATCTTTTTTACGCACTATGAGTTTAAAAATCCGGTTGATCATCATGAATTTCCTCCAATTTGCCGTTTGGGGGGCGTACCTTACCTCGATGTCGCGCTATCTGGGCCCGGCAGGACTGGGAGCACATATCGGCTTATTCTATTCCGTACAAGGCATCGTATCGATATTCATGCCCGCATTGATGGGGATTGTCGCCGACCGCTGGATTCCCGCACAACGCCTGTTAGGCATTTGCCATCTGCTTGCAGCCGCTTTCATGCTCGCCGCCGGATGGTACGGAATGCAAGCCGGCACCGGAGTGGAATTCGCCATGCTTTTCACCCTCTATACCGCCAGCCTGGCGTTTTATATGCCTACGTTGGCATTGTCTAACTCCGTAGCCTACACCGTTCTCGAAAGCGAGGGGAAAGATACCGTAAAAGAATTTCCTCCCATCCGCATATTCGGCACCATCGGATTTATTTGCACCATGTGGCTCGTGGACTTGCTCGGATTCCAAACCAGTTCGATGCAATTTATCGTGAGCGGCATCGCCGGCATCTTATTGGGCGTATATGCCTTCACGCTTCCCCCTTGCCCCGTCAGCGAGAAAAACGGAAAAGGTTCGCTCGCACAAGCACTCGGCCTGGATGCGTTCTCTCTTTTCAAAAACCGGAACATGGCCATCTTCTTTCTTTTCTCCATGTTGTTGGGCGTATCGCTGCAAATCACCAACAGTTTCGCCAATCCGTTTTTGGCCTCATACGAAGCCATACCAGAGTTCGCAAAAACGTTCGGCGTACAGCATTCGAACATTCTTATTTCCCTGTCGCAGATATCGGAAACCTTTTGCATCCTCCTCATTCCGTTTTTCTTTAAGCGGTACGGCATAAAGGTGGTGATGCTTATTTCGATGTTAGCCTGGACGTTGCGTTTCGGATTCTTCGGATTGGGCGATCCGGGAAGCGGACTATGGCTCATCGTACTCTCCATGCTGGTATATGGTGTCGCATTCGACTTTTTCAATGTCTCCGGCTCGCTGTTCGTCAATAACGAAACGCCCCACTCCATCCGCTCCAGCGCGCAAGGGTTGTTTATGTTGATGACGAACGGTATCGGTGCGACTGTCGGCACATTAAGCGCGCAAATGATCGTCAACCGGTTCTGTAGTTGGCAAGACGTACCCACAGAGGCGGGTATCAAATCGCTTCTCGTAGGAGATTGGCAAACAGTATGGTTTATCTTCGCCGGATATGCCTTGATCGTCGGCGTCCTCTTTGCCGTACTTTTTAAACCGAAGAAGATGGAGGTTGGAGGATAGAGATTGGAGATTGGACAATGAGGAACAGCAAACTACTCCATAAGCTTTTGCATGAACCCTCGGATAATGTTTTTATCCAACTGTTCCGCTATGGTTTTGTGGGAGGAACCGCTTTCGTGGTCGATTTTTCCGTTCTTTACGTGCTGACCCGTTTCGCAGGATTGTATTACCTTCTATCCGCCGCCATCGCTTTTATCATCGGACTGGCGGTGAATTATCTGCTGAGTATTTCCTGGGTCTTTAACCGGCGAAAGGTGAACAACCGCTTTTCGGAACTGTTCATCTTTACCGTCATCGGTATAGTGGGATTACTGTTGACGTCGCTGCTCATGTGGCTGTTTACGGAGCAAGCGGGATTGTTTTACCTGATATCCAAAATCATTACCACCGCCATCGTTCTCATCTGGAATTTCACAGCACGGAAACTGATTCTCTTTTGATAGTAAAAAAACTTTTACAACAAATTCCGGCATTGATAGACCAAACTCGCAATTATTTGCGGATTATTCTGTATGCGCTTCAGGTCTTTTTTAAACTGGCCGGTTAATTTCAAGACTCTCATAGAGATGATACATATTCTTTGAAATCATCCAACTCAATCGTTTCCAAATCCTTCCCCGATTCAGCTTCGTGCATCGCTTCCAACGTGATTTTATTAGGCTTCTGCGAAATTACATTCATCAGAATATTCTCAACATAATTGTTAAGGCTCCTGTTTTCTTTTCTTGCCTCCATTCGCAGACGGTTTAGCAAATCCGCCCGAAGACGGAAAGATGTTTGTTTTCGATCGACTGTTGTTTTCATATTTACGACTCTCTTTATCTGCCAATGTAATGCATTTGTATTATATATGCAAGAAAAATAAATTCGCAGCTTTGTAACCCCTTGTATAGCGGGACAGTTCGGTTAGACGGAAGTACTGTTTTATTTTGATTTTCTTTCGTGATATTCCTGTTCGGTATTCACCTGCCAGATAGCGCTTTTATCGTTCGATTCGCCCGTGATGTGTTTCACGGCCTCGATAGCGGTCAGCATGGAGTGATCCATATTATTATAGCGATGCTGCCCGTTACGCCCGATGCAATACAGGTTGTCGATTCCGTTCAGGAAACCGGTCACTTTATCTAACTGATAATAAGTGCCGAAATAAGACGGATAGGCTTTCTTCACTTTAATGCGCACGGCATCCCGCACATCCTTCTTATCGATTATCCCGATCTTCGCCAGCTCATCGACGGCAAATGCGATGAAAGCCTCATCCTGCATGTTCCACAAGTCATCGCCTTCATTACAAAAATACTCCATTCCGATCCAAACCTTATCCTTAAAATCGTTCACCATATAAGGCGACCAATTATTGAAGACTTGCAGGCGCCCCACTTTCACATCCGGTTCCTGCACATAGATCCACGTGTCGGGAATCAATCCGTTCCACGTTTTCAGTTTCGTTTTATTTTTGATCAACAGCTTATCGAGCAACAATCCGACCGTTATAAAGTCACGATAAGGAAGATTCGCGGCGATTTCCTTTACTTCACCGTCGATATCGATTCCCGAAAGCGCGGCAATCAAATCCTTCAGGGGCATGGACGACAGCAGATAATCGCAAGGCGCTTCCCTCTGGCCGTTTTCGTCTTCCACCACCACCGAAACGACTTTGCGCCCCTGTACATTTATTTTTTTTACGGGACAAGCCGTATATACTTCCCCCCCTTTTTTCCGCACATCGTCGGCGACCGTTTCCCATAAATGTCCCGGGCCGTATTTAGGATAGATAAACTGTTCGATCAACGATGTTTCGACTTCCTTTTGATCGACCGACCTCTTTTTGAAAGGTTTGGTGACGATATCTTTCACGATTGCCGTGAGCGAAAGTCCCTTTACCCGCTGGCTCCCCCAGTCAGCTCCCAGTTTGGAGGGATGAACGCCCCACACTTTTTCGGTATAGTTTTCGAAAAACATTTTATACAGAGGTTTCCCGAAACGGTTGATATAAAAATCCTCCAGAGAATTTTCCTTCCGTTTACACAAGCAGGCACGCAGATATCCGAAGCCGGCTTTCATCGTTTTGGAAAAGCCCATGTTGCGAAGCGTTTCCGGCTTCAATGAAACCGGATAATCGAAGAATTTTTTCAAGTAATAGATCCGCGATACCCGCCGGCGAAGCAACATCACCCGGTCGGTCTTTTCCGGATCGGGACCTCCTGAAACCAGCTCCTTATTATTGTGTAGCAGGATATCATCGATGGAAGGCGCTCCCTGCAAAGGCATTACATTATTCCACCATTGCATGATGGAATCGTTTTTCGAAAAGAAGCGATGTCCGCCGATGTCTATCCTGTTACCGTTGTGCCGGACGGTCTTGGCTATTCCTCCGATATCGGGCGAAGCCTCGAAGACGGAAACCGAATGCGCTGTTTTTTGTGCGAGTTCATACGCGGCGGTCAATCCCGCCGGCCCGGCGCCGATGACGATTGTTTGTGTTTTCGTTTCCATATTACCTCTTTTCTTCCTTTTCTTTTTGTTCGTAATACTCCTCCTTTAATGGCTTTCCCGTCTTTCTTTCTGCTTTTTGCCGGTCGAAACGAAGCAGGTAAGTATCAGGATTGGGCAAGTGCCACACCACCGGGAACAATTCGGGATTGGCCTCTATTGCCGGATACAGATACCGCTGCGTAGACGAATAGCCCAATTGTTCCAAAATAACAAAATCCACTTTTTTATCGATCAGATCCCGCAACAGTTCATCGCAATCGGTCGTATATTTATAATTCACCGCATGCATCTTATCGGCAAAATAGTTGAACAATTCCGGTTTACGGGAACAACACACCATGCGCGGCGGCAGTTGTCTTTGCATTTCCTTCGCTATCACAAAGAAATTCTGATAAGCAGGCGGATATGGTTGCTTCGACATTTCGCCCATTGTCTTTAAACTCGGAAACATCAGCATCGCTATCAGCAAAAAGGCATACGGAAAAGAACGAAAAGACGGGCTTTCCTTTTTTACGATAAACTGCTTTACCATATAATAAATGCCTACATAAAAACAGACAAACAATACGGGGGCAACCGGCACGATATACCGGCTTCCGTTTCCGCCCGTGCCTATACTCACCATGCCGACGGTACCGACAATATAACCGATAACGGCCCAACGAAGAGGTTTCAACCTCCAAGCTCCATAAAAGATAACGACCAATATCAGTAGACCTCCAACTACTCCGAGAAAGCCGGAAATCACATTATAATCGACCGGAATAAACGGAAATAAAATTTCTTTCGTTCCTTTGATAATCGACTCGTCAAAGTTATGCCCTACTTTCCGGAGGAAATCGCCCACTGTGGAAATACTGCCTTCTTCCGGCCTCCAGATATTCACAGCCAACACTTCTCGAAGGTATCTGTTTCCGCCGAGTTCCCTACCGCGTATCATCCAAGGAATAATAATCAATATACATCCGAATAGCGAAGCCAATAATTGTTTCCATTCTTTCCGGAAGAGGAAAAACAAGAGCAAACCGAAAACAACGGCATAACCTGTAGCCCGCACATAATACGAAATCCCCGCTGCAATAACCGCGAAGTAGAACCAAGGCGACTTCCAAAAGTTCCGGGAAGACCCGGTGTAGCGGAATAAAGCGAACAAGCACATAACAGAAAGGAACAGAAATAACATTTCCGACATGACAATGGTCGAAAAATGCAATAATTGGGGGCAAAATAGGGGAAGCAACGAAACAGTGAATGCCAGAACCGCATTATCCGTTATCTTTCGTACAAGATAGAATAACAAGGCAAGACTAAGAAATAACAATATCCCGTTCAACACTTTAAAAAATATCAGATTATTTATTCCGATAGACATGAATGCGGAGAGAAAGGCGGGATAACCCGGCGGAAAATGGCCTTCGGGAGTCAGCCCGTTTATCGATTCATTATTATAACCCAGTCCGGCGGAAATATTCTTTGCCAATTGGATGTACCGTGCATTGTCTCCGTTCAGATCGAGTTTGGGATCGAATATGCGTACATACACAATGGCAAAAACAACGGTGAGTATCAGCAAGAAAAGATAGTTATGCTTCATTGAGTTTGTGTTCATATACTATATTTGAATCAAAATAATAAATAAGAATTTACTTCGTTACTATCATTTTCTTGACATCTACCTGCCGGCTATCGGCAATCAGGCTGTAAAGATATACGCCGGGAGTAAGTTCTCCCCCGTACACAACATGCACTCCTTCGCCCCGCTGGCTGATATTCACCTGCTTGAGCAAAGAGCCCTGAAGTGTATAAATGTACTCTTTGTTTAGAGTTTTTCTATGTACATGCTGAGATAATTGTCATCCGGTGCGGGGCGGTATTGCAGATATTCCGTGTCGGAATAATAGAGGCGGAGCGTGGCGTTGTCAAACTGATACCGCGACACACGGGAAAGGCAATCGACATATCGTTTTCCATCCTTCTGCTCATTCATTTTCGTTATCCCCAACGCCCCGAAAGCTAACGTACCCTGTGTGGCATCCATCGTGTATTCCGTGCCGAACGTGTTGACGGATGTCGTACCGAAAGCATTCAGGCTCTTTTGCAGGTACAACAGATAAGCCTTTTCATCATTGGGTTGCGCGGCCGTGAGCGCACCGCCGCCGGCGCCGAAGCCTTCCAGTTTCCAGACCTTATCCTTAAACGGAACATACTGGGAAAGACCGGGGAAAATTCCTTTCAGGTAATTTTGATCGGCCGCAGGGCGGTATTGCAGGTATTCCGTATCGGAATAATAAAGGCGCAGGATATTATCGGTCTGTTCATAACGGCCGGCATTGTTCAAGCGTTCGAGGTACACGTATCCGTCTTGCCTTTCCATCGCTTCCGTTACCGCTTCTATATCGATATCGATTGTCCGTAGCGCGTCGTTTAAGGCATATTCTCCGAGTAAATGATTGCCGGAACTGATGCCGTATGCCTTGCCGCCGGGTTCGAAAAGCAATTGATACGCCCTTATTGTAAACGGCTTGGCTGTAACGAGTTTCCCTTCAGACGAACCAAATCCTTCCAGTTTCCAGACGGTTCCTTTCAACGGCGCGGCTTCAGGCGGATCGGCGAAGACCCGCTCAATAGTACCGTCGTCCTCCGTGGCGCGGAAGTGCAGGCACTCATTTCCGGAGAAATAAAGCCGCAAGACATCGCCCGACAATTCATAACGCCAGGCATTGTTCAGACGTTGGATGAACAACTCCCCTTCCGGCGGTTCCAAGGCATACGTCATCGGTTGGAATTCGGAATGGAAAGTGTTTTTCTGCTCCTCGAAAGCATATTCGCCAAATAAATCGTTGTTGGCGCTGCGCCCGTAAGCATAGCCGGCGGGGTCGAACAACAATCGGTAACTCTTTTCAGAGACCTCGCTACCGACCGTTTTAATCGTATCGGAAGAAACCACCGCCTCCAGCTTCCACACGGTGCCCGCCAGGGGCGTATCGACGGTGGAAGGCAACCATTCATAGCGGTCACACGCGACCGCGACGAGCAGTACGCTCACCGCGAGGCTTGCCAACAGCCACCTCCGGTTGTTTTTTCTTGTTGTTATCATATGTTTTTTAATAGATTATTATTGTTTATAGTCTTTCAATCTCTTCGGGAGAAAGGCCAGTGACTTTAGCAATCACTTTAAGCAGCATACTCTCGGCTTTCATGTTACGGGCAATTTCAAACTTTTCTTTTTTTCGCCCTCTGTGCGAAGTATCCGTTATCGTATTCACATAATCGCGATAAATTTTAATACTTTCGTCGTAGCGGTCACGTTCTTCCGGAGTCATCGATGCTAAGTCCACCGATTGTAGCATCCTGTTCGAGAATGGATTGATAAAGCGTTCCATTATGCTCTTTTGTATATCTATTATCCGTCAAACCGCATGAAGCGGTTTGACGGATACTTAACTATTCTCGGGCTTTCATTTATTGTCTTTCTTTTTGGGGGCGTCGGTCATTTTGCGGGCATTCTTATATTCGGCTTCGAATTCGGTGCCGGCAAAATACGTAACCATGCTGTCGAGGACATATAAACTGCGCCGTATATCCTGTTTGATTTCGGGTATCGTCTGCACATGGGTGGAACGTTCTATAATAAGATCGCGCGTCCGGCCGATAGCCGGGTTAAACACGTCGGACAATGCCTTCACCGCAGTCAGGTTTTCGGCTGTGATGCCGTATGGTACGATCGCTTCACCCAAAGCCATCAGGCGGTTATAAATATCATTAATTTTGATGGAAGCATTCTTTTTAGAAAGTTTGGAAAGCGATCCGCGGCTTACCCGCAACTGGTCGTGCAATTCCATATTATCCTGATCCAACGCATAAATACTGCCTCTTTTGCTCAATCGGGCAACCATGGTGAAGAGCTCTTCGGCAACCTCTTTCTTTCCGGTGGTGGCGCCCGAAGTTTCGACCTCGGTTTTCACCCCTTCTTCCTCCATTTTAACCTTCAATCCTAAGAATTTTGCCGCCTCCGTTGCAAACCGCTCCAATGTGGTCCAAACCGATTCATACTTTTGCAATACGTTCGCTACCGCGGCAATCATAGCGAGAAAACGAATATCTATATCTTTCATAAGGCTGTTTTTTTTATAAATTACAACGAATAAATGAAATTCGAAATACAACTTCGAAATAAGTATTAAAAAACAACCAAAACAAATTTTTTCGTGCAAATGATGTTAAACGGACGATAACTTTTTTCCGACTTGAAAAAAAACACCTTTCCTTCTGCACACACTGGCATTACCTGCTCATACATCGGCATTACGAGCCCGCAGATCGGCAATACCTGATAACACTCCGGCATTACACACTCGCACTTCGGCAATACCTGCCATCACTCCGGCATTACGCACTCGCACATCGGCATTACCTGCCATCACTTCGGCATTACACGCTCGCACTTCGGCATTACCTGCCATCACTTCAGCATTACGCACTCGCACATCGGCAATACCTGCCATCACTTCAGCATTACACACTCGCACATCGGCATTACCTGACAACACTTCGGCATTACACACTCGCACTTCGGCAATACCTGCCATCACTTCGCCGTTACACGCTCGCACTTCGGCATTACCTGCCATCACTTCGCCATTACACACTCGCACATCAATCTCCCGTCAATCTTCCTCAATCCGGTCCTCTTCCAGGGGAATCAGCGGGAACGACATGAGAAAAGACAATCCCCCTTCGCTGCGGTTTTTGGCGACAATATTTCCCCGATGGAACAACACGGCATTTTTCACGATGGAAAGTCCCAGTCCCGATCCGCCCGTATTGCGCGTGCGGCCTTCGTTCACCCGGTAAAAACGTTCGAAGATGCGCACCAGATGTTTCTCCTCGACGCCGACGCCCGTATCGTAAAATTCGAAGTACACCGCTTCCTTGTTTTTCATATAACAGCGCACCACAATATCGATATTTCCGCCCCCATAGGCAATCGCATTCTCCGTCAAGTTGCGGAAAATGGAATACAACAACGTGCGGCTCCCGTAAATGACGACATCCGCCCCCACATCGACCACATATTTACTATGCTTTTCGTTGAACTTGCTATTCAAGTCCGCGCCGAGCTCATCGAGCAATTGCTTCATGTTCACCGGCTCCTTCTCGAAACGGTCGGAAGCTTCCTCAATCTTGGTCAGCATGCTGATGTCCTGAATCAACTCCGACAAGCGAATCGTTTGCACATAGGCGCGGTCGAGGAAATTGCGCATGCGCCCGACGTCTTTCGCCTCCATACTGAGCAGCGTTTCCAGATATCCGCGTATGCTGGTGACGGGCGTACGCAGTTCGTGGGCGATATTGTTGGTCATTTCCTGCTTCAGCAGCCGTGTTTTCTCCGACTTGGTAATATCGCTGATATATAACTCGAAGCTCTTGTCGTCGAAGATAATCACACGCACGCTAAACTGTTTGCCGCTCTTATCGAAGCGCTGGGCGAAGGTATTGTCATACCTCGAATGATCATCGAGAAAGGCCACGACCTCGTGAAAAACGGGATCGGAAAAGAGATTTTCGATTTCAAGCATCGGCTTATCGATAAGCACATTCAAATATTGCAGAAAATGCGAGTTGGAATAGATTTTCTTGCGGTTCTCCGAGAAAATGGCGATGCCTTCTTCCGAATACTGGAAGTGTTGGAGCAGTTTCTCGCGCTCCAAGGCTACGCGGCGGCGGTTTTCCTGCAAGAGGTTGTAATTTTCGACAATGTCGGCGCTCACCTGCCCGACTTCGTCGTCGGAAAAAGTAAACGAGGGAGGCAACGGCTGCCCGTTCTTCACATTCAGCGAAAAATCGCTCAATTGCTTAAGCGATCGCGAAAAGCGGTTGGCGAAATACAACATCATCAAGACACAGACGATGAAAAACAGCAGGATGAAATACATAAAACTGTTTTGCGCATGCAGGAAAGAGTGTATCTTCACATCGTAAGGCAACGCCACACGCACGAAATAGCCTTCGTTGTATTTTTTCGCATAATAGAGGTAGCGCACCGAATTGCTGGCGGACATGCGCACGTTGGAGCCGGCGCTGAAACCGATAGCCTTTTGTATTTCGGGCCGTTTCAGGTGATTTTCCATGCTGTCGGCATCCAGCCGGTTGTCGTAAAGCACGTTACCGTTCCAATCGATAAGGGTCACCCTCAAATCCGCCGGCATATACTGCACCATGCGGTGGGCGGCAGACACCCGGAAAGGAACCGAGTCGGTATTATTCAATAAATAATTATGAATGATATCGGCATTGTTTTCCAGCATCCTTTCGATACTTTGGGCTCGCTCGTGCTGAACCTGTTGTTGCTCGAAAAAGATGATCCCTACCGTAAAAACGGCAATGATAATGGAAAAATAGAATACGATGCGCTGCTTATAGGTGAGCTTGATGTTCATTGCGGATGCTTGGACTCAATGTTCAGATAATAGCCGAAGCCCGAACGATTGACAATAATAGAGGCGTATTCGCCCAGCTTCTTGCGCAGGCGCGTGATATGCACATCGACGGTGCGGTCGAGCACGAACTCATTGTCGCCCCATACGCTGCTGAGGATTTCGTTGCGGGTAAGCACGTTGGGCGAGGCTTGCGCCAACAGCGACAGGATCTCGAACTCCTTTTTGGTTAGCGACACCTCTTTATCCGTTATGAGGACACGGTTGCTGGTGGCATCGATCACCAAATCCCTGTACACCCATTTGGTCTCCATCGGTTTATTGACGAGCGATGCGCGAACGAGCAGCGCTTTCGCGCGCGCCAGCACCTCTTTCACCGAAAAAGGCTTGGGGATGTAATCGTCGCCTCCCAACGAAAAGCCCGTGAGCATATCGTTCTCGGTGTTTTTCGCCGTGAGGAAAATAATGGGAATCGTATTGCCCGACTTGCGCAGTTTTTCGGCCATTTTAAAGCCCGACATGCCGCCCATCATCACATCGAGGATGATGAGGCTGTGTACGTCGGTGAGTTTGTCGAGCGCTTCTTCGGCGGAATTGGCTACATCGACAATATAGCCGTCGTTTTCCAAATTGAACTGAAGGATATCGCAAATATCCCTTTCATCGTCTACAACCAGTATTCTTTTTTCCATAAGCCTTTTCCGGTTATCTGTTGTTTTTGTTTATCCATATCCGCCCTGTGCGTACAGGTAAGAATCTGTTTCAATTTGTTTTGCAAATCAATCGGTTTGGGCGGTTTCCGGGTCGTTGCGGTCGGGTTCCTCGCTTTCGGGCGAAGCCTTTTTAATGGATTTGGTATGCCGCACGTCTTTGCCCTCGATCAAATAGATGGCCGACTCGGCAATATCCACCGCCTTATCGCCGATACGTTCGATGTAGTACGATATCGAGTTAAGGCTCATAATATTGAGGAGCGTTTGGGAGTCATTCGTCTGATCTTTGAACCCATCCGCCAGTTTTTTCTCGATTTTCCGGTCGAGTTTATCGACTTTATCGTCCATCAGGATGGTATCGTATGCCATTTCGTTGCTCACTCCGCTAAAGGCGAACACCGCATTTTTGAGCATGTGGTCGGTACGTTCGAACATCTTATGCAGAATTTTTTTGTACGACGTAAAGCCGCCGATGGAAAAATCGATCTTCTGGATTCCTTCTACAATATTCTGAATCAGGTCGCCCACACGTTCCATGGAGATGGTCATATCGTGATACGCCATGAGTTTGCGCAGATCGACCGCCCGAGGCGTGAAGAGGATAATGGCGTTAATGACTTTTTCCTTGATGGTAATATCGAGCGAATCGATAATCTTTTCGTTACGCTTGAGTTGCTTTGTATATTCGGGATTCTGGGTATCGTCCAACAGTTGGGCAATCAGCGTCATTTGAGTCAGCACGATCTCGGTGAGCAATTGAAAGTCGCTCTCCAACTGATCGAGGTATTTATCTTTTATACCTGAAGTATGTTCATAGGGTTGTTGTATCGTATTCATCTGTTTTCTTTGTTTTGTCGAATGTCTAATGTCTAATGTCCGGAGACCGGTGACTGTAGACCGGAGACCGTTGACCGATTACTATTCCGGCGTAAATATACACAATTATCGCGAATGCAGGCAACTTCGCGTTTTTTTCATCCGAACACCCCCGTCAGATACTCTTCCGTCTTTTTGTGCTTCGGCTTGGTAAACATCTGCGTAGTGTTGTTGTATTCAATGAGTTCGCCGAGGAACATAAACATGGAATTGTCCGAAATACGGGCAGCCTGCGACATGTTGTGCGTCACAATAATAATGGTGAACTGCCTTTTGAGTCCCAGCAACAGCTCCTCGATCTTATTGGTCGATATCGGGTCGAGCGCCGAAGTGGGTTCGTCCATCAGCAACACTTCGGGCTTAAGCGCCAGCGTGCGGGCAATGCAGAGGCGCTGTTGCTGCCCCCCCGAAAGGAAAGAGCCGCGTTTGTTCATCACATCCTTCACCTCATCCCAAAGCGCCACGCTGTGAAGGCTTTCCCGCACGATTTCATCCTTTTCTTTCTTTCCGAGACGGATACCGTTCAACGAATAACCGGCCAGTACATTATCGTAAATGCTCATGGTGGGAAACGGGTTCGGTTGCTGGAACACCATTCCGGCCATCCGGCGCACCTCCATCGCATTCATCGTGAGCACATTCCTTCCTTTCAGGTAAATCTCGCCCGTCGTTTTCACATTCGGATAGAGGTCGTGCATGCGGTTAATGCCGCGCAACAACGTACTCTTTCCACATCCCGAAGGCCCCATGATGGCGGTGATGGTATTGGGATAAATATCGGCCGACACATTGTCGACCGCCTTTTTACCGGGCGTATACGATATCGATACGTTCTTTAATTGTAAAATGGGTTGCGCCCCATTGGTCTCTTTTATATTTTCCATTTACGTGCAACTATTTTGGCTATCCAGTTTAATAAGAAAATGACGATGAGCAATAATAACGACGACGACCATATCAGGTCTATCAGGTTCGGATCGTTATAAAAATCCCATATCAACAGCGGAATGGCGCTCGTGGGCTCCAACACGTTCCAGTTGACGACGGTTGCGCCCAAGGCCGTCAGCATAAGAGGCGCCGTTTCGCCCATGACGCGCGATATGGCCAGCAATATCCCCGTGAAAATTCCCCCGAAACCCGAAGGAAGCAATATCTTAAACACCACATTGGTATAGGACGACCCCAATGCCAGTCCGGCTTCTTTGTACGACAGCGGCAGCATCTTCAGCGTTTCTTCCGTGGAACGCACCACCATGGGAATCATCATCATGGTGAGCGCCACGCTGCCCGCCAACGCCGAATACCCGCCCAGCGGCTTTACCACCCAACTATAGGCGATGATACCGATGACGATGGACGGGATTCCCTGCAACAGGTCGGTAAGGTAACTCACCACTTTGGCAAAACGGCTTCCGGCATGTTCCGACAAATAGATGCCGATAAACAGGCCCAGGGGGATGGTGATGATAATGGCTATGCCCACAATGAGAATGGTTCCCGTAATACCGTTCAGGATTCCGCCCGGTATCGCGTCGCCGTTCACTTTGGCGAGCATGGCGTCCATCGACGAAGGCGCCACTTCGGTAAACAGCCGCAGGTTGAAGTTCTTGTATCCTTTCGATACGACATCCCACAAAATTAGAAACAGCGGGATCATCGACAGAAAGGAAAACAGGCATACCAACACGAACATCAGTTTATTCTTTCCCGTGCGATATTTATACGAGGTTTCGGTTGATTGACGGTCCATCATACGGCAGCTAATTTTTTCATGACTAATTTCGCGATAAAATTGATGATGGCGGTGATGACAAACAGCAACAAGCCGATGGCAATCAACGCGCTTAACTTTAATCCGTCGGCTTCCCCGAATTGGTTGGCGATGATACTGGCCATGGTGTTGCCCGTGTCGCGCAATCCCGACGGGATATTATTGGTGTTGCCGATGAGCATCGTCACCGCCATGGTTTCGCCCAACGCGCGCCCCAATGCCAAAATATACGAGGCCACAATACCCGAACTGGCCATCGGCAGACTGATATGTTGAATGACTTCTATTTGCGTCGCTCCCAAACTATAGGCGCCTTCCTTCAGGTTGTTGGGCACCATCGACAGGAATTCCGTGCTCAGCGACGAGGCGTAAGGGATAATCATCACGGCCAGCACAATCGACGAGAGGAAGATTCCGAAGCCTTGCGCATTCACGCCCAACTCGATCACCAACGGGCGCAATGTATAAAAGCCCCACAATCCGTACACGATGGAGGGAATACCCGCCAGCAAATCGACCACCGAACTGACGAACGACGAAATCTTTTTCCCTTTGAAATATTCGCCGTTGAACAGCGCTACCGGCAACGAAAAAGGCACGCACAACAGCAACGCGAAAAAAGAGGTGTAAAGGGTTCCTATTACGAACGAAAAGGCGCCGTATTCTTCGGTGGCCGACCGGGGATCCCACTCGGCATTCGACAGGAAGCCCCACACGCCGTATTCCTGAAAAACGTCCAACGACTTTCCGACGAGGGCGTAAACGATTCCTGCCGTCAGCAGCAGAATAATGACGGCCGAAGCAAAAAGCAGTATCTTAAATAGTTTATCTTTCATACTCTCTCGTTTAATGAGCGGTCTGTGCGCCGGCGGCAAGCGAGTCGGAAGGGGCTTTGCCCAACGTCAAGACTTCGTCTCCGTAATGAATCTGATCGATGAGCCGCCGCGTTTTTTCCAACGCTTGCTCCGACAAGGGGGCATAGTTGATTTGAGCGGCGATTTTTTGTCCGTCGGGACTCACCACATACCGAAGCAGGTCGATCAATTCGGTCGCTTCATCGACTGTCCGCGTTCCGTATTTCTGATCTTTGTACACCAACAGCCACGTGAAGAGGCTTATCGGATAGGCATTGGGATCGGCCGAGTCGATAATAGTCGCACGCATATCTTCGGGCAATTCGACATTCGCCGCCGCCGAAATCGTTTCCAACCGGGCATCGACATAGTTCCCCGCCTTATTTTTGAGCTTGGCGGTAGGCAATTTCAGCGTCAACGCATACTCCGACCCGATATACCCGATGGCGCCCTCGGTTTGTTGCACGATGCCCGCTACGCCGGGGTTTCCCTTGGCCGCAATACCCGCCTCCCACTTCAGCGATTTGCCCTTGCCCATCTCCTTATCCCATTCGGGACTGACCATGCATAGGTATTCCGAAAAATTGAAGGTGGTTCCGCTGCCGTCGGAACGGTAAACGGGTGTAATATCCAAACTCGGAAGGACGATGCCGGGGTTTTCCCGCACGAGTCGCGGATCGTTCCACCGGGTAATATTCCCCATATAGATATCCGAAATGAGCTTTCCCGTCAACCGCAAACTATCCACTCCCGTCAGCGTATACGCCATCACCACTCCTCCCATACAAGTGGCCACATGGATCACGTCTCCATTCATCGTGCCCTTTTCTTTATCCGTCAGAAACGCATCGCTCGCGCCGAAGTCGACCGAACGGTCGCGCAAGCTGCGTATTCCGCCGCCACTGCCGATGGCTCCGTAATTCACGCGCACCCCTTCGGATGCATGCATGTAATCGCGAAAAACAATGTTATAATATGGATAAGGGAAAGTGGCTCCGGCACCGGAAATCGTTCTACTACCGTTACTGTTGCCATTAGAGTTGGAAGAGTTGTTACAAGAAAGCAAGAGAATGACTACAACTGAAAATAAGATTGTCCTCTTCATTAATAATAAGCTTAATATCTTTCTTTTTCAAATTCACTACAAAAGTACAATACTTATATGACAAGCTTGTTACAATTTTATTACATTTTTGTTACATTTTCATCCTTGCCGAAGGCGCCGCTCGAAACCCCTTCCGATGAGACGTTTAAACAAAAAAAATCGCCCGGAGCACTTACCGGACGAATGAGGCATATATTTCTTTCTTACCTGCGAGCAAGGTATTCTTCAGTAGCGATACGATAGTCATCGGCCCCACGCCACCCGGCACAGGGGTGATATACGAGCACTTGGGGGCGACTTCGTCGAAGGCCACATCGCCGGTCAACTTAAAGCCCGACTTGGTCTTGCTCGACGGTACGCGCGTCGTTCCCACATCAATCACCACCGCACCCTCTTTCACCATATCGCCTTTCAAAAACTCCGGAACGCCCAAGGCCGCGATAATAATATCGGCCTGAAGGCAAATATCCTTGATATTTTTCGTGCGGCTGTGGCAAACCGTTACCGTACAATCGCCGGGATATGATTTTTGCATCATCAGCAACGACATCGGTTTGCCGACAATATTACTTCGTCCGAGAACGACACAATGCGCTCCCCTCGTTTCGATTTCGTACCGCTTCAGCAGTTCCAGAATGCCCGAAGGGGTGGCCGATAGAAAGCAAGGCAAGCCCAACGCCATACGCCCCACATTCACCGGATGGAAGCCGTCGACATCCTTCCGGTAATCGATCGCCTCCGTGATTTTGCTCTCCGGAATGTGACCGGGCAGCGGAAGTTGTACGATAAAACCGTCCACATCGTCATCCGCATTCAGCCGTTCCACACACGCCAGCAATTCCGTTTCCGTCACATCATCTTCATAACGGATAAGAGTCGATTTAAACCCCACTTGTTCGCAGGCTTTCACCTTATTAGCCACATACGTTTCGCTTCCGCCGTCGTGGCCGACCAACACCGCCGCCAAATGAGGCGTCTTGCCCCCGGCGGCTTTTATTCGAGCGACCTCTCCGGCAATTTCCTGTTTTACTTGCGCCGCGATGGCTTTCCCATCAATGATTTGCATCTTATAATCGATTTTTTAATCAATTCGTAATTTGTAATTTGTAATTTGTAATTTTATCTTACCGTCTTTTCATGTTCCGCATCATAGCTTTGCCTCCGCCCGACATGGCGCGCATCATCTTGCGCATCTCGTCGAACTGCTTCAAGAGCTTATTGACTTCCGACACGCTCGTACCGCTACCGGCGGCGATACGTGAGCGGCGGCTGCCGTTTAAAATCTCCGGGTTCGTGCGCTCGGAGGGCGTCATCGACCGGATGATCGCTTCGATTCCTTTAAAGGCGTCATCGTCGATATCCAAATCCTTGATTTGCTTTCCTACGCCGGGAATCATCGAGGCGAGGTCTTTCAGGTTCCCCATCTTCTTTATCTGTTGGATTTGGCCGATGAAGTCGTTGAAATCGAACTGGTTTTTAGCAATCTTCTTCTGAAGTTTACGGGCCTCTTCTTCGTCGTATTGCTCTTGGGCTTTTTCCACCAGCGAAACGATATCGCCCATGCCCAAAATACGGTCGGCCATACGTTCGGGATGGAACACGTCGACGGCATCGAGCTTTTCGCCCGTACCCACAAACTTAATCGGTTTATCGACCACCGAACGAATCGAAAGCGCCGCCCCGCCACGGGTATCCCCGTCGAGCTTGGTCAGCACCACGCCGTCGAAATTCAGCCGGTCGTTAAATTCTTTCGCCGTATTTACCGCATCTTGTCCCGTCATGGCATCGACCACGAACAGGATTTCCTCCGGATCGACCGCTTTCTTGATGGCCGATATTTCGTTCATCATCGCTTCGTCGATCGCTAAACGGCCGGCCGTGTCGATAATCACCAAATCCTTTCCGTGCTGACGGGCGTATTGGAGGGCATTTTGTGCGATCTTTACGGGATTCTTGTTCTCTTCTTCGCTGTAAACGCTCACGCCGATTTGCTCGCCCAGAATCTTCAACTGTTCGATAGCCGCGGGACGATATACGTCGCCGGCGACCAACAGCGGGTTCTTGCCGCGTTTCGTTTTCAGCATATTGGCCAGCTTGCCGGAGAAGGTGGTCTTACCCGACCCCTGTAAACCGGACATGAGGATAACCGCCGGATTGCCTTTGATGTTGATGTCGGTCGCCGTGCCGCCCATCAGCGTGGCCAGTTCGTCATGAACGATCTTCACCATCAACTGTTGCGGTTTCACGGCGGTAAGCACGTTTTGCCCCAAAGCCTTTTGCTTAACCGTTTCGGTAAACTCTTTCGCCGTCTTATAATTGACGTCGGCATCGAGCAACGCCCTACGAACTTCCTTCAACGTTTCGGCAACGTTGATCTCGGTGATTTTTCCTTCACCTTTTAATATTTTAAACGACCTTTCCAGCCTGTCACTTAAATTTTCAAACATATCTTTTGCGTGTGTCTTTTGAATTGGGTTACAAAGATAATAAAAATGTAATTGATGTACTAATTGGCAAATTAGCAAATTATTTAATTAGCAACGCTTGAGCAATTGCCTTCTCAACGATAGGCGCCATGATGGCGTAACCCTCTTTGTTGGGATGAACGCCATCAGGCGAAAGGCTTTCAGGCAAGCCGTTGCGTTCGTCCGCCATAGCCGGAAAGAAATCGCAATAAACGGCGCCGTGCGTACGAGCATATTCCTTCATGCGACGGTTGAGTTCGATGATCTTCGGCGCCGGTTCGAGTCCGGGGCGCCAGGGATAGTCGTACACCGGAAGCACCGAACACAGCACCACTTGGATGCCGCGCAGTTGCGCCAACTCGGTCATCGAACGGAGATTATCTTCAATCATATCCAGCGACGAAGGGCCGGTATTCCCGGCAATGTCGTTCGTGCCGGCAAGGATGACCACCACCTTCGGATATAACTTAATCACATCCTGACGGAAACGCAACAGCATCTGCGGCGTGGTCTGTCCGCCGATGCCTCGGTTAATATACGAACGGCCTTCAAAAAATTCGGGAACGATATTGATCCATCCTTCGGTGATGGAATTTCCCATAAACACGACACGATCTTCATTCGTCCGGGGCATGCCGATCGTGGCGTTGTCAGCCCGGAAACGTTCCAAATTCGCCCAATCCTGAGCTTCAAGTTCCATACCTATGCACATAAGCATTAATACGAAAATAAATGTTGTTTTTACCTGTTTCATTGTTCAATATAATATTATGTCTAAAGTCTAAAGTCTTATGTCCCCGGTCACCCGGTCTCGTAATTCATAATTCATCCCTCATAATTCATAATTCATAATTCATAATTCATAATTCATCCCTTCAGACGATTTCGGCGAAATCCGCCAAATGCTCATCGACAAAGCGGGCAATAGCCGAGGTTTCTTCCTCCTCTATCAGAAAGAACTCCTCTTCCAAGTCGTCGAACTGTTCAAACTCGACATACATTTCCATAAACTGCTCATCGGTCGTTTCGCGTTCCAATTCAGCACGGTGCTTATCATAAATCTCCTTGGCTTTATACAACAATTTCGAGAGTTTAGCCGCTCCGAAAAGGCGCCAAGCCTTCGCCGTGGGATTATCGAAGAGATACGATCCGTATCCGTTTTGGATGAGCTGCACGAAGCCCCCTTCGTTGATCTCCCCCTGAAAGAAACGGTGCGCGAGCAACGCATGCTGATACCCGTTGAGCTTTTCCATGTTCGAAGCATTCAAATCATTGTCGACCGCTTCGAGATACGCATCGGTAAAGGTTCTCAGGAACTCGTCCATCCCCTTCTCCGCCGCGTCGATAATTGTTTGTTCCGGAATAAGGATCATAATTCAAAATTCAATGATTCTAAAATTCGTAATTTGTAATTCGTAATTCGTAATTTGTAATTTGTAATTTCACAGTTTTCTATACCTCACCCGCTTCGGCTCCACGTTGCCGAGACGCTGCTTCTTGTTCTCTTCGTAATCAGTATACGAACCTTCGAAGTAAAACACGCGCGAGTCACCCTCAAAGGCAAGGATATGCGTACAAATACGGTCGAGGAACCAACGGTCGTGCGAGATGACCACCGCGCATCCGGCAAAATTTTCCAGCCCCTCCTCCAATGCGCGGAGGGTATTTACGTCGATATCGTTAGTGGGTTCGTCGAGTAATAACACATTCGCGCCCGCCTTTAACGTAAGCGCCAAGTGAAGGCGGTTACGCTCCCCGCCGGACAATACGCCGCAGAGCTTCTCCTGATCGGCACCCGTAAAATTAAACCGCGACAGGTAAGCCCGTGCATTGACTTCCTTGCCGCCGATGCGAATCAATTCCGTACCGCCCGACACAACCTGATAAACCGTTTTTTCCGGGTCGATGGCTTTATGCGCCTGATCGACATAGGCCGTGACGACCGTCTCGCCGACTTCGAAATGCCCTTTATCGGCCTTTTCCAGTCCTTGAATCAACCGGAACAAGGTGGTTTTACCCGCGCCGTTCGGCCCGATGACTCCCACGATGCCGTTGGGGGGAAGCGTAAAGTCCAGATTGTCGAACAACAACTTGTCGCCATATGCTTTGGCTACGCCGTGCGCCTCAATGACCTTGTTTCCGAGCCGCGGCCCGTTGGGAATAAATATCTCGAGTTTTTCCTCGCGTTCTTTTTGATCTTGGTTCAACAATTGCTCGTAAGAATTCAAACGCGCCTTTCCTTTCGCATGACGGGCCTTGGGCGCCAAATTTATCCACTCGAGCTCGCGCTCCAACGTTTTGCGGCGTTTGCTGGCCTGCTTCTCTTCCATCTCCATGCGTTTGGTCTTTTGTTCGAGCCACGAAGTATAGTTTCCTTTCCAGGGAATACCTTCGCCACGGTCGAGCTCGAGGATCCAACCGGCTACGTGATCGAGGAAGTAACGGTCGTGCGTGATACAAATAACCGTTCCTTTATATTGTTGCAAATGTTGTTCCAGCCAATCGATCGATTCGGCGTCCAAATGGTTCGTGGGTTCATCGAGCAGCAGCACATCCGGCTCCTGCAACAGAAGGCGGCACAATGCCACCCGGCGACGTTCCCCTCCCGAAAGTTCGCGTACGGGCTGGTCTTCGGGCGGACAACGCAAAGCGTCCATCGCCCGTTCCAAGCGGTTGTCGATGTTCCAGGCGTCGCAGGCATCGAGTTTATCCTGCAACTCCGCCTGACGGGAAAACAAGCCGTTCATCTTATCCTCGTCTTCGTAATATTCAGGCAATCCGAATTTCAGATTGATATCTTCGTATTCGGCCAACAAGTCCATCACCGGCTGCACCCCTTGGCGCACGACATCGATGGCGGTCATGTCGGGATCGAGTTTCGGATCCTGTTCAAGATAGCCGACCGAAAAACTCTTATCGGAAACGACATCTCCCTGATATTCTTTTTCTATTCCGGCAATGATTTTCAACAGGGTCGATTTTCCCGAGCCGTTCAGCCCGATGATACCGATCTTAGCGCCGTAGTAAAACGACAGATAGATATCCTTAAGTACTTGCTTATGCGGAGGAAACGTTTTATTAACCCCCACCATGGAAAAAATAATCTTTTTATCGTCGGACATATTTCTTTTTAATTAGCAAAATTAATTAGCATATTAGCATATTAGCATATTGGTAAATTAGCATATCAATCCCCATCAATCTTTATTCAATCTACTTCAATCTCAACGGGCATGCAAAGATACGTCAATTTGTGCAATTTAGAAAGTATACGGGTAAGCGTACATTCACGTTAGAGGCATCAATACAATTCATAAAAGTTTAATTATCCGCATTAAATAGTTATATTTGCACGTACTAATTATATAAACAATTTATATAAACAATATGGAGGCTAAACTAACATTGAAATTAAACGAGAAGGTTATTAAGCGCGCAAAGGCATATGCCGCAAATAGAAAAATAACCTTATCGAAATTGATTGAAAACTATCTCGACAGCTTAACGCAAGAGCAAATCGACAAATGGAAAATATCTCCTTTTGTAAAAAGTATTTCTACCGGAAAAAGTATACCTGAAGATTATGATTACAAAAAAGATTATATAAATTTTTTGGACAAAAAATATGAGTAACCCATGCAGAAACTGTTTTTTGACACGAACATTGTGATCGATTTTCTAAATGAAGTGGTGGATAAAGCAATAAACTCCAACTTTAAAGATTTTGAAGACGCCTTACAATATTTATAGTGCCATCGCAAGTGGATGCGATCTAATTATTACCCGAAACGAAAAGGATTTTAAAGATGCTTTAATTCCTGTATTTTAAAGATGCTTTAATTCCTGTGTTAAATAGCGAAAACTACCTCAAATTATTGAAACAATATTTGTGATAGCCTAAGTTGATCGAACGAGCCGATTCTTTCTTTTTGTCAAAAGAAAATAAACCGCTATTTTTGTAACAAAATAGACAAAAATATAAATGAAACAATATTTAGACCTCTTGCAGCGGGTACTCCACGAGGGTGTCCGTAAAGAAGACCGCACTGGCACAGGAACCATCAGCGTTTTCGGCCATCAGAGCCGTTATGCGTTAAGCGATGGCTTTCCGTTGATGACGACCAAAAAGATCCACTTGAAGTCGGTCATTTACGAACTCCTGTGGTTCTTGCAGGGCGATACGAATGTGAAATACCTTCAGGAGCACGGCGTGCGCATTTGGAACGAATGGGCCGACGAAAACGGGAACCTCGGCCCCATTTACGGACATCAATGGCGCTCGTGGCCCGATTATAACGGAGGACACATCGATCAGATTGCCCAAGCGGTGGAAACCATCAAAAACAATCCCGACTCGCGACGCATCATGGTCAACGCCTGGAACGTAGCCGACATCCCCAATATGAAGCTGCCGCCGTGCCATGCCTTATTCCAGTTTTACGTGGCTGACGGCAAACTGAGCCTGCAACTTTATCAACGAAGCGCCGATATTTTCCTCGGCGTACCGTTTAACATTGCGTCATATGCTTTATTGTTGAAAATGATGGCGCAGGTGACCGGATTACAGGAAGGCGACTTCATCCATACCCTGGGCGATGCACACATTTACCTGAACCATCTCGAACAGGTGAAACTGCAACTCTCACGCGATCCCCGTCCTTTGCCGCAGGTGAAGTTGAACCCGGAGGTGAAAAATATCTTCGATTTTCATTATGAGGATTTCGAATTGACAGGATACGATCCGCATCCGCATATTAAAGGCTCCGTCGCCGTCTAAAAAGAGTTGAGAATTCAATGATTCAACAATTCAAACATTCGTAATTCGTAATTTGTAATTCGTAATTCGTAATTCGTCTCTAATTTATGAACGCCAATCATTTATCAACAAAACCCATCGCAATCATCGTCGCTTTAGACGAACGTAACGCCATAGGGCGCGACGGCGGATTACTGACGCACCTACCCAACGACTTGCGTCACTTTAAAAACAGGACTCAGGGACATACCGTGGTAATGGGGCGGCGTACATTCGAATCGCTGCCGAAGGGCGCCCTGCCCCATCGCGTGAATGTCGTTGTCACGTCCGGCAATAGAGCCGACTACCCCGGCTGCACCGTAGTCCGTTCGTGGGAGGAAGCGCTCGAAAGCCACACCGATGAAACGCAGTTTTTCGTCATCGGAGGCGGGCAACTTTATCGCACGGCATTACCCGTCGCGGACACATTGTACCTGACGCGTATCCATCACACGTTTACGGATGCCGACACCTTTTTCCCGGAAATCGATTTTTCACAATGGACGCTCACGGAAGAGGAAACGCATCCATCAGACGAAAAGCATCCGTATGGCTATTCTTTTCAAACGCTACGAAAGAAAAACGCCCAATAATAAACCGATAATGAATCATTTATTATCTATTTTTTGAACTATCCTCCCACAACATGAGTTATATTCTGTAGTAAAACATATCGAATAACTTTTTTTTAGTTGAATTAGTTGAAATGGCTCCGAATAGAACATGGAAAAATTTTTTAGAAGGCGATTCTTCTTCTTTTGGAGAACTTTACAACGAATACTTTCAAGAGCTTTTCATGTATGGTTTGAAGTTGGGCTTTACACAAGAAACCGTGCAGGATGCTGTCCAAGATGTGTTTTACACCATTTATGTTTCCAGAAACAAACTCGACTATGTCGATAATATAGAGTTTTATTTACTTCACTGTCTCAAAAACCGGCTCTTCGATTTATATAAGCAAGAAGAAAAAATCTCGGCTGTATGTTATGATGATCTTATCGTAGAAGAAGATCAAACCATTGTCGATCAAATGATGGAGAAAGAGGAACAAGACGAATTGAGAAAGAAAGTACAAAAACTGGTGAAGGGTTTATCTCCTAAACAACGCAAAATTATTTATTACCGTTATCAACTGAACCTTAATTACAATGAAATAGGTATTATCTTGAAGCTCCATCCCACTTCGGTTAAAAAAGCATTCCACCGCGCCATCAAAAAAATAAAAGACGATTCGGAAAGCTCTTTTCGTTCCATTTTACTCGCCCTATACTATTAAAGAAAGTTAATAAAGTCTCCCTTCTTTTTATCATACAGTCTTTATATAAATTCGATAAAAGACTTCGAAATCAAAGATATCTTGAGTTACATGAGAATATCTTTTTTATAGGACTGATATGAATCACATGAATAATAGAAAAGCTGCGCATTTTTACACAAATAGCAGCGACTTTTTACGCGACGACCTTTTTGTTTATTGGAGGATACATCCAACACAGGAACTTGAGGATTACTGGAATACTTTTATTCTCGAGTATCCCGAATTGAAACCTTTGTTGGCTGAAGCGAAGCAAGAATTTGAAAAAATAAGAGACCTCCAAACGATCGTTATAGAAGAGGGTATTCGTGAATCTATCGAAGAAGAACTTCATAAAAGAATCTATCGGCACAAAACAAAAAAAATACGTCGCTTTTATTCGATCTCCGCTGCCGCCGTTTTGGCAGCCCTCATCGTATCCGCTATTTTTATGAGAAACCTCCGTACGGACTCTCCCGAGGAAGTTTTCATCGGCGAAATTATCGACAAGAATGAAATACAGCTTCTTTCGGGAAATAACCGGTTAAATCTTAAGAACAATGCCAAACTCGATTTGTCTGAAAAGAAAAACAATATGATTATCGAGGATTCCATCTCTCAAACCGAAATAGAACTGAAGGAAAACGAAATCAATAAACTCATCGTACCGTTCGGGCAACGCACTTCTCTTATTCTGGCCGACGGTTCAAAAGTATATGTAAACTCCGGAAGCGTCATGGAATTTCCTTCGGCGTTTTCACCTGACAGCCGTGAAATTAAAATAGAAGGTGAGTTATTTATTGAAGTCGCTAAACGAAATAATACTCCGTTTATCATTCACACCCCTCACTCACAGATAAAGGTATTGGGCACGTCTTTTAATGTATCGGCTTACACCGACGATTCGAAAGAGTCGGTTGTTTTAGTAAACGGCTCGCTTCAAATAGCTTCCAACAATCGTAGTGTATTATTAGAGCCCAACCAAATGGCGGAAATTCATAATGGAAATATAAGTAGTAAAATCGTCGATGTATATGAGTACATTAGTTGGAAAAACGGTTTTATTCAATTGAATAAAACTCCTTTAAACGAAGTCTTAAAGAAGATCGGGAGATATTATAATGTAAAGTTCATCTACCCTAAAGAGCTCAGTCTACAGACTCAAACATGTTCCGGAAAACTATTTCTTTCCGAGGACTTGAACGATGTCCTGAATGCTTTTTCTCAAATGACCGCCTTACTTTACGAATACGAAGAGAATGAGGGCGGAACAATAATGGTCAGAAAGAACAGTATCCCTTAAGAGAATCGACGTGCTTTTCAGAATGAAAGCCGTTACGCATGTATAGAAAATAAAGAATGAATCGATAAAAATGAACAACAAAAACGGATGCCTATGGAAAGATTAAAATGAAAGAACGGAACATGAAAAAGTCGAATAATGCGCCAACATTATTCGACCGAAAACGAATCATAATTTAGCATGTAGTAATAAATTAAAATTCAACAACAAAGATATGCAAAAAACAAACAAATCAAAAAAGAGCGCTTTAAAAATAAACAACAAGCTCTTAAAAATCATGAAAATATATTTTCTAATTTCGTTTTTCTGTATTTTTTCTATCACAGCGGAAAACATTTATTCCCAATCCAAATCGATTTCCGTGGAATTAAAGAATATGAAACTGAAAGATGCCTTTAATCAAATAGAAAAAAACAGTGATTATTTATTTCTTATTATGGATAATTCGGAAAAAGAATTAAACCGCAGAGTCAATGTAAACATGAACAACAAGAGCATTGATGAAGTGTTGAGCCTCTTGTTAAGAAACACCGATTTATCCTATACCATCGTGAAAAGGCAAATTGCCATATTTAAGAACAAGTCCTCCGACGATAAATCAGTCGCTGTTGCTCCCATAAAGGAAGTGGAACAAACAAAGAAAACCATCCAAGGGAGCGTAGTAGATAAGAACGGAGAACCGATTATCGGAGCAAATATCATTGAAGCCGGCACGGCCTCCAATGGAACCATTACCGATATCGACGGCAAATTCTCTTTGCAAGTGGAAGAGAATGCCTCCTTGCGCATTTCTTATATCGGTTATTTATCGCAAGAAATTTCAACGGCAGGAAAAACGTCGTTCAATATCGTGTTGGAAGAAGATAACAAATCGTTGGAGGAAATTGTAGTGGTAGGGTTCGGCACACAAAAGAAAGCCAATCTTACCGGAGCCGTCTCTTCGGTGAATGTAGAAGAAGTTTTAGGTAGCCGCCCGCTCCCTGATGTCGGACGCGGACTTCAAGGTACTATCCCGGGACTTTCCATTGTTGTGCCGAGTGGTGAAGTGGGCTCTGACCCGGTTATAAAAATCCGGGGGCAGATAGCCTCTATTGCAGGCTCAAGCGATCCTTTGATTTTGGTGGATAACGTGGAAATCCCCAGCATTCAATTAATCAATCCGAACGATATAGAAACCATCTCCGTATTGAAAGATGCCGCTGCCAGTTCCATTTATGGAGCTAAAGCAGCCTTTGGCGTCGTACTTATTACAACGAAAAAAGGAGCTAAAACCGATAAATCGGAAATATCCTACTCTTCCAATTTCGTTTGGCAAAACCCTTTCAAAAAAATCGAACTTGCAGGTATAGAAGGGTTGGAATACACCGTAGATGCTCATCGGAATATGAAGGGGGCGGGAGCTGCCGGAGGTTTTTGGCGTGTTGACGAAGAAAGCTTGGAGAAAATCAGAGAATGGCAAAATCTATATGGCGGAACTATTAATAATTCAGATCCCGTTTTATATGGCCGGGATTGGATTTTTGACGGGACAGATAAATACGGCTACAGGATTTATGACCCGGTAGATGCTATGGTAAAGAATAATGCATTCTCGCAAAATCATAATCTGTCTCTAAATGGAAAACGGAATGATACGAATTATAATCTGAGCTTGGGGTATCTGGGACAAGAAGGTATGATGAAACCGGCAAAACATGATGACTTTTCACGATTCACCAGTAGCATTAACTTATCGACCAAAGCAACCGATTTCTTAACGATACGTGGAGGAGTGATGTATTCGGAAGCTACAAAACGTTATCCCAATGCAAGCAGTACATGGGGTTTTGCCGCCGACCCTTGGCTCTATTTATATCGATGGAGCAGACTTTTCCCGATTGCTACAACAGAACATGGACAAGAAATTCATGATGCTTATTGGGATACAAAGAATACTAACGATGTGATTAAAAAGAACCGGTATACCAATCTGAATCTGGGAACGACTATCGATTTTACAAACAATTGGAACTTGATAGCCGATTATTCCTACAGTACACAAGTAAACACAAATACATCGTCTCTTCCTGTTTCTTCCGCCTTAGAACATTGGTATGCTCCGGTTCCTTGGAGGGATGACGATGGCAATCAGGTCTATGTAAACAACGAAGGTCAGATAGTGGAAAATGAAGGGATCGCAGCTTATCGTTTCTATAATTCGAATTACGTAACGGAAGAACAAAGCTATTATTATAAAAACAGCTTTATCTCTAATAAACACACCTTCAATGCCTATTCTACTTACTCTCTAAATCTGCGGGATATTCACCAATTTAAATTCATGTTGGGTTCGAATATCGTTGCTTATAGAGATGATAGCCATTGGTCGAATAGAACACAATTGTGGAATAAAGACAATCCTCAATTCGAATTCACTAAAGGTGCAGAAACGGTAGGTGGAGACGCAAACTGGGATTCGCAATTTGGTTTTTTCGGCCGCATCAACTATTCTTTCTCCGATAAATACTTATTAGAGGCGAATTTACGCCGTGATGCCACTTCCAAATTCCCTACACGATTGCAATGGAGATGGTATCCCTCATTTTCCGGCGGTTGGATTGTGTCGGGTGAGAAATTTATGGAACCGTTACAACCGGTACTAAGCTTTGCTAAATTGCGCGCTTCGTGGGGTTCTATCGGAGATCAAAGTGTACGCAATGGTCTCTATCTGGCGATGATGGATCCGGGAAAAAACTCATGGCTTACCAGCGACGGCCAACAATTTTTCCAATTGGGGACTCCGAATCCAATTTCAGACGGCATTACATGGCAAGAAATTCAAACGATTAACACCGGGTTTGATTTACGTTTTTTTAAAAACAAACTTGGACTCACTTTCGAATGGTATCAAAGAGACACTAAAAACATGATTATACCGGGTGAGGCATTACCTGCCACATATGGTGCAGATGCCCCTCAAGGAAATTTCGGGAATTTGCGTACACGCGGCTGGGAAATCTCTGCCGACTTTAGTCATCAGTTCGGAAACGGATTGCGCCTCACAATGAATGCGAATATTTCGGACGCGATTACCGATATTACCAAAGGTGCTGATTGGAATACTCCTTGGGAAAACAGGCTACTAAGTAATAATTTTGCTACAGGGCGTCGCTATGGCGACATCTATGGTTTTGTAACCGATCGCCTGTACCAAAAAGAAGATTTTGTCTATGACGACAAAGGTAATATCCAGCAAACCACCATTATTTGGGATGGAACAGCAAAACGTACCAACCAATTAGCTGGAAATAATCCTGTATACCAAACTTATTTTGAAGACGGTAATCAGGTGATGCTCATTGCTCCGGGGGATGTCAAATTTGTCGATGTGAATGGTGACGGATATATTACCCCTGGAAAAAACACATTTGGGGATCCCGGCGACCAAGTGGTAATAGGTAATTCTACACCACGTTATGAATATGGATTGCGCTTGGGCGCCGACTACAAAGGGTTCGACGCATCTATATTTTTCCAAGGAATTGGAAAAAGAAAAATATGGGGAACCGGACAATTAGCGATCCCCGGATATTTTCCAAAAGAGGGCGCCATGCCACAAGCCATTGCCGAAAATTATTGGAGAGAAGACCGAACGGATGCCTTTTATCCCCGAGCATGGAATTTAGGGGGCAGTAACGAGGGGTTCGTGATGAGGAAACAAAACCGTTATATGTTGAATATGGCCTATATGAAAATAAAAAATATTACGTTCGGCTACAGTTTCCCCCAAAATATTTTGCATCACATTTACTTATCAAATGCGCGTGTATATGTTTCGCTGGAAAACTTCTTCACTTTCGACAAACTGCGCGGACTTCCCATCGATCCCGAAGCAATTTCCGGATACTCGCCACTCAAATCCAGCGGATATAACAGCGATCGAACAGGGACAGGCAATCCATCATTTAAATCCGCTTCAGTCGGCGTACAAATAAGTTTATAATACATAAAAACAGAATAAAATGAAAAATAAAATAATTATCATCTCTTTATTTTGGATGCTTCTCTTCATTTCGGGATGCGAAGACTTTCTCGATCGCCCGCCTTTAAGCAATGAAAACGACGAAACGGCATGGACTAGCGAGGATAAGGTTCGGCTATATGCCAACCAATTTTATACGGGTTTCTTTACCGGATATAGTACCGATGTATCGTTATTCAACGACGATGTCGTACAACGGGGAAATCAAGGTAATTTTACGCGCTCTGTTCCCAACAGCAATATATGGAGTATGAAGACATTGCGTTCCATCAATATTCTGATAGACAGGGTAGGAAACAGAATGCAGGATATTCTCCCGGAGGAAGCCTATAATCATTGGATGGGGATAGGCCGTTTTTTTAGGGGTATGGAATATGCTGACCTAGTTTTCACCTATGGAGATGTTCCTTATTATGACCATGTTGTGAGCGACATAGATATGGACGATTTATACAAGGCACGCACTCCCCGAAACAACGTAATGGATGCTGTTTACGATGACTTGCAATTTGCCTTCCAAAACGTGCGATTGAACGACGGCGATCAAACCGTAAATAGGTATATCGTAGCCGGATTTATTTCACGAATCGCATTATACGAAGGGACCTGGCAAAAATATTATTACAAAAATAACGAACGCGCTACAAAATTCCTGACATTAGCAAAAGAGGCTTCCGAATTTATTATAAACAGTAATAAATATTACATTGACTCAGATTTTAGGACCTTATTCACATCGAACGATCTTAAAAGTAATAAAGAGTGTATTCTTTTCCGGAATTATAACGCTGAAATAAAAGTAACACACAGTGTAGCGCATTATAATAATCCGGCCAACTCCATCAACTACGGGGGAACGACGGATTTGCTCAAGGCATTCCTCTGCGTTGACGGAAACGTATGGCAAAACTCCACGACAGAAGGAGCGAAAGATTTTACAATTGCGAATTTAGTAAAAACTCGGGATTCACGCTTTGAAGGAACATTTTATGACAAACCCGAGATCAACGCAAAAGGTTCCTTTCTGTTCCCCGTCAAATTTTTCCCCCGATATGGAATAAAAGCATTGGAAGAAACAGGAACGGTTCCCAACGAACTAAAAGGATCCAATAATGTTACCGATGCTCCAATTTTGCGCTACGCGGAAATATTACTCAATTGGATTGAATCGAAAGCGGAGTTGGCAACTATTGGGGGTTCAGCCGTAACTCAGGAAGATATAGACGCCTCCATCAATAAAATCCGTGACCGTCCATTAGCTCCGGAAGCAGTGGAGAAAGGAGTCCAAAAAACAAAAGCCATGATGCTGGATGCCTTACCGAATGACCCAGCCAAAGATCCGAATGTTTCTTCTTTATTATGGGAAATCCGCAGGGAACGTCGCATGGAATTTATCTTTGAGAATTTACGTCTTGCCGATTTGAAACGTTGGTCTAAACTCGAATATATGGATACCGATATGCATTCCGAATTACTGTCAGGCGCCTGGGTAAACTTTCCAGTAGAAGCGAAAGACCAACTTACGGCTGGAAACGCAAATGAATTTTCCGTAACAAAAGCCGATGGAACCACAATCGTTTATAATGGTAATAATAATGCAGAAATGGTAGGCTTCTATAAAGCAACCGTTACGAAAGGGCGCCAACCGTTCCTTAATCAAGTAAATGTGAATCCTTATTTGTCGCCGGTAGGTAAAACCCAAATGGATAATTATGAAAGCAAAGGCTATAAACTTCAGCAAACCCAAGGTTGGCCTCAAAATTAATTAATTAAACTGATTAAAATGATTAGCAATATGCAAAAAATAAAATACACATTATTAATCGGATTGGTAACGGCATTCTTTTCTCTCTTTCTCACCTCGTGCGGAGAAAACTATCCGGAAAACATCGAGTCTCCTAATCAAGTTGTGTTGAAATCCATAAAGATTGTCAATGCAGGAAAAGAAGGGAATACTGTTGTAGAAGGTGTTATAGATGAAAACGCCAAAACAGTGTGGTTCCCGAGAATCGATCCCGAAACAAATCTTTCGGCTATCAAATTCGAAGCAGAAATGTCCGATGGTGCGAAATTAAACCAAGAGGCTTATGAATTTTCTTTCGAAGAAGGAAACGATGCAAAAACCATTGTAATAAAAATCGTCAATGAGCCTCGGTTTCGTGAATATTTCGTAACTCTAAGATTGAATATCCCCGTATTTGGTGCCGATTTCAATAAATTCCAAATCTATGATAATACGAACAATGAACTCGGTAATCCGGTGTATCCTTCGTTCAAAGGATTAAGCACCAGAGGAACAGGCTTCGACGGTGAACATGTACTAATTGTTACTCGTGCCACCGAGGGGTCCCATCTACTGAAAGTGGAAGATTTAAAGAAAAATGAAATCAAGCCCATTCCCCTGAATCTAACAGGAGTTGCGGGAGGGACATTTGTCGTTAACTGTGGCGCGCAAATACACGGACATACTTATATCGCGAACCTTTCGGGAGGATTAGTCTCTCCCTTGAAAATCTATCATTGGACCGATCCTACGAAAGAGCCGGAAGTGATAGCAAACATCAATAAAGCGACCATCGAAGGAGCAGGAGCACGGCACGGCGATAACCTTTCGGTAAATGTAGATGAAAATGGAAACGGATACATGTTTTTTGGAGATAATGCCGTTACTCAAATTCTTCGGTTGAAAGTGACCAACTTCACGTCCATCTCAGAACCGACAATACTGCCTACTCAAACCGGTGTAACGGGTTTTATGAATATGAACAGAGTCGGTAAAACCGAAGAATATCTGCTTACCGGATACGAGGTCCCAATCATGGTTACCAGCAACGAAGCGCAGGTATCCTATAAAATGAAAAATGCGTCCATCCCTCTCACCGGTTCCGACCCGCGTGTGGTTTACTTCAATGATGAACGTTATTTATTGATGACAACGGCTGCACGCCGAGGCGATGATGCGGTTGCAATGTATGTATATGATATTACCAAAGGTAGCAGCATTGCCGAAGCATTGAAGATTTTTGAAGAAGGGACTATGCAGCCTTTATATCAATATCCGTTATTAGGTCCTATAAACTCGGCGCCATCGACTCAAAGCGGTTGGTTTGTAGAAAAAGATGCGGAAGGAAATGACGATAAATTATTATTATTTTCGGCATCGGCGGATGCAGGATTCGTAATTGTTGAATTTCCCAAGAAAACGTTGGACGATTAATTCTGTATAGAGATAAATTCAATACATAGGCGATAAACTTTTTGCCGTTTATAATACACTTCTCAAAAAGTTTATCGCCTTATTTATGATATAATTCTTATTTTAAATTGAAAGATGAAAAAACTTTTATTTTATACCTCTATTATATCCTTGGCGATAGTATCTTTTTTTTCCTGTAATAAAGATCCGGAAATAGACATAGACAATCCGGATAAACCAACCGTTCCGGAAGAATCGGAACTTATTTTTCCTAAGAAAGAAATGAGGGCCGTATGGATAGCGACGGTTTGGGGTTTGGACTGGCCCATGGAAAAATACGATCTGGAGGTTCAAAAACGACAATACATTACGTATCTGGATAAATTGAAAGAACTGAATATGAATGCAGTATTCTTTCAGGTAAAAGGGATGGGCGATGCTTTTTATAATTCTCCTTATGAACCCTGGTGCAAGTGGATTACCGGAGACAGGGGAAAAGATCCCAGATATGACGTGCTTGCCTTTATGATTGAGGAAGCTCATGCAAGAGATATCGAATTCCATGCATGGATGAACCCATATCGAATTGCCACAAGAACAAATAACGCCACGCCTTATCCGGAACTTCATCGCTCTGTAAAACCGGAATGGGTGCTCAGTCATGAAAAAATTCAAATATATAACCCTGCATTACCCGAAGTAAGGCAACGTCTTGCCGATATCGTCAAAGACCTGATAACGAAATACGATGTCGACGGCATTCATTTTGACGATTATTTTTATCCGGATCCCTCTTCGGCAGGTACGATGGTATCTGATAAACAAGATTATGAAAAATACGGGGCGGAGTTTTCCTCTATCGAAGATTTTCGGAGGGCAAATGTCGATAAAACCATCAAAGGAGTTTATGATGCCATCGTTGCCACGAAGCCGGAAGTCGTTTTTTCTGTGTCGCCTGCGGCAAATCCCGATTATAGTCTTAAAACGCTATATGCTGATGTCTCCAAATGGTGTAAAGAAGGATGGGTAGATATCCTCATACCGCAATTATATCAGGAGATCGGAAATTCTTATAACGATTTTCAAACGCGGCTCAACTGGTGGTCGCAATACAATGGAAAAGCCCTATTGATGGTAGGCCATGCATTATACAAGTTTGGAGACGGCACTAGCCCATCCGCCTTTCAATCGACTCAGGAATTAGACCGGCAATTTGAGTTGACCAAACGGGACAAGAAAGTAGTAGGGAATGCGATGTACAGTGCAAGATATCTATTATTCAATAAAATCGAAATAACCGACAAACTGGCATCTATTTACAAAAACGAAGCGGTTATTCCATTCGCCGGACGTAGTGTTGCTCCTGCCCCATCAGAAGCAAAAGACATTAAAATAGAAAACAATCGCTTGATATGGAATACAACGGGAGACGTAAAATCGATTGTATATTATTTTTCCGATCTGAAAAAAGAAGGACAAGTGTTGGGAATGACGAAAGACAATAGTATGGACGTAAAGTTAGCAGGACATTATTGTATAACGACAATGAATAAGGATAACAAAGAAAGTAACCCTTCCGAATTAATAGAAAAGAAGTGACGGAATATATCCAATAAATCGATAATATTCATTATTTTTGCTGGAATTATTGAATAATACCGTCGTCGGCCTATTCTATTGAAATATGAAAAGATTTATTATTTTTATTTTTGCATTTGCGCTTATTTTCGAATCCTTTTCTCAAGAACAGAAAATAACCAATTCAGATATCAGGCAATCTGTCGCTTCGTCTTTTTCGGCCATCTATCAGGAAATAATGCAACATCCGGGGAGAATCACGGTTGATAGTACCGCTTTGAACGACCGTAAAAAGTCGATTGAACTCTTTGCAGGACTTTCGCTTTCTTATATGCCCATGCGTGAAGAAACGGTAAAACGCCTTTATGACAGTGTGCGATATTACCTTCCGACAGACAAGAAAAAATTCGCTATCCGGATAGTTACCGACGGACGGGAAATATCGGAATTGATACCCAACATTCATCGACGGCAAACAAAAAAAGACAAAAGCCGTATCATTGCACACAAAGTCAAGACGCCATTAATAACAAATGTATCCGCTCCGGTTCAGCACTTCGAACAGGGACTAACGAACAATCATATCGCTTTGTGGCAAAGCCACGGATGGTATTACGAGCAAAAACTCTCCCGATGGGAATGGCAACGCGCGCGTATTTTCCAAACCGTCGAAGACCTCTATACACAGAGTTATGTCGTCCCGTTTTTAGTGCCGATGCTCGAAAATGCCGGCGCCAACGTATTGCTTCCCCGCGAACGGGATTATAATACGCACGAAATCATCATTGATAACAACGGCAGTTCGCGGGGTGCGGAATACACGGAACAAAACGCCCGTGAACAATGGCAAAACACGTCATCTCCGGGTTTCGCAAATCCGAAAAAGTTTTATGTCGACGGCGAAAACCCGTTCAGGATGGGCACGGCACGACAAATCAAAGCAATTACAAAAGGAAATGAAAGCGCCATTACGTGGACGCCCGACATTCCCGAAAAAGGCATTTACGGCGTCTATGTCTCCTATCAAACGTTGCCAAATAGTACGGACGACGCCTTATACCGGGTGTATCATGCGGGAGGTCAAACCGACTTTTCGGTGAATCAGCAGATGGGCGGCGGCACATGGATCTTTCTCGGGTCGTTCCTTTTCGATCAGGGAAAAAACCATCGCATTGTCTTGACGAACAAGACTCGTAAAGCCGGACGGATTGTTACCGCCGATGCGGTGAAAATCGGCGGCGGAATGGGAAACATCGCCCGCATGCCTCATCCGGAGGGATTCGAAGAGGAAAACACAAAGAGTTCCGACAGGCTTGCGGATAAGCAAAAATTGCGCCCTGCCGTATCGTTCGAGCCTGAAATCAGCGGCTATCCGCGTTACACCGAAGGCTCCCGTTATTGGTTGCAATGGGCCGGTGCGCCGGACAGCATTTACAATCGCAGCGAAAGTAAAAACGACTATACCGATGATTACCAAAGCCGCGGGTTCTGGGTGAATTATCTGGCTGGAGGCTCTTCCGTCCTTCCCCGCGAACAGGGATTGCATATACCCGTCGATTTGGCGTTCGCTTTTCATTCCGATGCCGGAACAACCTTGAACGATAGCATTATCGGAACACTCGGTATTTATATGACGCATCACAATGATGAACATTTCGAGAACGGCCGTTCACGATGGGCATCCCGCGATCTGACGGATTTAATAATGGATGAAATCGTATCCGACATACGGCGCGAGTTCGAGCCTAATTGGACGCGCCGCCACATGTGGAACCGCTCATACAGCGAAGCGCGGGTCCCCAATGTCCCTACCATGTTACTCGAATTGCTGTCGCATCAAAATTTGGCAGACATGCGCTACGGACTCGATCCGACTTTCCGCTTTACCGTCAGCCGCGCCATCTATAAAGGAATGCTCAAATTCATCGCCGGACAATACAACCGCCCCTATGTCGTGCAACCGTTACCGGTGCAACAATTCAGCGCAGCATTTACCGGAGAAACGGAAATCGAGTTGAAATGGGAAGAAACACCCGACGCGGCCGAACCTACGGCAAAAGCGCAACAATACATTATCTATACGCGCATCGGCGACGGCGGATTCGACAAAGGAACCCCGGTTGACAAGAACGTCTATCGACTTCGCATAGAAAAAGACAAAATATACCGTTTTAAAGTGGCGGCCGTCAACGGCGGAGGGCAAAGCTTCCCGTCGGAAATCCTTTCCGTATGCCGTAAAAGCGACGAAAAAGGCGTTGCGCTTATCGTGAACGGCTTCACACGCGTATCCGCTCCGTTCTCTTTCTCTTCAAGCGACGGTATCGCGGGCTTTGTCGGGCGCATAGACAATGGCGTGCCTTATCTTTCGGAACATCAGTTTATCGGGCAGATGCACGAGTTCCGCCGCGTCATCCCGTGGATGGATGACGACGCATCGGGATTCGGCGACAGCGACGCCAATTACGAAACGACACCGATCGCCGGCAATACATTCGATTATCCCTATATCCACGGACAATCGTTCGCGAAAGCAGGTTATTCTTTCGTTTCATCAAGCGCACAAGCTATCGCACAGAATGCCGTCCGACTGGATGATTACCGCGTAATCGATTGGATTTTAGGAAAACAACGCGAATGGACCGTTGCACGCGGAGCTATGCCGCCGAAATATAAAACGTTCTCACCGGTAGAACAACAACTCATTGCGGAATATTGTAAACGTGGCGGAAACATGATTGTCAGCGGCGCTTTTGTGGGAACGGATCTTTGGGACAATCCTTTCGCCACCGAAAACGACCGCAAATGGGCGCAGGAAACATTAAAGTTCAAATGGCGCAACAATTACGGCGCCGTCACAGGCAACATCAAATCGGTCGCCTCGCCTTTCGCATCCCTACAAGGGAGTTACAAGTATTATAATGAATTGAACAGCGAGAGTTACGTAGTCGAGAATCCCGATGCGGTCGAGCCCGCCGGCAAAAACGCTTATACCGTCTTTCGGTATTCGGAAAACAACCTGAGCGCGGGAACGCTTTATAATGGCGATGCGTATTCGACGTGCGTATTGGGCTTTCCCATTGAATCGGTGAAAGAGCAAGCGAAAAGAGACGAATTACTGAAAGGTATTTTACAAGCGATGGGATTATAATTACAAATGACAAATGACAAATGACAAATGACAAATTACGAATTACGAATGACGAATTAAGCCGAAGGTCTACAAAAGTCATAAGAGTCAAGGTCTAACGACCGCAAACCGGAGACTGATGACCGGAGACTGATGACCGGAGACCACCGGTAACATAAGACATAAGATTTTAGATTTTAGACTTTAGACAAAAACCGGGCGAAGCCCGAATAGCAAAAGACAATATGAAAAAGATAAACGCTTTTATTCTTTATTCGCAGCCCGAACAGGCTGTCAAGACTGTGGCCGCCCTTCAACAATCGAAGTTGGTGAATACCATTTATCTGCTTGCTCCGCAAAAAGGATTACAACCGTTGCAAGGGACGGAAATCATCGAAATAGACTCGATACAAAGTACCCGCACGATTCAAGCCATTGCCGAAAGATCCACTTCGGAATACACGCTTATTTATCAAAAATCGAGTGTGCTCCAACTCGGCTATTTCGCATTGGAACGCATGTTGCGGATAGCTGAAGACTCTTCCGCCGGAATGGTATATGCCGACTATTACGCGATGGTCGACGGAACGAAAAAGAACCATCCCGTTATCGATTATCAGGAAGGCAGCCTGCGCGATGATTTTAACTTCGGCTCGCTCCTCGTTTACCGTTCACAAGCGCTGAAAGATGCCACCGGAAAGATGAGCGGCATCGATTACCGGTATGCGGGACTTTATGACCTGCGGCTGAAAGTATCGCAAACCCATCCGCTGGTACATATCAACGAATATCTCTATACTGAAATCGAAGAAGACACCCGTAAATCGGGCGAGAAAATATTCGATTATGTCGATCCCAAAAACCGCAAAGTACAAATCGAAATGGAACAGGCTTGTACAGAACATGTGAAAGACGTAGGCGCATTTCTGAAGCCTCAATTCAAGACGATTGCGTTTAACGACACACATTTTGAGTTCGAAGCATCCGTCATCATCCCCGTGCGCAACCGCATCAAGACCATTAGCGATGCCATCGAATCGGTATTAAAGCAAAAGGCCGCTTTCAAATTCAATCTTATTATCATTGATAATCATTCGACGGATGGTACGAGCGAAGCCATTGAGAAATTTACCCACGATAAACGGGTCATTCATCTCCTCCCCGAACGCGACGATTTAGGTATCGGCGGATGCTGGAACACAGGTGTGCATCACCCCCAATGCGGAAAATTCGCCGTACAACTCGACAGCGACGACGTTTACAGCAGCGAAAACACCCTTCAAACGATTGTCGACGCGTTTTACGAACAAAACTGCGCGATGGTTGTCGGGACGTACAAGATGACGAACTTCGCCATGGAAGAGATTCCTCCCGGCATTATCGATCACAAGGAATGGACTCCCCAAAACGGGCGTAACAACGCGCTGCGCATTAACGGTCTCGGCGCTCCCCGCGCTTTCTACACGCCGGTTCTTCGCGATATAAAAGTCCCCAATACAAGCTACGGCGAGGATTATGCGTTGGGATTGAATATCTCCCGCAACTATCAAATCGGCCGCATTTACGACGTGCTGTATCTTTGCCGCCGTTGGGAAGACAATTCCGATGCGTCGCTCGATATTGTCAAGATGAATGCGCATAACACCTATAAAGACCGTATTCGCACATGGGAACTGCAAGCGCGAAAAAAACAGAAGTAAAAACATTTATAATAAAGATTCACCCCATGCACACTAAATAAAAAATCAATAATGAATGAACCTTTGATACAAGTCGGCATTCTGCAAAAACAGCAACAAATAAAATTTGCATTGCTTACTGCCTATAAGCTGCAAGGCAGGCTATTTCCCCCGGGCGATTATTCGGTGGAATTATCTTCCGGGAAGATATGTTTTCAGGAAGAACTCTATGACGAGATCACCTTCGAGTCGGATCACTTGCATACCGATTCGTTTCAATTGAACGATGTGATTATCGGCGTCAACTTTCATTGGGAAAGGAAAGAAGACCAACGGTTCCTGGGAGGATTAAAGTTTATCGTAGAAGATAACGGTATTACCGCTATCGACATTGTGTCATTGGAAGATTATCTGACAAGCGTTATCTCTTCGGAGATGAGCGCGACGAGTTCGCATGCGTTGTTGGAGGCGCATGCCGTCATTTCAAGAAGTTGGCTGTTGGCACAACTCTATAAAAACAAACATATCGACAGGCAAAACGATACCTACCAAACAGCTTTTATTACCGCCACCGAAATTGTCCGATGGTACGACCGGGAAGACCATAAGAATTTCGACGTCTGCGCCGACGATCACTGTCAACGCTATCAAGGCATCACCAAACAATCCACAAAATTGGTAGAAGAGGTCGTTAAGAAAACGCATGGAGAAGTGCTGATGTACGGCGACGACATTTGCGACGCCCGTTTTTCGAAATGTTGCGGAGGCGTAATGGAAGCCTTCGAAAACGTGTGGGAGAATGTCCCCCACCCTTATCTGCAAGCGAAACCGGACAACGCCATCGAAGGATACTCCGCTCCCGATCTTACCGTAGAAGAGGAAGCGGAGAAATGGATACGCTCTTCTCCCGATGCTTTCTGCAACACAACGGATGCCAACGTGCTGCGGCAGGTACTGAATGATTACGATCAGGAGACGGCCGATTTTTATCGTTGGAAAATAGTCTATTCACAAGAAGAATTATCGTCGCTGATCCGGCAACGTTCCGGAATCGATTTCGGAGAGATACTCGATTTGATTCCGTTGGAACGGGGGGCTTCGGGACGGATCATCCGCTTGAAGATCATCGGGACGGAACGCGTAATGACGATCGGAAAAGAGCTGGAAATCCGCCGCACCTTATCGAAATCGCATCTCTATAGTTCGGCGTTCGTAGTCGACACGGAAGATGAAAACGAAGAGGGCATTCCCCAAACCTTCACCCTTACCGGCGCCGGATGGGGACATGGCGTAGGACTTTGCCAAATAGGAGCCGCCATGATGGCCGAAAAAGGATACGACTACAAAGCAATACTACACCATTACTTTCCGAACGCAGAAACAGGCGTAAAATATTAATTAATAATTACTAATTACTAATTACGAATGACTAATTACGAATTACGAATTACAAATGACAAATGATGGAAGGAGCGTGATTTTATGGAAAAAGAAAATATAATAGAAACGAAAAGCTATGATTTTGCGATTCAAATTATCGGATTATATCAATATTTATGTAATGAGAAAAAAGAATACGCACTCTCTAAGCAAATCCTAAGAAGCGGAACATCTGTCGGAGCGAATATTGAAGAGGCTATCGGGGGATTATCGAAAAAAGATTTCTTTGCAAAATTAGGTATCGCTTATAAAGAAGCGCGCGAAACGCAATATTGGTTACGCCTTTTAAGAGATACGAATTATATAAACACTGAGCAAAGCCAACCATTACTCGATAAAATAGAAGAAATCATTCGAATCATTACCGCTATTCAAAAAACGACCAAAAACAATTTGTAATTAGTCATTTGTAATTCGTAGTCATTAGTCATTTGTAATTTGTAATTAGTAATTAGTAATTCATAATTTGTAATTTGTAATTTATTAAAATGAAATCAACTCGCAACCCCTGGGCCTGGATCCCCACGCTTTACTTCGCCGAAGGAATACCGTATGTGGTCGTGATGACTGTTTCCGTCATCATGTACAAACGCCTCGGCATTTCCAATACCGACATCGCTCTTTACACCGGATTATTATATCTGCCATGGGTGATCAAACCCTTTTGGAGTCCCTTTGTCGACCTGATAAATACAAAAAGATGGTGGATCGTCATCATGCAACTATTCATCGGAGCGGGATTGGCGGGAGTCGCTTTCTTAATTCCCGCACCGTTTTATTTTCAGGCGACTCTGGCGGTCTTTTGGTTGATTGCGTTCAGTTCCGCTACGCACGATATCGCCGCCGACGGGTTCTATATGCTCGCACTGGATGATTCGCAACAATCGTTCTTCGTGGGTATCCGGAGCACCTTTTATCGCTTGGCTTCGATTACGGGACAAGGACTTTTGATTATCCTCGCAGGATTTCTGGAAACCGCGACAGGATTGGAACCCCTGCAAGTCAATATCCAATCGACGAACCAACCCGTAGAATCCACTTTATGGGTGTCGGAGGCAGACTTTCAAAGAACGCCTTCGGCCGATGCCTCCTTTACGGCATTCGCGTCTTCGCTGAAGATTTCCACGACCAATATTCCATCGGATTCACTGAAAAAGATTACGGATCAGGCGCAAGCGCATAATCTCACAAACGGTTTTGTTGTGGAAGAAAAGAAAATCGAAAAAAAAGATTCCTGGTGGACAACACACGTTTCCCGACCTTGGAGTGAACATGCGGGGAGGCCTTTCGCTAATTTCATCCGGAATCATTTCGGAGAGAAGCGCACACAACCCTCGGCTGACGGCCTGGTGGGGAATGCGGCGGTCGTTGCCGTGAAACTAAACCAAAAGCCCGATGCAGGAAAGGACGTCGTATTGAATACACGTTTAAAATCGGGCGACAGGAGCATCGCCCTCATCGGGGGAGAACGACTGGTTTTTAACGATCAAAACTGGGACACTCCGGCTTATATGGTCATTCAACTCGATAAGAAACTCGATAAACCGGCAACCGCAACTTTCGAATCGACCTCGGGTAACTTACCGATGGCGTGGAGCATCACTTTTTATATATTGGCGGGCTTCTTCCTTCTGATATTTATTTATCACCGGTTTGTGCTCCCCCGACCGGCTTCGGACGCGCCCAAAGAACATTCGCCCAAAGATATCCTTACCGAATTCGGGCGTACCTTCTCGACTTTTTTCCGCAAAAAGCATATCGGTATCGCCATCGCTTTCATGCTTCTGTACCGATTGGGTGAAGCCATGCTCGTGAAACTTTCCTCCCCTTTCCTATTGGACGGGCGCGACATCGGCGGTCTCGGGCTGACTACGGGGCAAGTCGGATTCGTTTACGGAACCGTCGGCGTATTATCCCTTACAATCGGCGGAATTATCGGCGGAATCGCCATCAACCGGAAGGGACTGAAATATTGGCTTTGGCCTATGGCTCTCTGCATCACCTTGCCGCACCTTGCATTTTTGTACCTGTCATGGTTCATGCCCGAAAATATGGTATTAATCAACTTAGCCGTTGCGGTTGAGCAATTCGGTTACGGCTTCGGATTTACCGCCTATATGATGTATTTGATTTATTTTTCGGAGGGTGAACACAAAACCGCCCATTATGCCATTTGCACCGGATTTATGGCGCTGGGGATGATGCTTCCGGGAATGATCGCCGGATGGTTGCAAGAATTGGTAGGGTACAATCATTTCTTTATCTTTGTAATGCTGTGCGCTATTCCGACTCTTCTGGTCATTCCTTTTATCAACGTCGACCGGGACTTCGGCAAAGCGAAGAAGAAAAGTCAGCAAAAGAATTGTTACACAGAGTAACGCAGAAGCATTTGGATTACATTCAATAATATGATCTCAACATTCTCGATCAAATCGACCCGCAAGAGCTATTTCAAACTGCTATTGTCCCTATATTGGAGACGGAAATGGTGGTTGGCCGCCTTATGGTTACTCTTCGCGATCATTTGTTTGACCGTGCAAGAAAAAACTATTTGGGACTACATCGTCATTGCACTCGGGTTCGGTTATCCGGTGCTGATTACGATTCAATATTGGTTTTATGTACGCTCTTCGGCAAACCGCATCTTCTTTCAGGAACGGTGGTATGAAATCGACGAGGACAAACTGGTCGGACATTTTTACGACGGCACGGCAAGTCCCATCCGCTGGGTTCACTTTGTAAAATACCTGAAACGAAACGACCGGTATCTGCTTTATTTGTCGCAAGGACAATTTGTCGACCTGCCTTTTTCGTCTTTTCGAAGCGAAGAAGACCGGGAATGGTTTGAAACATCTATCTTAACAATAATCGCAAAAAGAAGAATATGAAGAAAAGTGTCTTTTTCCTTTGTTTGCTTTTCCTGTCGGTACAAGCAATCAGTGTGCAAGCGCAAAAAATACGGATTAAAACGGGTATCGGAGTATTAAAAGACGATCAGTTCTCCATCCTTAAAGGAAAGCGCGTAGGATTGATTACGAATCCTACGGGAGTGGACAACAACCTGAAGTCGACCATCGATATCCTGCACGAAGCCCCCAACGTACAGCTCGTGGCACTCTACGGACCTGAACACGGTGTGCGCGGCGATGTGCATGCAGGCGACAAGATCGAGACATTTACCGATCCGAATACCGGCGTGCCCGTTCATTCACTTTATGGCGTCACCCGAAAACCTTCGAAAGAGATGCTCCGGGACATCGACGTGTTGGTATATGATATTCAAGATATCGGATGCCGCTCGTACACGTATATATCCACGATGTATCTGGCCATGCAAGCCGCAGCGGAAAACGACATAGAGTTTGTCGTACTCGATCGCCCCAATCCGTTGGGCGGCTTGAAAGTCGAAGGCAATCTCGTGGAGGAAGGCTTCTTCTCATTCGTCAGCCAACTGAAAATACCGTATGTTTACGGCCTCACCTGCGGTGAACTCGCACTGATGATCAACGGCGAAAGAATGTTGGAACAGCCCTGCAAGTTGCATGTGGTGAAAATGAAGAAATGGCGGCGGAAAATGAATTTCGGCGACACCGGATTGCCTTGGGTATCCGCCTCGCCGCATATTCCCTTTGCGCACTCGGCGTATTTTTATCCGGTATCCGGCATTTTAGGGGAGTTGGGATATATGTCGATTGGCGTAGGATATACACTTCCGTTCGAAATGTTTGCCGCAGAGTGGATCGGCGCCGAAGAATTCGCCCGGGCATTAAACGCAAAGCGATTGCCGGGTGTTGTCTTTCGTCCCATTCACTTAAAACCATTCTATTCCGTTGGGAAAGGCTCGAACCTGCAAGGCGTTCAAGTTCATCTGACCGATTTTTCGAAAGCCCGGTTGTCGGATATTCAGTTTCATGTAATGGAAGTCGCCGCCGCGTTATATCCCGATAAAAAAGTGTTCGATCATGCCGATAAAGGCCGTTTCAATATGTTTGATAAGGTGAGCGGGAGCGACTTTATCCGCAAAGAATTTTCGCAACAACATCGCTTCTCTGACATCCAATCCTATTGGACAAAAGACGAAGAATCGTTTAAGAAATTATCAAAAAAATATTATCTATATAAATGATAATGGCTTCCCCGATACTGTTGCTTCGCAACGATAATGCGATAAAGCACGATAGACGCCTGCGGTGCGATAAAAAAGACAGGCTCGCTACGCCAGCGATAATATAAATGATATGACAATAGAGGATTTGGAAGTGTATAATTTATCGATGGACTTTTCAGATAAAGTATGGAATAGAGTTTGCCGATGGGAGCATTTTGCAAAAGATGCGCTTGGAAAACAATGGGTAAGAGCCGCTGACTCGGTAGATGCAAATAAAAGTAAAACAGGGCTCGTAAAAGCATTCAGAAGAAAATTAATTTCGGACAAATAACTATCGCGCTTTAGCGCATTATCAATAACAATATGAATACAATTTCAATAAAACAATCCAACAGCCGCCTGCTTTCGCTCGACATCTTGCGGGGCATTACGATTGCAGGCATGATCATGGTAAACAATCCGGGATCATGGAGTTCGATATACGCGCCGTTGAGGCACGCATCGTGGCACGGTTTGACACCGACCGACCTGGTGTTCCCGTTCTTTATGTTTATCATGGGAGTCTCTACGTTCATGTCGCTCCGGAAGTTTAATTTCGAACCTTCAAAGGCTTGCCTGTGGAAGATTATCCGGCGGACGATCGTCATCTTCTTCATCGGACTGGCACTGGGATGGTTCGGGCAATTATGCCGCGGACTGGCTTCGGGGGAAAACTTTGCGGCCGCCGCCACCCATTTCGACACACTGCGCATCCTCGGCGTCATGCAACGATTGGCCTTATCGTACGGATTGGCCGCCCTCGCCGCCGTATTCATTCCTCACAAGCATATGGTGTGGGTCATTGTCACATTGCTGGCGGGTTATTTCCTGCTGCTGCTCTTCGGAAACGGCTTCGACTTGTCGGAACAGAATATCATTGCACGGGTCGACAACGCCCTATGGGGGCCTAATCACATGTATAAAGACTGGACTCCCGACGGCCAACGGATTGCTTTCGACCCCGAGGGATTGCTCAGTACGCTCCCTTCCGTCGCCCATGTATTGATCGGTTTCTTGTTCGGGAAACTCATTATCGAGTATAAGGATAATAACAAACGGGTGGAAAAGATCTTGATTTGGGGTACGGTGCTGGCTTTCTCGGGATTGCTATTACAATACGGCTGCCCGATCAATAAAAGAATATGGAGTCCGACGTTCGTGCTGACGACTACCGGGTTCGCCGCCCAATTACTCGGATTGCTGATCTGGATCATCGATATCAACAAGAAAGAAAAATGGAGCCGCTTCTTCCATGCATTCGGCGTGAACCCGCTCTTCATCTATGTGCTGGCAGGGGTATTGGCTACATTGCTGGGGACTATCGGCATTCCTTATGCCGGTGAAACAATAGCCGTTAAAACCTACTTTTACGAAGCATTGCTACGCCCATGGGCCGGCGACTATTTCGGTTCATTGCTCTACGCGTTATTGTTTATATCGGTATGCTGGGCATTCGGATATGGATTGTATAAGAAAGATATTTACATTAAGATTTAGAAGACAACATAGTAGATTAGCAAATTAGCGGATTAGCAAATTAGTAACAGGTCAAAGGTCTAAAGACTAAAGACAGATATCCGGGTTAAAGCGTCGCTCATTGTGGGCTTGACCCACACCCCTAAAATACGAGGGAATTCCACATCGGGTACGGAATGACATTAGACATTAGACTTTTGACATTAGACATTCAAACAATGAAATCAATCGTAATCGCCGATAGCGGCGCAACCAAAACGGACTGGTGCTTCGTACAAGACGGACAAATCATCCGCCGATTTCCGAAAAACGGCATTAGCCCCGTATATCAATCGGAAGAAGAGATCGCACAGGAAATTAGGGAACAAGTGTATCCTTCCTTGCGGGATGAAGAAATCGAAGCGATCTGTTTCTACGGATCGGGTTGCATCCCGGAAAAAATAGAGGGGGTAAAAAGAGCCATTCAAGCATCGTTTCCCATAGAAGATGTTCAGGTGTACAGCGACCTGATAGCCGCGGCACACGCCTTGTGCGGACATACTTCCGGAATCGCCTGCATTTTAGGAACCGGCAGCAACTCTTGCCAATGGAACGGAAAAGAGGTGATTGCGCAAGTATCGCCGTTAGGATTTATCCTCGGCGACGAAGGCAGCGGTGCGGTAATGGGAAAACATTTGGTCAGCGACGCGCTAAAGAATCAGTTAACCGACGGATTGAAGGAGGAACTCCTGGCGGAATATGCGCTTACCCCCGCAACGATTATCGACAGCGTATACCGGCAACCTTTTCCCAGCCGCTTTCTGGCCAGGCTCGCTCCCTTCCTGTTGAAGCATATCAAAGATCCGACTATAAGCCGGATCGTCCATACGTCGTTTTCCGATTTCTTCGAAAGAAACGTCATGCAGTATGATTACAAAAACAATAAAGTCCATTTTGTCGGCTCGATCGCGTATTATTTTCAAGACATCCTGCACTCCACGGCTAAAAGCATGAACATCGAAACAGGCAGCATCCTGCAATCCCCCATGGAGGGATTGATTCACTATTATCACCATTCATTAATCGCAAAAAAATGACATTTATAAAAATAACGGAACAATCCTCTTTATACGATAATCTGGAAAAGAAACCCGTTCTCGAAATCCTGACGGAAATCAATCAGGAAGATCAGAAAGTCGCACTTGCCGTGCAAAAGACCATTCCTGAGATAGAAAAACTCGTGACGGGTATTGTCGAGCGCATGAAACGCGGCGGACGCCTCTTTTATCTCGGAGCGGGAACCAGCGGACGCCTCGGCGTGCTCGACGCTTCGGAAATTCCTCCCACCTACGGCATGCCCAACACCTATGTTATCGGTTTGATTGCCGGCGGAGATACGGCCCTTCGCAATCCCGTAGAAGCCGCAGAAGACGATCAGGACAAGGCATGGCAAGAACTGTCGGCTTATCATATCGGCAAAAACGACACGGTGGTGGGCATCGCCGCGTCCGGAACGACTCCCTATGTCATCGGCGCACTCCGGCATGCCCGAGAAAAAGGCTTGCTGACGGCCGCCATCAGTTGTAATCCCGACTCGCCGGTTGCGGATGAAGCCGAAATTAAAATCGAGCCTATCGTGGGGCCGGAATACGTCACCGGAAGTACCCGGATGAAATCGGGAACCGCACAAAAACTCGTGTTAAATATGATTTCGACCGCCGTGATGATTAAGCTGGGACGTGTAAAAGGAAACCGCATGGTCAACATGCAACTGACCAATCAAAAACTGGTAGACCGCGGCACCCGGATGATTGTCGAAGAACTGGGACTGCCTTATGATCAGGCGAAGAATCTTCTCCTGTTGCACGGATCGGTGAAAAATGCCGTAGAAAGCTTTAGATAATGACGAATTATCAATTACAAATGACGAATTACTAATTACTAATTACTAATTACAAATTACAAATGACGAATTGTCAATTATCGATTATCAATTATTATGGCAATCATTATAAAAACCGATACTCCGGATACGCTGCTCGATGAAATTTACGAAGGTATCCAAAGTAAAAAAGTAGATAAGTGGGCTTCCACAGCCGACGGACGCCTCACTTACGCTTCACTGCTCTGGAAAAACGAAGCGTGGTTCAAACCTCAGATATGGGTTGAAGAGAAGGAATTGCGCTTCGGCTTGATTAAACGAAAAGACCGGAAACATATCTCCACCAAACTGTATACAATGTTTCATACTAAATTCGTCGAAATGCTCCTTTCGCATTTCGACACGCTTTTTCGGGAAGTCACCGTAAGTGCCGTACGTACCGAACCGGATGAATTTTAAAGAAACAAACTCATGATGACCATTTCGCTCAACCTATACGAAACAGTCGGCATCGGCGTCCTATTACTATTGCTGGGAAAATATCTCAAATCCAAAATCGGTTTTTTCCGCCAATATGCCATTCCGTCTCCGGTCATCGGCGGGTTATTGTTTGCATTCATCAGTTTATTCCTTCATCAGGCGGATATTCTGCACTTCGATTTCGACATCATATTGCAAGAATTCTTTATGGTGCTATTCTTTACGTCGATAGGATTCAATGTCAGCCTTAAACTATTAAAAAACGGCGGATCGAAACTGTTTTTATTCCTTGGATTGGCCGTTGTTTTTTGTTTCCTTCAAAACTTTGTGGCCGTGCTGCTCGCAGGAGCGGTTGATGTAAATCCTCTGCTGGCTTTAATGACAGGTTCCACCGCATTAACCGGAGGGTTAGGTACGTCGGCAGCCGTGGCTCCCATGGTGGAAGAAGCCGGAATCGCGGGAGCAAAGACCGTCGCGATCGCTTCGGCTACTTTCGGCCTGTTAATGGGATCCGTTATGGGCGCTCCGCTCGGCAACAATCTTATTATCAAAAAAGATTTAGTGAAAACCCGGATAGAAGACGAAGAAGAACAGGACATCGATGCCCAACAAACTCACAAACGCCCGATAGACGGAGAACGCGTCACAAAAGCCATGTTCCTTATCCTTATCGCAATGGGAGTAGGCGTGTTTCTGACTGATTTACTGAACACGTGGATGGCGCATCTCATCGATAATATCCGTTTTCCCATATATCTGGGACCGATGCTCGCCGCTACCATCCTGCGCAATATTTTCGACACGAAGGACAAGCATTTCGCCCTCAATCCCGAAATTCAATTGCTGGGCGATATCAGCCTGAATGTGTTTATTTCGATCGCCATCATGACGCTTCAACTGTGGGATTTAAGCGAGTTGGCGTTCTCTCTGATCATTTTACTGTTGGCTCAGGTCATATTGATGTTTGTCTTTGCGCGCTATGTCTGCTTCAGGGTGATGGGCCGCAACTATGACGCCGCAGTCGTCAGCGCAGGAATGGTCGGTTTCGGAATGGGTTCCACCGCCAACGCAATGGCTAATCTGGACTCTATCTGCGACAAGTTCGGATATTCGCGCCTGGCATTTTTTATCGTTCCTCTTGTCGGATCCATCTTTATCGACTTTATCAATGTATTAATTATAAACGGATTCATTATCGCATTGTAAGGTTATCGCCGGGCAATTTTATCAAACGACATTATTCATTCACTTTACAAACTTATGAAAAGAATATTTTTTGTGCTATCGATACTTCTCCTATCCGGAATGATTTTTTCTCAAGAAATACGGTATAAAACCATGACGGATATTCCTTATTACGACAACGACTTTCAACCTGAAAACGGTTATCTGCACGAACGATGCCTTCTGGATATCTATTATCCTGAGAACAAAGGCGACTTTGCCACGGTCGTTTGGTTCCACGGCGGAGGATTAACGGGAGGCGCGAAAGAAATTCCTTCCGCACTTAAAGAAAAAGGATTTTGTGTAGTAGGCGTCAACTATCGCCTGGCCCCTCAAGCCAAAGCGCCGGCGTATATCGAAGATGCCGCCGCGGCTGTAGCATGGGTATTTGAACATATCAAACAATACGGGGGAAATCCATCGAAGATCATTGTCTCCGGCCATTCGGCGGGAGGATATCTTACGTGCATGATCGGACTGGATAAGCGATGGCTCGCCGCTCATCATATCGATGCCGACCGTATCGCCGCATTAGTCCCTTTCAGTGCGCAAACCATTACGCATTTTACGATCCGTAAGGAGCGGGGCATTCCGGATATCCAACCCGTGGTAGACGAATATGCCCCGCTGTTTCATGTCCGCCCCGACGCGCCGCCTTTGCTGTTGATTACCGGCGACCGGGAATTGGAACTGTTGGGACGTTACGAGGAGAATGCATATCTCGCCCGCATGATGAAGATTGCGGGACATACGCAAACACGTTTACTGGAGTTGCAAGGCTATGGGCATGATATGGCTTACCCTGCTTTTCCTTTACTGATTCGGGAGATAGAAGAAAAAACGAGGTAAAATGTGGAGGCATATTTCCTTGTCACTTTGTCTATTTTGTCCCCTTGTGTCCCTCGTCCGGTTTATGTCCGGTGCGGTCGATGATGATGCGCGCGTTGCGGTAATCTTCATAGAAAGATGTGCTTTGAAAAACCAGCATCAGGCGGTCGAGACGGTCGAGGATGGTGCGAAGCTCCTTCTTCAGTGCGGGAAGGCTCGATTGGTTAAGCGTCTTGTGTTGCGCCGTGAGCGTGCGGGGAACAGCTTTCTGTTTGGAGAAAGCAGCAATCAAGGGCGGTAATTCAGCTACCTCTTCCGGCGTTACACCCATGTCGGCAATATTTGCCTGAATAGAAACCACGCTGTCATAAATACCGTTGAGCCGCTCGGTCAGGGCCGTTTGGGTCAAATGCGTCAATTCGGTTTTCTGAACGTCGAGTTGCTCGAAGAGTTGGCGGTTATTGGCCAGTAAAGGATACACGCTGGCCCGGCGGGCGATCGAGACCGCCTTGAGAATCGCCGCCATCATGGCATTCGTCTTATCGTCGGTAGCGCCCGAGATATCGATCTGGACTTCTTTCATCACCCCGCCGGTCGTGCCGAGGGTAGTGTGCAACAATACCGCATCCTTATTCAATTGGGGATAGGGTTCAAACCGGGTGAGATTGGCTTGCATCAGATCATCGGTGGTGTAAGTCATCCCAAAGAAATTCAATGTTCTTTTATCCATTTTCTTTGAGTTTTAATGAGTTGTTATACTTTATATTTACTTTCTGTTTTGTTAATGAATCATGCCACTTAATACTGAAATCAGTCGATAGAGTTTTTATTGAAGTATCAACTCTGGATTCTTTGACTCCTTCAACATACTTTACCAATATGGTATTCGGCTTAGGAAATAGAGCAACTTTTTTATCAAAAGCATAATAGTATGTCTCCTCATTATCATTTAAAAAAGTAAATAACAGCAAGATTCCTGTTACTATTATATATATAAAACTATATGATTTCATTCTATTGTAGTTTTGTGATGTTTTTTAATGATATCTCTTTATAATCACTCCAAGGAAATGATTGATCCATTGCCACACAAGAACCACAGACAAATTGAATCTGTTCCAATTCATTCAATATCTTATAACTAAACTTGATTTTATATACGTGTTTTGATTCCTCCGGGAAGAAAACGGGACCACAATTATTTCCGTCTATATCAGGAGATAGAAATTCATTTGGAAAGCTAAATTCTCCATCGGGAAATTCAAATGTATAGAAATCCATTGGCCAATGTGCTGCCGTATTTTTACTTCCATTCAATAAAATACAATAACCTCTTTTAGTCTTATCTATTGCCGAACCGGTTTTCTTATTTGTCTTATTACAAATGAAAGAACCTACAATATAACCTTCAACATAATCGGAATATTCTTTTTCTTCGTCATCACATCCTCCCATTCCTGTTATTATAAACAGAAACGACATTACTAAAAGTAATTTTTTGATTTTCATAAATTCTTATTTTTTTAGTTGATAATTGTCGCCTTGTCTCCCTATCCCTCTGTCGCCTTGTGCTCCTTGTCATGCCCGGTGCGGTCGATGATGATGCGCGCGTTGCGGTAATCTTCATAGAAAGATGTGCCTTGAAAAACCAGCATCAGGCGGTCGAGACGGTCGAGGATGGTGCGAAGCTCTTTCTTCAGTGCGGGAAGGCTCGATTGGTTAAGCGTCTTGTGTTGCGCCGTGAGCGTGCGGGGAACAGCTTTCTGTTTGGAGAAAGCAGCAATCAAGGGCGGTAATTCAGCTACCTCTTCCGGCGTTACACCCATGTCGGCAATATTTGCCTGAATGGAAACCACGCTGTCATAAATACCATTGAGCCGCTCGGTCAGGGCCGTTTGGGTCAAATGCGTCAATTCGGTTTTCTGAACGTCGAGTTGCTCGAAGAGTTGGCGGTTATTGGCCAGTAAAGGATACACGCTGGCCCGGCGGGCGATCGAGACCGCCTTGAGAATCGCCGCCATCATGGCATTCGTCTTATCGTCGGTAGCGCCCGAGATATCGATCTGTACTTCTTTCATCACCCCGCCGGTCGTGCCGAGGGTAGTGTGCAACAATACCGCATCCTTATTCAATTGGGGATAGGGTTCAAACCGGGTGAGATTGGCTTGCATCAGATCATCGGTGGTGTAAGTCATCCCAAAGAAATTCAATGTTCTTTTATCCATTTTCTTTGAGTTTTAATGAGTTGTTATACTTTATATTTACTTTCTGTTTTGTTTATTAATCTTCCGTTTTCTTGTCGGATCATTTCTTAATCAATTTTTGCGAATAAGCCTTTCCATCTTTGATGACACGGACGATGTAGATACCGGCAGGCAGTCCGTCAAGCGGAATCTGCAAGTGCGATTCCGCCGTTTTATAGGAGCGTAGCAGTTGTGATCCGTTCCATAGTAACCGCATCCGACTCCAAATTCCAAGCCGGGAAACAGGCAATATTATTATTACAAGCTCCCGATCCGCCTAAATTGCCATAAGCCATTGTTGAAGACAAATTCTTATAGGCATGAACAACTCTTTTGATAGATAAACGAGACTGTCCTTTTTCGCTTGCGGGTTCAAACAAATAAACAGCAACTTTGTCTCCTTGCACAAGATCGGTCAAAAAATAACCATTCTTTGTATTCTGCTTTGAGGTAACAGGCCCATAGAGCATTGTTCCCTCCGAATTGACAATATATAACTCAGCGCTATCAGGCAAATAAAAGTCATTGAATACAAAATTGATGGAATAAGCCCCTTCCGATTGAAACGCCATCGACCAAAGCCGACCATTTTCCTCGTCTGTCCATTCTCCGTCTGTCAAGGTTATATTCATATCGAATCCTTTGCCGAAACGGAAAGGAACATCCAACCCTTCATTTTGCGTGTCTTCATCCAACATTTTTTGACTGTTGAATGACGGCATTTTCCTTATTTTCGTTGTTCTTGGATGATTCCTGATATGCGTGGTTTGCTGCAAGGCATTTTTAGCGGGAAATAATTTGGTCTCCACCTGCCCATACCCAACACAAAAGAACCCCATGAAAAATATCAGAATGAATATTTGTTTTCTCATTTTATTCGATTTTAAAATTAATCTTAAAATTTAATATATCGGTAATAATATCTGAGTTATCAGATGTTCCATCAAACCAAAATTGATGTTTAAATTCAGTGTAATAATGTCCTTTGATCAATGGAGCTTGATGAGAACTCTCATAGGTCCCTTTTTCCCAATTCCAAGGTGCATCCCTATTGTCAGTCCATTGCACCTGAAACACTTTGGATTCTCCTGATTCAAAAGGATATGCACCGCTTCCAATCATTAGTGCTCGTAAAAACTTATACGGCATTCCTATGTTTTGCCCATCAGAAGTATAAACATCACAGAATCCATTTTCATTAGAATAGGCGAAGTCTGGAGCAAAAAAAAGCTTTTTATTACGATTATTCGTAACAGAAAAATAAAAAGTGAAATTCTCGCCTTCCTTAAATACCGTAGCCGGATTTCCGGCTTCGTTTAGTAGACAAAATTTAAAAATGATCCCGTCAACTTCGTTTTGAATAACGGTCTGTCCGCTTTCGGGCGAAATTTTCCAAACTAAATCATCTGACTTATCATCACATCCTCCCATTCCTGTTATTATAAACAGAAACGACATTACTAAAAGTAGTTTTTTTGTTTTCATATATTCTTTGTTTTTTTAGTTGATATTTATCACTTTGTTTCCTCATCCCTTTGTCCCCTTATCTCCCTCTTTCTCTTCATGTCCGGTGCGGTCGATGATGATGCGCGCGTTGCGGTAATCGTCATAGAAAGATGCGCCTTGAAGACCAGCATCAGGCGATCGAGACCGCCTTGAGAATCGCCGCCATCATGGCATTCGATTTATCGTCGGTAGCGCCTGAGATATCTTTCTGTACTTCTTTCATCACCCCGCCGGTTGTGTCGAGGGTGGTGCTTAACAATACCGCATCCTTATTCAATTGGGGATAGGGTTCAAACCGGGTGAGATTGGCTTGCAGCAGATCATCGGTGGTGTAAGTCATCCCAAAGAAATTCAATGTTTTTTTATCCATTTTCTTTGAGTTTTAAAATTAACTTGTAACAAAAATACAGCTTTATTCTTCCCATTATTCAAATTTAATCATATTTAACTACCAACATATTGCGTATATTATTTTACATTTTAAGTAACAAGAACAAGAATTGCTACAATAATATGATATTGAATACTATACAATTTTGATTTTTTTTGAGATTTTATGCATTTTGAAGTTCGTCAGGGCTCATTGATGCCTCATTTTTCTCTATCGACATTGACGAAACGGACACCTGCAATAGCACAATTGATTTTAACAGTTGAGCGAAAGGCATCGATGGGAATGAAATCGAATATGACAAGCATGAAATCCATTTCAACAGTAGAGAAAGGCGTATTGACGATATAACAATCGCTTCTAAACATACAAAAAAGAACGGTTACCATTAAGAAATCATCCTTGACGGTAATGCAGGATACTTTTGCAGTAGAATAACGTGCTTTTACAGCATAGAAATCGATTTTGTAGGTAAAACGATTGATTTTGCAACAATGCAAACGACTTTGATATTCTCACAATTAATATAAACATTAGCGCAATTGACTTTAACCTTTAAACAATCGACATAGACAGTACCGCAATGAATATCGGCACTTCTTCGATAGATACAAATGGTTGTACAAATGACATCGATCTATCCCAAATAGATATAGACCGGAATAAAAGATTATTTATGAATCAATTCCGACTAAATACCATTATATTGCATGGTTATGCCGAAATTATTTGTATTTTTGCCGGATATTATAACGATTAAAAAAAGGGATCATATAGAAATGAGAAAATGGCGTATTGAAGATTCGGAAGAATTGTACAATATCAACGGTTGGGGTAACGGTTATTTTTCGATCAACGAAAAAGGGAATGTGCAAGTTACTCCTCGTAAAGAAAACGGTTCAGCCGTGGACCTGGATAATCTGATGAAGGAATTATACCTGCGGGATGTGGAAGCTCCGGTATTAATTCGTTTTCCGGAAATCCTGGATAACCGGATCGAAAAAATATCGACCTGCTTCGATATCGCTTCAAAAGAATATAGTTACGAAGCGCAAAACTATATTATTTATCCCATCAAAGTGAATCAAATGCGTCAAGTGGTGGAAGAAATCGTCGCCCATGGCAAACGATTCAATATCGGCCTCGAAGCCGGTTCCAAACCGGAGTTGCATGCGGTGCTGGCCATCAATACGAACACCGACTCCATGATTATCTGCAACGGATATAAAGACGAAAGCTATATCGAGCTGGCGCTATTGGCCCAAAAGATGGGAAAACCGGTATTCATCGTCATCGAAAAATTGAATGAATTAAACCTGACCATCGCCATCGCCAAACGCCTGAAGGTGAAGCCTAATATCGGCATCCGCATTAAACTGGCAAGCTCGGGAAGCGGAAAGTGGGAAGAATCGGGAGGCGACGGAAGCAAGTTCGGACTCAATTCGAGCGAGTTGCTGCAAGCCTTGGACGTACTCAAACAAGAAAACATGAGTGATTGTTTGCACTTAATTCACTTTCACATAGGAAGCCAAATCACCAAAATAAGGCGCATCAAGACGGCCCTTCGCGAAGCGTCGCAATTTTATGTCCAACTCCGTTTATTAGGTTACAACATCGAATTTGTAGACATCGGCGGGGGACTGGGCGTGGATTATGACGGCTCCCGGTCACCGCATAGCGAGAACAGTACCAATTATTCCATACAAGAATACGTAAACGACTCGGTGTTTTCTTTTGTAGACGCCGCCAACAAGAACAACATTCCGCATCCGAATATTATTACCGAATCGGGACGGGCGCTTACCGCACATCATTCGGTACTGGTATTCGAGGTGCTTGAAACCGCAACGCTGCCCGAATGGGACGAAAATGCGGAAATTCACGAAGACGATCATGAGTTGGTGAAGGAACTGTATGAAATATGGGATTCGCTTTCGCCCACGCACATGCTGGAAGCATGGCACGATGCCCAACAAATTCGCGAAGAATCGCTCGATTTGTTTAGCCTCGGGTTGTTGAATTTGAAAATCCGCGCGCAAGTGGAACAACTCTATTTCTCGATCGTCCGGGAAATAAACTATGTCATCAACCGCAGCAAGCATGCTCCGGAAGAATTACGGCAACTGTCATCGCTGTTACCCGATAAATATTTCTGCAACTTCTCCCTGTTCCAGTCGCTCCCCGACTCGTGGGCCATCGACCAGGTATTTCCCATCATGCCGATTCATCGCCTGGATGAAAAGCCCGACAGGACGGCTACCTTACAGGATGTAACCTGTGACTCGGACGGGAAAATAGCCAATTATATTTCGGCAAACGGTTCGTACAAGTCTTACATGCCGGTGCATGCATTAAAGAAAGACCAATCGTATTATATCGGGGTGTTTTTAGTAGGAGCTTATCAGGAGATTTTAGGCGACCTCCATAATCTTTTCGGGGATACGAATGTGGTACATGTGGCCACGAATGAATCCGGTTACAAAATCGAACAAATCATCGACGGCGAAACGGTTGCCGATGTGCTCGACTATGCGCAGTACAATGCGAAAAAACTGGTTCGCACCGTAGAGACATGGGTCATGAGCTCGGTTAAACAAAACAAGATCTCGGTAGAAGAGGGAAAAGAATTTCTCTCGAATTATCGCTCGGGATTATATGGTTACACGTACTTGGAATAGGGACGACAAGGGGACACTTAGGGACAAGGAGACAAGGAGACAAGGAGACTGGGAGACTGGGAGACTGGGAGACAAAGAGACCGGGGGACAAAGAAACCCGGAGACAAAGGGAGAAGGGAGACGGAAGGCGTCAGTGGCTTTTGGCAAGCAGGTAATAATCGAGAAGAGTCATGGCGGCCATCGCTTCGACAATCGGCACCGCCCGGGGCAACACACACGGGTCATGCCGTCCGCGCGCTTTAAAAAGAATCGTGTCTCCTTGGATATCCGCCGTCTTTTGTTCGCGCAAGATCGTCGACACCGGTTTGAATGCCACCCGGAAATAAATATCCTGCCCATTGGAGATGCCGGCTTGAATGCCACCCGAATGATTCGTCAGGGTGCTCATTTTCCCGTCTTCCTTCACAAAAGAATCGTTGACTTCCGATCCACGGTGATCGACATCGAAGCCGCTTCCGTACTCAAAGCCTTTCACGGCGTTAATCCCCAACATCGCGGCGCCCAATGCGGCATGCAGCTTCCCGAACACGGGCTCTCCCAATCCGGCAGGCGTTCCTTGGATAACGCCGGTTATGACACCGCCGATGGTATCGCCTTGCGATTTCACCTCTTCAATCAGCCGGATCATTTCTTCCGCTTTTTGCGGATCGGGACAACGCACGATATTGTTTTCTATTTCATTAAAATCGTATTGCGTGTAATCTCTTTCCAAAGCGACAGATCCTATTTGGGACGTATAAGCCGTAACAGAGATACCGATCTGCTTCAGATACAGTTTGGCAATCGCTCCGGCTACCACACGGGCAATCGTTTCGCGGGCAGACGATCGTCCGCCGCCGCGATAATCGCGTATACCATATTTCGTATAATAGGTAAAGTCGGCATGCGACGGACGGAAAACATCTTTCAGATTCTCGTAATCCGACGAATGCTGATTGGTATTCTCCACCATAAAACCGATAGGCACGCCGGTGGTCTTCCCCTCAAACAACCCGGAAAGGAACACGACCGTATCCGCCTCTTTACGAGGCGTAGTAACGCGTGATTGTCCGGGACGTCTTCTATCCAACTCCTGTTGAATAAAATCCATATCGACCTCAAGCCCTGCCGGACATCCGTCAATAACTCCCCCGATAGCTTTACCATGCGATTCGCCGAAGGACGTCAATCTAAAAATATTTCCGAATGTATTCATTTCAGTAGTCGGTAATTAGCAATTAGCAATTCGTAATTCGTAATTCGTAATTCGTAATTCGTAATTTGTAATTTGTAATTCGTAATTTGTAATTTGTAATTCGCAATTAGCATCCGCATCCGCAACCGCCTTCGCCATTTCCGTGATGATGATGAGAATGATCATGCGAACCGCAATCGCACCCCTCCGAATCATCGCAGTCATCCGAACCACAACCGCAACCCGCAGTCGTAAACAAGGCGGTTAATTCTTCGGCCGACGCATCCCTGACACCCAAAACCGAACCGTCGAAATGGAGAATCTCACCGGCCAACGGATGATTAAAATCCATTGTCACCATCGTATCATTCACCGACACAACCGAACCGTTCAACCGGTTGCCGTACGAATCCATCATGGGAAGCGTGTTGCCTTCGAAAAGCATTTCATGATCTATTTTTCCTTCAACCTGAAAAATATCGATCGGCAATTCCACAATTTTTTCTTCTTCATAATCGCCATAAGCTTCATCGGGCGTCAGTAAAAAAGAAAACGTGTCTCCTTTCGAAAGACCCTCTACCTTTTGTTCAAAAGCTTCCAGCATGGAGTTTGTACCGAAAATAAACTCCAACGGACTATCGACCGTTGCCTGTTCCATTAATTCACGTTCGTCGCCTTCTCCCACATGTAAGTTGTATGCAAGAGTTACATATTTGTTAGACTCAACTTTCATATTCAATTTGTATATAAATTATTTTAGTTCACCCACATGGGTAAATATGTTATTGTAACAATAAAAAGCCCGGTAGGTTTTACGCCTTGCAGGCTTTTTTTAGATTATTAAGAGCTGTTTCGATAACGGAGCGGGGCGTACCGACATTCATGCGCATGAATCCCTCGCCTTCGCGTCCGAACATCGTACCGTCGTTCAAAGCCAGCCGGGCCTTATTCACAAACAAGTCCACCAACTCTTTCTGAGTAAGTCCCAATTCACGGCAATCGAGCCACACCAAAAAGGAAGCCTGGGGAATCATCACTTTTATCTGTGGAATATGTTCTTTAAAGAAGCCATCGACCAGCGACACGTTTTGTTCCACATATTGCATCATTTCCTTCAACCATTCATCGCCTTGTTCATAAGCCGCACGGGTGGCGGTGTAAGCAAATACCGTTCCATCGTTCAATTCCCGTGCTTCCAAATAATCGAAATACAATTGGCGGATTTTCGGATTCGGCACCACGGCAAACGAACTGACAATGCCGGCAATATTAAATGTCTTGCTCGGCGCCATCAGCGTAATGCTGTTTTGTTCCGCTTCCGGACTAACCGTTGCAAACGGCGTATGCCGATATCCGGGAAAAGCCATATCTCCATGAATTTCATCGGAAACAACCAGCACCCGGTAAGCATGGCAAAGAGCGGCTAACTTTTTCAATTCGTCGGGAGACCAAACTCTTCCCCCGGGATTATGAGGATTGCAAAACAGGAGCATTTTACAATCCGTCGTCTTTAGAAGACGTTCCAGTCCGTCAAAATCGATGCGGTAGCGACCGTCTTGCAATAAAAGCGGATTATGGATGACTTTCCGTCCAAGCGCCTGAGTAACCAAACGGAATGGGTGATAGACGGGCGGCTGTATGATCACGCCGTCCCCCTTTTGGGTGAAGACATCCATTGCAAAAGCAAACGCTTTCACGACACCTGGAACATACGTCAAATACTCTTGCTTCACCTTCCACTGATGCCTTCTTTTGAGCCATCCGAGAATAGAATCGTAATAAGCCTGCGAAGGCATGGTATAGCCGAATAATCCATGTTCGACCCGTTCTTTTAATGCTTCGGTAACAGCAGGGGGACAAAGAAAATCCATATCGGCCACCCATAATGGGATCAGATCCTCACGGCCGAACAACTGTTTCAACCTTCCACTTTTTACCGTATCCGTATGACTCCTGTCAACGAATTCATCAAAATTATACTTCATTTTTGTAATTCGTAATTCGTAATTCGTAATTTGTAATTTGTAATTTGTAATTCGTAATTTGTAATTTGTAATTTGTAATTCGTAATTTGTAATTTGTAATTCGTAATTTGTAATTTGTAATTCGTAATTTGTAATTTGTAATTCGTAATTTGTAATTTGTAATTCGTAATTTGTAATTCGTAATTATTCAGTAATACGCGCTTTTCAACCAAGCGTTGTTTCTCCGGATTTTCTTTCCACCGAAATTCAGCGATTCCACCGCCATGCCAATCATAAACTGATGGGAAACAATGCGGGTAACGATTTCATTGACATCCGTCCGGTAATAATCTCCCAGATAGGCGGCACGCAAGGTAACGTTATGCACCGGAACATCGACGGTGAAATAATTCCGTAACGAAAGTTGATTGTGGAACGACCCGAAATGGACGGTGCCCTTACTGTTTCCTAACGAAAAGATCTCATAATACGAATGTCCGTATTCGGGTGAAAAGAACAAGCCGGCGAAAGGCGTCGTGGCCTGCCAGCGAAAAGTAACCTTCCGCCAATTATAAATAGCCATGGCCGACAAGTTGAAATTCGTAGACACTTTTAACGATCCGGGATTATTCGAATTGCGCACATTGTAAATTCCACCCAAAGCAGCATCCCATCCGGCGCCGGCCGACAAACGGATTCCCATAACCGACCCTAACGCATAAAATCCCTGTAGGCGATAAGCGACATTACCGTAATACTCCGAAGCGGAAGCCGAGGGATTGTGCGTCACGGCTACCTGCATGAAAAACTGCTGCTGAAGCAACATTTTGTCATGCAAAAAACGGGTGCCGCCCAACCGGTCGTGTAACAGCGAAAAGGTAGTTCCCTCGTATCGCAAAGGCGACAAGTAGGAATCATTTAAATAAACCTTTCCTACCCCCAGCAACGTAGCCTGATTCAGCGGCTTCAAGGCGACTGAATCAAGATAGACTTGGGCATGGAGCGAACAAGCGGCAAACCATCCGATGATGAAAGCAAGTCCTATTTTCCGAAACATTTTTATTCAAATAAATTCATTTGTCCGGTAATTTCATCCAATAAATCGGATCCGGATGATTCTGGGTTCGTATTCTCTTCGTCTTGATCGATTTCGATCTTCTGAGATTCTTCTTTCTCCGGTTCGGGAAAACGCACAGGTTCGAGTTCTTCCACCGACTGCACTTCGTAATTCGCAATCCGTTTACCTTTCGCCTTATAACTTTTGACGGTAATAAACTCTTCGGCATCCAGTTCGAGCGGATCGCGAAAAGCATCTCCCCCACCAAACACGGCCTTCATCCGGGGATATACCGTATCGGTCAATAACAATAAATAAGAACCGTCATGATCTCCCAAGAAATTAAGCAGTTTGTCCGAGTCTTCGAGATTGAATCGCTTCAGGTAAGTATATCCCTGACTCGCATCGAACAACGCGGCCGTCCAGACTTTATGCTCATCGAACTTTTCAATCCGCAAATAATCGGGTTCGAAATGATTGCTCAAATCGAAACTGCACGTGCGGAAATCCCCGTTCTTGCCGATAACCAACAGTTTATCATCGGCCTGAAACTCGCCCAGGTAGCGGCCTTCCCCGTCATAATTGAGCCGTAACACATCCGGGTCGAACCACACCTTGCGTCCGCCGAGCGTGGAAAGGCCTTTTTGTTTCAGCAAAATGCGATGCACTTCGGCTTTGGTCAGAATATTTCCCATCGCCCCCCGGCCCTTAATGGCGATACCGCTAAAATCCGTTTCAAACTGCAAGATCCGTTGCCGCGACTTCGGTTTGAGAATCACTCTTATCGTCTCCGCCTCCCCATTGGGGTTGGCACTGAAATAAGCTATCCGCGACCCCGGTTTTCCTTTAGACACATCATATTCCTTATCGCGCGTCACACCGGTAACCGCAAACCGTTTAATGTAATGCGGCGAGGTACGCCCATCGCGGTAAACAACATTATAGATCGTGCGTTTATCGTTTTTCTTAAATATGTTGGCATACAAAATGCTTTTGCCGACAAACATCTTTTCGCTTACCTTCACCACCTTATATTTACCGTCTTTGAAGAACACGATAATATCGTCGATATCGGAACAATTACATACGAATTCGTCCTTTTTCATTCCCGTTCCGATAAATCCTTCTTCCCGGTTGATATACAACTTTTCGTTGGCTTCTACCACTTTGCTCGCTTCAATGTTATCGAAACTCCGTATTTGCGTTTTGCGGACGAAGTTCTTGCCGTATTTCTCCTTGAGCATCAAATACCACGAAATCGTATAATCCACTAAATGATTCAAATGATGATCGATTTCTTCGATATCTTTATGCAAAGCCGCAATCACCTCTTCGGCCTTATCGCTATTGAACTTAAGGATACGCGCCATCTTTATCTCCATGAGTTTGAGAATATCTTCCTTTCCTATCTCACGGATAAAGGTGGGCTTAAAGGGCTCTAACCGCAGGTCGATATGCTCGACGGCGGCATCCATATTCTTGGCGTTCTCGAATTCTTTGTCCTTATAGATTCGCTCCTCGATAAATATTTTTTCAAGCGAGGCAAACAAGAGAGCTTCCTGTTTTTCGCTCTTTTCGATTTCCAATTCGCTGCGCAACAACTCTTTTGTGCGGTCGACCGACGATTTAAGCACATGGCTAACCGTCAGGAAATGGGGCTTGTCACCCTCTATCACACAACAATTCGGAGAAATGCTGATTTCGCAATCGGTAAAGGCATACAGCGCATCGATCGTTTTGTCGGAAGACGTTCCGGCAGCCAACTGTATATGAATTTCCACATTGCGCGCCGTAATATCGTCGACTTTTTTGATTTTTATTTTGCCCTTTTCATTGGCTTTTATAATGGAATCGACGACGCTCGCCGTGGTTTTGCCGAAAGGAATATCTTTAATGATAAGCGTTTTGTTGTCGAGCTTCGAAATAGAAGCGCGCACTTTTACCGATCCGCCCCGTTCTCCGTCGTTATAACGTTCCACATCAATATATCCGCCGGTCTCGAAATCGGGAAACAGTTCAAAAGGTTTATCCTGCAAGTATGCCACCGAAGCATCGCATAATTCATTAAAATTGTGCGGAAGAATTTTAGAAGACAATCCCACAGCGATTCCCTCCGCACCTTGCGCAAGCAATAAAGGGAATTTTGCCGGTAACGTAACCGGCTCTTTATTACGGCCGTCATACGAGGGTTTCCACTCGGTGGTTTTGGCATTAAAAAGTATCTCGAGAGCGAATTTCGACAGTCGCGCTTCAATATATCGGGGAGCGGCGGCGCCGTCACCCGTCAGAATATTTCCCCAGTTCCCCTGACAATCAATGAGCAAATCTTTTTGCCCGAGTTGCACCAGCGCATCGCCAATAGAAGCGTCACCGTGCGGATGAAACTGCATGGTATTTCCGATGATATTCGCCACCTTATTATAGCGTCCGTCATCCATCCGCTTCATCGCATGCAAAATACGTCGTTGCACAGGTTTCAAGCCGTCAGCCAGATGCGGCACGGCACGCTCCAGAATAACATACGAAGCATAGTCCAGAAACCAGCTCTGATACATCTTCGAAAGACTTAATACGGAATCATCTCCTAACTTTACAGGTATCTTTGCATCCGAACCCTGATCGGAAGAGGTGGCTTCCGTTTCGCTTTCCAAATCACTATTATCCTTTATATTATCGTCGTTTGTTTTCTTATCAGACATATATTACATGATGAAGCCGAATCTTTTGCTTGCGGGGCTGTTATCCGGCGAACCTATCTTATTTTCTCTTTGCTTGGATTGTTTTCTTGAAAATTTCTTCAAAGATAGAGAATTTCACACGGATTTGCAAAAACGCGGGAAGAAAAACATGTTTGTCGACAAGTGCGAGCGACCTTTAACACGATGCGACCGGAAACATTAAAAGCGATGAGCCGCCTAAACAAAAAGATGCGTATAATGGTTATGTAATTTAAAAGAACAAATTGATAACGAAATCACAACAAAACAAACAATGAAAAAAGCGACATTTTCAAACATCCTGTTCACGGCATGGTTGATATTCTTAGCAACTGCTTTTCTCTCGTCCTGCGGCAGCGTGCCTCTAACGGGGAGACGTCAGTTAATGCTGGTTTCCGACAATGAAGTCACCGCCCTCAGCTTGCAGCAATATCAGGAATTTATGCGTACGGCACCGGTAGAAAAAGGAACGGCGAATGCCCAGATGGTCAACCGGGTAGGCACACGTATTGCCGCGGCGGTGGAAACATTCCTTAAAAACAACGGGTATGAATCGGAAATACAAAATTACTCATGGGAATTCAATTTGGTGAAGGATAACAGTGTGAACGCCTTTGCCATGCCGGGAGGAAAAGTAGTTGTATACACCGGTCTTTTGCCTGTCACACAAAATGAAGAGACGCTGGCCGTAGTTGTGGGACACGAAATAGCACACGTCGTAGCGAAGCATTCCCATGAACGGTTGAGCCAGCAAGTAGCGACGCAATACGGTGGTGCAATAGCCGGAGGATTGTTGGGAGGATCGTCGTCCGGTACGAAACAATTGGCGCAGGCGGCACTCGGATTAGGTGCGCAATATGGCGTCATGCTGCCTTACGCCCGCACTCAGGAACTCGAAGCGGACGAACTCGGATTGATTTTTATGGCGATGGCGGGATACAATCCTCAGGTGGCCATTTCGTTTTGGAAGCGTATGTCGCAACAATCGCAAGGCGGCAGCGGGCCCGAATTTATGAGCACTCACCCCAATGATGCCAAACGTATCGCTCAAATTGAAAGCAACATGCCTAACATTCTTCCTTATTATAAAGGATCGGGGGTTAGCAATAACACCTCATCCCCGATAAAGACCAAAACCAACGTTCCGGCAAAGGCACAACCGACCAAAACCTCCAAGGACTGGACGTTTTAATTTGGAAGAAACACCGGCTGTTTACCGGGGGGCACTCCAAGCGACGCTCCCGGTTTTTAAAATAACAACGGGCTTATCATTCGTTTGCGGAATACGGAAAGAATGTTAACTGCGTGGGACTTGATTTCAGAGATGTTTTACCGTAATGCGTGTTGAAAGGAATTGGACGCGCTTATGCCGATTCAAACGATAACGAAATAACTTTTTGGTTCGGACGCGAAGGTGATGTCATTGTTTCGATGAGAAGTTATGTGAAAAATAAGACGAAAATGAATTGGATTATTTTAATTATTGCAGGATTATTTGAAGTGGGATTCACCACTTGCTTAGGAAAGGCAAAAGCGGCAACAGGGATGGACGCTTTCTGGTGGTACGGAGGCTTTGTGGTTTCTTTAACCCTGAGCATGTTGCTGCTTATCAAAGCCACTCAAACGATTCCCCTTGGCACCGGCTATGCAGTCTGGACCGGTATCGGAGCAGTGGGCACGGCTATCATCGGTATCTTGATATTTAAAGATCCCGCCACTTTCTGGAGGCTTTTCTTTATGACGACGCTTATAGCTTCTATCGTCGGGCTTAAAATGGTTTCTCATTAGCCAAGACAATAACAAGAAATAGTCGTTATATTGCCATTGCTTATACCTACGGCAATTATTTTTTCTCTCCTCTCAATATAAAAAAGGTTAAACCCGCCGGAAACGGAAGAAATTATTCCTCATTAATACTTTGTAAAGGGGTTTATTAAGGCTTTTATTTAGCAGGGAAGCTTACTTTTGGAGCAAAATTCTAATTTATTCATATTATTTTTACCTTATGAAAAATTTTGCACATGTATGTCTCTTCCTTGCAGGTCTTATAGCTCTAAATTCTTGCAAAACAAATGATGTTATCGGGGAATGGGAAGACCCGGATACGAACAAAACCTACGAAATAACGGATAAAGCTTTCGGCGAGTATTTAATCTATAATGCGTCATTGGCCGAAACCGAAGACAACAAACTGCCCTCAGGCATTGCTTTTGAAAAAGACGGGAAAATGTACATCGACAAAGAGGTGGCCGCAACCGTAACCTATCTTTATTTAGTGAAGGACAACAACCGGATGGAAGATTTGGAAAAAGCCGGAGTAACGACGGCACGCGAGAAAATTGCCGGCTTGGACGGCATTCAACTTTTCACGGAATTAAAAGAAATAAAGCTCACCTCAAATGCATTGACCGGAACATTAGACCTTTCGATGCTTACCAAACTCGAAACCCTGGAGATGAATTCAAACTTTGTAAACGAACTGATCGTTCCGCCCTCCCTGACAAGGCTTCGCTATGCGGCAAGCACCTCCGATTCGGCGCCGGACAATCGATGGCTTATCTCTATCGATCTCTCCCAAAACCCAACCATCAATCACATTCATTTACCCAATCATCATCTCACGAAAAATGGCTTTAAGCTTCCCGGAACTTTTAGCGAACTGACTTATATCAATGTCTCGGGAAATACGGACGCTCCTTTTACTATTCCGGCCGCATTGTTCGGTCAACTCGAAACGAAAGACGGTGTAATTTCCGAATAAAGCCGGAAATATCTTGATTCCCGATCTATAAAAACAACATAAACGATAACAGGTATGATCTATGTAGGGGCATTCATTGCCATTCAATTTATTATTGTCACAGCCATCTTGCTATACAGGAATCACAATCCCCAGGGAGTCCTTCTGATTATGGGTATCCTCATGATGACAATCGGGTTATTCATCGGATTGGAGAATGTGGATGTCACAGGAACAACCGGATTGGTAGCCTTCGATTTATTCAAAAAAATAGAAGAAACTTTCACATCGAATTTAATGAATGTCGGGTTCATGATCATGACCATCGGTGGCTATGTGGATTATATGAAACGGATCAAAGCCAGTGACGCATTGGTATATGTATCCATGCAACCTTTGTCGTTATTTAAAAAATTCCCCTATATTGCCGCCATATCCATCATTCCTATCGGGCAAATCCTCTTTATCAGTATCCCCAGCGCTACCGGTTTGGGACTGTTGCTGGTGGCTTCCATCATGCCCGTCCTCATCCGTATCGGCGTAAGTAAATTAACCGCCGTCTCAGTGATTACAGCTTGTACGGTATTCGATATGGGACCCAGTTCGGCAAATACCTTACGCGCATCGGAACTTTCGGAACTCAACAGTATCTCCTATTTTCTGGAATACCAATTACCCATTGTCATTCCCATGACCATTGTTTTAATGTTGTTGTATTATATTACCAGCCGGTATTACGACAAAAAAGATGCGGCAAAGAAGCCGGCGCAAACCGAAAAGGTCGTTCACGAAAATTTCGACGTGGATGTTCCGCTCATTTATGCCGTTTTACCTCTCCTGCCCATTGTATTATTGATTGTCTTTTCGAGATACCTGCAACTATTCAATCCTCCTATCGAGTTGAATACGACAACCGCGATGATTATCTCGCTATTCGTAGCTATTATTTTTGAATTGATTCGCGTAAAAAGCATTACCAAAATGTTCGAAAATTTGAAATATTTCTGGGAAGGAATGGGCAAAGTCTTTGCAAGTGTCGTAACACTCATCGTCTCGGCTGAAATATTTTCCAATGGCCTTATCAGCTTAGGATTCATAGAAGCGTTGGTACAGGGGTCTACACATCTGGGATTCTCGGGGGCCGTTATCGGAGTCATCATAGCCATTATCATTTTCCTTGCGGCTACGCTTATGGGCAGTGGAAACGCCTCCTTCTTTTCTTTCGGGCCGCTCATTCCCGGCATTGCACAGCGTTTCGGCATGGTTCCGGTAGATATGGTACTTCCCATGCAATTATCGGCAAGTATGGGCCGGGCAACTTCTCCCATTGCAGGCGTGGTGATTGCAACTGCTGAGATTGCGGGCGTATCGACTTTCGAACTGGCGAAACGGAATATGATTCCTTTGGGTGGAACATTACTGTTTATGTTGATATATAACCAATTGTTCTTGTAATCAAATCGAAAATAAAACTCTATTACTCACTATCATTTATTAAAAACTAAGCGTATGAAACTACTGAAAAATATCCGACCGGTTACTTCCGAAAAAGGAGAAGTAACCGATGTCCTTATCGCCGGCGAAAAAATCGCCGCTATCGGAAGCCATCTCGACACCGGCAGCCTGCCTGTGGAAACAATCGATATGGAAGGAGCCCTTGCCACTCCCGGATTAATCGATATACATGTTCACACTTCGGGAGGAGGAGGCCAGACGGGATTCTTTTCCCTTGCTCCCGAAGTACGGATGGAGGACTTGATTAAATGCGGCACGACCTCCGTAGTAGGGTTGTTGGGAACCGACGGCTTTGTCAAACAATTACCTCAATTATACGCAAAGACCCAATCGTTACGCATGAACGGCTTGTCGGCTTATATGCTTACCGGCTTTTACGGCCTGCCGACCCCTACCCTCACCGATTGTATTGCGAACGATCTTATTTTTATCGATCCCGTGATCGGTTGCAAAATCGCCATTTGCGACGACCGGTCGTCTTTTCCGACCGAAGCCGACTTATTGCAAATCATCAGCCAGGTACGCCTCGGCGGGTTTACTTCGGCTAAAAGAGGCGTCATGCACGTGCACTTGGGCGCTCTTCCCGAAGGAATGCAACTCTTGCTCGACATCGCAAAAAAATATCCTTCCCTTATCCCTTACATCTCTCCCACTCATACAATTCGTACGGAACATTTGTTCTTCCAGGCAATCGAGTTTGCAAAAATGGGCGGGATGATGGATGTATCTACCGGCGGCACTCAATATACCGACCCGTATAAGGGAGTCCTTATCGCATTGAAGGAAGGGGTGTCGATTGACAATATGACTTTCAGCAGCGACGGCAACGGCGGCGTGCGTAGAGTAGATCCCGAAACCGGTGAAGAAACATATACGCTGGCTCCGCTGCACCGAAACCTGGAGCAAACGGTCAAACTGATAAAAGAAGGGGGATTGGCGCCAAAAGATGCGTTTAAATTAGTGACGGAGAATTCGGCTAAAACGATGAGCCTGAAAGGCAAGGGGAAAATACAAGTAGGTTACGATGCCGATTTTTGCTTCTTTACCCCCGGCTATGACCTTCATACGGTTATCGCCCGAGGTAAAATCGTGATGAAAGACGGGGTTGCCAAAAAAGGCTCATTTGAAAACTAAACAACATTCAATCACATTAAAATCAATAAAATGGGATATAAGTTTATAATGGTATGTATCCTTACGTTTATCTCCTGTTACGTTTCCGCACAAGTAGAGGATGATATGGACATGAGCATCGAAGGGCTTGAAGACATTTCCGTCATACCCGATTCCTTGTTTGAAGTAAACGCGCCTATCGTACATAAATATTATTTAGGGAACGGATTGCGTTTTTCATCGCCCGACGGAAACTACATGATGAATCTTACAGGATATGTACAATCGACATTCCTGACGCAAACATATTCCGGCGACGACGATTTATATTCTCGTTGGCGTGTACGCAGGGCAAGAATCCGCTTAAACGGATATGCAATGAAAGACCGGATTCGTTACAGGATAGGCATCGATATGGTGAAAGGAAGCGAATCATCGGGCGATACCGATAGCGGCGACATGCTTATGGATGCCTGGGTCGCTTACCGCCCTTGGGGGAACAGCCGCCTGTCGATTACCTTCGGACAACGGTCCACAATGACCGATAACCGGGAAAACTTCATGAGTTCGTCCTCCCTACAACTATCCGAACGAAGCCGCTTGGCATCTATCTTCGGTACCATTCGCGAAGTAGGCGTTTTTGCACAAGGTTCGTATAAAGTGGGAGCGGATGCCTACCTGAGGCCGGCGTTAGCCATAACCGACGGCGACGGCGGATTTACTTTCGGAAAAAGATACGGAGGACTTAAATACGGCGCCCGCGTCAATTATTATCCTTTCGGGCTTTTCCGCGACGGAGGAGATTATTATTTGGGTGATAAAGCCTATGAAGTATCTCCCAAATTGAGTCTCGGCGCTTCATACAGTTATAATGACGGAACCAGCGACCGCAGAGGAGGAAATTCAAGCGGCGACATCCTTTATCTAAACGAAGCCGGTAACGTAGATTTGCCGGACTTCGCCCGTACGAATCTCGATTTTTTCTTCAAATACCGTGGATGGAACTTTATGGCGGAATATACCAAAACATGGGCCTATGTGCCTTCGACGATAACCTCGCGTGTGCGCGCCGACGGCTCGACCTCCGATTCGTTTGAAATCGACGGGGAACAGAACATTGAGAATTACATCAAAAACCGCCTGATTCTCGGATCGGCTTTTAATCTGCAAGGGGGATATCTTTTCCGGAACTTCTGGACGGTAAATGCCCGTTATACGCATATCATTCCCGATAAATACTCGTATTTGAACAACGATCTTTACTATAAGCGGAATGATATTTTCGAATTTTCGGTAGCCAAATATCTGACGAACGATTATTCAACGAAAATTCAGTTGACAGCCAGCTTTTACAAAACCGACGGGGAGGTACGATACTCAAACGGAACTTTTTCCGGTTATGAAACGCTATTCAATGTATTAACCCAAATATCTTTTTAACTATATGATGATGCAAAAAATGAAATCTATTTATCTCACGGTTTTAATGGTATTTGTTTGTTTGGTTTCCGCTTTCGGGCAATGGCATGAGCCTAAAAGAGTAACGGAAAAATTCTTTCCCGAACCCGACATCGAGATCAATACTCCGGCTTTTCAGAAACGAAGAGGCTTTACGACGTATGAAGAGATGAACGTTTTTCTGAACAACCATATCGCACGGAATCCATTACTGCTGCAAATGGAAATTGTCGGCAAAACACAAAAGGGAAAGGATATTCCCCTTGTGACAATCCGTAAGAAAAGCGGCAATACCGATAAGCTGAATGTTTTGTTCTTTGCCCGCGTGCATGGCGATGAACCGGCCGGGACGGAATCGATGCTCTATTTTATCGACCGAATCGTAAACGATCCGTCATTGGGCTATCTACTCGACAAGCTTAATTTCTTTATTATGCCGATGGTGAATATCGACGGCGGAGAATCATTTTCAAGACGTACGGCCAACAACATCGATATGAATCGCGACCAAAGTAAACTGCAAACGCCCGAAGCCAAAGCGCTTCATGAGGTCGTAAACAAAATCCGTCCCCATGTATCGGTCGACTTTCATGAATTTCAACCGTTACGGACCGATTTTCTTAAAATAGCTCCTACAAAGGCTTTAACGACGCCTTGGGATGTGATGCTTTTATACAGCGGCAATCCGAATGTTCCTTCGGCATTGAGAAATACGGTGGATAACCTGTTTCTCGTGAATATCAGGAAAAAGCTCGATGAGCAACATCTGACGCATCACACCTATTATTCTTCGAGCAACCATTACGGTAAACTATCCATTCCTATCGGAGGCGCCTCTCCGCGCTCGACCAGCAATGCCATGGCTCTAAAGAATATCATTTCTTTATTGGTGGAAACAAGGGGAATCCATCTGGGGAGAACATCCCTCAAACGGCGTACTTACGGCGGCTATCTTGCCGCACTTGCCATAGCAGAGACTGCATATCGGAATCGAGCCGAAGTACTTTCGGCCATAGAAGAAGCGCAGAACGACCGTAGCGATATAGCGGTACGGTTCCGTTCCGAAAAAGTTGCGGATTATACGTTACCGTTTCTTGATTTGATTCGCAATGAACTCGTGGATGTAACTATTGACGCATCGTTTAATACACGTTCCACCCCTACGCAAACGCGGCCTTTACCCGATGCTTATTACATTCTGCCGACAGAGTACGATGCGATCCGCATTCTTCAAAACATGGGAGTGGAGGTCACGATGCTTCCGACCGCCGTCGAAATAGAAGCGGAAGTACACACCGTTCTTTCTGCGGTAGAGAGTGCGAGTGAAATCGGAGGAATCTATCCCGTATCGGTGCGGGTGGAAACCACTAAAAGAAAAGTGACGCTTCCGGCAGGAACGTTTAAAGTGGACACACGGCAGAAACACATACGCGCAGCGACGGTATTATTGGAACCGGAATCATCCAACGGATTTGTGAATTACCGGGTGATAGAGGTGGAAACAGGCAAGGACGTTCCCATTTATCGTTTCACGAAATAGCTTATTAGTCATTTTACGAGAATCACTAAACAACAACTCTAATGAAAAAAATACTCTCATTTTTACTGTTCTTATCGTTTACAATAGCCCTGTATCCGCAGGTAAACGAAAACAAAGTCGGATTCGAACTTGGAAAGGGATTGAATATACAATTAGACAACGGTATGCATCTCTTCAACATCGGAGGATATCTACAAATGGATGCGACCTATTCCAAATACGCCTCGGAGCCGGGGGAAAACCGCTTCGGCATTCAACGGGGATTATTCAATATCGGCGGCGATTATTATCATGACAAGTTCGGATTCATGCTGCAACTCGATTTTGCGGATCCCTATCCGTTGTTAGATGCCTGGATGTCGTATAAGCCGGTGAAATGGCTGAAGCTTTCGGCCGGACAGAAGCAATCGTTAGCCGGGCCACGTTCGATGCTGTATGATGACCAGGCTTTGAATTTAGGAAACCGGAGTCTTGTGAATCAAACATTTTTTGAAACCGGCCGCGAGTTAGGTTTGTTTGTGGAAACACGAAACAAACTCGGAAGTGTCGGAATTGATTTGGGTGTATCGGTTACCAGCGGCGACGGGCGTAATTCCTTCGGCAGCAGTTCGACCGATTTCGATTTGGGCGGGGCAAACTATTCTGCCCGAGCCACCCTCTATCCGTTGGGATTCTTTACGGGACAAAACGATTTACGGGGAGCCGACTTCGCCCGTGAGAAAACCGTAAAAATCGCATTGGGCGTGGGATATAGTTATAATGACGGCGTCAGTAATCCGATAGGACAAGGCCACGGCGATTTTATTTTGTACGACAGCACGGGTACGGCAGCCTATCCCGACTATCAAAAATTATCCGTCGATTTATTATTGAAATACAGAGGCTTCTCGTTTTTGGCGGAATACGTGAATGCGGTAGGGAATGATTTGCAGAATCTTTACACCGCCCCTTCAACGAATTCGAAATTACAGCCGAAACAAATAGCCGATTATCTAAGGTTAGGAAACGGCTTTACCGTTGAGACCGGTTATTTGTTCAAAAACAAGTGGGCCGTTGATTTACGTTACAGCACCGTATGCCCCGAATGGGATGAAAAGAACGCGCTCATAGAAAAGGCAAGCGAGTATACAGCCGGCATTTCGAAATACATTATCGATAACAGATTGAAACTTCAATTAGCCGGAACCTACCTCGATTTGCCCGAAGACATAACAAATAGTCACAATTGGCAAGCACAATTTCTTGTTCATGTTGTTTTTTAACGATACCTTTGATATTTATTTATTCACATTATTATGACGGATATTACAAAATTTACATTAAGCGGGAAAACGCGGACAGAACACGATTTACTGGGGGAAATGGAAGTACCCGTAGAATATTACTTCGGTATTCAAACCATGAGGGCGTTGGATAATTTCACCATCAGCCGTTCGAAATTGTATGATTATCCCCAATTCATTTATGGATTGGCGGATGTGAAGCAAGCGGCCGCATTGGCCAACAAGGACCTCGGTCTGTTGGATAAAACCATCGCCGACGCCATTGTAAAGGCCTGTGAAGAAATTAAAAACGGCCAATGGCGGGACCATTTCCAGGTGGATATGGTGCAAGGAGGGGCCGGCACATCAACCAATATGAATGCCAATGAGGTGATTGCCAACCGGGCGCTCGAACTATTGGGACATCAAAAGGGCGAATACACTTTTTGCCATCCGAATAACCATGTCAACCTGTCGCAATCGACCAATGACGCTTATCCCACGGCAATAAAGATTGCCTTATACCGTAGTGTCGGCGAATTAAAAAAATCTCTGGAGAATTTAATCAAGGCATTACATCAAAAAGCCGGACAGTTTGTCCATGTAATAAAGATGGGACGTACACAATTGCAAGATGCCGTGCCGATGACGCTCGGACAAGAATTCGAAGCTTTTGCCGCCACCCTTCAGGAAGAAACCGAACGCCTCGAACAGAACCGCAAACTGCTTCTCGAAGTGAACATGGGCGCAACGGCTATCGGCACCGGCATTAATTCCGACCCGGCTTATACGGGAATATGCACAAAGCATTTGGCTCGCATTACGGGAATGGAAATTGTTCCTGCGACCAATATGATCGAGGCCACCAGCGATACGGGCGTGTTTATTATGAACTCTTCCGCCATCAAACGATTGGCTGTAAAACTCTCCAAGATGTGCAACGACTTACGATTGTTATCCTCCGGGCCGAGAACGGGCTTGAATGAAATCAATCTTCCCCCCATGCAACCGGGGTCTTCCATTATGCCGGGAAAAGTCAATCCCGTCATTCCGGAAGTCGTCAACCAGATCGCCTACAAGGTCATCGGTAACGACTTGACCGTAACGATGGCTTCGGAAGCGGGACAATTGCAGCTCAATGTAATGGAACCGATCATTGCGCTGGCTTTGCTGGAAAACATCGAAATGCTTATTCAGGGGATGAACACGCTGCGCAGCAAGTGTATCACAGGTATCACCGCCAACGAAGACCGTTGCAAAGACATGGTACTGCACAGCATCGGGCTGGTAACGGCATTAAATCCTTATCTGGGATACGAGAAGTCGACGACCATTGCCGCCGAAGCGCTTCAAACGGGTAAAGGCGTATATGAACTGGTGCTTGAAAAAGGATGGTTGGATAAAAGCAAACTCGACGAAATATTGAAACCCGAAAACATGATTCAACCTCGCAAAATACAGAAAGATTAACGTTTTTATTGATGTGACATCCTCCTGCGAAATGATTCGCCGGGGGATGTTTCTTTAGCTATATCACGGACGATGGTGGCAGGTACATTTACTGTCGAGATCGTTAAAAGGAACATTGAAAGCAGTTCCATACGCTCTCTTATATTCTTCGACAAACTTATCGTAAGCGTTTTTTGCACCGGCATGTTGACCTAAAACGCCATACGCTTTGCACTTTAAATAGAGCGCATGCTCATTGAGGTAATCGAATTTAAAAATAATATCGGCCAGTTTCAGTATAAGGCGCGTATCATCCTGCATATTCAGGTTCGCCGCAACGCGAAGCAACGTTTCTATCGTTTCATTGGAAGCCTCATCTTTAAAGGGATCCATCCATTCGTAATCGGTTGTGGGCAACAAGTTGCCATTGGAAACAACGGCAAGAAGTTCTTCGATATCAACCTTATTCATCGAATCCTTTGCCAACAATTCCTTGTAGCGGAAATAATCGATAAAGATGTCGGATGAGCGTAATTTCCAATATCCGGTGTCATTGTTGATGTCAAATGTCCCCAACTTTTCGAGGATTCCTTTCAACCGCCCGAAATACACGGCCCGATTGTTTCTGGCACTCGCATCGCCCTTATCCGCCCAAAGGAACTCTTTCAATTTATCGAAAGAGATCCCGTTTCGTTGCGAATAAATGATCAACAAGCATAAGATTTCCTTTAAGAGCGGCGAAAAACTTTTCGTTATATCCTCGCCCCGGGCGTCGTAAACGTGAAACCGGCCGAACAGATATACGGCGCTTTTAACCGGCAAGACCACTTCGCTTAAGGCGTCGGGCTGTTGCACCACCATATCGTTTTCATGCTGAAAACGTCCTTTTCTCTTGCGTCTCACCCGGTGAATGAGAAAGAAGATGATCACATCCACACAGATAATCACCAGAAACCATATCCACACGGTACTGTTGACCTTACTTTGAGAGACTTGTACGGTTACACCGGAGACGTCGAGTCTCGGGCGGAACTCCGGATCGTCGGAATAAGCCAGTTGCGGTAATAAACTAAATCGATATCCGTTATGAATGGAAAAACGCAAATGATGTAAGACAATGGAATTATTGCCCAACGTGAACAACGCCTCATCCGTCTTAAAATCGATATCCAACCGTACGGGGGTTTTATTCCGGATAAAAGCGCTATCGACCGGAATGGGATATTTTTTGACCGAATTATTGTAGAGTACAAATAAATCGGCCTGCGAAGCGTCTTTTTGCCAATCGATTAAAAACAAACGGTCGGATTGATCGTTGGATGTTATTTTAAACAGCACACCCGAAAGATTATATAACGGTTCCTGTTGCCGTATGAGTAGAGCAACCGTTAATTTTTCTTTGAAATAGATGAATTTATCGGTTCGCCAAAAACGATTATTCTCCACTTGCTTCATCCCCTTATCCGACGACTCGCCATAAGCGGGGCTAAACAGGAAAAATAACATCCCCATAAAAACGAATCGGACCAATATTCGCTCAAAACCAATAAATATAGCAGACTCTGTTTTCAAAAAAAGACACTTTAGATTCTCTTCCCACAAAAATACGGGATAATTTTGAATTTACCCAGTACCCGTAAAAAAAAGAACAAAGAGCTAAGAAGATGGCTTTTGTAATTCCACCATATTTTTGTAGACCCCATCCGGTTTTTTCAGTAATTCCTGCGGCGCTCCCTGTTCGACTACCCGCCCGTCTTTGAGCACCACGATCTTATCGGCATTGGCCACGGTGCGCATGCGGTGGGCGATGATGAGTACCGTACGGTTTTTAACCAATTCCGAAATGCCGGCCTGTATCTTCGTTTCGTTTTCGGCGTCGACCGAAGCCGTCGCTTCGTCGAGCAACACGATGGGCGCATCTTTCAGCAAAGCCCGGGCAATGGATATGCGTTGCCTCTCACCGCCGGAAAGCGTACTGCCGTTTTCGCCGATAATGGTATGGTATCCGTCGGGCAATTTCTCGACAAAATCATCACACTGAGCGGCATGAGCCGCCTTCAACACCTCTTCGTCGGACGCTTCTTTTTTGCCGATGCGAATGTTATCCATCACCGAAGCGTTAAACAGAACGACATCCTGAAAAACAATCGAATAGTTTTTGAGCAACGCCTCGGGATCGATGCCCGTGATGTCGGCGCCGCCCAAAGTGATGGTTCCGCTATCGGCATCCCAAAAGCGGGCGGCCAATTTGGCGGAGGTGCTTTTGCCGCCGCCCGAAGGCCCGATCAACGCGGTCACTTGTCCCTGACGCGCTTCGAACGACACATTGTGCAATACCCGCTCGTCGCTGTCTTTATAAGAGAATTCCACCCCGTCGAAACGAATGCTGTAATCATCGAGATGATAATCGGACGCGCCGGCTTGCACGGGCAAATCCATGATCTCTTTCATGCGGTTGATCCGGATATCGAGGAAGAACAACACGGCTGTCTGCTCCAAGGCAATCAACAGGGGATTGAAAATGACGGAAGAAAGAATGAGAAAGAACAAGTAAGTCAGGAAATCGACCTCTCCGGCGAGCAGCAACGTCGTTCCGACCAGTATCAATGTCGGTAATCCGAGTTTGATAACAGCCTGAATGACATTAATAATGCCTCCCACAATCAACTCTCCCTTAATCTGTCCTTTTTCATACGTTTCCTGCATGCCGCAAAGCTCCCGCAGATAAGCGTCTTCGTGCCCGTACGATTTGATCTCCTGAATCTGAAGAATCCCTTCCTGTATCTTCTCGGTCACAGCACGCTTTTGCACATAACTCGCCCGATGTTCTTTCTCCTGCATCCGTTTCGTGATCCAAAGCACGATAAGCGCGACGGGAACGACCCAAAAGACGGCGATGGTCAGTTGCCAACTCATAAAACTCAATCCGATGATCGCCAAAAACAAGGTGACCAGCGAGCCGACCAATTGCGGCACGGCATGCGAGAACGTATGCTCCAACTCGGTAGCATCCTGCATGATGGTGGAGGTGAGATCGGACAGGTTTTTCTTTCCGAAGAAAGAAAGCGGCAGCTTGCGCAACTTTTCGGCGAGCGAAATACGGCGTACGGCGCTTTCGTTATACACATTGAGATAGGTATTATCATACTGATGACGGGTTACGACGTATATCACGGCAATAGCCGCGACACTGAAGGCAAGATATCCCCACAACGGGACGCCCGCCGTCTCGCGCCCCTCCAGATAAACCGCTAAAATGTCTTGCAAAAATAAATAAACCAGCATGACGGGCAGCATGAACGAAATGTTCTGCGCCGTTGTCCATAGCGCCCCTTTCATAAAATCTTTAGCGCCTTGTTCGCTCATAGCGAACCGTTTTTGTATCGAGTGAAGCATGTTTTGTTTTCTTGTTAAATAGCCCATCGGACCGATTGTTGATATTCCTTCCACATACGGCGGTAGATGCCGTCTTTTTCGAGTAGCTGAGCGTGCGTTCCCTGTTCGGCTATGCGCCCTTCATCCATCACCACGATGGTGTCGGCATCGGTTACCGAAGTGAGGCGGTGCGCAATCATCACCACCGTCTTTCCCCGCATAAGGCGACGCAAGGCGTGCTGTATTTCGTGTTCGTTTTCGGGGTCGGCAAAGGCCGTCGCCTCGTCGAGCAGCACGATGGGCGCATCTTTCAGGAAAGCCCTCGCCAAAGCGATACGTTGTTGCTCGCCACCCGAAAGATAAATGCCTTCGGTGCCGATTTTGGTGTCGATGCCGGCGGGCAACTTGCCGATAATATCGCGGCATTGTGCGAGCTCCACCGCGCGGTCGATTTCGCCGGGCGCCGCATCCGGCTTGCCGTAAAGGATATTCTCTCGGATGGATGTTTTGAACAGTTCGGTGTTTTGGAACACGAACGAAATGTGCCGCATCAGCTCGTCGGGATGCAACTGCTTCACATCGACGCCGCCAATGGTCACCTTGCCGCTGCCGGCATCCCAAAAGCGCGCGATAAGGCGGGCAAGCGTGGTTTTGCCGCTACCCGAAGCGCCCACCAACGCCACCGTTTTGCCTTGCGGAATGGATAAATCGACATCCGAAAGCGCTTCTTTCGAAGCATCATCGTACCGGAAAGAGACCTGTTTGAAACAAATGTCGTACGTGTCCGGCATGGTCAACGCCCGCGGCGTCTGAAGTTGTTGCCGTTCGTCGGTCAGGGCTTCGATGCGCCCTACGGCTTCACCGGCCTGACGGTAACCGTCCACGACATACATCAACTTCATAATGCATTGTCCGAAGAAAGGCGTGATAAGGACATAAAAAATCAAATTCAGCGTAATTTCCTGCCAACTGCCGCCGATAAGGATGAGAATGATGGCCGCCGGCACCAGCAGAAAGGCGAATCCGTTAATCGCCACCGTGTAAATGCTCATCGCTTTACACATGGAAGCGGCATATTCCTTCACCCACTTATTGTAAGCCATAATACTATCATAAAGCCGTTTGAACGAATAGACCGTTTGCTGGAAAACCTTTACGACCGGTATTCCGCGGACGTACTCCACGGCTTCGGTATTCATGGCTTCGAGCGACGTCATATATTGTTGCATCGTTGCGCCATAGTCTTTTCCCATCATCCTATAAAATTGGGCGAACGCGATGAGCAACGGGACCAGGCAGGCCAGCCCGAGGCGCCAATCGAACACGAACATCAGCACCAACGTGGCGACGAACACCGTTAGGCCTCCCGCCAAATCGGGCAGTTGATGCGCAACGAACGTATGCACGATGCCGGCGTTATCGTCGATGACCTTGCGCATTTTGCCGGTCGTATTCCTGGTGAAAAAGCCCAACGGCATGCGCACGGCCCGCTGCATGGCCTCATAACGCAGGTTCCGCTCGAGGCGGAATGCCGCCAGATGCGACAGCATCAGCGAGGTGAAATAACACAGGATAAAAAGGATCGAAAAGCCGAAGGCCCACCAGGCATAACGGACAATGTCGCTTCCCGAGGCGGCAAGACCTTGTGTAAACAAGGCCCGGATGATGAGCCATACGCACACGAACGGCAGCATCCCGAGAATGTTTCCCAGTACCGAAAACGTGATGGAGAAAGGCATCAGTACGCCTTTCTTTCCCATATAGCTTCGTAGCCGGGCGAGTGTAGAAGATTGTTTTTGAGATTTCATTTGTTGATTATATAATATAGATGATTATACGTGCATTAATGTTTTCCAGCCGGCGACCCCGTAACGGATGTACTCGCCGATGGCTTGTTGTTTTTCCTCTCGGGTAAGATGGCTGTTGCGGATCATTTCCCCGATAAGCGTAATCCAAAAAGTACTCGTCAGGTGAAGGAAAAAAGGGGAAATATCGATACTCAACTGCGGATATTTGTCGTGCATCAGCCGCAGGTACTCGATGCCGATCGCGGTTTGTTGAGTAACGAGCGCATCTTTGTAACCCGCCAAGGAAGAGCCGTCGGCACAAAACCATAACAACTTGAGCTCGGAAGCAAAGTTATCGGTCAACTCGAGGATCGCATTCATCGTATGGCTTTGATACGAGTAATCGAAAAATACGTCGAGGGAAAGATTATGCTCGCTGTTATGTTCTGCAAAAATAGCGTCGATGGCTTTGATAAGCGGCTGCATGGTGCGGCAAAACAAATCGTCTTTGCTTTGAAAATAATTATAGACATTGCCGACCGTCATGCCTGCTTGTTTGGCGATGACCCGCATGGATGCATCCTTAAACCCTTTTTTGATAAACTCCTCTTTCGCCGATGCGATAATCGTTTGTTCTCCTGCCGTCATGCTGCACTTTTTAGTCATTCTGCGTTCTCAGGCGGTTTTCCACCCATCGCCTCAAGTTCTCCCTCAGGCTCTCGTCGCCGATGCCCTCTATAATCTCGCCGGCAAAAGCGACACGGAGCATCATGCGGGCTTCCTTTTCCGATATGCCGCGGGCACGCATATACAGGAGAACCGTTTCGTCCATCTGCCCGGTTGTCATGCCGTGGGAACACTTCACATCATCGGCATATATCTCCAACTGAGGCTTCGAGAACACCCGGCAATCGGGGCCGTCCAACAGGTTGCGGTGATTTTGATACGCCATCGTCTTCTGCGCATCTTCCGCCACATTTATCTTTCCGCTGAACGCTCCCATCGATTTTTCCGACAAGAGATATTTAAACAATTCATCGCTATGGCAATGCGGCACATTATGATTGATAACGGTATGGTTATCGACATGCTGTTCTTTATCGGCAATCACCAATCCTTTCAAAATATGTTCGGCATATTCGCCGTCCAAACCGACCCGGTAGTTGTTGCGGGTTATGCCGTTTTCGAGGGAAAGGGTATTGAGTTTGACATTCGAATACCGCTCCTGCCGGATAAAGTTATCGGTAATCAACGTGGAGCGGGCGGCGCTTTCCTCCACATGGTAAAACTCCAACGAGGCGTTTTCCCCCGCATATATTTCGGAAACCTGTACCGTCACCGACTTTGCCTTCTCCGCCGGGCAACGGTCGTAGACGGCGATCCTGGCTTCGGCGCCTTTTTCCAAAATAATCAGCAAGCGGCTGATGACCATTGCGTCTTCTTCCGCTTCCACGAGGTGCGTCAACTGTATAATGGCGTCGCTCCTCTTGTTTTCAGGCACATACAGCACATAGCCGTCCCGTACGAACATCGTATTGAACGCCGACAACCCGCCGCCGTGTTGCTTTGCCTGCCGATTGTAATAAGCGGAGAACACGTCGGGATATTTTTCCGCAAAATCGTTTAAGCCGCCGGAAAATATCCCCTCCGGTAATGGCCGGGAAGAAGCATCCTTATAAGCATATCCGTTTATGAGATAATCCTGATGAAAAGGCTCCGGATGCATGCCCCTGTCCGAAACCATATACCGGACAGCTTGTTGTTGCGTGAGCCGCTGACGGATGCCAACGTTTATCTTCAATAGATTCTCGATATCGGTATGCTGATAATCTTCGCTGCCATACGCGGGAAAACCGTTTTTTCGGAACACTTCGAAAGCCTCTTGCCTCGGCCGGTTCAACAAGGGAGAACATTGTTGGCAAATCGAGTCCCGGTTCGACTCAAAATAATCTGTATCGTATTTCATATTCGTCTATTTGAGCCAATCATATCCTTTTTCTTCCAACTCGAGCGCTAATTCGGGCCCGCCGCTGCGCACAAGCCGCCCCTCGTACATGACGTGCACGATATCGGGCCGGATATAATTGAGCAAACGTTGATAATGGGTGATTAATATCGTCGCGTTGTCGGGGCGCTTGAGTTTGTTAAGTCCGGCGGCCACGATGCGCAAGGCATCGATGTCGAGCCCGCTGTCCGTTTCGTCGAGGATGGACAACTTCGGTTGGAGAATAGCCATTTGGAATATCTCGTTGCGCTTTTTCTCGCCTCCCGAAAAGCCATCGTTCACCGACCGTTGGATCATCTCTTTATCCACCCCGATAAGCGTTTGTTTTTCGCGCATCAACGCCAGGAACTCGCCGGGAGGAATCGGGGCTTGCCCGTTGTATTGGCGATGTTCGTTCAGGGCGGCGCGCATAAAGTTGACCATGCTGACGCCGGGAATCTCCACCGGATACTGAAAACTGAGGAAGAGTCCTTTCCACGAACGTTCTTCAGGAGATAAACCGAGGAGCTCTTCCCCTTCGAAAGCCACTTCGCCGTCGGTCACTTCATAAACCGGATTACCGGCAAGGATGGAAGCAAACGTGCTTTTGCCCGAGCCGTTGGGCCCCATAATGGCATGTATTTCGCCTTTCTTGACCTCCAAATCGACTCCTTTTAATATCGCTTTTCCATTAACGGAAGCATGTAAATTTTTAACTGATAACATGATTGTTTTGATTTTATATTTATCCGACACTCCCTTCGAGGCTTATCTGCAAAAGCTTCGTCGCTTCAACGGCAAATTCCATGGGAAGCTTGTTCAACACCTCTTTCGCGTAGCCGTTTACGATGAGGCTGACGGCCTCTTCGGTGGGAATTCCGCGCTGATTGCAATAAAATAACTGGTCTTCGTTTATTTTCGACGTCGTAGCTTCGTGCTCCAGTACGGCGGAGTTATTGTCGATATCCATATACGGGAAAGTATGCGCCCCGCAGCGGTCTCCGATGAGCAAACTGTCGCACTGCGAATGATTGCGGGAGTTTTGCGCATGGGCGGTCATTTTCACCAGGCTGCGGAAAGAGTTTTGCGATACGCCGGCGGAAATCCCTTTGGACACGATGCGGCTTTTGGTCTTTTTCCCGATATGAATCATCTTCGTACCGGTATCGGCCTGTTGCGCGTTCTTGGTGATGGCCACCGAATAAAACTCGCCGCTCGAATAATCGCCTTGCAAGACGCAACTCGGGTATTTCCAAGTGATGGCCGAACCGGTTTCGACCTGCGTCCAGGATATTTTAGAAGATTCGCCTTTACACAGGCCGCGTTTGGTAACGAAATTGAACACGCCCCCCCGCCCCGTTTTGTCGCCGGGATACCAGTTTTGCACGGTGGAGTATTTGACCTCCGCTCGGTCTAACGCGATGATTTCGACAATGGCCGCATGGAGTTGATTCTCGTCGCGGATGGGAGCCGTGCACCCCTCCAGATAACTCACATAGGCATCGTCGTCGGCAATGATCAAGGTGCGCTCGAACTGCCCCGTATTGAGGGCGTTCATGCGGAAATAACTGGATAACTCCATCGGGCTACGAACTCCTTTCGGAATATAGGCGAACGAACCGTCGCCGAACACGGCGGAATTGAGTGCGGCAAAGAAATTGTCGGTGTACGGAACCACACTGCCCAAGTATTGTCTTACTAATTCGGGATATTCTTTCACCGCATCGGCAAATGAACAAAAGATAACTCCCTTTTTAGCCAATTCTTCTTTGAAGGTCGTCTTCACGGAAACGCTATCCATCACCGCATCCATCGCAACTCCCGACAATATTTTCCGCTCTTCCAACGGAATGCCGAGTTTCTCGAATGTTTTCAACAGTTCGGGATCGACTTCATCCAGGCTTTTGGGCCCGTTCTTCTTTTTAGGCGCCGCATAATAAATGATCTCCTGAAAATCGATGTCGGGAATGTTCAAATGCGCCCATCGGGGCATCGTCAGGGTAAGCCAGTGATGATAGGCATCGAGGCGAAAGCGGAGCAACCAGTCGGGCTCCTCTCTCTTTTGGGAGATGGCGCGAATAATATCCTCATTCAGGCCTTTCGGAAGATATTCCGTCTCAATGTCCGACTGAAAGCCTTCTTTGTACTCGCCTTCGGTTACGTCTTTTAATATATCGATTGTTTCTTCCTCCATTTTATTTTTTCACAAAAATACGGCCTCTGAACAGTGTTCACAATCCCTAAAAGTAAGGATTTTTCGGAAGAAATATCATTAGTTATAAGGAGGAAGAAACGGCAAATGAGAAGTGGGGACATCGCTCCAAACGACGCCCCGGCAGACATTTTCAAATAGATTACAATAGCAATGCCGATGTTACTGCACAGCTTTTATATATGCTCCCCTGACAATTGTTACCTCTTTGCCCGTTACATCGGCTTTCTTTTCCACATCATATATATTCAGAAAATAATACTGTTCTTTGTAAAGCACGCCGAAAGAATAATGGTAGAGTTCTTCTTCGGCCGTCTTGAAGGTAAGGCCTTTGTCGTCTATTAACAGAGGGTTAACGGAATTCAGTCCTTTAATAATGGTCTTGGAAGTAATAACCATTCCGATCCATCTCTTGTTGGATGTAAAATAGAGAAGTTTGTCGGCCCCGGCAGGTTTAATACGAATATGTCCGGCGCCTTGTTCATCAAACTCTTCCCAACCGATACCGAATTCGCTTAACACCGTTTGCATGGTTTCGGCGGTATACTCTTTAGTAAATTCTATCGGCGGTATTCCGACAGACACCTTGATCGCCACATGTTGATTCGTTTTATCGGTCAGCAACAAAGTTGCTTCTCCTTCTTTGTGCGCTTTTACGGTAATCACAGAATCTTTCACCGTGGCCGTCGCTATGGCAGCATCCGACAGTTCAATACGATAAGGGGGATTGCCGGCAGAAATGTTGATGGTTCCCTCGGTTCCGGCATTTAATGCGATATAATCGAGTAAATTCAGTCTTTGGATGATCTCTTCTCCGCAAGCTGTTAATAAAAAGGTTGCAATTAAGGCAAGCAACACCTGTTTTTTGTTTATTTTCATTTGATTGACTATTTATTCTTTATTCACAACGAGGGATACTCTGGTATCCCATTATAAAGATTCTACAAAGATAGGCCATTTTTTATTTTGACGATAATTTTCAGAATCTTTCCTGCGGCTAAAGTTGTCATGACCGGATGACATTCCTTAACACCGGTACTGACTTCCAATCGCCCCGCCAGATACGGGCAATCTTTCACCTTAAAAAAGCGCTCAAACAGTCCGGAAAGTACTATTTCAAGCTTAAAAGAGGGCAAAAATATCTTAGAAAGTACTATTTTAACCTTAAGAGAAGACAAAAATATCTTAGGAAGTACTATTTAAACCTTAAAAAAGGGCTGAAATATCTTAGGAAGTACTATTTTAAGCTTAAGAGAGGGCAAAAATATCTTAGGAAGTACTATTTTAACCCTAAGAGAGGGCTAAAACGAACGGTTTCGTCTGTTGTTAGGCCTTAGAAGGAGGTAAAACAGTCGATCGAGTCTGTTTTTAAGCTCGAAACGAAACAAAGTCGCCTATGCTCGTTCCTTTTTCCCGCTTTCTTCGCCATTCGATTGAACGGATCTGCCGGTATTAAGGGACGAAATAGAGGCGGGACATGAAAAAAGGCAACTTATCCGTTACAGATAAATCACCTTTATTCATTGCTTTATGAAGATCGTTGTGTGTGTGTTATCGCAGCCTGTTGAGTGACCGTATCAATGCTTCATCGTGGCGTATCCGCCGGATGGCGAGCCCGTTCAGCGCCAACGCCGCCAACGGCGCAACGGCTCCCGCCCCCACCCTCAAGACGGTGATGTCGAAAGCAGGCGCAATGCCATATATGGCAAAAACGACGGCCGCATAATAGGCGATAATCGCCAAAATACCCGTTACCGCCAGCCGAATCTGACTCTTCCGCTTTTTATAAAGGAAGACGGCGATAAGGGGAAGCAGCATCGCGAGGGTCCCCAAAACGGGCAAGCCCCATACCTGCGCAGTGGTTTGGCCATTGGCCGACCACACGCAGGCCGTCATCTCGTAGGTAATACCGTTAGACGAAAAGGCAATGACCATAGTCAGCATCGCTGCGACCATACAGCCGAAAGCCCCCAATAAAAAAACGGTTTGTACTCGTTGCAACATACCTTTTCAGCGTCAGAATTGGTCTTTTTCTTTCGCGGGATTACGGAAATACACTTCGCCGTCGATCCATTCCTGAATAGCGATCAAGGTAGGTTTGGGAAGCTTTTCGTAAAAACGCGAAATCTCGATCTGCTCGTGATTCTCGAACACCTCCTCCAGATTATCGCTGTAAGAAGCGAACTCTTGCAGTTTGGTATCCAAGTCCTGTTTCATTTCGACGGATATCTGATTGGCCCTTTTACTGATGATGCGTACCATCTCGTACACATTTCCAACCGGCTCCGACATTTTCATCACATCGCGCGTTTCGGTATTGACACTCGCTGTCGTTCTTTTATAGTCCATTGTTTATTTTGTTTGTTTATCTAAATTCAACTGATTCATTAATTGTTCGTCGGCAAAAGCTCAATTTTCTTTTGCGCTTCGCGATAGTATTTATCGGCTTCCGCCACAAATTTCCCTTCGGGAAAAGTGTTTTTATAATTAAAATATTCATCGACGACCAACCGGAAACGCTCGGGTTGCGCTTTTGCCGTGCTTCGCTGCGCATACTCATAGCGCGAACGCAGCATGATCATCTGATAATCTTCGACATATTTCGAAAACGGGTAACTCTTCATCGCCTCTCGGGCGGTAATGATCGCCGACTCGTAATTATTGCCCATGTAATTGCCCAGATTGAGATACAACTGCGCGGCTAATAATTCTTTGTACGCCAGTTTCTCCTGCAATTCGAACATATAGTTTTTGGCTTGTTCGGCGCGTTCGCTTTGCGGATACTTTTCCATGTATCTCTGGAACTCGGCAATGGCCGTATAGGTTTTAGTCTGATCCAAACGCGCATCGGGCGAATCGAGATACATCCCGTAAGCCGAATAAAACAACGAAGGCTCGGCATATTCCCCTTTCGGATAAGTGGTGTAGTACGTGGTGAATATCTGGGTGGCCGATGAATAATCTTTCGAGTTATAATAGCTCTGTCCCAACAGGTAAAGCGACTCCTCGGCGTTTGCCGTACCCTTCATAAAAGGCACCAACTCTTCGAGCAGGGTGATGGAACGCTCGTATTTTCCTTCTTCGAAGTACTTTTTAGCATACGTGTACTTCAAATTCGTATCGGTACTTTTCAATATCTTGTTGTATTCGCCACATGAAGCGAATAGCAAAATCACGAGCAAAAAATAGCTGTATTTTAGTCTCATTTTCTCAATAAATGCGATTATAACGTGCAAATTTACGGAAAGTTTCTCAGTTGTAACCCTTGCCATACGGTTTTTATTCTATTTTAGGAATTCGATGAAACGAACGCTAAGATACTCTCGACATATTTGCGGTCGTTGGAAAGCTTCGGCACTTTATTTTGACCTCCTGCTTTATCTCTCTGTTTCATCCAATTATAAAACGTATCGGGTTGCAACGGTTTCACCACCGGCTTGCCCAGGGACAGATTGTACGAACGCTTCGCTTCGTAATCGGAATTTAGTTTTTTGAGATTTTCGTCCAGCAATTCCACAAACAGATCCATATCCGAAGGCTGGTTCTCGAATTCGATGAGCCATTCATGCGCCCCGTTGTGCCGGGAGTCGAAATAGACCGGCGCAACGGTATATTCCACAATTTTGGCATGGGTGCGTTGACAGGCATGATCGAGCGCTCGGTCGGCATTCTCCACAATAAGCTCTTCGCCGAAGGCATTGATGAACTGCTTCGTGCGGCCGGTAATCTTAAATAGGTACGGATGGGTCGATGTAAACTCCACGGTATCTCCTATCTGATAACGCCACAATCCGCCGCTGGTGGAAATAACCATCGCATACGGGCAACCCGTCTGCACACCTTCGAGCGGCACCGCTTCGGGCCGTTCTTCGCCCCATTCCGACTTGGGAATGAATTCGTAATAAATTTCATTATCGAGCAGCAAAAGCATCTCTTTCGATTCGGGGCTGTATTGCACGCCGAAGAAGCCTTCCGAAGCATTATAGGTTTCCCAGTAATGCATGTCGGGCGAAGGAATCAGTTGCTCATATTGTTCTTGAAAGGGAATGAAACTCACCCCGCCGTGAAAAAACACTTCGAGGTTGGGCCACAATTCCGTGAGCGGCTTGCCGGTTTCGGCAACAATTTTTTTGAGCAGCACCATCGTCCACGAAGGCACGCCTACAAAAGCACGGATATCGGCGTTGACCGCATACTCGGTCAGTTTCTCCAACTTCTCTTCCCAATCCGATAGCAACGCGATGCTTTCGGGCGTTCGGGCGCGTTTTGCCCAGAAAGGCACATTCTTCATCAATATGGCCGATATGTCTCCCGTAAATGTGTCGCCTCCGATGCGGTTGATCTGTTGGCTACCACCCAGCACCAACGTTTTGCCGAGCATAAACGCCGTGTCGGGATAATGCGCAGCATACAAGGCCAGCATATGGTAACCGCAACGGTAATGGCAGTTTTGCAGCGACTCCTCCGTTACGGGAATGTACTTGCTCTTGTCCTGCGTCGTTCCCGACGACATGGCAAACCACTTCACCGGAGTATCCCAAAGGACGTTCTGCTGTTTGTCGACGAGTATTTTATCCAAATAAGGGCGCAAGTCTTCATAAGACATTACCGGAAGCCTCGCGGCATAGTCCTCTGCGTTTCCTATCGAATCGAACTTCTTTTCATACCCGAACAGCGTGTGGCGTCCGTGTTCAAGAAGCAGTTCCAAGTTTTTTTGTTGAGTTCCGATGGGGTCTTCCAAGAACTTCTCCACCGGTTTATAGTACGAAGTGAGTATTGCCCGGGCAATTTTTCGAATCATTCTTTCTACAAGATATTTGTCTGCAAAGGTAGTGATGAATTTTTTAATAATCTTAGAAACTGTTTTGAATTTTCCGAATGATCTGATTTTGTTTATTCTTTTATGCTGTTTTTTGCCCTTTTTTACGCCTTTGAACTTTCCTTTTTTTCCAATAGCCCGCTATTCGATGCGAAACGAAAGCCCAAATCCATCAAAAAAAATTACTAAAAAACACCGCATAAAAAAATTCAAAACAGTTTCTTATCCTATGCGGCTTATTTTACGAAGTTTTTCTTCGTCGATGATCTTAATTTTTCGTCCGTCGATGGTTATCACATGTTCATCGACAAACGTCGACAAAGTGCGTATGGCGTTGGACGTGGTCATATTCGACAGACTCGCCAAATCGTCACGCGACAGGTAAATGCTGATGGTGGCGCCGTCTTCTTCCAAGCCGTAACTTTCGCGCAAAAAGATAAGAGCTTCGGCAAGACGCCCCCGCACATGCTTTTGCGTGAGGTTTACCGCCCGTTGGTCGGCAATGCCCAAATCCACCGACAGATGTCCGATAAAAAACATGGCTAAGTTTCCGTCCTTCCGCACAAAATCCTCTATAAGTTCCATAGGAATCAGGCAGACAGTCGAATTTTCGAATGCCGAAGCCGAAGTCACATACGATTCGCGTGCAAAGTAAGCCCGATATCCGAAATACTGCACCGGGCGTATCATGCGGATGATCTGCGTCCGCCCGCCTACGCCGGTTTTGAATATCTTGACTTTACCTTTTAATAGACAGATTAAGTTAGAGGGCTGTTCTTCCTCCACATAAATCATCTGACCCTTCTTATAATGAACGATCTCTGCACTTTCACGCACTAACTCCCGCTGATCCTCTGTCAATATCCGCCATATCTCTGATAATGAAGACGAAATATCGATTATATCATTACTCTTTTTAGCCATTAAGTGTTATAGAACAGTGTTATAAAACACAAAAATAGCGTTTTTTTCGCAATTTGTCATGAAATTGTCACATAATTTCCTTTTTCGGACAACGGGCTCCTCTCCTCAATCCATATCAATCTTCCTCAATCTTCCTCAATCTCCTATCCAGTTCCAAAAAAAATACGTAAGTTTGCATCGCAAGAATGAAAATTAAATTAGTCATAGGAATTACTCTGTTTTTTCTTTCCGCAGGCCTCCGTGCGTCCACCCTCCCTTTGGACAGCATCCTGACAAAAACGATGAATGCGGCAGAGAAATACAACGAATTGATAGAAAGCTATCAAGCGGAGCTATATACCCGTACCTATGTCGAAACGCTGAAAAAAAACATCTTGTATAAGTACACGCATCTCATCCCCCGCTTCATTTTGCACGATCCGAGCTCGAAGGAGGTTTTAATCGAAACCTTCGGCACGTTAAAATACGATTTCCCCAATAATTATATCCATAACATCAAGTACGTAACCGGCACCATGACCCGCAAAAGGGATCTCGAAATGATTCCTTTCAACTTTTTCAATATCAATGTCTACGGAGAAAACACCAACGACGAGAGTTTCTTCATGCCCCTGCGGGTTACCACCCGAAAATACTACACTTATCGATTGGTGCGGTCGCATTCCGAAAACGACAAGACCTACTATACCATCGATTTCACGCCTGTTTTCAATAACCAGAAGCTCCTGAAGGGTTCGTTCGTTATTGAAGCCGGCACGTGGCGCGTGATCCATTTCCGGGGAGAGGGAATCGATATCTTTGCCGACTTCTCGTTCGAAATAAACATGGGCGATAAGTGGATTACCAATTATCTCCCCGTCGATTTTATTGTATACCAAACGACTTCTTATCTTGGCAACCGTGTGGCCAGCCGCTATTTGGCTAATATCGAATACAAAGATATCCGCTTGCGCCAAGACATCAAACCGCTCCATTCGCTCAACATCAGCGACTTCTATAAACTGCGACTCGATTCGGTGCCCGTCTACAACGACTCGGCTTTTTGGATAACGCATCGCCCTATTCCTCTTCAGGAGAAAGAAAAAGACGTGGCGCGCGAATTCCGGCTGCAACAACAAATCAAGCAAGCTCAACAAGCCGAAAAAGATACCAGTAATGTAATGAAAGCACAGCAGTTCGCTCAACGAATGGTGATGGACTCGGAATACTCTTACAAATCGACGCGCATCGGATACGGCGGCTTGTTTAATCCGGCGCTCATCGGTTACACGTCGCAAGACGGAATCACCTACCGGCAAAGAGTATCGTTCAACATCGACTTGCATCACAATCGGAACATTAAGATCAAAGCGTTTGCCGGATTTATGTTTAAACGTAAAGAGCTATTTACCGATCTTTCCACCACGTGGAATTATGATCCTTTCCGGTTGGGCAGTATGACCTTGTCGCTCGGAAACGGTAACCCTACGTACAGCTCCCTCTTTATCCAACAAATACAAGACAGCCTCAATGAGCACGGATTCGATTTTAAAGATATATCGGTCAACTATTTCCGTGACTATTATTTGAAGGTGTTCAACACGCATGAAATAGCCAACGGGTTACTGTTTAATGCCGGCATTGAATATCACATTCGCAAGGGCGCCAGCAACACGGCGGTACTACGAAGCGCGAAAGTGGACAGCGAGCCTATAGAAGATTTGTTTGGAACGCGTAAGGCTTTTGCTCCTTTTATTCGTCTTACCTGGACGCCCGAGCAGTATTACCGCTACGAAGGACGCCAAAAGATCTATGAACGATCGCGTTTTCCAACGTTCAAAGTGGAAGTGTCGAGAAGCTTCTACAATATATTCGGCAGCACATCCGAATACAATCGTGTGGAAGTGGATATGAGCCAACACATTCCCTTCGGATTGATGAATACATTTCAGTATCATATCGGAGCTGGAAAATTTACCGACCAAAAAACGGAATACTTCGCCGATTTCGCTTTCTTTTCGAAAAGCAACTTCCCCGAAATCTGGAACGACCGTCTCGGCGGAGGGTTTAATCTGCTCAACAGGAATCTGTATAATGTGTCCGATTCGTATATTCAGGCGCATCTCATGCTTGAAACACCCTTTTTATTATTAAAGAATATTCCTTTCGTATCGAACTTCGCCGATACCGAAAGATTGTATTTCAGTCAACTCTATACTCCCCAGATCCTCTCGTACACCGAATTCGGCTATGGCATCGGCAACCGTTTTTTCAGTGTCGCCGCATTCGGCTCGCTGCATAAGACCCAATTCCGGCAAGTCGGCGTCCGAGCAACGTTCGAACTCTGATCTTCAATGTTTATCAATCTCTTTTCAATCTCCATCAATCAAAAAAAAAGCAGCTAAGATCACTCCCGGCCGCTTTTTTATCAATGAATGAATTAAAATAGAGTTATAGCACTTTCGAAATTGTATCTGTTTCCGTATGGATCGTTCCTTCCTGATAAACAATCCGGTCGGACGAAAGAGATTTTCCGTCTCCGGATGTACGCGAGAACTTCTTATATTTCTTCTTAATAGCCGACGAAGGCTCATTTCGCATGTAAGGATCCAGCGTACGGCTGATCTCGACCTTCTTACCCGTCGGAACAGCTATCTCAACGAGCATATTTTGACGGCGGAAGCCTTGTGTAATAGGCACCGAGAAAAATTCGGGTAGCTGCAAAACCGAATCGGTCTGCTCTATCGGATAGGTAAAATTCCGGACATTCTGCTTCGCCGTCTTTAAGTCTCTACTGTTGGCACAGGTGATCACGCTCACCTGAAACAGCGTATCGGAAGTATCGATAATCTTTAAACTGATGTCGGAGAACAACAACGAATCTTCGTTTATGCTACGGTAAGGGAGCTCATGACGCTCCGTGCCGGGTCCGATACCCGAGCTAAATAAGTAGTAATCGTTTCCATAATACGCCATATCCACATAAAGCGTATTGCCGTTGAAAGAAGTTAAAGAGGTACTTTTTCGATCGGAGCCTTCGACACTGAATTTCCCGGCTACATTCTTTGCCAATATACCACCCGTCACCATTCCGGCAATCCATAACACCACAAACACTATTCCGATAACCGGGCGCGATTTCGCTTTCAAGATGCGCCGGATAATCCATAAAATAATTGCCACAACAGGGATTCCGATCACAAGAACTCCGGTAATCCACAGCAATGTGTTCTCGGTGCCGGCATCGATAAACAGCGACTTTAACGATAACAGATTTGTTCCGGCAAATAACAACGCACCCAGCGTAGCCAGTATCACCAATGCAAAAATTCCGGCAAATGCAAAAAAGATAATCTTCAGAAAAACGGTCAATGCATTTAAACAACCCGATCGTTGAGAAACCGGTACGGGCGAATGATACGTATTTTTAGGCGGCTCGGGAGGCATTTCACCTTGCGGCGCCGACGTAGCCGAAGCTTGCGCATGCGACCCGGCCTGTCCGGCAGAAGCATTATCCGGTTCGTTGGCACGGCTCTTTACATTCGCTAAATTTCCGCTCACTGTTTGCCGAATCGATTGAATATACTCGTCTTCGCCCATCATTTCGAGCTTTTGTTTCACCGTTGTTGCCTGAGGAATGATTACCCACAACACACAATACACGACGACTAATCCGAAATTAATATTCCAGTTGAAATCGACATTATCGAATATCCTGTCCCAGGGAAAAATAGGAATCGATACCATCCCGACTAAATTCAATAACAGAGGTACCGCAAAAATCAAACGGGGAATCCATGAATCGATTTTAAAATAAGCGGCAATGCCCCCACACACACCGCCAATCCACCGATCCGAAGGATTCCGATACAATCGTTTGGTATAATTCGACTCGAGCGCCACCGGTTTCAAGACAATCCATAAAACAAGATAAACCCAAAACAACACGCTAAACAATAATACAAAAATCACACGCATCCAAACCGGATCAATTTTAAAATAATAGGCCAATCCACTGCACACGCCGGCGATGATCTTATCATTGGCATTCCGGTTCAACGGGCGGGCTTGTTTTTGCTCGCCTGCCGCAGAGGAAGGAGGAGTTGTCGAATTGCGGGTGTGGTGCGATTGAGTCCTTTCGGAAGAGTTCGAATCGCCGGCATAGTCGGAATCGAAATCCTCCGGCCGGCCGATACTGGTAATGATGGCTTCCACATCTTCATCCGTAATGCAACTGATCCCTAACTTCAATCGATTCCCGAAAAGTTCAGCGATACGGTTCTCGATATCGTTCACGATTTCGTCGCCATCCTCTTCGCGAAGAAAATAGCTCTTAAGATTCTCGATATACTGTTTGAGCAACTCATAGGCGGTTTCTTCAATACTGATAACCTGTCCCTGAAAATTAATATTGATGACTTTCTTCATTGCTGTATGGTTCGTTAAATAGATTTCGCTTCTTCTGTTTTATTTATCTGTATAGCCTCTGTCTTGCGGGCAACGGTATTCACACCTTTCGAAAGCTCATTCCAGGTAGATTCCAAAAGCCCGTAAAATTCTTCTCCTTTATCCGTCAGCCTAAAATATTTACGCGGAGGTCCGGAGTTACTTTCCACCCATCGGTACGATAATATTTCGGCATTTTTCAGCCGGTTAAGCAACGGATAAAGCGTTCCTTCGAGAAGTTGTAATCCGGCGCTTTTCATCTCATCGATAATATCACCCGGATAGGCTTCCTCTCGTTTAATGATGGATAAAATGCAATATTCCAGTACACCTTTGCGCATTTGGCTCTGTGTATTTTCTATTTTCATCTTTCTTTTTTCTAATTATGCTGCAAAAATACACAAAACAAAGTATTATGCAATACAAAGTACCAATTATTTTTATCAACTTCAAATTATTTAACAATATTCGAAGATCGCAGGCGGTTCCGAATATCAAAACCAAATACTTCGCTTGGAATAAAACCCTCAATAGGAACCGGAAAGAAAAATATTTTGTTCTCTTGAAAATATCCGCTACATTTAAGGCTTAATTGTACGAAGATAATCCATAAGCCAAAAAGCGTATGAATGAATTAAATCATTGGAATAAAAAAAATCGATGAATCATTTTAATTGCCGGCCAGATGAAAAAAAAGAAAAAAACAAAGCAAACAACACATGAGCAACGGAAAGTGGACACAGCTCATCAGAAAAAAGTATTCGTAAAAAGAGTATTTAAATTGTTTTCAACAATGGGATTCGAAGAGATCATACCGTTGGTATCCAAAAATGAACTCGACACTTTGTATAAAACACATCCTTATTTATTGACCGTAGACGCCACGCAATCTCCTCTGATCGAAAAGAAAGAAGCGGCCTTTTTCTGTCAAGCGATTAAAGTACTGGCAAAAGACCACATGCTCACCGTCCCGGAAAAAGAAGGCGCGAAAATCTGTTTAATAGATTATTTTGAGATATGGTTGCCTTTAATCGTAGATTGGAGCAGCGAAATCGATGAAAACACTTCACCGGAAAAGAAAAAAATTCGCGAAATACTGGGAAGCCATGCCGACAGGAAAAACGAGCGATCGCTGATGTGCGAGTTAGGAAACGATGCTTTGAGTAATTTATCGTTTATCCTCGATACGTTTACCATGGAGATGTCGAGTCCGGTTACCAGATATTTTTGGTTTGAGGAGCAATCGATAGAAATAGGAAAGAAAAACCGGATAGACCGGATAGTTAATCTTTACGCCATAAAACCTCCTTGCATTCATATTGAACTCGATGGAATTATACGCCCGGCTCTCCGAATAGCAAAAATAGGCCTCGGGAAAAAGGATGAATTCATAAAGATGCAACTTCCGGCAGACGGGTCGTCCTCATCCCAAACGACAGAGGAGTATGACGTCTATATTCAATCGCATGCATGGCAACGGTTTGAAGAACGAATAGACGGAGTGACGGAATTAGCGCGCAATGCTTTTTTCTTTTTTTCTCTCGCAAACAATAAACTTTTCCGGTTTAATCAAACCCTCCTTATTCCGTATATCTTCGACACGTTGAAGTTAGGTTATTTTACGGCAGATTTTCAGGATAAGAAAATCATCCTCCGCACTTGTCTCTTTATCACCGCCAACGGCACACCCGAAGGACAACGCCTCAATCAATACACGGGATTAAAGAAACTCGATAAAAAATACCTCGTTATCGACAAACTAAGCGCTTTTATGGCTTCGGATATCCGGTCGAATCCTCAAACAGCCGGCATCTTTATTCAGTCCGGATGTAAAGACTTGTTGAATATGACCACCCCTATGCTGTTGAAAAAGAAAGATTTCGAACTTCACAGCCTGGATCCGAAACAATTTCTCCATTATCTGAGCATTAAAGAAGACATCGGCACCATTACCAGTAGATGCGAAGAGCCGCCAACGCAAACCGGAGAAACGAGTCAACCGGAGAAATGATTCGTTTTTATTTCAAAATTCATTCTCATGAACAAATAGCTCTTCGTATTCGTTGACACAGCTATCAAGCATCTTTTAGTAGGGATTATGTTTGACCTTTAAAAAACAGAAAAGAAATGGCGAAAGAAAATAAAAACTGCCTTCCGGCGTTCGACGCTTCCAAAGGTATTGAATTCGGTATTTATACATTAGGCGATCATTTAATCAACCCACATACGGGCAAACGAATCAGCGCCGGACAGCGCCTACGGGAAATCGTGGAAATGGCCCGCCTGGCCGACGACGCCGGGCTCGATGTCTTCGTTATGGGTGAAAGTCATCAGGACTATTTCGTTTCGCAGGCGCATAGCGTGGTGTTGTCGGCCATTGCCCAAGCAACCAAGAACATCCGCATATCGAGTGGAGCAACCATCATCAGTACATCCGATCCGGTGCGGGTATACGAAGACTTCGCCACCATCGATTTATTAAGCAACGGACGGGCAGAGATCGTTGCCGGACGAGCTTCGCGGGTGGGGCTGTTCGAACTTCTCGGGTATGACCTGCGGGACTATGAAGCGCTGTTTGAAGAGAAATTCGATTTGTTATTGCAAATCAACCAAAACGAACATCTTACATGGCAAGGCGAGTTCCGGGCGCCATTGAATAACGCGCACATTATCCCCCGCCCTCTCAAAGGGCAATTGCCTATCTGGCGCGCCGTAGGCGGGGGACCGGGTAGCGCCGTGATGGCCGGACGCGCCGGCGTACCGATGTATATGGCTCATTTAGGCGGGCCGACGGGCGCCTTCACAGGAACTATTGCCGCTTATCGTGAAGCGGCAAGGGAGAGCGGATATGATGCGGCGGCGCTTCCGGTGACCACCGCCGGATTCTTTTATGCGGCCGAAGATACCCTCACGGCGTTACGCGAATATTATCCGCATATCAACGAAGGAATGAAATTTACGAACGGACAGGGATTTCCCAAACAGGCCTTTGCCCAGGCGCAGGATGTACGAAGCATTATTAATGTGGGCTCGCCGCAACAGATTATTGAAAAAATCCTATATCAACACGAACAATTCGGCATGCAACGCTATGTGGCACAACTGGATTTCGGAGGCGTGCCTTTCGATAAGATCCGTCAGAATATCGAGATGATCGGGACTGAAATTCTGCCGGCCGTAAAAAAACATACGGCTAAAAAAGAAAATTAAACAATGAACATAGTCGTGATTTCCAGCTCCAAGGTGGGCACTAAAACACAAACCGCCACAAAGAAAGTCGTCGAACTGATTCAAGCGCACTATCCCGGGGAATCGTTAACGCTCATCGATTTGAAAGAGCTCGACATTGTATTTAGCGACGGACGCAATTATCTCGATTACAGCGGCGACACAGCGTACGTTACGAAAACGGTGATGGATGCCGACGTACTCTTTATCGGCGCGCCGACTTTCCAAGGCTCTATTCCCGCTACGCTCAAAAACATCTTCGATTTACTGCCGCAAAATGCCTTGTATCACAAAACAGTGGCGATGATTATGATGGCCGGTTCGCCCAAACATTTCCTGGTGGCCGAAACGCAACTCAAACCGATATTGAGTTATATGAAGGCCAATATCGTACCGAATTACGTCTTTATTGAAGATAAAGATTTCCACTTGCAGAAGATTGTCAATGACGATGTCTTGCTGAGGCTGGAAACATTGGTCGAAAATACGCTGGTATTGGCCCGTACGTACGCCGAAATATGGCGGCAACAAGAAGACTCGTACGATTTTTAAGCGCTTGCGCCTGCACACAAGGCGACGATGTAATAAAACCGTGCCGGAAAGATGATTCCGACACGGTTTTGCAAAAGAACTTTATCAGGAAAGTAGAGAAACCTGTAAAGACTCAGAGAGAAAAAATATCACCGGCTCATTCAAAAAAATGAATGTGATAGGGATTTCCGGTGGTCGCGATAACCGCTCCGTTACTGACTTTACCGGTTTTAGGATCGTAGGTGTAAAAGCCCGGATCCTTTTCGCCATTAGAAGCAATCACCACCAAATCTTTATACGTTTCGATAAACACGCTATGCGGATCGCTTATGGAAAGGCCTTTGATCTGTTTGATGGTTTTGGCTTTTAAGTCGATGACCACCGGCATGGAATAACGCGAAATATACGCGGCGTTTTGCAATTCAGGAATCATTAAATAAGCGATCACTTTGCCGTTACCGATATATTTGCTATAAGCCACCGGCCCGCCCTTATAGGCGGTCCCTTCTATGGTCGTTTTAGAAATATCCCACGAAAGCGATGCGTCGAATTCGGTTTTACCGTCAGGGATACACACAAATCCCGTTTCGGTAAAATGATCATCCATTCCGAAAGCCGAAACACAAGCCATGTAAAGGTTGTTGCTTTCGTCGGTAAAAATCATGTCCTTCCCAAAAGGGCGCGTCGGAAAAGTAATTTTCGATGTTTTCTCCGATGCGATATGCAGCACTTTATCGGTTTTAGGATCGATGACGGCGCAATCGGCTTGTTTATAATCCGAATAAGGCTTCTGCATGGATGTCAGTTGGCATAATGGGACGTAAAGATAGTCTCCACGCAAAAAAGCATATCCCGGATCGGCATTGGTGTCGCCCTCTCCATGCGCATATTCCGAGAAATCGATTTCTCCCGTTTTTGTCAGGGTGATCGGATTGATTATCCATACTTTACCGATGCCGAATAACGGCAGATAGGCTTTTTCGGAATTATAGTTCACAAGTCCTCCGGCCAAAGAACCCGATGGAAGTTGCAACGTCGCGGTTTTTTGCAGCGTGCGGGTGCCGTCCCACGTATATTTGGTGAGTACCGACGCATCCGTAGGACCGAATCCGGGAAAAACGTAGACGTCTTTTCCGATAACCCGTACCGGGGCATCGAAGCCCACTTGAATGCTGTTTTTATTATCCAGCGATTGAGATGTGAAATCGGGGATAACCTGTAGGTAAGACGACCCGTTCATCCCGTCCTGATTAATAACGACCGTTTGAACCAACACTTTTCCGGCATCACCCGAAGGCGCCGGCTCCTCTTTCTTGTCACACGAAGCTACGACCAACGCCACCAGCGAAAGGCAAGCTATACGTAAAAAATACTTTTTCATTGCTTTGTTTATTGATTGTTTGAATTTAATTGAATATATATCGAATTTTCATTCCGAGACTGCGCCCCGGAAGGGGACGGTTAAATTCGGTAAGAAGATTTGCATCGGTGAGGTTTTTGATTTTGCCCGACACAAACAAGCGGTTGTGCAGAAAGCTCTGCTCGAAGCCGAGATCGAATGTCACGCTGCGGGGAATGCGGCGTTTTTCGAGAAGCGTCATCTCAAAATCATAATAATATTCTTCAATGAACGACATATCCGCAAAAAGTCGGGTGTTCTGTCCTTTGCCCCCGAAGAGGTTGGCCTTGTGATATTCCAGTCCCGCATTTCCCATCAGGTAAGGGATATTGGGCATGCGCATGCCTTTGGTGGGATTCTCAATGCTACTGTTGGGATCTAATTTTCGCATATCGCGAAGGTCTTGAAACGTAGCGTTTGCATAACCGTAAAGCCACGGCGTCAGGTCGCCCTTGGCATCTAATTCCACGCCGAAGGTACGCATCTCGCCGAAGTTTTGATATTGCGCTTCCACAAACCCCTTTACATAACGAATCATATCACGAAGGTGCATATAAAAGAAATTGACTTCCAGTTGAAGGTTATCGGAAGCCATCCCCATCCGGTTGTATAATAGTCCCAGATTAAGACTGACATTCCGTTCGGGATACAACGAATCGGCCGGTAAGACAGCGTGACCGTCGCCCAACAGTTCGTTTTCGGCGGGAATGCGTACATCGTATCCGGCAGAGAATTTAGCCATCAAGTCGCGGGTAAATTTATAACGCATGGCATTGCTGAAGCCTATATCTTTTTTCAAAAGATTGATATCCTTGATATCCCCGCTACCGTATGAAGGCGCTTTCCGGGTTTTCATCGAATATACATAATAGCGGACGGTAAGCGAATTCAATAATTTATCATTGGCCGATCGATAATCGTGATTGATGCCGCCCACCCAACTCTTCATTTTAGAATCGAAGACGGTTTGACGGCCGAAGCTCTGATCGCGCACACTGTCGCTGGGATAGCCGTTGGCCAAATTGAAGACGGAATTGAAATTGAGGGAATGATGCGTATTGATATAATATTGCAGGTTCAACTTATTCAATACGGTAAGTTTCCAGTCGTCGGAATTAGAACGATAGTTGGTTCCCAATTCACCTCCATAAGCGTTGTACGCAACGCCATCCCAGTCGTAATATTGACGAGCGGTGTCGATGAGATTGATTTGGGTAAAGGCGACGGCGGTCGAGAGATCGAAATCGAAGCCGTCGAGAAAAAAATTATCTTTTTTCAAGGAATTCGCAAACATATAGGCGCGCGAATTGGTTTCGGCCTTACGGATATCGGTTTTGATGCCTTGTATTTGTTTTGCGGTTTGCACAAATGCGGGCTCGAATTCCACCTCGTCGAACCACCATTTGGTGGCCTTAAAGCTGCCTCCCATCAGGATTTTCTTGAAGCGGTCGTGATTGCGCTTGATTTTTAAGCCATCGACATAAGGCGAGTTCATGACGTAATCGTTATCGGCATACGTGTACGCGCCGCCAAAACCAAAGAGAATGCCCTGCTCCTTCAGGTTTCGCTTGGCAACCAATTGCGCTTTATTGGAATTAAACGATTCGAGCATATAACTGGCATCCATATAGCGGTCGGGATATTCCTTGATGACAATATTCACGGCCCCGCCCATAGCCGATCCGCCGAAACGCGCGGGTACAATTCCCTTGTAGATTTCGATGCGCTCGATCATATCCACGGGGATATCGTTCAGATCGATGAAATCGCTTTGATCGTTCATGGGAACTTCATCGATAAAAAAGCCGATGCGTTTGCCTTCGAGTCCGCGCACCGACACGCGCGAGGCGCTCCCCACCCCACCCGATACGCGGATAGTCATACCCACGGTTTTGGAAAGGATGTCGGAGATGTTGGACACGGTTCCCTGCAAGCTCGACATATTCACAACAGTCACGGGCATCCCCTCTTCCTTTCGTTGGCGCGCCTCCGATTTGGCGGTGACGGCTATTTCGGAGAGACTGGTAGCTTCGGGCTCCAAATGAATTTGGATGCGGGCAGGTTCATTGGGAGTAACCAAAACGGGGATTTCCTGCAAATGATATCCCATAAAGGATACCTGGAGGATATATTCGCCGGAAGCAAGGTCACGGAAATCGAATCGCCCCTGTTCATCGGCGGCTTGCCCCCTTTCGAGGGATTTGATATAAACGGAAGCCCCCGGTAACTTCTCTCCGGTCTCTTTATCGGAAACAGTTCCTTCGATAGCCCCTCCGTTTGTTTGTCCGAAAAGGCCTTGCATCGTAAGAAATAAACTATAGATGAGAACGAAAACAGTATTTTTCTTCATTTTATAAATATAAATATCGAATGAATGAGCAAAGGTACGTCGGCACTAAGTCTAAAGAAATACCTTTTATCGAGTATTTACATGTAAAAAAGTACCTACTATCAGGGATAAAAATTAGAATAGTTATCCCTGATTCTCTTCCGTAGAGCACTGCTGAATAACAATAGAGAAAAGGAAAACGTCTTTCGAGAACAACAAAACGACCTTAGAGAATAGGAAAATACTTATAGAGAGAAAGAAAATAGGCATCGAGAAGACCAAAACGACTTTATAGAACATAAAAATCGCTGAAGAGAATAGGAAAATCGATGGCGAAAACAGGAAATTGAATAAAGAGAACATTTTCTTTTCTTGCGAGAACCAAATAACGGGGTAGCTAAAGCCCATGTATCCTATCGAAAACCTTAAACTTGCCCGGCAGAAACAAAACCCAATAAAAAACAATAGGTTGTCAACAAAAGAGAGGAGGCTATATTGGGTATATAAAACCTTTTCAAGGACTATTCTAATTTACACACTTAATGAGATAGTATCCTCTTTTTCATTACGTTCAATCTTCTTTTAATAATCCGCTTATTTTATCTGAACGTTCCACACCATACTGAAATTCATACATTCACATTTCCGATTCATTTCGCAACGAACGCCTTTCATGTTAAATTATACTAAACAGAAATATTCCTGACAAACAACAAAGAATAATGGACTTGATGATATATGATACCATATTGAACAACTACGGGACACAAACGAATACAGAATATCATAAAATAACGGCATAAATAAACTTTTTGATTAGAAAATAGTGATTTGTTATTTAAATTATTATTGTACCTTTGCGCCTTAGTTATTCGACTTTTAATAAGTCTTCTATAAACACTCATAGTCAACAGTTTATAGAAAGCGAACCGACTCAGAAGATAATTCTCCGTTAATGAATTACCTTCAAAAAGGATGCAAAGCTGAAATAATTTAATTACTGATTATAAAACATTTTTATGGACTCAATGCTTATTTTTTGGATTGCATTTATTGCAACTTTTGTAATTGTCTATTCTATTGACCTCTACGTAACGGATCACCGACGAGGCACGATAAGTGTGAAAGAATCTCTGATGTGGACGGGGTTATGGATGACAGTAGCTTTACTCTTCGGATTAGCTGTTTATTTGTTTTTTCCACAGAATCCGGATAGTACTGTACGCACCGCTTCGGTAATGGGAATCAAATTCGTTTCCGGTTATTTTACCGAATACTCCCTGTCTATCGATAATCTGTTTGTTTTCATTCTCATCTTTTCTATGATGGGTATCAATCAACAGAACCAACCCAAGCTATTAAAACTTGGAATTTTGATAGCAATTGTTCTGCGTATTTTGTTTATTCTGGTAGGAATGGAACTTATTCAGCGTTTCCACTGGATTCTTTATATATTGGGAGTCGTGTTAATCTACACAAGTTATAAAATGATTGCTTCTAAAGGAGAGGATTCAGTTGACCCAACGAATAATTTTCTTTATAAGATCGCGATAAAATGGTTCCAGGTCGACCCGGACGTACATAATCCGAAATTCTTTTCGAAAATAAATGGTAAAACCCATATCACCAATATGTTTCTTACTCTGTTGGTCATCGGTACTACCGATATTGTTTTCGCTATCGATTCCATCCCTGCAATTATCGGTGTAATCATGGAAGGCTCAGAGAAGATCTTAACGCTCGCAGAAGAAAATTTTCTAGCAATCACTTCCAATGTTTTTGCGGTCATGGGACTGATATCCCTCTTCTTTGCCCTACGAGGAATCGTGGGAATGTTCCGTTTTCTCAAATACGGTATCAGTGTCATCCTATTCTTCATTGGAGCTAAAATGCTTCTTGGCGCCATTCCGGCAGTAAGCAGCTTTTTTGCCGCCAACTCATGGTTCTCTTTAGCCGTTATTATAGCGACTCTTATCGTTTCTATTGTTTTATCTAAATTGATTCCGGAGAAACAAGTTAAAGAAACAATCGAAACTTCGGATAATACTCCGGAAATCGATTCATAGAAATGCACGAATAAAAGCATGACTCTATCCTATTTTATTATATAAAATAGAAGTGGATGTAAAGAATTAAAAACGTTACATCCACTTTTATTTTACAAATTCTGAAGAGAAAAACGAGGGTGCGTCAAACGCCCGGATAGCGTTTCGCGGATAGATCCCTTCGTCGATAAATGATTTCTTAATCGTCCTTTTTCAAGATAAGCCTCAACGAACTATTTTTAGTAACATAATTCCAAGCCCAATTAATAAAGACCACCAGTTTGTTGCGAACACTCAGGATAAGCATCAAATGCAGAAACATCCAAATCAACCAGGCAAACGTTCCTTTGAATTTGGCAAAAGGGAGATCGACGACCGCCTTATTCCGTCCTACCGTAGCCATCGTTCCTAAATTTTTATATTCATATTCCTTCAAACCGGTTTGACCTTTCTCCTGTTTTTGAATATTATTTGCCAGATTTTTTGCCTGCCCGATTGCCACATTCGCCAACTGAGGATGTCCTTTGGGATATAAATCGGTTTCCATGTAAGCCACATCGCCCAACGCATACACATCCTGCAAGCTTGTAACCTTATTCAACCGGTCCACTTTAATCCTTCCGGAACGAACAATAGAATCGGAAGGAATTCCGTCTAAGAGATTTCCCGTCACACCCGCCGACCAAATAACATTTTTAGAAAGAATTTTCTCCCCGCTACCCAATGTTACGACATTTCCATCATACCCTTGCACCATTGTACCGAATTTAATCTGTACGCCCATATTGCGCAAATATCTTTCGGAATGCTTTTGAGAGAATTCACTCATGGCCGAAAGGGTATGCTGAGCACCCTCAAGAAGATAAATATTCAATTTCGAAAAATCGATATCAGGATAATCGCGGGGAAGCACATCGCGTTTCATCTCGGCATACGCGCCGGCAAGCTCCACACCGGTAGCCCCGCCACCCACTATCACAATGTTATAATAAGGCTCTTTATCTTCCACATACAGCAATTTCTCGAAATTTTCGAGAATCATGTTCCGAATGTGCATTGCCTGAAAAGATGATTTCAGTTTAAGCGAATGTTCTTCGATCTGTTGATTCCCATAAAAGTTCGTCTTCGATCCTGTCGCGATCACTAAGTAATCGTACTCGAATTGCCCGATAGATGTTTCAATATACTTCTCCGACGAATGAACCGCAAGGACGTTAGCCATACGAATTTTCACATCCCGCCGATTTTGAAAAATCTTTCGGATCGGGAACGAAACGGTCGCCGGTTCTATTTGAGATGCCGCCACCTGATAAAACAAAGGCGGAAACTGATGATGATTTACTTTATCTATAAGTAAAATATCGAATACATTCTTCTTTAAATGGTTGATGAATTGCAATCCGGCAAATCCACAACCCACAACAATAATTTTCTTCATGTAGTTAAAAAATGATAACCTTCTTTTTGGATTAAAACACTTCTAACGCTTTTTTGTTTACGATTGGTCTTTAAAAAGGATATTTTTTCTGTATTATCAAGGTCGTCACTCCAATCCGTTTAACGGATAAGGGTGACCGGTTTGTTATCCGTCAAACGGCATGAAGCGATTAAACGGATGAAAAGAAATTGAATCTCCAAATTCTTGAATCATTGAATCTTTTTCGCTACCTTTGCATTCATTTTCATAGCATCTGTGTCAGCGGATACTTCATTTCTGTTCTTAACGCTTTATATATAAGCGTTTATATCCGGCACAATCATTATTTATATGAGACATTAAAAAAAAACTAATTTTTTGTTTATAAGAATCTATGACTAATTCATCACTGTTTGTGGTAGTTCTTCTTACGGGAATCACGTTGGTGGCCGCGGGCTTGGGAGTGGCAATGCTCCTCTCGCCCAAATCGACGAATTTCCAAAAGGGAGAACCCTACGAGTGTGGTTTACCGACGCATGGAACATCATGGATGCAATTTAGAGTTGGCTATTACTTATATGCCATCCTGTTTATGATGTTCGACGTGGAAATCATCTTTTTGTTTCCTTGGGCTACGGTTGTGCGCAGCTTGGGAATGATGGGACTTGCAAGCATTCTCATTTTTATTGCAATCCTTAGTTTAGGACTCGCTTATGCATGGAAGAAAGGAGTATTGAAATGGACGTAAAAGACGTTAAAATCAAAGCACTGCCGGCAGAGGATTTCAAAGATAATGAAACACTCCAAAAGTACATTGACGAACTGAAGGAACAAGGCGTTAATATTATCGTTGGCAAACTCGACCAGTTAATAAACTGGGGACGCTCGAATTCACTTTGGCCTTTGGCTTTCGCCACCAGTTGCTGTGGTGTTGAGTTTATGGCCGCTGCGGCAGCACACTACGATCTAGCCCGTTTCGGGATGGAAGTTACCCGTAACAGCCCACGTCAAGCGGATGTTATGATTGTCGCCGGCACGATCGTGAATAAAATGTCTCCTTTGCTACGTCGCGTTTACGATCAGATGGCAGAGCCGAAATATGTGGTAGCCATGGGCTCTTGCGCTATTTCGGGAGGACCGTTCGTTCATTCATACAATGTAGTGAAGGGAGTCGACAAGCTCGTTCCGGTAGATGTATACATTCCCGGATGCCCCCCTCGCCCCGAATCGTTATTCTACGGATTGCTTCAGCTACAACGAAAAGTGAAAGTAGAACGGTTTTTCGGAAACAAACGAATCCGGCGCAACTATCGACCTGAGACATTGATCGATCCTAAAACAGGAATACAAATCGATCCGCAAATCGACTTCGTTAAAAAGTGACACGGTTCTTATATTTCAATGAAATGAAAGATATCAAACAAATTATACAAGACATCGCAAGCGACGCGTTGATCGAAGAAAAACAAAAACTAACCGTAACGGTCGAGCCGAAACAAGCACGCCCGTTGATCGAAGGCCTTCGAAACAACAAAGAGCTTCCTTTCGACTACCTCATAAGTTTGATCGGTATGGATTGGGGTGAAAAACTGGGCGTTATTTACCAATTATCTTCCTCCATCGATCTGACGCACGAAGTAGTCATTATTACGGCAACGACCGACAGGGAAAATCCCCTGCTGTATTCGGTTTCCGACCTTTACGAAACAGCTCATCTCAATGAACGGGAAGTGTATGCTTTGTTTGGTATACGCTTTATCAATAATCCCGACATGCGCCGTTTCTTATTGGACGACGACTGGAAAGGATTTCCATTCCGTAAGGATTACGATGAGAATCCGGATTTAAATCCTGTTAACGTTATCAGCAAAGAAATTGTAGATATCGCGCCTCAAATCATCGAAACAGCCGACGGGAATTTAGTCGAGCGGGAAGTCCCCATCTTCGGTGAAAATGATTATATTATCAACATCGGGCCCCAACACCCTTCGACTCACGGCGTGATGCACTTCAGGACTTCTCTCGATGGCGAAATTGTAAAAAAAATCGATGTGCACAGCGGATATATCCATAGAGGCATCGAAAAGTTATGCGAAAGCATGACCTATCCGCAAATTTTGCATTTTACCGATCGGCTGGATTATTTGTCTGCCAATATCAACCGGCACGGACTCTGCATGTGCATTGAAAAAGCAGGAGAGATTGAAGTTCCCCAACGGGCCGAATATATCCGTACCATTATGGACGAGTTGCAACGTGTCAGTTCACACTTACTGGCATGGGCCTGTCAGTGTAATGACTTAGGTGCTACCACCGCTTTTGTGTATGGTCTGCGCGAAAGAGAACATGTGCTGGACATCTTCGACAAGACTTGCGGCGGGCGCCTCATCATCAATCAAAATGTGGTGGGAGGAGTGATGTTCGACATCTATAAAGATTTCCAGAAAGATGTGAAGGCATTCATCCCATACATGCGTCAACGATTGGTAGAATATGACGAATTCTTTTCTCACAATGCCATCGCATTGGGCCGAATGGTCAATATCGGACATTTAACGAAAGAGCAAGCCATTAGTTATGGCGTTACCGGCCCGGCAGGACGTGCATCGGGATGGTCGTGCGACGTAAGAAAATACAAACCTTATTCCTTATACGATAAGGTGGAATTTAAGGAAATCATCCGTACCGAAGGCGACTCCTACGCCCGTTATCTGAATAGATTGGATGAAATAGAGCAATCCTTGCGCATCATCGAACAGTTGATCGACAATATCCCCGAAGGCGATATTTGTGGAAAAGTGAAAGCCGTCCTTCGATTGCCGGAAGGACAGTTCTTCCAAAGCGTGGAAACCGGTAAAGGCGAATTCGGCGTATTCATTGAAAGCCATGGGGACAAAAGTCCTTATCGCGTAAAACTCCGGTCGCCTTCTTTATCAGCCGTTTCAGTGATGCCTTTAACCGCACGGGGGGCGCTGCTTTCCGACTTAATCGGTATTGCCGGGTCGTTAGATTTTGTTATACCCGACATAGACCGTTAAAACATATTCGTAAAAAGTAACCAACTAGATAACTCAACGAAAAGATATAAAAAATATGTTGTTATACTCACAGCCATTGGAACTGACTAAGTTAGTGCACAGTCTCGATGCTTTTTTCAGGAGCAGCTTGTCGCCGTTTTGGGCTACATTGGTGGAAGGCATATTAATAGGTATAGCCATACTTGCCGCTTATGCCCTGATTGCGTTAGCTCTGATTTATATTGAACGTAAGATAGCAGCTTTTTTCCAATCCCGCCTGGGGCCGAACCGATTAGGAAAATATGGTGTCATTCAGTCAATCGCCGACATGATCAAAATATTGATCAAGGAAATAATACACGTCAATAAAATTGACAAACTCCTGTATTACCTGGCCCCATTCTTTGTAATTGTAGCGTCGGTACTCTCGTTCGGTGCAATACCTTTCGGGCAAAGTTTGCAAGCAGTAGATTTTAATATCGGCGTATTTTATGTATTAGCCGTCTCATCGATCGGAGTCATTGGTATTTTACTGGCCGGTTGGTCGAGTAATAATAAATATTCCATGATCGGGGCCATGCGAAGCGGCGCTCAATTTATCAGCTACGAGCTTTCGGCCGGTTTTTCCTTAATGACAATCGTTGTTTTAAGCGGAACCATGCAATTTTCGGAACTCATCGAGGGACAACGTTATTGCTGGAACTTATTTAATGGTCATATACCGGCTTTTATCGCATTCGTTATTTTCCTGATATCGGGACATGCCGAAACAAACAGGGGACCTTTCGACCTTCCGGAAGCGGAGTCTGAACTCACAGCAGGATATCATACCGAATATTCGGGTCTTCGATTCGGGTTCTTTTATTTGGCCGAATACCTGAATATGTTTATCATTGCAGCTATTGCCACCACCGTATTTCTGGGAGGATGGATGCCTATCCAAATAAAAGGATGGGACGCCTTCAATCAGGTGATGTGGTACATTCCTTCCTGGATATGGTTTTTCGGAAAAGCATTTGTGCTGATGTTCCTCAGCTTATGGGTACGCTGGTCGTTCCCGCGTTTGCGTATCGACCTGTTACTGAATCTGGAATGGAAATATCTTCTCCCTATTAATTTAGTGAACATTCTGGTCATGGTAATTATCGTGCTATCGGGATTGACTCTGGCAGATATTTTTCCTGCTGTATTCGGTAAATAAGCGCTCTCTCTATGTCAATTAATAAAAGAATTATATATAAAACAAACAATATAATACAGATATGAGTTTTTCGAAGTATATATCTGGCATTTATACAGGATTAAAATCGCTCGTCGGCGGGATGATGGTTACTTGGAAACAATTTTGGAGTAAGAAAGTGACCATGGAGTATCCCGAAAACAGGAAGACCTTGGTCATTTCGGATCGCTGGAGGTCCGAATTAATCATGCCTCACGACGAGAATAACGAACATGCCTGTACTGCCTGCGGAATCTGCATGAGGAACTGTCCTAACGGGACGATCAACGTTATCTCTAAAAAAGTCGTGAATGAAGAAGGTAAATCGAGAGTCGCATTAGATAAACATTTATGGGACTATGGTATGTGCACCTTCTGTAACATCTGCGTGATTTCATGCCCTTCAAATGCGATCATTTTCAACAATGATTTCGAAGGCGCGGTTTTCGATCGGGAAAAATTACATCACCAATTAAATCACCCGGGATCCAAACTGAGGGAAAAGAAAAAGACAGTTCCGGCAGCGCCCAAAACGCCGGTCGCTCCTGCGCCTGAGGCAACAGAAGCGACACGACCGACTCCTTCTGTCGTGACAGCCGGGACTTCAACCTCTCCGGCAGACAACAAGACGGATAACGCCCCAAAAACAAGCCCTTCGGGAAATCTATCGAACGAACATACAGACAAGGAGAATAACTAACGATGACAGAACAAATCATATTCTATATACTAGCAATTGTGATAGCCGTATTTTCGATTTTGGCTGTTACGAGTAAACAGGTAGTCCGTTCGGCTACTTACCTTCTGTTCGTATTATTAGGCACAGCGGGCATTTATATGTTGTTGAATTACTACTTTCTGTTCGCGGTACAAGTGTCGGTCTACGCAGGCGGCATCATGGTTCTTTTCATTATGGCCATTTTCCTGACGCATAAGCCGGGAATCGATGTCAATCCGCAAGACAGTTGGAAAGTAAAATCGTCGGCAGTGCTGTCCCTTGCCGGATTAGTCTTGTGCGGTTATATCATTTTGAATAATGTCACACGGGTTTACCGGTTTATCAAAGGAGATGAATTGCAAATGCAAGATATCGGCACGGCTATGATGGGAACGAATAAATATCAATACTTATTGCCTTTTGAAGTGATCAGCGTATTGTTGCTCGCCTGTATTGTGGGCGCCATTCTGATAGCCAGAAAAGATAACGGTAACGACGAAAATATAAACAAATTAGATTGATAAGAAAATGGGAGAATTTTTGATTAATGCGGGAGGGCCGATTCCGATGATCGGTTTTCAGATTGTGAGCCTGATCATGTTTTTTGCCGGTATTTACGGCTTCTTCACCCGCAGGAATTTAATTATGATTTTGATATCCGTTGAATTGATATTGAATGCCGTAGATATTAATTTTGCAGTTTTCAACCGCTACTTATATCCCGATCAGATGGAAGGATTGTTTTTCGCGTTGTTCGGTATTGCCATTGCAGCCTGCGAAACAGCAGTCGCCATTGCTATCATAATAAATGTGTATCGCAATTTCGGCAATGCCGATGTGGATAATATAAAACACCTAAAAGGATAATAATAGAGTTAAGAACTAAAACAAATTCATATTTCTCATGGAATATACTTTATTTATACTTCTGTTCCCGTTAGCTTCATTCCTTATCGTGGGATTGCTTAGTAATAAGTTAAGCCATAAGGCATCCGGACTAATCGGAACGACATCCCTTACCGTGGTGACCCTCTTGTCGTACTACACAGCATGGGCCTATTTCACCACTCAAAAAATAGACGGTGTTTACCAATCGCTTACCGTTTTAAATACAACCTGGCTACGAGTAGGGGCTAATCTTCATATCGATATGGGGATACTGCTCGACCCGATATCAGTCATGATGCTGGTTGTCATTTCCACCGTTTCGTTAATGGTTCATATATATAGTTTAGGGTACATGAAAGGCGAAGTAGGATTTCAACGCTACTACTCGTTCCTTTCGCTCTTCACGTTCTCGATGATGGGATTGGTTTTGGCCACGAATATTTTCCAAATGTATATCTTTTGGGAGTTGGTGGGCGTTTCTTCATACCTGCTCATCGGCTTCTACTACACCAAACCGGCAGCCATCGCCGCTTCGAAGAAAGCATTTATCGTGACGCGTTTTGCCGATATGTTCTTCCTCATCGGTATATTGGTATTGTCGTACTTTACGCAGACATTCGACTTCGGCATATTGATGTCGGGCGACGCCTCTATTTTCAGCAGCGCCATCGGCAGCAGCTTTTTGGGCGCTTCGGCGTTGGTATGGGCGATGGCCTTAATCTTTATCGGGGGCGCCGGTAAATCGGCCATGTTCCCGTTGCATATCTGGTTGCCCGACGCGATGGAAGGCCCCACGCCAGTGTCGGCGCTCATCCACGCAGCAACCATGGTAGTAGCCGGCGTTTACTTGGTCGCGCGCCTGTTCCCCATCTATATAGGATTTACGCCCGAAGTACTTCACGGCATTGCCTATGTGGGCGCATTCACATCGTTGTTTGCCGCGATCATAGCGATTGCCCAAACCGATATCAAACGCGTGTTGGCCTTTTCGACGATCTCGCAAATCGGATTCATGATGGTCGCTCTCGGCGTTTCCAAACTCGAAGGACACGAAGGACTCGGATACATGTCTTCCATGTTCCACCTGTTTACGCACGCCATGTTTAAAGCGCTCCTCTTCCTCGGGGCCGGTTCTATTATCCACGCGGTGCATAGCAACGAAATGAAAGATATGGGGAGCCTTCGCAAATACATGCCCGTCACCCATTGGACATTCCTTATTGCTTGTTTGGCCATCGCGGGGATTCCGCCTTTCTCGGGATTTGTGAGTAAAGACGAAATACTTACCGCCGCCTTCCATTTCAGCAACGGAATGGGTATCTGGATGACGGTAACAGCCGGCTTGACGGCGTTCTACATGTTCCGGCTATACTACAATATCTTCTGGGGAAAAGCGACAAACTATACGCATATTCCGCACGAGTCTCCTGTTTCGATGACATTCCCGTTGGTATTTCTGGCCATCCCTACTGTGTTGGGAGGATTCATTCCTTTCGGACATTTCGTAACGGCCGACCGAGCCGATTATACGATCCATCTCGATTGGACTATCGCCACCGTAAGCATCATTTTGGCGGTAGTGGGCATCGTCATAGCCACCGTATTATATAGAAAGCCGAGCGACGTACCCAACCGTATTGCAAACTCGATAAGGGGATTCCATCAGGCCGCCTATCACCGCTTTTACATCGATGAGATTTATCTCTTTATTACGAAAAAGATCATCTTCAATTGCGTATCGCGTCCGCTGGCATGGTTCGACCGTCATATTGTAGACGGCTTTATCAACGGATTGGCTTCGGCTACGGATTGGGTCTCCATCCGGATCAGAGGTTTCCAATCGGGCGAAATTCAATGGTATGCTTATGTATTCCTGTTCGGAACGCTGTTAATTACGGCTTTGCTCCTATTTATTTAATCACGCATCAATAAAAAGAAAACAAGATATGAATTTTTTATCACTGTTTGTACTGGTACCTGTGCTAATGATCTTAGCGTTGTTTTTATCAAAAAACAGAAAGCAGGTCTTGGCGATAATGGTTACGGGAAGTTCCCTGTTGGTGATCCTTTCGGCCAATCTGGTATATCAATACATCGCGGCAAGAAATGCCGGAGCGGTCGACCCGATGCTGTTTACCTCTTCGGTCGCCTGGTATAAGCCGCTCAACATAAACTATTCGGTAGGTGTCGACGGTGTATCGGTAGCCATGCTTTGCCTCTCGTCGGTCATCGTCTTTACCGGCGTATTCACTTCCTGGAGAATCGCTCCCTTGACCAAAGAATTTTTCTTGTGGTTCTCCCTGTTAGCCGCCGGAGTGTACGGATTTTTTATCTCTACCGACTTATTTACGATGTTCCTCTTTTACGAAACGGCATTGATACCCATGTATCTGCTCATCGGCGTATGGGGAAGCGGTAAGAAGGAATACTCGGCGATGAAACTAACCCTGATGTTAATGGGCTCTTCGATGATCTTGCTTGTCGGAATACTCGGCATCTATTTCAGCTCGGGGGCCAACAGCATGGATATTTTAGAGATCGTAAAGACAACCATTCCGGTACAACAGCAATACTTATTCTTCACGCTCACGTTCTTCGGCTTCGGAGTGTTGGGAGCATTGTTCCCATTCCACACATGGTCGCCCGACGGTCATGCTTCGGCGCCGACGGCGGTATCGATGCTCCACGCGGGAGTATTAATGAAGTTAGGAGGATACGGATGCTTCCGTGTAGCAATTTATTTAATGCCGGAAGCCGCCGAAAAGTTATCCCCCATCTTCCTCGTGCTGACAGGCATCGGCGTTGTTTACGGCGCTTTAGTGGCCATCCGTCAGACCGACTTGAAATACATCAACGCCTATTCATCGGTCAGTCACTGTAACCTGGTGTTGTTCGCGATCCTGATGCTTACGCAAACCGCGATGACGGGCGCCGTGTTGCAGATGCTTTCGCACGGATTGATCACGGCCTTATTCTTCGCCTTAATCGGAATGATTTACGGACGCACGCATACGCGCCTTATTACGGAAATGGGCGGCTTGATGAAGATTATGCCTTTCCTCGGCGTCTGTTTTGTGATTGCCGGTTTGGCCAACATCGGTCTTCCGGGATTGAGCGGTTTCGCTGCCGAAATGACCATTTTTATCGGCGCATTTGAAAATACCGAAATACTCTATCGTGTGCTGACGATCGCGAGCATCACTTCCATCGTCATCGGAGCGGTCTATATCCTGCGGACAGTGGGAAAATTCCTTTACGGGAGCATCCAGAATCCGGCACATGCCACGTTAGACGATGCGCACTGGTATGAACGCTTTGCGGTAATCACCTTAATCGCGGGAATTGTATATATAGGTTCTTTCCCCTTAGGTGTTTCGGACATGATACATGAGAGTCTCGGCAATGTCGTAGCGCAGTTAGTAAGATAATAAGAATCATAAAAGAATATTAGTCAATAAAGCAGTATGGATTATTTCAGTAATTTTATATATATGCGCAGTGAGGTGTCACTGTTAGGTGTCATCCTCTTTTTATTGTTGTACGATATTATCGCAGGCAACAAAGGGATGAGATATTTTCAGCCTGTCGCGATCTTCTTATTTGCCGTTCACACCGCACTCAATCTCTTTCCGTATGAAGCGGGAGAATCGTTTGGCGGGATGTATCAATACGAGCCGATTATGACGGTGGTAAAAACCATTTTAAACATCGCCACGCTGCTCATTTTCCTTCAGGCAAAGCATCTCTTCGACGGCGATGCACAAAAGAATAAGCGGGGGGAATATTACTTCTTGACGCTGACAACGCTGTTGGGAATGTATTTTATGATCTCCAGCGGACACTTCATGCTCTTCTACATCGGCTTGGAAATGGCGTCGATTCCGTTAGCGACATTAGTGGCATTCGATAAAAAAGACAAGAAGTCAGCCGAAGCAGGCGCCAAGTTTATTCTTTCGTCGGCTTTCTCGTCAGGCATCATGCTTTTCGGCATCTCTTATCTTTACGGCACGGCCGGAACATTATACTTCTCCGACATGGCCTCGCTAATCACGAGCAATCCACTACAAATCATGGCATTTGTATTCTTCATATCGGGATTGTTCTTCAAGATATCGCTCGTACCTTTCCATTTATGGACAGCCGATGTCTACGAAGGCGCACCGACGAATGTCACCTCTTATTTTTCGGTGGTTTCGAAGAGCTCGGCCGTATTCGTTCTGATGACGTTACTGTTTAAAGTATTCGGCAATTTAGTCACCGAATGGCACAATATCCTATTTTGGATCATTATCCTCACGATCACGGTCGGAAACCTGTTCGCTTTGAGACAACGGAACATCAAACGCTTCCTGGCGTTTTCGTCCATCTCGCAAGCCGGATACATTGCTTTGGGCGTGATAAGCGGCTCTTCATTGGGTATGTCTACAGTATTATATTATATACTGGTCTATGTATTTTCCAACCTGGCGGCATTCGGGGTCATCTCGGCCATTGAAAACAGGACGGGCAAACTCAGTATAGACGATTATAAAGGCCTCTATCAAACGAATCCCAAGCTCAGCTTTGTAATGATGCTCTCTATGTTTTCGTTGGCCGGTATCGCTCCTTTTGCCGGTTTTGTCAGCAAGTTCTTCATCTTCTACGCAGCAGCACAACAAGACTTGTATATATTGGTACTGATTGCAGCGGTAAACGTCATCATTTCGTTGTATTACTATCTGAGGGTTGTGAAGGCGATGTTTATCGATAAAAACGATCATCCGATCCAAACCTTGGCGACCGATTCCTGGAACAAAGCCAGCTTAATTATCTGTTCTGCCGGTATTATATCGGCGGGTCTCCTCAATATTATTATCGATACGATTACCAAATACAGCTTCGGCATGTAAGCCTTAGTGGGGGTAAAATCATATAGCTTCCGGACTGTCGCCTTGAGGTAAGGGACAAACGAGAAACGAGCGGAAGGGATATTTTCATCATTATATCCCTTCCGCTCGTTTCTTGGTACTCCTCCTTTTACGCTAAGAGGAGAGTCAAAATAAACTCTGCATCATAGTTGTGGAATACCGCCTTTGTGTAAGTTAACTCTGCGCAATCATAAAAAGAATTACATCCTACGAGCGAGGGCCTCTGGTGACTGGGGGGAGTCGCACAAACCTATATGGGGGCTCTGCGACTGTGCCCTTGGAGCAAGAGGACGAGCGAAGAACGAACGGACGGATATTTTTCATCATTCATCGTTCATTGTTCATCATTATCCCCTCCCCGCGCCTCTCGGCACTTCCCTTACGCTAAGAGGAGAGTCAAAATAAACTCTGCATCATAGTTGTGGAATACCGCCTTTGTGTAAGTTAATCTGCGCAATCATAAAAAGAATTACATCCTGCGAGCGAGAGCCTCTGGTGGCTGGGGGGGAGTCACACCAAGAAAAAAAAAGTTGCAGCATGAATCACATCACACTGCAACTGTTAAATAGGAATTAAAACTGCTTGTCTGAGCAAGTCTGAAACTTATTCCCTCAAAAAAAGCCGTTTACTTCAAACTCTGCATAACCTGCAAAGCCGTTTCGTCGGCGGGATCAATCTCAAGGACTTTTCCCCAATAATTCTTAGACTCCGGTACGTTATTTTGTCCTAAATAATAGAACCCTAAATAACGATACGACTCCAAAACATCATTCTTTCTTTCATCGAGATTAGGCAACATAATCTCAATTGCTTTTTGATAATGAGGAACCGCAAGACCTTTTTCGGCTTGTGGATCGAGAGCGAAATTAGCACGAGCTCTCATCAGATATCCTAAATAATGATCCGGAAACTTTTCAGTCATTTCGGCAAACAAGCGATCAGATTCTTTCAAATATTTTTCCTTTTCCTGCTTATCTTTCGTCGAATCGGGAGAAAAAGCTTTCGTACTAGTTCCCGCCGAATAGTTCGCAAGTCCCAACACATAAATATCAGCCAATGACGGATTCGCATTTTTATTGAAAGCAAGTTGATAATACTTTATGGCATTGGAATAATCATCAGCACGTTCGTATGCGCCGGCAGCCTGTGTCAGATACTCGATATTGGTCGAATCTTTTTCATAAGCCTTTGCAAAAGCAGCTCCTGCATCTTGATATCTCTTATCATTGGCAAGTATTTGAGCATAATAAGTATAATCTTGCGTAATCAAATCCTTCTCATCTGCATTTTTGAAAAAGCTATCGGCCGTTTGAAGAGCCTCGTTATATTGTTTGAGTTCAAACAAGCTATACATTTTCAAACGATTCATGACAAAATTATCAGGAGCTTTCTTAATAGCTTCTAATGTTTCACTATATTTCTTGTTGAAATACAGAATCGACGCATACTGTTCATAATCTTTTCCGGTGGGGACAATAAGACTAAGATATTTTTCGAAAGCCTCGAGCGCTTCGGGATAAAAACCTTTACGATAATTAATCTGGCTCAACGATAAAAACCCCGGAATGTATTGAGGATCCAACTCCACCACTTTCTTTAAATAGTCGAGGGCAACCTGCGTCCGAATATTTTCATAAAGACGTGAAAGCTTTACATACGAAGCTTTGAAGTTAGGGTCGAAATAGATGGCGCTTTCGTAAGCGGCGGCGGCTTCACCCGTATTGCCTTGTTTAGCGAGCAAATCACCTTTCAGGATATAACCATAAGGGCTCTGCTTGTTGGCATTAATCGATTTGTCGGCCATTTTGGAAGCTTCGTCCAATTTGTTATTATCGAAATACGCCTGGGCTACTGCAGCGAGCAGTCGTGCATTTTTTCTATTTTTGCGATCTTTACCAATATCGTTTAACTCTTTGTCCAAACCGGAGGTACTCAATTGCACCTTAGCCAATCCAACACTGTTCAGTAAGTTCGCCGGATCGATCTGAAGTCCTTTATTGAAATAATATTGGGCGGAATCGGTTTTCTTTTCGTCGAAATAAATCTCCCCCAAATAGTAACTATCGGTCGCATCGATATTCGGTGCGGACAAAAAATACTTTTTTGCTGTTTGGTAATCTCCGGCTTCATAGAAATCAATTCCATTTTTATTTTCGGCGTAAGTTAATGAAACACCTGCAATAAATAAAGCCGAGAATAAAATACTTTTTCTTATTGTACTCATCATTTGCTTTGCTCTAATTAATTCAATATCGTTTAAATTCGTTTTATAGTTCTATCCTATATCTATAAGTTTACATTTTTAGTCTGTTATTTTAACGGCATTCACAGGCATCGTAGAAGGCAGCAATCCCGAACGGAGTATCACACGCTGTCCACGATCGGATGAAACATAACGGGTGAAGCCCTTAGGCAGTTCTCCCCGGGGATCGTTTATGATGAAAAAGATTTCCCGAACAAAAGGATACTGCCCGTTATACATATAGTATTGATAGGGCTGAACCGCATTTTGGCGGGTAGCGATCTTGTCGAAAGACACGCGCATAACCTGAATTTTATTCGTAAACTCAACCACAGTACTATCGTAAGAATCACTAATGAGGTTCACCCCGATAAGGCCCATCGCATTAGGCGTTTTAGACACATAGTCTACCACTTCTTCGTTAAGACTCAGCGCATTCAACTCATTCGACAACGGTTTATCGCGACAAATAGAGTCATTGGCATAACGTACGATACTCGAGTTGGTATTATCAAAAACAACTTGAATCTTACCCAACCGGGATCCCGGATAGATCTCGTTCCAATTTTTCACCTCTCCGGTTAAAATACGACGAACGTTCTCTACGCTAATAATCGAGTCGGGATTCGCGGGATGGATAATAAGCGCTATCGCGTCCAAAGCAATCCGCACCTCTTCCGGTTCGAACTTATTCGAATAAAAAATATTTCTTTCATCCGGACGTAGACGCCGCGCAGTTACCGCCAGCCGGACGGTATCGTCCAACAGCAAATCGATTGCGTCTTCCTCCGATGTATAAATAGGCTCGATAATAGCATCATGTTCGGTTTCAAACATATCGATTACCGCCTTAATAGTCGGCTCCATCGTTTGATCTACGGCTATCTTAATGTACCCGCTATCCATTGTATTTCTTTCTTTCTTATCTTTATTGTTACACGCAATTATCAGAAACAAAGAAATAAATAGTAGACCGATAAAATTACCTATCTTCATCTTACATCGTTTTAGTTTAAAAAATCACGAACAAATAAATATTAACCAATCTAATTTCATCGGAAACAAGATTGGCTAATATTTACCATATTGTGACACAAGGTTGTATCACATTACTTTTGCAATTGGAAAACAATAGGCAACGTAAACCGTACTTTAACGGCTGTTCCCCCTTGTCTACCGGGAATCCATTTAGGCATTTCCCTTACCAAACGGGTTGCTTCTTTATCCAAACTGGGATCGACACCCCGTGCAACCTTAATATCCTGTATCGCACCGTCGCTTCCGACCACGAACTGAACAATTACACGTCCTTCGATTCCATTTTCCTGAGCAATCACAGGATATTGAATATTATCATTCAACCATTTCATTAAAGCAGTGTTTCCTCCCGGAAAAGATGCAGGTTGTTCCACCACATCAAAAATCTTTTCAGGTTCCGGTTCAGCTTGCACAATAACTTTATGGTCTCTTAAAGTAGCAATATCCACACCCGTTTCTTCATTATTACCCTTTACGTCCGCAATAGAGATCTGAACATCGGATTGAGTCAAGAATTCCTGACTTTTCATTTCCTGATCTTCCCGAACATCCTCATCCTTTTTAATGACCGGAGGCGTAAATTTAATGGTACTCTTCAATTCCACAGGAGGCGGAGCTACATATTGTTTCACTTGATTCTCTTCGGGAACTTCAGGTTGCTCCAACTGAATGTCGGTTAAAGTCGTAACCTGTGTCATGGCTTCTTTAGCCTTCCTTTGAGATTCGTATGTCGTAATAAGCGACATCGCAATGAATAACAATACAGCAATAACGATAACGACAATGAAAGCATATAAATGCCGTCTGCCGGAAGATTGACGAAGACGATAAGCGCCGTAGCTCTTATTCTTACCTTCGAAAATCAAATCGATCCATTCCTGCGACGTTAAGTTGATATCTTTAGCCATTTTTCTTTCTTTAAATGATTATTATCTTATATCAAACCTCAATCAGTAGGAAAATTGGAATTGCTCAACATTGTCCGGTCATTATCATCCAGTTCGGTAATCGCATATTTTCCGATGCTCGTTATCTGCATCTCATCCAAAGCTGCAATCATATCGCTGTAGGTAGAGCTATCAAGCGGTTTGATAATCACTACCGGCGAACCTTTACTGTTTCGTAATTCAGACAATTGTCTATCGTAATCTTCTTGACTTACTTGAAGCAGGGTTTTTCTATTTTTCAGTTCGCGAACTTGTTGAACGATGGTCCTGTTTTTTTCTGTCAAGACAGAACGGATACCCTCGGCCGAAAAATCGGTTTCAGTCAGGAAATTCGGTTCTTCAAGATTCGCCAACCCTTCATAATAATACACTTTATGCTCCGGCCCCAAGTAGATGGTCATCGCTTCGGAAGCTTTCACCTCGTTCTGCTCTTCCACATCGACTTTATCTTTGGTCGGCATACTGATTTCCATTGTTTGAGGTTTGCTCAAAGTGGTAGCAAGCATAAAGAAAGTAAGCAACAACATGATCATGTCGACCAACGGAGTAAAGTTTACCCGCGTATCGGCTTTCTTCATTTCGCCTTTTTTCTTTTTACCACCACCGGTTGGTTGTATATCTGCCATACTCTTAAAATTTATTTTTAATTCGTACTTCCATTTGTCTTTGAGTATAACCTTTATTCTTCATCCTCCACCTTACGCAGTGAAGTAATCAGATTGTAACGGTTTTCCTTTAAGTCCTGCAGCGAACCCATAACGTTCTTTATATACGTATAAGGTGTATCTTGGTCGGCTTTAATAGCGATGACCATCTCTTTTCCTTTTACTTCCCTGGCCGCGCTCACCCAACTTTTAAATTGGTTGTCGGTACTATCTGTGGGGACACCGTATTGAGGAAGAAGTTTGAGTTGTTCTTCATTCGACAAGCCCATAAATTGTTTAAAATTCTGCATGGGGATACCAAAAGAAGTCATAATACTAAAATCTCTTTTCTCTTTATCGGTTAAAGAAACATTATAGTTAGCTGCCAATTTTTCAAGAATCTCAATTCGGTCCTCTGAATTATCAATATCCAGGAAGACTTTTCCTTCCGGTGAAATCAATACGGAGAAGATATTCTGTTCGGGGATTTTAATCTCGGAAACAGACATCGGCGTATTAACGGTTACCGGCTCAGGTTTCAAGAAAGTGGAAGTCAACATGAAGAACGTGAGCAACAATACCATTACGTCGCTCATCGGGGTCATGTCAATCCATGTATCTCTTTTCTTTAATTTTGGTCTAGCCATTTATCCTATAATTTATCGATTGATTAAACAAATTCGTCAAAATAGTCATTCGGTAAGAATGTTCGTAAGGCAAAAGGTTTAAACCTTTGCTCACTTTTAACTTTCTTAAGAATGTCTAGCTTGGAAGACGTTTACGATGGAGAAACCGATTTCGTCGATCGCATACGTAATATTATCAATCTTAGCCGTAAAATAGTTATAAGCAATAATAGCCAAAGCACCGGTCAAGATACCGAAAGCCGTATTAACAAGAGCTTCCGAGATACCAACCGAAAGAGCGGCCGAGTCCGTACCTCCCGTGCTACTTAAAGCGGAGAATGAACGGATCATACCAAGTACCGTACCGAACAATCCGGTCAATGTACCCAAGTTAGAGAATGTAGCGATAACCGGTAAGTTTTGGTTCATCGTCGGCATTTCCAACGCGGTAGCTTCTTCGATTGTTTTGCTGATAGATAAAGCTTTTTGTTCTTTGCTCAAACCGGTAGTATCATGAATCATTTGATCGTAGGTATCGATACCGGCTCTTACAACGGCTGCAACTGAACCTTTTTGTTTTGCACAAAGTTCACGGGCACCCTGAATATCTTCGGCTTCGAGACGATCTTTAATGTTTGCGACGAAAGTGGTCAGGTTACCTTTACCTTTACATCTGCCGATAGCAATGATACGTTCGATACTCAATACGATTACCGATAATAACATCGTCATAATAATAGGAATTACGAATCCTCCTTTATAGATGGTACCTAAAAGGTTTCCTTGCAAAGGAAGATTCGCCCGATCATTGCCAATAAAGTTGGTTGGATTACCGAAAACGAACTGGAAGATACAGATAGCTACTACAAAGCAAAGTATAATTACTAAAGCAGCAGAAATACCTTTGGATGATCCTTTCTTTTTTTCAGTTACTTTCTGAGTTCTAATTTCATTTGTTGCCATAATTTGATTTTTTGTGTGAATGATTTTTTGAGTTTTTAATTCATTGATTGTTTATTGATTTATTTAAAATGTACTATATAGTCGTTTTTTTAGATTTGCAAAAATACAATTATTTTTCTTATAAAAGAGCGATAAATAAGAAAGTTTACCCATCAAATAAAACTTTTTCCTCTATTTCCATTCAATTGAATGCAAAATTGAAAATGCAGAATGGAAGGGAAACCTATATTATTATGCTTATTCATTTACTCTAATAAAAAACGTACGCTTTGGTTGTTCTATTTGCCTTATTTTGATTATCGGGGCAAATATAGTCTATTTTTATATTACTTCAAAACTTAGAAAAAAGAAATCTACAAATTTGAGTCCCCTTAAAAAAATCCTGTCCGCCCGCCGGGGCCGGATTTCATAACTGTAAACAAAGCATGCACAAAGGTTACGCTAAACCGCATCTTTCTGTTATTGAAAATATTTATATTAAAAACCGCCCGATCTATAATGGGCTCTTAATTAACAAATCCTTTTGATATTATCGGAAGGTATCGGATATAAAGAAAAAAAAGGCCCGAAATAGAGAGATGAAAAAAGTTTTTGCTATAAAATTATATTTGTATCTTTGCTCATCCTAAATTTTAGAAGATATATAAGGATGGAAAAGCATTTGTTTTTGAAAGGAAAATCATCGTGTAAAGAATGCTTTTTCGAATTACAAAATACGGCAACCCTATAATAGATTTTGATAATGAACGAGCTCGTAGGACACATATCTCAGATCATCGGCCCTGTAGTGGATGTTTACTTTGATCTGAAGACGACGGAAAACGGGAAACTCCCGGCGCTTCAGGAAGCACTATCGGTTGATCGCCCAGACGGTCAACCGCTTATTTTAGAAGTTCAGCAGCATATCGGAGAATCGACCGTACGAACGGTAGCCATGGATACCACCGACGGATTAAAGCGCGGATTGAATGTGAAAGCCTTGGGGCATTCCATCAGTATGCCTATCGGGGACCAGATAAAAGGGCGTTTGATGAACGTCATCGGCGAATCGATCGACGGGCTCAAACCGCTCGACAGAACGGAAGGATATCCCATCCACCGCGCAGCCCCTACCTTCGAAGAGCTCACCACGACACAAGAAATCCTGACGACCGGCATAAAAGTAATCGATTTGCTACAACCTTATTTAAAAGGGGGTAAAATCGGGCTGTTCGGCGGCGCCGGAGTAGGCAAAACAGTGCTGATCATGGAGCTTATCAACAATATAGCCAAAGGGCATAACGGGTATTCGGTGTTCGCCGGCGTGGGGGAACGTACCCGTGAAGGGAACGACCTTTTGCGCGAGATGATCGATTCGGGGGTTATCCGGTATGGAAAGGACTTTAAAGAAAGCATGCATAAGGGCGACTGGGATTTGAGCAAAATCGATTACAACGAAGTGAACCAGTCGCAGATATCGTTGGTTTTCGGACAGATGAACGAACCGCCCGGAGCGCGCGCTTCGGTTGCCTTGTCGGGGTTGAGTATCGCCGAGTCGTTTCGCGACCAAGGCGAAGGCGGCAACGACATTCTTTTGTTTATCGATAATATATTCCGGTTCGTACAAGCCGGCTCCGAAGTGTCGGCGCTGCTCGGGCGTATGCCCTCGGCGGTGGGTTACCAACCGACCCTCGCCACCGAAATGGGCGCTTTGCAGGAACGCATTACCTCTACGAAAAAAGGCTCCATCACTTCGGTACAGGCCGTTTATGTGCCTGCCGACGACTTGACCGACCCGGCTCCCGCGACCACTTTCTCGTATTTGGACGCCACCACGGTATTGAGCCGGAAAATATCCTCGTTGGGGATTTATCCGGCCGTCGATCCGCTAGAATCCTCTTCGCGTATCCTCGACCCGCTCATCGTGGGCGAAGAGCATTACCAAACGGCGATGCGCGTGAAACAAATCCTACAGCAATATAAGGAATTGCAGGATATCATATCCATATTAGGTATGGAAGAACTTTCGAACGAAGACCGCCTCACGGTAAACCGTGCCCGCAAGGTGCAGCGGTTCTTGTCGCAACCGTTCTTTATGGCCGCGCAATACACCGGGCAACCGGGCGTGTTGGTGCCGCTGGAAGAAACCATCAGAGGGTTCAAGATGATTCTCGACGGGGAAATGGACGAGTATCCCGAAATGGCGTTCTTAAGTGTCGGAACCATTGACGAAGCGGTAGAGAAAGGCAAAAAATTGATGGAACGCTCAAGATAATTCATCATTCATCATTCATCATTCATCATTCATAAATGAATTTAGAGATCATTACTCCCGAAAAAATAGTCTTCCAAGGCACGGTAAAATCGGTGACATTACCGGGCACGTTAGGGTCGTTTCAGATTTTAACGAATCACGCCCCGCTTATTTCGACCCTTACCAAGGGCAGCTTGTCGTATGTTTCGGAGAATGATGAACTCACCGAATTACAGATAGAAGACGGCGTGGCGGAAGTGCATAACAACCGCATTACCGTATGTGTCGAATCCGTATCGAATGAACAATGAAGAAACTGGCGGCCCATCTTTTCATCGTGCACACCCTGGCATTGGTTGTCGTGGGTTACGGCGCATGGGAAATAATCAACCGTTTTTTTCCACAGATACTGATTGACGGGTACGTAATTATTCCGCTATTCTTCTTTGTCACAGGCGTCATCTTGATCTATTTGATGATGAAGATACCCAAAGACAAGCCCAAGCAACTTGTGAACACCTATATGCTTCTTCGTGTGGTGAAGGTGTTCGCTGCGCTGATACTGGTCTTGATCTATTGGTTTGCCGACAAAGCGCAAATACGGAATTTCGCCATCATCTTTATCATTTTCTATTTGATTTATCTGATGATAGAAACATACATTTATATAAAGATAGAAATGTATTTGAAAAAACAGGGAGAAGGCGGACAATCGTCTTCCGAAACGAATAAACCGGAACAGCAATGAAACAGAGATTCTATATAATACTATGTTCGGTTCTTTTGCTCTCGTCCCTCGCACTACCGGCACAGGCGGCAGCCGCCCCGGCCGAGAACGGCGGGGAAGACTTGAATGTAAAGGAGATGATTCTGGAACATCTTGCCGACGCATACGAGTGGCACATTGTCAGTTGGAAAAATAAACACGTCGCAATTTCCCTGCCGGTAATCCTGTACAGTGAGAACAGCGGATGGAATGTTTTCATGTCCTCGCAGTTCCATCACGGGCATAGCGAATACCGGGGTTTTTCGATCGCTGCGGAAGGAAAATACGCAGGCAAGATTGTCGAGAAAGATGCGGCGGGGAATGATATCCGGCCTTGGGATTTTTCATTGACAAAAAACGCGTTATCGCTTATCATCTCTTCGCTGTTGCTCCTGCTGATCATTATGAGCGTGGCGCGATCGTTGAAAAGAAATCCGATGGAAGGCAAAAAAGGGTTTGTCGGGCTGATGGAAATGTTCATTTTATCGATTAACGAAGATATTATCAAGCCCGCGGTGGGGAAAGACCATGCACGGTATGCCCCCTATTTGCTGACGGTGTTCTTCTTTATTTTCACGAACAATATTTTAGGATTGGTGCCTATTTTCCCGGGCGGCGCGAACGTCACCGGAAACATCGCCGTGACGATGATATTGGCCTTGTGCACCTTCTTTATCATTAACTTGACGGGGACGAAAGAATATTATAAGGATATTTTCTGGCCGGATGTGCCTACCTGGCTGAAAGTGCCGATTCCTCTGATGCCGGCCATCGAATTGATCGGTCTTTTCACCAAACCTTTTGCCTTGATGATTCGTTTATTTGCCAACATCATGGCGGGGCATTCCATCGTATTGGGATTGACGGCAATCATCTTTGTAACGGTGAAACTGGGTACGACCATTAACGTGTCGATGACGGTGGTGTCGGTTTTATTCACGGTGTTTATCAACCTTGTAGAACTGTTGGTCGCTTACATCCAAGCTTATGTGTTTACGATGCTGTCGGCCGTTTTTATCGGGATGGCGCGCATGGAACCGCACAAAGTTGATTAGCAAATGAGAAAATTAGCAAATTAGCGAATTAGCGAATTAGCAAATTAGCAAATTAGCGAATTAGCTGATGAGAAAATAAGGTCAAAAGTCTAAAGACAGGCGACCGATGACATTAGACATTAGACATTTAAGATTATAAATAAACATTTAAAAGAATTATGGAACTACTTTCAATTTTATTACAGGCAGCCGATTTGAGTTTAGGAACACTGGGAGCTGCAATAGGTGTAGGATTAGCTGCATTGGCGGCAGGTTTCGGAATCGGTAAAATCGGTTCGTCGGCGATGGAAGGCATTGCCCGCCAACCGGAAGCAGCAGGAGATATCCGGATGAACATGATTATTTCCGCCGCTCTTATCGAAGGCGCTTCGTTGTTTGCTATCGTCGTTTGCGGATTTATATTATAAAAAAGGAATACGATGTCGTTGCTTACCCCTGAACCGGGCCTTGTGTTTTGGATGCTGCTGTCGTTCGGGTTGGTCGTTTTCATACTCGTCAAATTCGGATTCCCGGTGATTTTAAAATCGGTGAACGACCGGAAAGAGTATATCGACAGCTCGCTCCTGGCGGCAAAAGAAGCACACGAAGAACTGGAGAAAGTAAAAACAACCAGCGAAGCTTTGCTCTCGGAAACGCGTACCGAACAAATGCAAATTCTGCAAACAACGGAACAGACGCGCGCCAAGATGGTGGAAGAAGCGAAAGCAAACGCTAAACTGGAAGCGGATAAAATAGTAGCCGAAGCGCGCAAGCAAATCGAAGCGGAAAAGCAAAACGCTTTACAGTCGCTTCGCAGCGAAATCGCATCGCTGTCGATCGAGGTGGCCGAAAAGATCCTGAGAGAGAAAATCGGTAACAAAGAAGAGCAGATGAATATGATCGACCGGCTATTGGATGAAATAGAAATCTCGAAATCGTAAGAGTGCATGAATACAGGACTTATCTCAACCCGATACGCAACTGCCTTGCTCGACTACGCCATAGAACGGGGCGAGCAGGACAAAGTGTATGAAGCCGTAAAAATGTTGTCGCAAATGTTTTGGGAAGTGCCCCGTTTCGGCGAGGCGCTGCATAATCCGATACTGTCTCCGGCAGAAAAGAAAAAACTCATTCTCACGGCATCGGGCGGAGAAGTTTCCGAAGCATGGGATCGGTTCATCGATTTGTTGCTCGAAAACAACCGGATTGAGAAACTGCACTACATAGCTCTCCGTTTTCAGGATTTATATAGAGATAAGAATCACATCCTCAGTGCGACTCTCACCACTGCGGTCGATACCGATAAGAGCGTGTACGAGCGACTGAAATCCATCATCGCGAAGCAGACCGGCGGCACGGTGGAAATGACGCAAGCGGTAGATCCCTCGATAGTGGGAGGTTTCATCTTGCAAATAGGGGATAACCGTTGGGATGCGAGCGTGGCCAGCCAGTTGCGCCGCATCAAGAATGAATTGAAAGAAATAAACAATTAAAAGCCCGGCCGAAAAAAGGGTTTCGGCACAAGGCATAGAGATAAAAGTATGTCGAACAATGTAATAAAGACCAGTGAAGTATCCGAAGTGTTGCGCATGCAACTCGAAGGGATCAGCACCGATATCAAATTCGATGAAACGGGTGTCGTGATGCAGGTGGGCGACGGCGTGGTGCGCATTTACGGATTGCATAACGCCGAGGCCAACGAACTGCTGCGCTTCGACAATGGAGTGGAAGCGATTGTGATGAACCTGGAAGAAGATAATGTGGGAGCCGTATTGTTGGGATCATCGGCCGAGATAAGAGAAGGCAGCACGGTGAAAAGAACCAACCGCATGGCTTCGATTATGGCGGGTGAAGGACTGTTGGGCCGGGTGATCAACACCGTGGGAACGCCCATCGACGGGAAAGGGAAAGTTACCGGCGAACTATTCGAGATGCCCCTGGAGCGTAAAGCGCCCGGCGTGGTGTTCCGCCAACCGGTGGATACTCCTCTCCAAACCGGACTCAAAGCCGTCGACTCGATGACTCCTATCGGTTTGGGACAACGCGAGCTCATCATCGGCGACCGCCAAACAGGAAAAACCAGCATTGCCATCGACACGATTATCAACCAACGGGCTAACTTCGAAGCGGGCAATCCTATCTACTGTATCTATGTGGCCGTAGGACAAAAAGGTTCGACCGTGGCATCGACCGTTCAAACGCTCAAGGAATACGGAGCGATGGACTACACGGTGGTGATTGCGGCGAATGGCTCCGACCCCGCTGCGATGCAATATTACGCGCCGTTCGTAGGCGCCGCCATCGGCGAATATTTCCGCGACACCGGACGCAACGCGTTGGTGGTTTACGACGACCTTTCGAAACAGGCGGTGGCTTACCGCGAAGTATCGCTCATCCTTCGACGCCCTTCGGGACGTGAAGCCTATCCGGGTGATATCTTCTACCTTCACTCCCGCTTGCTCGAACGCGCCGCGCGTATTATTTCGCAGCAGGAAGTGGCCGAACACATGAACGACCTTCCTCCCAGTTTAAAAGGAAAAGTGAAAGGCGGCGGCTCCCTCACCGCGTTGCCTCTTATCGAAACCCAGGCGGGCGACGTATCGGCTTATATCCCGACAAACGTCATCTCCATCACCGACGGACAGATATTCCTCGAGACGGACTTGTTCAACCAAGGCAAACGCCCGGCTATCAACGTCGGTATTTCCGTATCGCGTGTGGGGGGTAACGCCCAGATTAAACCGATGAAGAAAGTGTCGGGTACCCTTAAAATGGATCAGGCGCAGTATCAGGAATTGGCCGCGTTCACCAAGTTCGGCGGCGATATGGACAAAGTGACGGCCATGACCATCGATAAGGGAAAAAAGAACGAACAACTCCTTATCCAGCCGCTTCATCAGCCGATGAGCGTGGAAAAACAAGTGGCCGTGCTCTATTGCGGTACGGAAGGCTTGCTGCGCGACATCCCCGTAGAGAAAGTATCGGAGTTCGAAAAGCAATTCCTCTTCACCCTCGACGTAAATCACAAGGAGACGGTATTGGATCGGCTAAAAAACGGCGAGTTTAATGACGAAATAACCGCCATTTTACGGAAAGTAGCCGCCGATACGGTGAAACAATTGCAAAACTAAGAGGAACCGGTAACAATGGCATCATTAAAGGAAATAAAATCAAGAATACAGTCGGTGCGGTCGACACATAAGATCACCTCGGCCATGATGATGATCTCTTCCTCGAAACTGAGGAAGATGCAGCGGCTCATTCAAAATCTGAGTCCTTATGAAGAAAGGATGGCGCATTTGATGAAAACGTTGATGCAGGCCGATCACGATTTTGTTTCGCCGTTTACCCGCCGACGCGAGGTGAAGCGGGTGGCTATTGTGGCTTTTTCGTCGAACACCGGATTGGTGGGACGGTTTAACGACAACATCATCGAAACGCTGAAGACCACGGTCGATTCTTATGCGCATCTGGGAAAGGAAAACATCCTCCTCTACCCTATTGGGAATAAAATACAGAACGCGGTAAAGAAACTGCAACTCACCGGCCAGGCGGAAGCGCAACGGGTGGTGGCCGATCATCCTTCGTACGACTCGGCGCGCCAAGTGGCGGAAAAGCTCCTGTCGTTGTTTCTGGCGGAGGAAATCGACAAGGTGGAACTGATATACCATCACTACCAAAGCAAGAGCAGGCAGATATTGACGCGCGAAACGTTCCTGCCTATCGAACCGGATACGCAAACGGAGGAAACGTCGACCGACTATATTTTCGAACCGGACAAACAGACTCTTCTCGACGAGATCATCCCCAAGGTCTTGAAGTTAAGGCTCTATTTCGTGCATGCCAATTCGGCCATATCGGAGCAGGCCGCCCGTACGGTGGCGATGCAGATTGCGACCGACAATGCCAACGAGTTGCTCGACGAACTGACCCTGCAATATAATAAACTGCGACAACAAACCATTACCAACGAGCTGCTCGACATTGTCGGCGGATCGTTCGGAAAAGAGGGATAAAACCAAGAGTGTCGCTCCTGATGATAATTCACTAGAAGCGACACCTTTATTATAAATTCTCTTTTACTCGGCTTCCTTTTCCTCTTCTTCCTTATCTCCTTTTCTGGCAGAGCGCTTAGCCTGCGCCACGACTTCGTTGATATCGCTATAGAGTTTGTCCCAACCCGCTTGTTTGCGCATGCCCGTAAGCAAAGAAAAGTAATCCCTGAGAGCATCTTCCAGTTGCGGCCGAAGGGATGTAGCCGAAGGATCGCTCCGCAACGCGGAATCTATCGTGCTTTGCTCCAACCTCACGGTACCTAAACCGGTAACCGATTTCGTGAATGCCGCCACTTCTTCTACCGTCCCTACAGTGGTAACATGCGCCTTGTTCTCTTCAGTATTGATCTGATTCGAAAACGTCAGAAGCGCATTGTAGGCCTCAGCGGCCGTTTTAGCATATACATTTCCCACCGCTTTACTCAATTGATAGAGTATTGCTGCCGCTTCACCTTTTACCGTACCAGGAAAGGCGGATAGCGATTTGAATATTTTGCTTAAGGAAGTAAATTCTTTCCGGCTTTTCCGCAAAATACCCGCCGCTTGCGGACCGAGTCCGCTATAGGTAGTATCGAGCACTTTAGAATTATACTCGGGTACCACCGTTTCCAACACTGTAAATACGGGACTGGCAACTACTGCTTCCAGTCCGTTCGTTTTGGTCACTTCCACCGTTGAAGTACCCAATGCTCCCAACCCGTCGTTGGTTTGTTTACTTAAATTGATTTTCATAACGTCACCTTTTAATTATTATAATAAATATTTGCCGGTTACAGATGAAAAGGGCTTCAGTCATGTGAAGTGCTTTCCGGTCATCGCCGAAATAGATTTTAGTCTTATGAAATATTTCCCGGTCATCGCCGGAATAGATACCAGTTATATAAAGAACTTTCCGGCCGTAGCCGAAATGGATTTCAGTTATATAAAGGATCTTCCGGTTGCGGCCGGAATGGATTTCAGTTATGTAAAATATTATCCGGCCGCAGCCGGTGGTTTAACCGGATAATAAATTATCAAACCCGTTCCGTTTTCCATAAAAATTAAGATAAAGGTAGAGAGAACCGGAGAGAAAGGAAAGACAGAATGCGCAAAAAAACTGACAAAATACGCAATTTTTTTAGAGATAAACTTATTACCGACGACGTCGCACCGAACGACACACCTCTTGCCGCAAACAGGACCAAAAGGAACTATTAGAAACCAAATAAGAAGAACAAAGCTTATTATAATTTTCGTGCGACCAACCAATATGCATAGCGTAGTAAATGAATCTGTCGGGTGATGCGTTTCGGTTGCTTCAATAACCGATAAGCAAATTCCAGATTGTGATTTAACCACCAACGAGGTGCACGTTCCACATGTCCGGTGATAGCCACGAATACCACATCGGGGTTTTTCGTTACGATATCGTCGATCAATTGCGTTTCTTCTGTAATTTGTTGCTTGCTTCCTACCAGATAGAACGATTTCTCATGATAAAACCACTGTACGATTTTCAACCACAATTCGCATCATGGTATCTTGCACACATAATCCAACAGTTCTTTTTCAGAGTTAAAAGGATACACTTCAACTCCGTTTAACGATACTTTTTCGTGTAGTATTTTCGAAAAGATTATCTATTAAAAGAAGATTGACAAACATACGACTTGTTAAGATGTTAAATATATTTATTTAAACCAAACCTGGGCTAATCCGTAATCATACTCAACAAGTACACTATTTCTTTTGAGATACGTCTTATTTCCATTACTATTTTCCGCTAAGCTTCACCATTGATCGGGGAGCATCGACTGTTTTTATGTTGTAGTTCCTATATTGCTCTTTAATAAACTCTGATGCTGAATATGAAAATAGGAGCTATTCATTCTTTGTAAAATTTACGGGAGGAAGCAAAATTATACCGACACCCGCTTTTGTAGAGTAAGCCCCGATAGCTTTACATTGAATCAATATTTGCACTCTTAAAGTGCAAATATTTTCATTTTAAGCACTCTCGTAGTGCTTTTTTACTACCTTTGCAAAAAAGGAACGCATTATGGACAAATTATTTGAATATTCCAATAAGCTCATTAGAGAAACCGATACAACATTTTTCCGATATATGTACAATGAAATAAACTGGAAAAGCAGGATGATTGGTCTCGTAGGAGCACGTGGCGTTGGAAAAACGACTTTGATACTCCAATACATCAAGCAAAACCTTAATCTTGCTGAAACGCTCTATGTTACAGCGGAAGATTTTTATTTTGTTGAAAATCGTTTTATAGATTTAGCGGATGCTTTTATTAAGCAGGGAGGAAAATATCTGTTTATTGATGAAATCCACAAATATAAAGAATGGGCAAAGGAATTGAAGTTAATTTACGACTATCATAAAGAGTTGAAAGTCGTTTTTACAGGTTCTTCCGTATTAGACATAAAAAAAGGAACATCCGACCTCAGCCGCAGGGCAGTCATTTACAATATGCAAGGATTGTCATTTCGGGAATATCTTCAATTATTCCATAACATACAATCGAATATTTTTTCTTTAGATGAAATAATAGCGCATAAAGTAGAATTACCCGATCTTCCACATCCTCTTCGCCTTTTTAGCAGCTATCTCAAAACAGGTTATTATCCCTTTGCTATGGATGAAGATTTTGGCATCCGTCTCAATCAGATAATAAATCAAACCTTGGAAAACGATATTCCTATGTATGCCGAAATGAATGTTGCCACAGGCCGTAAACTGAAACAATTGCTATCTATCATAGCTAAAAGCGCTCCATTCAAGCCGAATATGACTAAGATAGCAGAAATATTATCTGCCAGTCGAAATAATATTGCCGATTATTGTCTGTATATTGAAGAAGCAGGTTTGATAGCCCAGTTGAGAGACCAAATAGGCGGCATTCGGGGATTAGGCAAAGTGGATAAAATCTATTTGGATAATACGAATCTTATTTACCATCTTGCCGAAGAGAATTCGAATATAGGGAATGTCAGGGAAACTTTCTTTTTGAATCAAATGAGAGTAAAACAGGACGTATATGCTTCTTCTGTTTCTGATTTTTTAATTGGAGACAAAACATTCGAAATCGGCGGAAAAAATAAAGGGCAAAAACAAATTAAAAATACGCAACATGGATTTGTCGTGAAAGACGATATTGAATATGGATATTTGAATGTTATTCCCCTTTGGCAATTGGGATTGACATATTGACTTGTCCGAATGATAGCATCGGCAAAATCCTGGGTAATATCTACCACAAAATAAATATTTTTCCAGACCTTTTATAATTTTTGGGTAATCAACCAATATGCATAGCGTAGTAAATGAATCTGGCGAGTGATACGCTTCGGTTGCTTCAGTAACCGGTATGCAAATTCCAGATTGTGATTTAACCACCAACGAGGTGCACGCTCCACATGTCCGGTGTACACATCAAAACTACCTCCCAAACCTTGATATATGGCTTTATGCTGTTTTTGCATCTCTTCCATCAAAAGCTCTTGTTTGGGTGATCCCATAGCCACGAATACCACATCGGGGTTTTTCGTTGCGATATCGTCGATCAATTGCGCTTCTTCTTTTTGCGAAGTAATATACCCGTTCCGGAACCCTTTAATCCGGATATCAGGGAATTCTTTTTTAAGTTTCGTGACCGTTTCCTCTATTATTTGTTGCTTACTTCCCACCAGATAGAACGATTTTTCATGATAAAACCCCTGTACGATTTTCAACCACAATTCGCATCCCGGTATTTTGCACGCGTTCGGATAGCCTTTTTGCCGTAAAGCCACCATGGCTCCCGCGCCGTCGCAATATCCAATATTTCGGTTGATGATCGCCCTCGTTTCGTCCGTTGCATGGAGAATCTTTTCGGCATTGATCGCCACAAGGATACCCGGATGCATATCCACATACCCCAACAGCTCTTCTTCAGAGTTAAAAGGATACACTTCAACTCCGTTTAACGATACTTTTTCGTACACCATAACCAAAATCTATTTTGAATACTTAAATGTCATCTAGTTGACCAAACTTTTTAGTATGAATATTTTCTTTGATAACTCTTGCCGGATTACCTGCTGCAATACAATTGGAAGGGATATTTTTCGTAACAACAGAACCACTACCAACAATTACATTATCACCAATAGTGATACCACACATAACAATCGCATTTGCTCCTATGAAACAGCGTTTTCCAATATAAGTATCGGCATGCATACTTCTTGCAAAATCATGTGTAAAAATTATAGCGCCGGAAGCTACATAGGATTCATCTCCGATATGAATTCCTGAAGGATTTGTTTTATCGAGCTTTGCACCGAAAGAAATTCTTGCGGACTTTGCGATGTCCATTTTATAGGCTTTCGTCATGATGACATACCTCAGTCGTATCATTATTAATCTAATAAAATTGCGAATTTTTGTCATGATTTGCATCAAATAAAAGTAAATAACTCATTCCGTAGAACATCCACGCATTCGGCCAGCGCATGTAAGCAATTTTATTTATTCGCCTATCTTTTTTCTGAAAATAGAAATATCCAGAATTCTTATCTTGCATATAGGTTCCGGCCCAATTTACAAGAGCATTTATGAGCTCTTTTTGCTCCTCTAATTTATTTAGTTTATATAAAGTTGAAAACGCTTGAGCAATGCAGTGAAGATCGATAGTGTCGTTTTCATTGCTTGTGTCATAATATTTGGCGATACCTTTTTCTTTTATGAAAAAATTTTTAATCCAATATCGATATCCTAATTTAAGATTGACATTAAAGGATTTATCATTACAATATTTTTGATAAAAAGATAAGCTTTCTAATTTAAACGCTGTATGAAAATTATCACGCCATTTGTTTCCTATCTGATCGCTATGAGGGAAAGAACCGTTGGAATTTTGTTCATTGCAAACAGCTATAGCGGAATGGAAAGCTGCCATCTTTATTTTTTCATCATTTGAATAACTATAAGCCATTGAAAGAGTTTTAGTTCCTAAAAGCGATGCATTATACACAGCCCGGAAATCCAATGGAGAATAAGAAAACATATATCCTTTCTTTTTCTGAATTCTGTTCAAATCTAAAAGAATAAAATTTGCAGAGGATAATGCGGCGGATAAATATTCTTCGGATTTAGAAATCTCATATGCGTTCAATAACGCCTCAACCGCAAAAGAGGTTGCAACTACAGTAGGGGTATATCGAGGAAGAAAAAAAGCTTTTGATTGCCAGTCGAAATTATAGCCCCAACAGGCACCACTGTAACCTTTGCTTTGAAGAGAAAGCAACAAATCAGCCAGATAACGTATTTTTTCGAAACACTCCTCTTGCGACATACCTATGTCCATTCCTTTTTGAAGAGCATGATAAAGATTACAATAGCCACTTAAAAATAAAGCGATACTTTTGGCGTTATGTCCTTTTGGTACAAGGGCAATTCTCCGAAAATTAACCGGACAGCGTTTGAAGCTCTGAATGATTATAAGACGACAAAGAGCCGAATGTTTAAAAAACGGCAACGCTTGAAACACTTTAGAGTTCAACCCGTCATACGGATCCCAGCCCGCAAAATCTTCATTTTCGCAATATGCTTTTAAATTTATGAATGAGTCGATTCTCTTCATTTTTTATCAGTTAAATATTCTGCATAACCTTCTTTATATTTAGGATTACTAAAGATGTCATATTCCAAATCGTGTATATGCCCTATTATTTTAGCCGGTATTCCCCCTACTATACCCCCGGCTGGTACACTCCTGTTAACAACCGAATTAGCTGCAATTATAACATTATCTTCCACAATAACAGGTCCCATTATAACGACATTGGGACCAACGTATATGTCGTTTCCTAACTTCGGCACATTTTTGTAAGGGAATTTTCTAACAGTAGAAAATCTCAATCCTAAGACACAATTATTCCCAATAACAGTTCCCGAGACTAAGACAGAACTGACTCCTCTATATGCAAAATAAGTACCTTTTCCAATAATGGTATCTGGTGTGATTCTACTGTTGAAAAGTAGAAATATTAATCCTTGTATTATTTTGGGAAGAAATGGAATTCTATGCTTATATAGATATCTGGCAATACGATATAAATGCATCATATCTCAAAATTTTTTAACAGTTTCTTATAATACTAAAAACAATAGCATCAATTTATTTCGGGAAACAAAAAATATTTTTCTAACTTTCACTAATAGAGATTAAACAATTCTCAAGTTTAGAAACAACAATGCAATCAAGAAAGTGTTGTTCTGCATAATTTCGATTATATTCCGATATTTGCTCCAATTGATCATTTTCAATCAGAGAGTAAATAGCTCTCGCAAATTTTTCAGGATTACAATCATTTATAATATATCCCATTTTTTCATCTTCAAAAAAATCTGGTATCCCTCCAACTTTTGTAGTAACAACAGGCAATCCCATTCCCATCGCTTCCAGTACAGAATTAGGCATACCTTCGTAATAAGAAGGAAATAAATACATATCTGCATCATGGTAAGCATTATATTTAGATTCTCCGAACACATTTCCCAATAATTGTACATCTGAAATATTCTCATTGTCTATGCGCGATTGCACATCAGTAAAAGCGTTTCCGAATCCGGCAATTAGCATATTCACAAATGGATAATCACGTTTTACTATTTTATAGCAATCTAGCGCTTCCATAATACCCTTGTCTTTTTCCAAACGTGCGAGAAAGAGAATAGTGAATTTACCTGGCTTGAATTGTTTGGACGAATCGAGTAGCAAATCCGAGGTAAGAATGGTAGTAGAAACAGTATATGGAGTATTACAACCAATTTCATGTAAGGATTTATAAATATTTTCACCTAATACAATGGTATGATTTGCCTGAAAAAAAGTATTGTTCAAAAGTTTTTTATATTTATCCCTCACGACGCTATTAAAATACAGATGGTTAAAGCCACGCCAAAAGACTACCACTTTTTTATGAAAAATCTTAGCTATCCGTATATATAATGAATCTCTATATAAACAATTCTTAGTCATTGAGGGATTGACTACCACAAGACTATACCTTGGTACAATAAAAATAAAACGAATATAATCTGTTATGTAATATATTATAGATTGAAGTTGGATTAATTTATTTTTCATGCAACTCCTCTTTCCTATGCGAAAAAAATCAATTAGTTCAGTTAATTTTTCTACGATATCATAATAATTGCCCACTCCACCTTTACTTTGTTTAAGTGCAGGTCGAAGAATAATGATTCTCTTCATAAATTATTCCTTTCTATATAACTTACGATGGAATCTGTATATGTTTCTTCTATAGATTGAGTATTTTCTTTCAGTAGCCATTGCTCATCTTTCTTATAATAATACTCTTTGGAATAATGATGTCCGGAATTTCCAAAAGCAACAAATTGCATTTCTATAAGATAAAAAACACTATCCTTAAAAGCTATATCTAAAGATATCATCGGAACATTAAAAGATTGATAAATTCTGTTTGCAAAGTCCAACAACCCATTAGGTAATTGGGCATCTTTCCCAAAAAGATATCTGGGTTTTCCACTTCCGCTTGCTCTAAAATCATGCTTTCTATTAGGTCTTCTAATAGCATAAAATTTATCATTGAATACCAGTATTTTCCAATCATTATCAATAGCTTCAATGAAACTTTGCAGTATAAATTTTTTTCTGTGTACAGACGGGACTGTGTAACCGTCATATTTATATTTTCTCAATACTTCTTTAATCCTTACTTTAAAAGGAGTTTTACTGAGAGAGAGTTGTTTTATATATTTGAACAACATTTTTTTGTTTGTAGACAACCGTACTCCCGAACTGGAAGCTCCGGATGCTGATTTTATTACCAAAGGTGTATTATCTTTAGTATGATCAAAACTATGCTCAAATTCTTCTAATGCCCCAAAATGGTGTGATGTTAAATTTTTTATTTCGGATAGTTCCGACATATCTCTTAGCATCTCCATAAAGACTTTATTATGATGCGCTTTTAAAAACATATAGGCTGGTATCACGATAGCTCCCCGAAGAGATAATCCATATACAATGTCCTCAACATATGATTTATAAAAACCATCAGGGTCTTCCATTGAAGAATAAAGTATCAGCTGTCCATTGAGTGCTTTATCTCTCATATCTAACTGAGAAGGATATAAATATATAACATTAAAATCCCTCACTTTAAATTGTTTCGATAGTTCTTCTTTATTGTATCCGGAATGATAAGGAATAGCATTATACTTATTACCAAAACCTCCTTTATAATTTAATAGCAAATAGATGTTCCGTCCCATAACATATTATTTTCGTAAGTGTTTTAATACTTTAGCCATGCTGAATTTAGAGAACTTTACAGACAAGGAATCTGTATTTTCAAATATATATAGATAAAAAGGGCTTAACTTTCTGAATAACTTAAAATTAATCCTCCATAACCATCTGTGATTTTTTATCAAATAGAAATACACATTCCGAATCAGCATGTTTAATCGATAACCAGCATAAGGGATTATATAGCACCTACGGTTAATTACCGGAATAATTTTTATTGTATAAGAATCATTATGCTCATTCACCATTATCGTTACAATAATACCCCGACGTTTTCGAAAACGACCAATAGGATACATTATGCCTTCATTTTCTATATCATCAAAACAAAAGTTCCCTAAACTATAAAATATATATTTTCCTTTATAAACCTCATAAGGTTGTACAGTATGCGAATGTCCTCCAATCACCAAATCAGCACCTTTGTCTACAAAATTATGAGCATCTTGCATTTGATACCAATCAGGTATAAATCCTTCTTCCACACGCCCACCCCAATGTAGGAAAAGTATTATAAAAGCAGATTTACTTTTTGCCTCAGCTATATATTTTAATAAAATTTCTTTAGAGTAACTCGGTAAATTAAGTGTTACATCCTCAGGAATATGAGGATTCGTATCAGGATGTACAGCCGAAATTATTGCGAATAACTTCCCTTTTACCGTTATATATCTTATAAACGATGGAATCTGTCTATTAGAATTATACCCAATATAATCAGCTCCCAGTTCATTTATTTTCAAACAAGTACACTCTATTCCACTTTCACGGGCATCGTATATATGGTTATGCGCAAGGTTTAACATATTAAATCTTAGAGGAGATAAGAGTTGTAAAACCTCGGGAGCTGTTTTCAATCTCGGTTTTTTTAACTGATTAACTTCTCCTTTATCGTCGCATAAACACTCTAAATTTCCAATATTATAATCTGAATGGCTGAATATGGGTTCTATCTTACTAAAAGGACTAATCCCCTTGCGATACAACTCTTCATATCTGTTGTTAAGACTAATATCGCCCACAAAATTAATAACAATCATAATGAAAGAAATTTATTCCATAATCCAAGGGCTCTTGCAATCGATTCATATTTACCAAATTCATTCGGCACACTATAACGAGGCAATTTATACAAGGAATCTTTCTCTATATCTAATAATCTCTGCTCTGTAGTGAATGCCATTATGTAACCGGCTCTCTTGCATTCCTCAATAACGTCATCATTATAATCGCCATTGGGATATGCTAAACTATTAACTACAGAGTGCAGCATTTCCTGCAATTTTTGTTTAGATTCAGACAATTCATATCGGAGTTCCTTTTCTTCGCAGTTTGGTAATATAGGATGAGATACCGTATGTGAACCAATGGTTATATATTTACTTTTGGAAAGTCCCTGAATATTTTCTTCTGTCATAATTTCCCTTGTATATTTTTTCTTACCTCGAAGCGTTTTCCAAATTTCATTTCGACATGCAGTTGAAAGTTTCTTTGGATTAGAAAGTTTCAACTCTGGAAAAATAGTTTCATATTGGTGCAACAATGTCTTATCACGAAAGTAATTAAGCCATAACACTCCGTCTTTTAGGGGATTTGTGGCCGTAAAAATAGTTATAGGAATACGATGCTGTTCAATGAATGGAATCACATTGGTAAGATTCCCAATCCAGGCATCATCCAATGTTATCAAAGCTGTTTTAGTATTTAATTTAGTTTTTGAATTTATGATTAAATATAATTCCTCCGTAGATATAAATCGATACCCGTTGTGATGCAAGAAATTAACTGCATGTTCAAAAACTTTTTTTTGAGGATTATGAAAATAAACAGAAAGCAATTGCATTTTGAAATTGAATTTCCTTTTTTCAAATATTTTCCAGTACAACAGAAGGAAATATCCTACAATATCACCCAATAATATTCTAATATTCATATTTTTTCCGAATAAACTTATTGATAAAGTACATCATGTATCTATAACAGTTTTTCTTTGTATATAACCAATATCCGTTATACTGGACCAATACGCCATTGGAGCCGCTTTTGAATAAACAAACTCCCTCGGCCCCTTTACGTCCGGTAGGAATTCTACTAAAATCAAAAAAAACAACACCTTCTGATTGTAGTTCTTCAAAAATTTTACTACACAAATAATGTGTGACTCCCCTATATTCGCGGCTTTTGCGTCCATTAGCCGTACTCACGTCATAGGAATATTGCTTATTAACAAAAATAATACGTGCTGCTATAATTTCTCCATTAATATTGACTGTGTATAATCTATATTTTTTATCCGACATAAATGCTGATAAATCTGCCAGAGTATAATGGTACGACAACTGTTTTATTTCGGAGTTCTCGATAAAAAGTTGAGCAATATCATCTAACAATTTATCGCTCGGGGTATTTATTTCTTGAAATGAGAGACCGGGTATTTTCGCGGCTTTTCCTATATTTTTCTTCCAATTACTTTTGTATGGCTTCAAATCCTTTAAATCGACAACAACTGTCAGGGCGGTTCCCCATTGCCCTAACGGTCTTCGAAATCCAGCTTCTCTGAACGATTGCTCCACATAAGGATTATAAATATTATCATCGTTAAGATTGATTATACTGTACAATCCGTTTGATACAAGTTCTCGTAAAAAATTGACGAGTGAAGTTCTTTCTGTATCACGATATACCAATGACTCCACATAAAATAGATTACCAACAAACGGAATCTTAATCACATATCCCCAACATCCAATAGAAGGATTACCTAAATGATTCACATGGAAATCATATTTTTTAGAACCAGAATATTTTGTTTTGAAATATCCTTCACTTTGATATAAAGGAATAAATTGAAATTCATTTATTAAATTGAAAAATATTTCCCTATCAACCTTCATACTTAGTAAATTTTATTTTATTAATATTTAGCCAATCACAATAGAATGTTGAGATAATATGCGTTATCTTCATTCCGCTTTTTAATTGTACTTTCAATGCTGGCATATTTCCGGCAAGTATTAATCCGAGTGCTTTGGTTTTATTTGCTTCACTTATTTTTTGCAACCGAAAAATATTCATGTAAGAATGGAATCCATTTCCGCGATACTCTTTAGCACATTGACTATCGAACAAAAAAGCTGTATCCACATCTAATTTCCTTACTTCCTTCACATATCTTGGAAAGATAAAATGCGTAAGGGAAATCCATGTATAATAACAAACTTTTCTTTTGTCCAATACAACATAAAACTTATAACTATCGTTATGAATACGTTCGACAAATCGCGGATACTTATCGGCAAATAATGAAAAATCGTATTCTTGAATATTCTTTTCAGTTATTTCACTGACTTTGTATGGAGTTGGTAATAAAGGAGTATTCAACTTATCTGTAACAATAGTAATCTCAAATAGATAATACTTTTCACATCGAATATGAAACAATTTGTTCAACAATTTTCGTACGATAGTATCAAGATTTATCATATGGCAAAATTTAATTCTTTATACATCATGTTATCTACTTTTCCAAGAACAAACGCAACCGAAATATAAATCCAAATGGTTTCAACAGTCATTAAAAATGTACCGCTAATAAACGACCTAATAAACAGCATTAAAATAAATCCCAACAAAACATAATAGTATACTTTATTCTGACGCGGCAATCCAGATATCAGATACCGAAATAATTGTATAAACACATTCAGATAAAGAAAAGCCCCTACAATCCCATAATCATATAATATTTCTAACCAGTCACTATGAGCGACTATCGAAATATTTAAATATTTTATTCCTCCAAATAATCCATGTCCGAAAATAAAATGAAAGTTATCTGAATTCCAGAAACCTGACCAATATTTTTGGTAAAGATAATCCCTCCCCGAACCATGATCTATGGTTATCGCAAATATCCTCTCAAAAGCTACCGATATATATTCATTAAAATAGGAGAGTAAGAAAACAAGACCTATCAATGCAAGCAAGCCATATAGGAATGTTGTGAATGTTAATCTTCTGTTCTCTTTTCTCATAAAAACACACATTGTCAATGCCGACGCTAGCAAGCATAGTATTGCTCCCCGTTTCCCAGCTATTAGAACTCCTATACTGACTAATCCTATTAAAAATGGGAATGTTTTTTTCTTGTAAAACAATAATAATGTCGGAAAGGCACTAACTAACGTATAGCCTTTATTATCGGCCATACCCGCCAACCCTGTAGATCGTAATGTTGCCCGTAAAGGAATAAACTGCAAAATAGTCAAAAAGACAATAACGATCATCAATGCGTACAGCCATCGAATATCTGTTTCTCTGATGGTATCACTAAGGGCAAGCAGGTAAAAGAAAAAGAAAACGATAAAAACATAACTTATTTTTACAATGGAAACAATACTTTCTCCTTCTTCATAGGTAAATAAAAAATGGCCTAAAATATACGCCAAAAGCACTCCCATTGCCCCCACAACAGGGTTTCTGAAAATATTAATGAAATGATTGATATTCCATAGCAGAAAAAAAACTATCAATAGCAATGCGGCTATTCGGATGTAAAAAGAATACCGATTTGGCTCTTCTCCTATCGCTTCACTGGTTTTAAAAATCAGATCTGTAATAGGGAGAATAATCAATAGCACTATCACACTGTATTTAATATATTTTGTCATTGTTATTTGGAGAATTATTTATTAATGTGGAATTTTCTAAATATAAATTCACTTAACTCATATAATATATAAGTTTTTTGAGAGCCTATTGAGATAGAATATTGTCTTTATTATGTTTTAATCTATTTGCATAGTACAAAGTTAAGAGACCTCTTATTCCCCAAACTACCGTAACTGTTATTGCAACGCCGATATAACTAAGATGGGAAATAGCTATCCAAGCTAAAATAAAACCTCCAATTGAACAAAAGACGATTATGTTTCTTAATATATTTTCTTTCCCTTTTAAAACTAAATAGTTTGGTCCATATGTATTCATTAGAAACAGGAAGAAGGGAGCTATTGACATAATTCGGAGAATAATTGCAGCATCTTTAAATTCTGATGTATAAAAGACTTTAATTAATAAATCTGCTCCTAAAAACAATAAAATTCCCATAATTATACTTAAAGAGCCACTAATTTTTACATATAAATTATGTTTATCAATTCTCCGGGCTAAAAAAGGGAAAAAAGTCCTTGATAAAACACCCGTAATTTGATCACATAAATCAACAAATCTTTTTCCGCTTGAATAAATACCTGTTGCAACTGAACCTTCATATATACCTAATAAGGTAACCGAGAAATTAGTGTATAAATTAGGGAGAAAAAGGCTGATAAACATATTGAAGCTTCCTATAATTGTATCCCATACATCTCTAAAATAAGGCACAATAAATTTGATACCCAATTTATTATACACAAAAAGTAGTGAGATAACACCACTCATAAAGAAGCCAAATGCAGTTAATACTGGTTGATATATATAATCTGACTTTTCACGTATAATTACGAAGACCAATAAAGTGAACACTAATTTTGACAGGACATTCATTATGGTAATATATTTCATTTTTTCTAATGCCTGAAATAACCAATCAGGGAACAAAATATGTCCCGGTATGTACAAAAAAGTCAACCAAAGAATTATTTTTTTTTCATATAAGAATGGTATGGTATATACACAAATACTGAAGATGATTGATGAAATAACCATTAATACAACTTTGGCAAACATCACATTTGAAAAGATTCTGGACACCTCGTTAATATCATCTCTGTTTTTTGCAATATCTCTAACCGCAGTATAATTAAATCCAAAAGTCGTAAAGGTTTCGAAATATACAACTATAGAATGAGCAAATGCTATTTCTCCGAAACTATCGATCCCAATTACTCTTGCGAGATAAGGAAGGGTAATAAGAGGAAAAACATAACCTATAACCTGTAGTAAAGATAAGTAAGCAAAGTTAGAGATTAACGTCTTTCCGTCTTTACTTCTCCTAACTTTGTTGATATTCCTTTTTATATCTATCATTCTATCAAATACCTGCCAAATCTTGTTTTTAAAGTTAATTGAGAGAGAATTATAGATAGTATTAAAGCCAATAAAAATCCGACTATTGGTAACCAATAGCCCCCAACTAACTCAGATAAGGGTGTTTTATAATACAGAAAAACCAAAATAAACTGATGATATATGTATATGCCGAAACTTAATCTGGTCAAAGGGGAAATAAAGTGGAGACTTTTATTTCTCAAGCGATAGGCAAGAGAAAATAGAACGATTACACCGGCAATTCCGTATATCGCTCGTAGTACGTGAAATCCCCTGTTCATCAAGAGTGTTTCCATTTCATTTAATGACGGGTCACTAAATCTTTTTAATAATAATCCAACAATCCAGAGAATTATAAAAAGGCATCCAACAAGTATCTGTTTTCTCGATGTCATTTTAACAACAACTTTGTGTGAATAGAAAATTCCTCCCACGACAAAGTATATCAGATAGTAGAACATTCTACTGATACAGAAAGGCAGGTATCCTCCACCTATAAATAAAAATAGAAATGCTATCAGTAAACTATACTTATCCGGTAATCGGAACAGAAAAAATGACACGACAAAACACCAAAACAACATAGGTAAGAACCATAAATGTGCTACTCCGTTCAAAACTTCCAGAATATCTGAAAATTTATATGTTTTGTTATACAACAATAGATAAAGCGTACCAAATATTATAGCAGGAAGTAATAACCGCTTTGCTTTTTTAGTTATGAACTCTATGAATGTCCACTTTTTTTGTTCTATTTGATATTTGAACAAAAAGCCACTTATAAATACAAATGACGGAACGGCGACACTACTAAATAATAAACCGATCCATTTATATATTTCTATTGCTTGAAATTTTACAGGCGGCTCCCATGCTCCAGTATATATCGCAAAACTATGCAATAAGACAATTAATATAACAGAAGCAATTCTAGTGATGTCTATTTCTTTGAATTTAACCATTTCTGTTTACTATCTTATCATAACCTTTTTGTGTGTAATATGATTATACCCACAATCCTTTCCGCTGTTTTACCGTCCCAACGTTCGGGGATTCCGCCTTTTTTCCATTCACCTGCAAAAAGTTTGTCCAAAGCAGGTTTTATAGCATTCGGATTGGTCCCGATCAGTTCGTTGGTCCCGATGGTGCAGGTTTCCGGGCGTTCGGTATTATCCCTTAACGTGATGCAGGGAATATCCATCACAGTGGTTTCTTCCGTGATGCCACCGGAATCGGTAATAACGGCTTTCGCATGCTTTACCATATAGTTAAACTCTAAATAACCCATGGGATCAACTATATGAAGATTATCGGCTGCAATTCCCAACTCAAAGAATATCTTCGACGTCCGCGGGTGGATAGGAAAAATAACCGGTAAACCGTGTACATGGGCAACAATTTCATTCATTAAAGCCTTTAATTTATCCGCCTCATCCACATTGGCAGGACGATGAAGGGTAAGCATAATATATTCTTTTTCTTTCAAAGAAAGTGAATTATATATATCAGGTTTCACTAATCTATTTATATTGGCAAGCAGGGTATCGATCATTACGTTACCCACAAAGAATATCTGTTCGTCCTTTGCCCCTGCGTTTCTAAGATTTTGCCCGGCAAGCTCTGTCGTAGTGAAATAGTAATCAGCTAAGCAATCGGTTACCATACGGTTGATTTCTTCCGGCATGGTTAAATCCCAAGAACGAATACCCGCTTCAATGTGGGCAACTTTCGCATGTAATTTTTTAGCTACAATGGAACAAGCCATCGTGGAAGTTACATCGCCTACCACTATGACCAAATCGGCAGGATGAGCCATCAGTTCCTTTTCAAACCCAATCATAATGCCGGCAGTCTGTTCTGCCTGGGTTCCTCCTCCAACGCCAAGATTTACGTCAGGTTCGGGAATATTCAACTCCTCAAAGAACATATCGCTCATATTTCTATCATAATGCTGCCCGGTATGGACCAGTCGATATTCCATCTGTTTTCTTTTTGCATTAAATTTTTCAATGGCATGAATAACCGGAGCGATCTTCATAAAATTAGGTCTGGCCCCGGCTATAATAGTGAGCTTAATACATTTCAGTCCTTTAGAAATTTGCATCATAACCTGCCGTTTACAGTTTCTTTCAATACTCCTTTCACATCATACACGACTCCATCAGTCTTCAGGAATTGCGTCCAGTCTATATCTAAAAATTCTTTATGAGCTACGGTAAGGACAATCGCATCATAGCGGTTATTCGATATGGCTTTCAATTCTCTCAACGATTCAATAGCATACTCATGCGCTACTTCCACGGAATTTGCCCAAGGATCATAAACAATAACAGCCGTGCCATATTCCTCCAAACTACGAACCACATCCACGACTTTGGAATTGCGTATATCCGGACAATTCTCCTTAAATGTAATACCCAATACCAAAACAGTAGAGCTTTTAATGCAAATGCCTTTTTTAATCATACATTTCACTACTTGCGAAGCTATATATTCTCCCATGGCGTCATTCATTCGTCGCCCGGCCAGAATGATCTCGGGATGATAGCCGTACTCTTGAGCCTTTTGCGCCAGATAATAGGGATCCACTCCGATGCAATGACCGCCAACTAATCCCGGCTCGAAATGCAAGAAATTCCATTTTGTACCGGCTGCATCCAATACGTCGTGCGTGTCGATGCCCATCCGGTTGAAGATCTTTGCCAATTCGTTTACGAAAGCAATATTAATATCGCGTTGAGAATTTTCAATTACTTTCGCCGCTTCCGCTACTTTAATGGTGGGCGCAAGATGGGTGCCGGCAGTAATTACAGACGCGTATAGATCGTTTACAAACATCCCTGCTTCCGGCGTAGATCCGGAAGTAATCTTTTTAATCTTTTCCACCGTATGCTCCTTATCGCCGGGATTAATGCGTTCCGGCGAATAGCCGGCAAAGAAATCCTTATTAAATGTCAACCCCGAAAACTTTTCCACCACCGGGATGCAATCTTCTTCGGTAGCGCCGGGATAGACGGTGGATTCATAAACAACAATATCCCCTTTACTAATGACTTTTGCTACCGTTTCACTCGCTTTAATCAAAGGGGTAAGGTCGGGACGGTTGTTTTTATCTACGGGAGTGGGAACCGTTACGATATAGATATTCGCCTTTGTAATATCATGAAGGTTTGAAGTGCAATAAAGGCCTTTAGTAAGGCTTCCATAAGGATTCTCTCCGACTAAAGCCGATTGAAGGATGTCGTCTTCAACCTCCAACGTGTGATCACGGCCTTGTTTTAATTCTTCTATCCTTTTTTGATTGATATCGAAACCGACCACGGGATACTTTGTGGAGAATAGCCGCGCCAAAGGCAACCCTACGTAACCGAGCCCGATTACGGCAATCTTTGTTTGTTTGTTCATATTAAAGTGTGCTTTTATAAATGCTTCCAATACCATTTTACCGCTTCCTTCAGTCCGGCACGTATATTGTATTGGGGATGATAACCGAGTAACGTCTTTGCTTTGTCAATATTCGCAAGGGAATGGGGAATATCACCTTGGCGATAGGGGCCGTGTATGACTTCCACATTTCGGATTTCGGCATCAAAGATTGCCAGATATTCTTTCAGATAACCGACAAGTTGATTGAGAGTGGTTCGCTCGCCAAAAGCGGTATTATACACATGATTGACGGCTTCCGGGTTTTCCGTTTGTATCGCCAGCAGGTTCATTTGAATCACATTATCAATATAGGTGAAGTCACGACTATACTCGCCATCACCATTAATAACAGGCGACTCATGCGCGATCAGTTTCTTAACAAATAACGGGATGACGGCTGCATATGCTCCATTCGGATCCTGACGGCGTCCGAAAACATTGAAATAACGCAATCCGATGCATTCCATGCCATACGTGCGGGCAAATACATCGGCATACAGTTCATTCACATACTTAGTAACAGCATAGGGCGATAACGGCCGCCCGATAACGTCTTCCACTTTAGGAAGATGTTTACTGTCGCCATAGGTCGAAGAACTGGCGGCATACACAAAACGCTTTACGCCTTTGTCATGCGCAGCAACCAGCATATTCAGAAATCCGGAAATATTGACTTCATTCGTCGTTACCGGGTCTTTAATGGATCGGGGCACGGAGCCCAAGGCCGCTTCATGTAATACATATTCGACCCCATCTACCGCTTTCCGGCAATCCTCTATATTCCGGATATCGCCTTCGATTAACCTGAAACGAGAGTCGGTGAGAAACGGTTGGACATTCTCCCGTTTCCCTGTAGAGAAGTTATCAAGACATATAACCCTGTTTCCGGCCCCTAAAAGAGTTTCAACCAGATTGGAACCGATAAAGCCGGCCCCTCCGGTTACTAAAATCGTTTTATCGCTTATCATGTTTGCTTTTTATATTGTATACAAAGCGTAGTAATACGTAGAATTGCGGCCTTTGTTATTGACCATTTGTTTTAAAGACAGAAAGCTTCTTTAACGTCCGGCTTGACAAAGACAGTTCTTTCACTTGTTTACAAGCCTCCCATGTGTGCACATCGGTTCCGATTAAATCGTACATACCGTTATCCAACAACCACCGGGCTTTATTACGTACGGTTTTGCCATACATTCCGTCCAACGAAAGCAAATTCAGTTGGAATTTTACTCCCATCTCTTTTAATGTCTTGTAGCCCCGCTCTCCCATATAGTTATATCGTTCGGGATGCGCCAGCACGGGATAATATCCTTTTTCCTTTATCCTTCTCAACGTATCATAGAACTTCATCGCCGGATAGAGATAAGAAGTCTCGACTAACAAACGGTTGCCTCTTTCGCCCAATGGAAGCAAGTCATGTCTCTTAAAACGTTCTTGGAAAAGATTGTCGAGCATGTATTCCGCCGCCAGATGAAGGGTGATCTTTCCCCGATAAGCAGATTGCAAACAGGCGAAGCGCTCTTGCAAATGTGTCGTCGTATTCGGGATATCCTCCATGATATGCGGGGTTAGCCAGACAATCCGGATACCGAGTTGTTCGTAGCAATCCAGTATTTCCAACGACTGCTCCAGAGTCTGTACGCCGTCATCCACTCCCGGAAGGATATGGGAATGATAATCGGTGAACCCCTCAAAGAAAGCCTCTTTATTAAGCGAATACAATCGCCCGATCAACCTCATTCGTAATTCGTAATTCGTAATTTGTAATTAGTAATTAGTAATTAGTAATTTACAATTTGTAATTAGTAGTTCGTAGTTTAGCCTTTGTTTCCCCACCAAGTCTTTTTCTTTTCGGAGCCGTAATGGTAGCCGTACTTGTACCCGTAACGGTATCCATATCCGTAACGTCCGCCGTTACCGGTCGTACCGTTCAGGATAACGCACATGTTTTTGTATTTTTGTTCGTTGTAAATTTTCTCCAGTTCGACCAGCATACTGCGCTCCAACAATCCCGCTCTGACCACAAAGATGGTTCTATCGGCCAGTTTTTCGATAATCGCCGTGTCGGCAACCACATCGATGGGAGGACAGTCGATAAGAATATAATCGTACCGGCTGCGCATCCGGTTAATTAGTTCTTTGAGGCGTTCCTCCACCAGCAACTCAGTAGGATTCGGAGGAATGGTTCCCACGGGTAAAATATGCAGGGTAAGATGTTTTTTATCGACGACAATTATTTCTTCGGGAGTATCGATCCGTTTTCCCAAATAGTCACTTAGCCCGATTTTAGGCGTGTCCACATAATCGGAGATGGAGCCACGACGCAAGTCACCGTCGATAACGAGCACACTCTTCCCCTTAATGGCAAGACTGATGGCCATATTCATGGTCAGGAAGGTCTTTCCGCTACCAGGATTGAACGAAGTCAACATCAGCACATTCGAGTCCGGCTCTCCGCTACCGTCCATAAACTCCAGATTGGTACGCACTACACGGAAAGCTTCGTTAATGACATCGCGACTGCCTTCCTCCACCACGATGGCCTCTATTTCGGGTTGTTTTTTCCAGAACCGCCGGTTACGCTTTTGCGGTTGATAAAGCGGAATTTCTCCGAGGAAAGGAAGAGTACTGTTTTCCAGATCTTTTCGTCCCCGAACGGTGGTGTCCATTCGTTCTTTTGTAATAACGGCAATGAAAGGAATCAATAATCCCGTAATCAAAGCGATCAATAAGATGAAGCTCTTCCGAGGCTCTGTGGGTCCTAATGATCCGTAAGGCGGGGTAATAATACGGGTATTGTAGGCTGTAAAAGCCTGCGAGAGCTCGTTTTCTTCCCTTTTCTGAAGCAAAAACAAATACAAAGCCTCTTTCACTTTCTGCTCCCGCCCTATCGAGAGCAAATATTTGGCTTGGTCAGGATTGGCGGCAATCTGAGCCGTCGTCTGTTGCTCGCTCTTTTGCAAATTCGCCGTCTGTGTGTTTAACGTGACCACTAAATTATCGATGGAAGAGACAATCGCCTTACGCATCGACTCAAGCGACTGGTCAAGGTCTTTTATCAACGGGTTTTGCTCACTGCTATTCGCCAACAGGTTATTCCGTTGTAACTGTAGCGTGTTGTATTCTGAAATCTGACTCTCAATACCCGAATTTTCAATACCCGAATTCGCCGGAAGTAACTGATTGGTATAGGCGGGCCCGGTCAGGTAATTGCGTATATAGTTTGCCATGGATAATTGAGACTTTAACGATAAGAGCAGATTACTCGTTTCGCGCGACTGCTCCATATACATGCCCGATGCCGCTTCCACGTCCGGCAGCAGGTTCTTACTCTTGAATGAAGAGATATCCTCATCCACATCGCCGAGTTCGGTTGCGATAACCTTCAAACGGTCGTTGATAAACATGGACGTACTGACGGTAATCTGATTTTTATCCTTTATCCAGTTCTCTTTATATACGGCGATCAACGTATTAATGACATCTTCGGCGCGTTGTGTGGAAACATCGTTATACGATAAGTCGATTACCGTTACTTTTTCATCGCTCAACGATATTGTTAAAGCTTCCTTGCAGGCATTGGTCGCACTATACAGATTGGTACGGGAAACGTAAATAAGAGGGGATGTTTCGTTTGTATAATGCGATGTGGGCATTACCGACAACTTTCCCAACGGAGTATCCACGATAGTTCCTAAACGGGTGTCGATGGCCTTGCTGCTCTTGCTGCCGTCACCCCATACAAAATCGGAAAGAACCACCGTGCTGTCTTCCGATACCCGAAGGGTCAGTTTCGCATTTTCCTTATCCGTCAAATCGGCAAACACAACTCTCACCGGGAGTTCTGAGCCATATAACGTTTTCCGGTGGAAAGGGCCGTTGATTTGATAATCGACATCGATATGCAATCGTTTTATGGTTTCCAAAATGACGGCAGGCGATTGGATGGCGATAAGTTCATTATTGACATTGACGTTAGCCTGCGATAATCCCAAATCGGAAAACAATGAAGACACATCGCCGGCCATCGATTTTCCTTTACTATCTTCTTTAATTAACAAAGAGGCCGAACGGGTGTACACCGCAGGGGTGGTAAGCAGGTATAACACGGCAATGCCGAGTGTGACGAAAAGAGACAACACAAACCAGCGCCATTTGGCAAGACAGAGATAAAAAAGATCCTGTATCCGAATGAAATCTTCGGGTTGTTTTTGCTTCACATTATTATTTTGAGAAAGAGCCATAGTTTTTTACCGATTATTTAACAAAAAGGACCGTGATGGTTGCGAGCAACGAAGCGATCGATAACCAGAAAGACGTGGAAACGACATTATTGCCGTTGACGGTCGATTGTCGCGCCCGCGTAAGGTTCGGTTCCACATATACCACATCGTTTTGTTGCAGATAATACACCGGCGACGAAAATAATTGTTCCGCCGAGCGGATATCCACCCTGAAAGCCTTTTTCACTCCGTTTTCTTCCCGTAAGACCAATACGTTCTCCCGTTTTCCGTAAATGGTCAGGTCGCCCGCCATACTCAACGCATCCAGTAACGTAATCTTGTCCCGGTCGATCGAATACCGTCCGGGCTCGGCTACTTCTCCCAACACCGACAACGTCAGGTTCAGGAACTCTACGGTAACCACCGGATCTTTCACCAGATTCTTTTCTATCAACTCATTCTTTATATATGCGCTGATTTCCTGTTTATCCATTCCTTCCACACGGATTTTTCCCAATACGGGGAAATCGATAGTCCCCTCCGCGTCTACCGTATAGCCGGAAATCCCATAATTACTACCGGAAGAAGATGTCAGGGAAGAAAGCCCTATCTGCCGGGATAATATAGGCAGATTAAATAAATCGGCCAATAACGGATCCTTACTATTCACGATGATGGATATCTTGTCTTTCGGGCGGATTTTAATCTCGCTTGGAATCATCATTTGCCGTTCACTTTCGCCCGAAGGCAAATCCTGAAAGTAGGAAATGTTTTTTGAGGAGCCACACGAGTATAAAAGAAAAACAGCGAGCGGCAAGAAGAGCATGTTTCTAATTCGCATCATAAAAAATGAATATTGTTATTTACTTATTGAATTGTTTCTGAGTGACGGTGAGTTTATTATTTCGTTTTACCATGGCATGCGTTAAGCAGACAGTACCCGCAATCCATACAACGAGATCCCCTATGAGCAGGAATGTTGCATTTACATAGCGCGACAAAACGATATTCCCCACTAGATAGACAATAGCTACCGACACGAGGATTATCCTCGCTGACCGTTGGGACAGGCCAATCGCAAGCAGTTTATGGTGGATATGATTCTTATCGGGCTTGAAAGGATGCCTCCCGTTACAGATGCGATGAAAGAAGACCCTTGCCGCATCGAAGCACGGGACGATTAGCGGCGAGAAAGCCACCATCAACGGATTAAACAAAGCCGTGCCATCGGCGGGAATGGATTGAGCCAGTTTGATACTGAGCAAACTCAGAATAAGGCCGATGGTCAAGCTTCCCGTATCGCCCATAAATATCTTTTTCCCTTCTTCCGCTTTACCGAAAACATTGTAATAGAAAAAAGGAATTAGTACGCCCAATGTCCCAAATGCCAGCATCGCGAAAAGATAGTGTTGCAAGTGGAAAAAAATAAAGCCGTAGAAGAGGCATGCCACCACGCTCAATCCGGAAGCAAGTCCGTCGATGCCGTCAATCAAGTTAAGAGCATTGATGATGAAGACGATAAGCACAACCGTGAACGGATAGGCAATCCATTGCGGCAACAGGCCTACTCCAAACACTCCATAAAAATTGTCGATGAGGATGCCTCCCATAGCCAGGAGAACACCGCAAAGAATTTGCATGACAAATTTGGAACGGAAACGAACGCCGACTAAATCATCGGCAATTCCCATCACATACAGAATGAGGAGACTACAGAAGGACAAAGACAAGACGGATGCCTCGCTCTGTGCAGCCATGACAATATCAGGTCTTCCGAAAACAAAACTGAGTCCCGTCAATAGAGCAAAAACGAAAAAAATCACCGGGGCAAAGGCGAATCCGCCGAGACGGGAAATATTCTCTTGATGAATCTTACGCCCATCCGGAACGTCGAACAGTTTTTTCACGGAGCAAATGGCGGCGATTTGGGGAATAAGCATTCCGGACAGACAAGCGCAAATTGCGATTGATAGACAAATAATAATAATCCAATACATTGTTGCTAGAAGAATTAAAGACAGAAGACTAAAGACACCGAAGCTATTGCGCGGATAGAACTTCGATCAGATCGGATTGGATTTCTGCGGTAACGACCGCTGTAACCCCCTTTATAAGGACGACTACCCGACGGCTTCGAATTCCTTTGACTTTTACAAAGATGCCTTCTACGCCGTCGAAAGCGCCGCCGTGAATGCGGACAGGAGTTCCCCGTTTCAAGTTGATCTCTTCGGGTTTCAGATAAATCAACTGTTCATTATTGGTTCCGGATACGGCTATAAACTGTTGCATTTGCTTCTCCGGAACAATAATCGGGATATTTTTTCCTCTTTCCGCCTGCGTAAGATATTGCAGAAATAAAATCTCCCTTTTCGTCTCCTGTATAATCGAGCGGGTTGTTCTAACGAACAAGAGATTATGAATCGCCGGCACTAATTCACGGCTTTTCTTTCCGCCTTTCTTTGCAACGACATCATAGCGCATGGGAATAAAACTTTCTATGCAACGCTTATCCAGTAATTGTTGCGCTTTCAACTCCCGGCAAAAGGGAGCGCTCATGGCAAACCAAACAGGAATTTCAAGATTGTTGTTATCCATACGATGATGATGATATGATTGCTGCTTTACAATTTGTTGTTGTTTTTCTCTATCAGGACACACTTACGGCTCCTCGGATATCATTCAATACCGTGTATATCAAACTATTAAATAGAGTGTTTATTTAATAGAAACTCATTTATCACATTTCTAAATAAGAGACGACATATTTACGGAAAAAATTAAAAATCAGTTATATGCAATCAATATATAACTGATTTTTTCTATTTTTATAAGTCTTTTGATCGGGCAAACATAAAAGAAAAAGTGTTTTTTTTTAAGCCCACATCTCTAAGGGTATTGATTCATTATTTATATTTCTTTCCCACTTATAGGTGCAATGACGTTATTATCAACATTCCGAAAAAGAAAAGATGAAATTATTCATTAATTATTTTTTAGAAGATTTGTTTACGAACTTTATTTTTTATAGCTTTGCAAACGTGTTTAAGGTCTCTTATTTAGAAATGTTCGCATTCAATTTTGCGAGAATTTCCTTATTTGCCCGGTCTATTACCGAATTTTCCAGTGACGCTAAATATATTTGTGTTGTCTTTTCGGAAGTATGTCCCATACCGGCGCTGATGACCGATATCGGTACATTGTAATTACGAGCCATCGTTGCCCAGGTATGACGTGAAGTATAAGAAGACAGCGGCATTTCCGAACCGACCAATTCTCCTAATCGTTTTAATTTCCGATTATAATATCCCAACGCGGTCTGATATTGCTTGAAGGCTTCTTCAGGATTTTCGGAATACAGAATAGGAAAGACATACACACAATCACGGTTTTTTTTCTCGTACTTTTTTATTATGGATTTTATGCACGGTTCTATACGGATAGTCAGCCGTTGCCCGGTTTTATGACGGATATAAGAAATCATACCATTTATAATATTCTGCTTACGCAGATAGGCCATATCCACAAAGGCCATCCCTCGGGTACAATAACTGAAAACAAATAAATCGCGTGTCAAGGATAGGGATGGCGAAAAGAGTAAATCCAGCTTCTGCAACCGAATGATAATATCCTCTCCAACGGCACGTTTACACGTACGATCGACTCCTGTATACACATTCCGGAAAGGAAAAGATTGTTCAATGATTTGTTCCCGTACCGCTTTATTATACACCGACCTTAGATTTCTCATATAAAAAGAGATGGTATTGCGAACGACCTTCCTCTCCTTAAGATAATCGCTGTACTCCAAAATGAGCCCTTCATTAAACAAGGCAAAAGAAAGATCCCGTCCCCCGAGGAACAAAGAAAAACTATTGAAGGTACGCTTATAATTGCGTGCCGTACCCAATTTCCGGTCTGCTTGAAGGCGCGTGATTTGCCTCTCGAGATAAAATAACACGGAAATCTGCGCTCCGCGAGAACGAAACATTGCAACAATGTCGGATAATTGGTATTCTTCAGGCCGCTCATCCAATTGAAGAATGATGCGATTTAACAAAGATATATCATTTTCTATCTGATGTTGATATGTCCTAAGAGAACCCTCGTTGTCTGATAAGAATACAACTTTTCCTCTCTCCGCATCCCACTGTTCCGGAAATAAATGGATCCGGGTAGTAATCTGTAGGTTTTTGCGGTGATGGCATAACTGGTAATAAATAGTCCCAGCCTTACCCTTTACCGTCGACGGACGGAATTTCACTTTTACTGTTGCCATAATTTAATAATTATTGTTTTTATAATATCGGGAATATTTTTCTGTCATGACATTAGAGCTTTGGCGAAAAAGCGCACATTTCTTAACAAAAAGATAACCTGTAAAATTAAAGTAACAATATCTTCCTCATAAAACAAGAAAATATCGATTTAAAAGTTCCGCACCGGCTTTGGCAAGTTCAAAAAATTCGGATATATCCCGACACACCCTCCAGGAGTTAACCTTGCCCGTCACGGCTTTCTATCGTTTGACATAAGCGAAAGCCCCCATCAACAGCTAACTTTTCAGTAAAAAAACGCCTATACTAAAGTTAATTCTTTACCTTTGCATAAATTTTGGTCAGAGAACACTTCTGAATCCGTTTCACAAAGAAAGGACTACATGCAAAAAAGAACTCGTAACATACTATTTTATAGCACAATAATAGGAGGAGGCGCTTTATTCATGTATTGGATTGCGACCAAAGGCTCGCTGCTGGAAACCGACCGCAACGTAATTCTTCCACACACAGACCGGACACAATGGCAAGAATTCCTGCACACTATCGTGCTCAATTACTCGGAACCACTCGCTATCCTGTTGGCTCAAATACTCGCCATAATACTTGTTGCACGCCTTTTCGGCTGGTTAGCAAATAAAATAGGACAACCTACCGTCATCGGTGAGATTATCGCGGGAATTGTGTTGGGGCCTTCGCTCATCGGCGCCTATTTTCCCGAATTCTATACCACCCTCTTCCCCGAACATTCGTTCAACAACCTGAAAATGCTTAGTAACATGGGGCTGATTCTCTTTATGTTTGTCGTGGGAATGGAGCTCGACCTGAAAGTGCTGAAAACCAAAGTCCACGAAGCCATCGTTATCAGTCATGCCAGTATTATCTTCCCTTTTGCCCTGGGCATGGGGCTGGCGTATTTCCTTTACGAAAGCTTTGCCCCCCTTAACGTGCCTTTTCTTTCGTTCGCCCTGTTTTTGGGCATTTCGATGAGCATCACCGCTTTTCCGGTTCTGGCGCGTATCGTACAGGAAAAGGGTCTCAATAAAACCAAACTCGGTACCATTGTGCTTACCTGCGCGGCGGTGGACGACATCACGGCGTGGTGCGTGCTGGCCGTAGTCATCGCCATTGTCAAGGCCGGATCGGTGGGAAGTTCGCTTTACACCGTGCTCTTCGCGGTACTATACGTTATTGTGATGATAAAGGTCGTCAAACCTTTCCTGAACCGCATCGGCGAATTGCACAACACCAAAGAAAATCTGAATAAATCGGTCGTAGCCATTTTTTTTCTGGTGCTTGTCGCATCGGCTTTTTCCACCGAAACCATTGGCATACACGCTTTGTTCGGGGCATTCATGGCAGGCGCCATCATGCCCGATAACAAATCGTTCCGCCACGTCTTTGTCGAGAAGGTCGAAGATGTGGCGACGGTTTTATTGCTTCCTTTGTTTTTTGTATATACGGGATTAAGAACGAAAATTGGGCTTCTCAATGAGCCCGGACTCTGGATCGTGACCGGATGGATTATTTTAGTGGCGGTGATGGGAAAATTTATCGGAAGCTCGCTCGCCGCCCGTTACGTAGGGCGCCAGAGTTGGCGCGAGAGCCTAATTGTGGGGGCGCTCATGAACACCCGGGGACTCATGGAACTGGTGGTAATCAATATCGGGTACGACTTGGGCATACTCACACCCGAAGTGTTTGCCATGATGGTGATTATGGCTCTGGTGACCACCTTTATGACCTCGCCGAGCCTGGGCATTATCAACCGCCTTTTTCCCAATCGGCATCCCCACACGCATCTCACGCCGCGCCAAGTCGAAGGCACTTTCCGTACGGCCATCGCCTTGGGAAATGCCTACAATGGCAAGTTGATGCTCAATGTGGCAAAGACCGTTTTCGAAAGCATGCGCAATTTCCTGGATGTGACGGTATTCCATTTTACGGTCGGCTCGAATGTGAACCCTATGTATGAAGAGAATTTCTATGAAGAAAATTTCCGTCCGGTCCTTTCCCAAGCCGAGCACTTAAATATCCCCATCCATACCGAATACGGCGTCACCGACGATCTCGAAGCCGATGTGGTGCGGTTTGTCAACGAAAAACAATACGATTTTCTTCTTATCGGTGGCGGACTGTCATTATCCGAAGAGCCGCCTTTCAAGGAAGCATCGATCTTTAAAAATATCCGCTGGCTCAACGGGCTGGCCAACCGCTTGTTCCGAAGCCGCATCGTCTTTTATCCGAGTATGCTGATGAAAGACAAAACACGCTATTTCGTGGAACGTAGCCAATGCAGTGTGGGCATTTTCGTCAACCGCAGTTTCACCGATATTACACATACGCTCATCGTCATACGCTCCGAAGCCGATCAGTTTCTATTGCGTTATGCCCGCCGCTTGATGATCAACAACCAGCAGGTAACCATTGACATCGATGATGTGCATGAGCTCCTGTACACTTCGCCTTTATTGTCGGATATGTATAAAGATTTACAAGAGAAGTTTTCGAACCGCATCAAAATTATCGGCAACAGGAGCAATCGCGATAGCCTGTATACGCATTACAGTTTTATGCTTATCAGCTACCCTTCCTGGAACGAAATGCTTCGGATAAATGCCGATGAGTTCCGCAAGATTCCCTCCACGCTTATTATCAATAAAAAACCCAGTAGATTTACTACCGGGTATTATAAAGATCATTCGAAATTCAGTGATTAACCAAGGCCGTCGCTTCAAGCGATCCCCCCGGTAAGAAAGGCCTACTCGCCGAATCCTTCAGCACGGATGCCTTCGGTGCGGATTACCGGAAATGAAAAAGCGTAAGGCTTTTCCACCTGGTTTTCGAAAGTTTGCCGCGATAGCTCATGGCGTATTTTCGACGCCAATTCATGGCTTGCGAGCGTTATGACCATATCTTCCTCCGCATCGATTCCAATGGGGAGAAGCCCCTCGCTGTTGGGCGACAGATTGGCCAGCCGCGAATGAATAATGGTACTTCCCGACACGCCCAATTTCTTGACATTATGCAAATACTCTTCGGCGCTGCCATGCGGCACAAGGGCCACCACCATCTGTTTGATGATCGGTTCGGGTGCGGAAGGATTCATGGATAAATCATCCTTTTCGTCCTGCACAATCCCCACCAGGCGGCTGATAGGCTGCACAGCCAGCACGCCGGTGTTTTCGGTGGCCAGGTTAAAGCGTTGCGATACCAAATAAATCAAATGCTCCATCTTACTGCGGGGCACGATCATCATAGCCACTACTTTTGCCGACTCCACCTGTATTCCCATCAACGGATGGATGATAGAAGCCGCCCCCCGCGCCTTGATCATCGTCAAGCCCGAGAATCCGTGCTCTTGTACAAAGTTGCCGAAATCGTCGGCCACGTTCTCATTGAGGATAATCATCACATTCACGTAAGGGCTTTCGGGGACATATTCCCGGTCGAATGTGCCCGGATAACTCACCGGCATCATAAAGGCGATGCCTTTATTAGGCTTGTCGAAATTGAACTCTTTCTCCAGTTTCGACAACATCTCTTGTCCTTGCTGAGACTTCACGCCCAGAAGGATTACTTCTTTGTCAACTTCATCCAGCGCCAAAAATTCGAGGATTCGGTTCGACCGGCTGCTTCTGCCTTCTCCCAACAAACAATTGGCCTTTGAGAATCCTATCCTGCGGGCAAACTGAAATATTTTTTTACCCTGGCCGCGGTTAACGATAATACCTAATATGCAGTAGGTATCATCATGAGACGATAACTCCGAATAATTAATCATAAATCACTTTCCCCTATGGTTTGTATTTGTTTGGCAGCTTTTTTATTCTGCCGTCTTATAGTTAGTTTATATATAAATCCTAATAATTCAACTGTTAATAATGGTATCAGGGCTACAATGGCAATCACGCCGAAACCGTCGGTAACCACATTCGCATTGGGCATATATTCCGCGGCTCCCTGAGCGTAAGGTAATAAAAAGGTAGCCGTCATTGTCCCGGCTGCCACCCCGCCCGAATCGTAAGCGATACCCACAAAGATATCGGAAATAAAATAAGACAAGAAGATGACCAATATCATTCCCGGTAACAAAATATGCCACAATTGCAACCCCGGAATAAGAATGCGTAACATCGAAAGCCCAACGGCAAGCCCCACACCGAGACTCAACGCCACTAATACGGTATTGCCTTTTATCGCCCCGGCAGTTTCATTCTCGATTTGGTTGGTAAGCACGTGTACCGAAGGTTCTGCGGGAATCGTTACAATACCGAATACCACTCCCATTAAGACTAATACCCACTCCATTTCCAGGGAAGCAAGTTGGAAGCCCACTTGGCGGCTGGCATCGATAAACCCGCCATTCACACCGGTAAGAAACAACACTAAGCCCACATACGTATACATCGTCCCGATTATAATCGTCCGGATCGTCTTCTTCGATTCCTTTAATCGTAAAAAATTGACAACAAAAAAGAGTACCAACACCGGCGCCAAACTTAAAAACGATTCGAATGACACCGTAACCACTTGCGACAACACACTGGCGAAGGCGTTTTCGCCGACGCTTGCGTCTAAATCGAGTGTTCCCGTCAAGCCGGTATTGCTAAAGGCGCCTTGCAACAATACGGCAATAATGGCTCCGGTGGAAGCAATACCCAACATTCCGAAACTATCGGTCTCCTCATTCCCTTTACTACGGGTAAGATTAGATGCGCCTACGGACAAAGCCAGAAGGAACGGTACGGAAATAGATCCGGTAGTGGATCCGGCCGCATCGAAAGCGATCGCTAAAAACTCCGAATCGGAAAAGAAGGCTAAAATAAAGATGATAATATAGATAATCGTCATCAATTTATTCAGCGGTATGATTTTCAATACACGTACCAATGCCACCGCCACTAACAGTCCGACGCCCATAGACACAAGCATCACCAATAAACCGGAATTGATGCCGCCGGCGGTCACCTCCGTAACCTGACGTCCCAATATATGCAAATCGGGCTCGGCTACGGTTACAAGAAACCCGATAACCAAGCCGCCCAGCAGAATCTTCCACAGCCGGCTAATGCTCAGCAGGCTGCTGCTTATTCTCTCGCCGATCGGCGTAATGCTTATATCCACACCTATCAGGAAAATAGGCATACCCAATAATATGAAAAGCGCACCTATTAAAAACTTTGCCAACACGACTTGTTCGAGTGGTGCAATAGTAAAATGCAACAACAAGACAATAGCAACAATAGGTATTACAGAAATGAATATTTCTTTAAACTTTTCTAATACGGGGTGCATAATATCCTTACATTTGAAATTTCAATACTCATTTAACGTTGCGGCAGGCAGGAAGTCATCTCAGGTGCAGGCCTGGACTACAGCAACGACTCGGGATCGAGATGTTCATGCTCGATATCCAGAAAATATTTATAAGTGCCCACTTTCAGTTCGGCGCAGGCATCATAGTCGCACACGATGATACCTTTGCGATGGAGTTGCAGGGCACTGATCGTCCACATTTGGGTAATGGCTCCTTCCACAGCATGATAAAGTGCGCGGGCCTTATGATGTCCGTTGACAAGGATCAGCACTTCTTTCGAATCGAGTACCGTCCCTACCCCAACCGTCAAAGCAGTCTTGGGTACTTGATTGACATCATTGTCAAAGAAGCGTGAATTGGCGATAATCGTATCGGTCGTCAGGGTTTTCACACGGGTACGGGAAGTAAGGGACGAGCCCGGCTCATTAAAGGCGATGTGTCCGTCGGGGCCGATACCTCCTAAAAACAAATCGATTCCTCCGGCATCCTTGATAGCTTGTTCATACGCCTCGCATTCGGCCTCCAAGTCGTCAGCTCTTCCGTTGAGGATATGTACATTTTCTTTTTTTATATCGATATGATGGAAAAAGTTCTGCCACATAAAGGTGTGGTAGCTCTGCGGATGCTCATCGGGCAGCCCCACATATTCGTCCATATTAAAAGTAATGACATTCTCGAACGAAACCTTTCCGGCTTTATACAGTTGTATCAATGCCCGATAGGTACCCAGAGGCGACGAGCCGGTGGGTAATCCCAGTTTAAAAGGCTTTTCCGAAGATGGGTTCGCTTTTCTTATTTTTGCAGCAATATAATTTGCCGCCCATAATGCGAGATTTTCTGCATCAGGTTGAATGATAAGTCTCATAATAACGAATTACTAATAACAAATTACAAATTACGAATTACTGATTACAAATTACTGATTACTAATTACTAATTACTAATTGTCAATGTACACGGCTTTTTCTGATAACAATCTCTCGGCCATTAGTCGGCCTAACTCCCAAGCCTTTTCGATGGCTTCGGGATTGAGCGACTGCTTCATGTCGAAAGGCTCTCCGATCAACTCGAAATCCATTTTCTCCGAAAATGCCTTCAATTCTTTTTTAGCGCCGTTTGCCCATGCATAGACACTGAAATAACCGAATATCCGGTTTTTCATTTGACGGTTTTCCAATGCCGAAAGCAAGCTTTCCACACCGGGATACAATTTGCTGTTGTAGGTAGGAGACCCGACAATGAGGCCTTTATACTTAAATATGTCGCGCAGAATATGCGATTCTGAACTCTTCGACACATTATGCATGACGATGTCTTTCACGCCATGGCGCGCGGCCGAGTCGGCAATGATTTCGGCAAGCTGTTCGGTATTGCCGTACATGCTCCCGTAAGCGATGACCAATCCTTCATCGGCCTCATATTTGCTGAGCTTATCATATAGAGCCAACACGTTCTCGATATTTTTCCGATTGACCCAAACCGGTCCGTGAGTTGAGCAAATAGCCTCGATTTCGATTTCGGACAACTTCTCCAAAGCCTTTTGCACGGGTGATCCGTACTTTCCTACCACACTGGCATAATAACGAATCATTTCTCCGTGATATCTTTCCGGATCGATTTGCGTGTCGAGGATTCCGCCATTAAGCGCACCGAATGCGCCGAATGCATCGCCCGAGAAAATCGCATGCAACTCGGGCACATACGTAATCATCGTTTCAGGCCAGTGAACCATGGGCGTAAGATAAAAACGCAAGGTCTTTTCCCCTATCGAAAGTTCTTCCTTGTCCTTTATAACGATAACATTATCCGTAATGCCGTAAAATCCTTTCAACATATCTTCCGTTCGGGAATTTCCAACGATCTTAATATCGGGAAACTTGCTTACCAGCCATTCGATGGCTCCCGAATGATCGGGCTCCATGTGGTTTATGACCAAATAGTCGATCGGTTTATCTCCCAAAACCGATTTTATTTTGTGTAAAAACACATCGGAATAACTAATATCAACCGTATCGAAAAGAACGGTTTTTTCATCCTTTAAAATATAGGAATTGTAAGCTACGCCCTTCGGCAACAGAAAATGATTTTCGAACTGATACTTTGTGCGGTCATTTACTCCCACATAAAAAATATCCTTTTTTATTTCAAATGGTGTATACATAATTTTTATAATTACAATATTTCACTATCGATTATTTTAAATTTCTATTTGGAAGATTTACGCTTTGCCGTTTTTTTAGCAGCAACAGGTACGACATCCGGAGAGGGAGGATTCTTCAACGCCCTTACGATCATCCATACTCCCCATATAATAAACGGAATACTCAACCACTGTCCGAGAATCAACCCGGTACTCTCACGCATCGCTATTTCCGATTCTACCTGTACATTCTTTACATACTCGATAAGGAAACGGGCAATAAAGATGATGGAAATACCGACACCGGTAATCAGCCCGCGCCGGTTTCTAGCATCGGTTTTCCAATAGAGCCATACCGTAATACCGAAAACGAGGAAATAAATAAGGGCTTCATATATCTGCGTAGGATGCGAAGCAGCCGTATAAACCGGTTCCGCTCCCAGCATCCATTCATGCAAATTATCGATAAAACGAAAGCCCCAGGGCAAATCGGTGGGGCCGCCGTATATCTCGTGGTTCATCAGGTTCCCGAGGCGGATGCAGGCGGCTGTAAAGCCGGTAGGCACCATCACCCGGTCGAATGTCCACAACATGCTTTCTTTGGTTACATTGCGGGAGTAAAGCCATACGGCGATAATGATGCCGATGACGCCGCCGTGACTGGCAAGGCCGCCTTTCCATATTTTCAATATCTCCACCGGATTGGCGAGGTAATATTCCGGTTCATAAAACAAGCAGTGTCCCAATCGCGCTCCGACGATAATACCCACCATCATATAAATAAAGAGTGAGTCGAACCATTTTTCAGGCAACTTCTCGTGCTTGAAGATTTTCCCGACCATGACCACGGCAACAATAAGGCCGATGACCCACAACAATCCATACCAGCGTATCTCACGATCGATAAACGGAATCGTAAAAATGGCGGGGTCTACATTCCAAGTAACAGAAAGAAGCATATTTGTTTATATTTTTATGGGTTACAAAGATAACTTTTTTTTAAGAGCTATACTAATTTTTTGATCCATTCGTCTTTATCGCCCGGTAAAAAGTCAATTACCGGAACTTCGATAAGCGTATAGGCGCCGGGCTGCTGCTTAAAAGTGGCCCTTGCGGCACAGACAAGCATTTGGGCTGTGAGCGCCGGGTTATTAATACGCATCTCATAATGGAATAATTGGTTTTGGGTATTGCCCGAGACGCCTTTACGCTCCATCGACACCCCGTGCCCCATATCTTTCAGCGCTTCCACATCTTGCACTTGAAAGACGTGCGTCTCATCATGAGCGAAATAATCATCCGCTTTAATCGCATTCGCCACCGAATCGAAATCGGCGCCCTGTTCGAGTTCGATGTAAACCATCCGGCGGTGTATGCCCGTTCCGGCGGGAATCGTCATGGAAAGAGCTGCTTTCACGCCGCCGATAGCTTTTACGGCAACGGTATGCCCCATACTCATTCCGGGGCCGAAATTGGTATACGTAATTCCTTTGGGCGCCATCGCCTCCATCAGGGTGCGCACGATCGAATCGCTTCCCGGATCCCATCCGGCGGAAATGATAGAAACCGATTGATGTTGCTTGGCGATTTCATCCAACGAAGTCTTCAAATCCAAAATTTTCGAATGTATATCGAAACTATCCACCGTATGAATGCCTCGTTGAAGACAGTCTTTCGCATAAGTCTCTACGCTGCGGGTCGGCGTACATAAAATAGCCACATCCACTTGCCCGAGTTCCGAAACGGATGTTACGACTTTATATCTCTTCAATTCATTGGGGATATCCGACACCTTGCGACGCACCATGCCGGCCACCTCAAAATCGGAAGCGCTTTCCAGCGTATCCAATACATATTTACCTATATTTCCGTAGCCGACAACGGCTGCTCTTATTTTTCCGTTCTTCATTGTTTATTTATTGTTTTTTGAAGTACAAAAATAAACAAAAGCAGCGAAACTGTCTTTGTCATTAATATAAAATAAATATCTTTCGCAAGTTGGGTGTCAAGAATATCTATGAAGCCACCCAATATGCCTATGGTATCGGCTTGACGGATTCCATTGAATATTATATTTGGCCTTTTGGCCAGCTCGAGCGGGGCGTTGCCGGCGTCCGGTGAACTCCTTCCCAGGCCAAGTGTCGCGCTGGTTGCGTCGAACGCCTTTCTGTCCCGACCGAGTGTCGCGCTGATTGCGCCAAGCGCCCTCTTGTCCTGACAGAGTGTCCTCCTGATTGTGCCAAGTGAGCCGCTGATCTGACCAAGTGTCATGCCGGAGGCGTCTTTCGGATTTCTGTCCTGACCAAGTGTCATGCTCGCAGTGCCAAGCGAAACGCCGGTAAAGGCAAGCGTTCTGCTGATGGCGAAAAGTGGCGGATAACGGGTAACCTTTAAATCCGCAACGCTTTGCCATGTATCATATTTCTCTTATTTTTATATTGAAAACAAAAAAATAAAAACTCTTACCCGATGAAATTACAAAAAATTCCAACCCATAATACCTTTTACAGGAATTCCTTTTATCCATGAAGAATTTAAGAAATACGGATTATAGAAATGGAACTTGGAACCCCCGATATAAATAATATTTACACTCTCTTTTCTTTGAAAAAACAACTATCTTTGTCATTGATATAAAATATGAATGCACTCCGAAAATTCAGAGAACTCCGTAGCGTCTCTGTGTTTCTCCGTGTAACAGTCATTTTCGGAGAGGACTTAAATATAGAATATGAACAACAAAGTAATAGCATATATTGATATTTCAACACCGGAAGGCCGCTGCATCCTAAACGACCTAAAAGGCAAAAAAGAAGTGACATTCGAATATCCTCAAGAGGAAACTGACCGACTAAAAGAACCTTCGGAAGAATATCGTACCGAAAGCGCCCAAAACAGGGTCTCGACCAGTTTATCTATGTCTGAATCAATAGATGATAAGACCTACTCCGACGATGAGGTCTGGGAAATGGTAGAAGAGCGAATGTCGAAACATTACGGAACGAAAATCAGTATTCGCTGAAAAATGTATCGGATAAAATACTCAAAGGATGCATATATCGATATGCAACGTTTGTCCGATGTCATCATGTACACTTACAAAATGCCCAAAACGGCTGAAAGTTATGCTACACAAACGTCTTCGTTTTTTCAAGCATACGGAAATAATGTTCGCCGTCTCAATTATAAAAAGATGGCTATTATTTACACAACAAACAATCATATCGTCCATATAAATCGCATTATACCGGCGAATATGATTATTGACTTATAAAAAATTCATATATAAAAACTCGGGCAAAGTCATTGTTGAAATATATTTTTCACAGATCCTTTTATTTTCAGTTCAGTTTTTAAGAAGATGTTTTTTGACGTTTTGTCATTTTCCAAAATAGTCGAGAACAAAATTTTCACGGCAATCTTGCAGATATCCTCAATGGGTTGCGCCACACAAGTAAGAGGCGGATCAATGTAGTTTAGGTAAGGATTATCATCAAAAGTTATCAACGATATGTTTTCGGGCAAATCGACACCCTCTTCCCTTAAGGCCTTTAAACACCCCATGGCTATCGTATTGCTGAAAGCAAATATCGCGGTAGGTTTTTCTTTTTGTTGGAGGAGTAATTTTGTCTCCAAGTATCCGTTTTGTTCACTAAAATCATCCCCTGTTACAGTATAAGAGTCAATTCCGAAATCAGACATCGCCTGCTCGAATCCTTTTACACGTTGGATATTCGGCGTAGAGTACTTTATTCCCTGAATACACCCGATAGATCTATGTCCCTGCTCTATCAAGTATTTCGATGCCGCATACGCACCTTCATAGTTATTGGAAGAAACAAATGATATCGGGGAGCCTTCAAAATATCTATCGATACAAACCAAGGGCAATCCGTCTTGCTGTATTTTCACCAAATGCTCCCACTCCTTTCCGCAAGGAACGATAATCATCCCATCGATATTCTTCGATGTAAATTGAGATATCTCGGTTTTCTCAATTTCGATATCATCGTCACTATCTCCGATGAGTGTGATATAATCATACTTCCTGACCTCCGAATTAATCACGCTGGCTATTTCAGCAAAAAACGGATTTTTCAGAGAAGGAATAATCAGCGCAATCGTTTTACTTTTACCGGTTCTTAAGTTTCGAGCGAATTCATTCGGAACATAATTCAACTCATTTGCGATGAATTGAATCTTCTCTTGGGTCTTTTTACTAATTCGGTATTTATCTGCCTGGCCATTCAAAACTCTTGATACAGTTGTAATTGATAGCCCTGCTTTTTGTGCAATATCTACTATATTTATTTTGTGTTGCATAATAATCTAATAAACAAACAAATATAAATAATTAAACACAACGACAAACACCGCGGCGAAACTTTAATAATTATTAACTATAAATATTTGCGAAAACGTTTGCGCATAAAATAAATATCCTCTACATTTGCATTCGTTCATTGTCCATAATTATTATTACAGTAAAAATGGGATCAGGATAACAATTTTAGGCACAAAGAATCAACCGTAATAACATAAAAGGAATCATTTTCAAAGTAATTTTATATTTAAACCCTATGACAACGTATTCACGTAGAAACTTTTTAAAGACGGCGGCTTTAGGGGCTGCCGGTCTTACCATTGTTCCCAACACGATATTGGGAAAGGCACGGGGGTATACCTCCCCGAGTGATAAACTGAACATTGCCGGTATCGGTATCGGGGGGATGGGTCGCCGCAACCTGGCAAACATGAAAACCGAAAACATCATCGCCTTATGCGATGTGGACTGGAGATACGCCTCGAAAACATTCAACGATTTCCCCAAAGCCAAACGCTATAAGGACTGGCGGGTTATGTTCGAGGAAATGGGTAACTCCATCGATGCCGTCCTGGTGGCCACTCCCGACCATACCCATGCGGGGGTGGCGGCCCATGCCATCACCCTGGGAAAACATACCTATGTGCAAAAACCGCTGACGCACTCCGTCTATGAGTCAAGGCTGCTTACAAAACTGTCGCAGAAATACAAAGTCGCCACTCAAATGGGCAACCAGGGCAACTCCTTCGACTGGTGCCGGCAGGTAGCCGAATGGGTGAAATCGGGAATCATCGGCGACGTATACGAAGCCCATTGCTGGACGGACCGGCCCATCTGGCCGCAAGGATTGCCCGAACCCAAAGGAGGCGTGCCGGTTCCTTCGACACTGGATTGGGATTTGTTTGTGGGGCCGGCCAAAAAACGCCCGTACGATCCGGCCTACACACCGTGGAACTGGCGCGGCTTTTGGGATTTCGGTACCGGCGCGCTGGGGGATATGGCCTGCCATATCATGGATCCCCTGTATTGGGCCCTGGACTTGAAATACCCGGTCGGCGTATCGGCCAGTTCAACGTTGTCCAACCTGTATTCCCCGCCCCAGGCACAAATCGTAAAGTACCGGTTCCCTGCACGCCCGGCCGCCGGAAAGGTGAACATGCCGGAATTGACGGTTTACTGGTATGACGGGGGATTGCTTCCCGACCGCCCGGAAGAATTGAAAGACGGGGAGATGATGGGTGATTCCAACGGAGGTATTATTTTGGTAGGAACGAAAGGGAAGATCATGACCGGTTGCTATGGAATGAATCCGACCTTATTGCCTACATCAAAGATGGACGGTTTTAAACAGCCGGAAGCTACCCTGGCGCGTGTCAAGGGCGGCAACGGGAATATCTGGGACACCAATGCCCATGAACAGGATTGGATAAGGGCTTGCAAGGAATCGCCGGCAAACAGGCGGGAAGCTTCGTCGAACTTCGGATTTTCGGGGCCTTTCAACGAAATGGTGGTTATGGGCGTACTGGCCGTACGGCTTTCGGGATTGCACCGGGAGTTGAAATGGGACGGGGAGAACATGCGTTTCACCAATATATCCCCGAACGATACGATCAAAATCGTAACCGTGGATGAATATGCGGTGATTGACGGCGATCCGAAATTCGACCGGCGGTTTGCCGACTTCAATGCGTTGGAGATGGCAAACGAATGGATCCGGCATACCTATGAGAACGGGTTTTCGCTTCCCGATATGCCTAAATAGGATATACGCCCCTGACGGATTTCAGGAAAATTCGTCAGGGAGTGTCAGTAATAACTTTTAAATAAAACAATCGTATGAAAACAACAAAAATGTTCGTTGTCATGCTGGCGTGCCTTTTATCGGGTACAGCCTGCGCGCAGCACAAGAATCAAACAAAGGCGGATAAACAGGGGTGGCACCTTTCCATGCAATCGTATACTTTCCATCTGTTTTCAGTCATGGAATCATTGGATAAAACGCAGGATTTGGGAATCCGTTTTATCGAAATCTATCCCGGTCAGAAACTCGGGAACGGATTCGGGGACGACGTTTTCGGCTACCAGTTGAATGATGAGCAACAAAAAAAGCTCAGGCAGGAAGCAAAGAAAAGGAATATCCGGATTGTCTCTTCAGGGGTTTGGGTAGCCGAACGGGAAGAATGGGAGTCCGTATTTTCTTTTGCCAAAAAGATGAAGATGGAGTTTATCAGCGCCGAGCCGGCCCGTGAAGACTGGGACGTGGTGGAAGCCATGGCTAAGAAATACCGCATAAATGTCGCGACCCATAATCATCCGAATGAAAATTCGTATTGGAAGCCGGAGATATTGCTGAAGAACATCGGTCAAAGAGCTCCGTTGTTAGGCGCTTGTGCCGATGTAGGGCATTACAAGAGGATGAACATAGAGCCTGTATCGGCCCTCAAACAATTGGAAGGACGAATCGTTTCGTTGCACTTTAAGGATATTGCCCCTAAAGGAGAGGCCGGGACCCTGGAAGATGTGGTATGGGGAACAGGTGTCCTGAATGTAAAGAATATGATGCAGGAGCTCAAGCGGCAACATTTCAAGGGCTATTTTACGATAGAATATGAAGCCGACTGGGAAAACAATTTACCGCAGATAAAACAGTCGGTCGATTATTTCAATCAAGTAGTGGAAAATATATTTTAATTTCTAAAGACATGAGAAAAAAATACACAGTTTTGCGTGATTGGCATAAGAGTCAATTACCGACGTTACTCATATTAACGGTTATTTTCTTATTCACTCTTGGGGGATACGCCCAAACAAAGGTAAGTGGAAGAGTAATCGACTCAACAGGTGATGCTTTGATCGGTGTGAATGTAATTATAGAAAACATGCGACAAGGGACAACTACAAATGCAGAAGGAAAATTCAATCTGACAGTTCCTAACACGAATGCCGTGATCGAATTCTCATATGTTGGCTTTCAAACGCGGAAAATTTCACTTAACGGAAGAACGTATGTAGAAGTCATCTTGTCGGAAGACCCTGAAATACTCGATGAGGTGGTTGTAATTGGATATGGTGCTGTCAAAAAAAGAGACCTTACCGGTTCAGTGTCCTCTTTAAGGGGAGAAGATCTATTGAAAACAAATCCGGTAAGTGTTAATCATGGGTTACAAGGCAAATTAGCTGGAATTAATGTTTCGCAGGCCGATGGGGCACCGGGTGCTGGAGTTAACATTCAAATCCGTGGAGCGAATTCATTTACTACAAGTACAGAACCTTTATATATTGTAGATGGAATCCCTTTTTCCATGGGAGAAGCTCCTGCGACAGATTACGGAACCAAACAAACCAATAATCCGTTGAGTACTATCAGCCCGCAGGATATCCAATCCATTGAAGTTTTAAAAGATGCGTCTGCTACAGCGATTTATGGATCCAGAGGAGCTAACGGCGTAATTATCATTACCACTAAGTCTGGCAGTGAAGGAAAACCCACGGTGCAGTTCAGTTCTAATTTCAATATATCGAATCCTGTAAAAAGAATCGACGTTTTAAGTGCTGCCGAATATGCCGAATATCGCAATGAATTGACCATAAATGGATATTTGTATGACGGTAAAGAATGGGTCGACCCTAGTAACTTACCATATCCCATTCCAGGACGGTGGAGTGAGACAACACAACTGAACCCGGAAACCGGTCAAATGGAAGTCCTAAAAAGGGAATATTTGCCAAGCCCTGACGATTTTCGCAAAGGGTATGACCGAAATGGAGATGGAACTTTATTTTATGGAACGAATTGGCAAGACGAGATTTTCCATACCGCATTGAGTAAAGATTACAATCTGACCGTATCCGGTGGAGACAAAAACGGTTCTTATATGTATTCCGGCGGATATCTGGATCAACAGGGCGTTATTGTAAATTCTTATTATAAACGCTATACCGCACGTGCAAACAACTCACGTAAAATTAATGAATTTCTACAAATTGGTTCAAATCTTAGTCTTACGAAATCAGACAATCGTTTTGCCCGCACCAATAGTGAAAATTATGGTGTGATCGCTTCCGCGATCTCCTTTAATCCCACCCGCCCGGTTTTCGATCCAGAAGCAGACTCCGGCTTTTCTGAGGATTTTGCATCAGGATTAGCCAATCCCTATTTGACGGTACAAACGGAAAAAAATATATTGTCATCCCTTTCTGTATTTACATCCGGATTTGCTGAAATTAAGTTTACCGATTGGTTGAAATTTCGTCAGAATCTGGGGTGCGGATATAGTTATGATGAACGTAATCAATATTATAATCGCTATACTGGAGCTGGACAATCACCGACCAATGGTTATGCTGTAAAATCTGATGGTACGTACGAAAGTTTAACAGAAGAATCAATGCTTACGTTCAACAAAAAGTTCAGAGATCATGCTTTGAATGCCGTGGCAGGCATGACTTATGAGAAAGTTACATGGAAAGGTAAATCCATGAATGCTAAAAATTTTCCAACTGATGATACGGAGGACAATGATATGAATGCAGCTATCGGAGATAAAGAGATCAGCAGTTACCGGGGAAAATCCCAGTTGATGTCATATCTATTCCGTATAAATTATAACCTATTGGATAGATATTTGATGACACTCTCCGTACGCCGTGATGGCTCCAGCCGCCTAGCCTTGAATCGTTGGAATAATTTCTATTCAGGAGCTATAGCTTGGCGTTTGTCTGATGAACCAATTATTAAAAATATGGGGTTCTTTGATAACCTCAAGTTTCGACTTAGTGCAGGACAAACGGGTAATCAAGGAGTTAATGCCTACGCCACACGGTCTAAGTTTGTCGCTTCCAATTATGTTTATGATGGAGTATTAAGCAGCGGTATGGCGGAAGAACGATTTGGAGGTCCTGCTGCTCCGGACTTAAAATGGGAAACGACGACTCAATATGACTTAGGACTAGATGCCGCATTTCTTAATAACAGAATAAATTTAATCTTCGATGTTTATTACAAGAAAACAACAGATCTGCTGCAATACAAATTGATTCCGATGAGTTCAGGATTCAGTGAAATTGCCACCAATTACGGAAACGTAATGAATAAAGGATTAGAGATAAGCGGAAACTTCATACCGGTAAAAACACATAGTGTCATGTGGGAGGTAGACGCGAATATTTCATTTAATAAAAATGAAATCAGCAACTTAAATGCCGACCAATTTTCAAATGTCGTCTGGGGTATGGAAAGTATATTTCTAAGAAGAAACGGACATCCAATTGGCACTTTATATGGTTATGTGGAAGATGGCTTTTATGATAATGAGGCAGAGGTTCGAGCTGATCCATATTACGCGAATGCAAGCGCTTCGAAAGTTAAAAGTATGGTTGGACAAATCAAGTATAAGAATATGGATGAGGATCCAGTGATTGATGATCGCGATAAAGCGATTATCGGCAATACCAATCCTGATTATCAGTATGGCTTAACCAATACCTTAACTTATAAAAACTGGACCTTCAGTTTCTTCTTGCAAGGAACCCATGGGAATGATATTTTAAATGCTAATTTACGGTCATTTGATCTCGTTGGAGGAAATAACATGCCAAAGTTTGTATGGGATACCCGTTGGACCTCGGAGAATAGGAATAATGCAAAATGGCCTCGTCCAGATAACACCTATACCCGTGCCTTGAAGGCTTCCGATCGTTATGTGGAAGACGGATCTTATCTTAGATGTAAGAATGTCAGTTTAAGCTATAGATGGACACAGCCGATAAAATACGTAACATCACTGAATATAACGGCAAGTGTTTCCAATCTGTTTACAATCACTAATTATGATTGGTACGACCCCGATGTTAACAGTTTTGGTAGTGATGCGTCCCGTAGAGGTGTGGATGTATCATCTTACCCTAGTGCTCGTACTTTCAACTTAGGTATTCAACTATCATTTTAAAGAAGTATCTGATTATGAAACTTATAAAAATATTTAACTATTTCATAGCAAGTTTGTTTTTGCTGACCGCTTGCGATCTGGAAGAGGAAACTTTTACATTTGTGTCCGGAGATGATGTCGCGGCTTCCGGTAGTTATGATCAACTTGTTTCGGGAGCTTTTCTTACCTTACATTTTCCTTTCGAGTGGGGAAATTACGCTGAATTGGTTAATTTCGATTGCGATTATCAGACTGGCCCCGGATGGGCGTTTGGGTCTATCGGTGCGGGTAATTTCTATAACTCTGGCTCTAACGACAATTTCTATAAATATTATAGCCAATCTGTTCATCGAGCTAATTATCACTATTATCTGGTAAACAAGATCTCCAATATCCCGGAAAAAACAAAGAATAACGCTTTGGGAGAATTACGATTTCTTAAGGCTTGGTCACAATTCCAATTAGTTCAACATTTTGGACCAATTCCTCTATTTAAAACTTCTATTTCAGAAGGTAATGACCCCGAACAGCCTAGGGCTTCCATAAAAGATGTATATGAACATATTATTGAAACATTAAAAGAAGCGGAAACGCTATTGGTTCCTCGTGCCGATTCGGAGTATAAAAAGGGACACGTATGTCGCGGGACAGCCAAGGCGTTGCTGGCTAAAGTTTATGCGACTATCGGTTCTGCTTCGATGGAAAACGGAAATATCACTGTAAAAGGAGGGCCGGGATCTAAAACTAATCCGGATGGTACGATTTCACGCTTGATGCCCGTCCCTATTACCCATGAAAAAGATCAAGTAGCGGGTTATGAAGAATTCGACTCACAAGAGTTTTATCGGTTGGCAAAAGAAAAAGCATGGGAAGTGATTCAAGAAGGAGAATTCGAACTGGCATCCAGTCAGCAAGAATTATGGAGCGCAGCTTATAAAAATGGTCCTGAATTTGAATTCTGCTTACAAACAATAGATGGAAATGGCACCCTTTATTATAATTTCGTTTCTAAGGACTTTTTAGGCTATTCAAATCCTGTATATAACGGCGAATGGAGCAATGGGTTTAATGTACAAAGAGATCATTGGCTTCAAACGTTTGATGATTGGGATGACGAGCGTATCACCTGGGGCGTTTTGCATCGCATTCCTTACTATTATGATAAAAACACCGGCAAACTGCTTTACTATTTTTATCCTGAGCGTGATAGTGTATATGTGAGAAAAGGAGAGAATGGATATGATAAAACAGATGTAGTGGCCAATGGTGCACATATGTATGGTTCGAAGTTGATGAAATTCTCAGCAGTGTCTAACTATCCTCTGGATGGTAATCGTGCAGATTTTAATTGGCCTTACATGCGTTATGCAGAAACATTATTGATTTATGCAGAAGCGGACAATGAAGTCAATAATGGGCCTTCTTCTCAAGCATTGCAGACGGTAGACTTGTTGAACAAACGGAATAATAGTACCCTTTCTTCTGAGCGAAATAACAAAATTCCCTATACAAAAGAAACATTCCGCTCTTATATTTTAGAAGAACGCGCAAAAGAATTTGCAGCAGAAGGCATCCGTCGTACAGATTTGATTCGTTGGGGCATTTATCTCCAAGTAATGAATGCTATCGGAACAAATGATGAAAATGAGATCGTGAAAAGACGGGAACAAAAACATTTACTGTTACCGCTCCCGTTGGATGAGGTCAATGCGAATCCTTATATTGAAACGAATAATCCAGGTTGGTAATGCTATTTATAAACAACTTTAATGAAAAAATAAGATGAAAAGTATGATTAGTTTTAAAAATATATGCTTGACCGGGATATTATTTTTTATAATCTCCTTATCCGCATGTTCGGATGAAAATAATGACATAAAGCCAATAACACTTACCAAGGTAACTTCCGTAACCGATTTGAATACCGGTATTACAGAAGCTGCTTTAGGAGATTTTATTGCAATTCACGGCTCTGGATTGGATATTCATAATATTGATTCTGTTTTAATAAATGACGTAAAAGTAGATTTATTAGAGGTTTATACCGAAAATGATATTTTATATCTAAAAATTCCAGTAAAATTAGCTATCAATTTAACAGATAAAATCTACATCTATAATAAAACGGGATATCAAGAAATTCCGTTTAAAGCGGTTCCTCCTGCTCTATATTTAGAGCGTATGTTCAATGAATATACCAAACCCGGCGATACAATCATGATTTATGGCGATTTCTTCGAACTCTATGAAATAGACTCTTTGAATGCTGTTGTAGATTTTAACGGAAAAGTCTCTAAAGTAATAAGCTCAGCTAATAATTACCTTACTGCTCAAGTCCCTAAAGATGTAGACAAAAATATTAAGGTAAAGGTAAAAGGAATAAAATATGACGTTGAAGCATTCTGCCCCGGACGGTATTATGACAATGAATGCATGATTATGAATTTTGACGATTTAACACCAAGTAATCCAATTAACATTGTGACAAATCCGAACGATAAACAGCGTCTTAGTGGAAACTTTCTACGTATTGACGATAAATCCGAATATTCCGGGTGGTGGTATATTGCAGAAAAAAGTGGTGTACCTTTTACAGATGATATGCTTGATAATTTCCAGAATTATGTAATAAAGTGTGAGTTCAGAACGGCAAACCAATTCATAGAAGGAAAGATTAGGTTCTGTAATTATCTGTTTTGGGATGCAAGTCCTATGGAATGGATACCGAGTGATTTCGTCTTTCAGAATTTCAACAGATGGGAAACGGTTACGTTACCTTTTGTTGTGAACCGTTCTACAACTTATCCGGAAAATATGTATTACCAATCTTTCAATATGCGTCTTGAAATTGATCCAAATATTGCCCGTAATTTTTCATTTGACAATATCCGCATATCTAAAAAAGGAAGCTAATTTGATTTATAAACGACCTTTCATTAGACAGTTGTTATAATAATTGAAAAAATATAATAACTGTCTTTTTTAAGATAATCAAATACAAAAATGTTTGTTCGACTATCAGTGGTTGGTATATTGAGTCAAGCCTCCACGATAAGGATTTTTCATATTTCGAAATAATTACAATTGTTTTATCAAAATACAGAATTGAAGGATTTATCCAAAATGAAGCAAGAATTAATTAAAACGACTATTATATTACTATTGGTTTTTATACCCATTATTTTAAATTCTCAAACGGCAATGGCAACACATGTTGGTTGCATGAATTGTTGCGCTGTCCGCTCATTCTTGGTTAACGAAACATTTGAAGGCTCTTTTATTTTTCCTATTACGGAAGATTATAATTGGACAAAATGGAGCGAAAGCAATATTATAAAAGTGTCCCTGAATAAGGAAATGCAAAAACTATCGTTGATATATATACCGAAAACAATGAGAATATGAGTGTTGATGAAAATAAGGTAGTCCTCGACTATATTAAATTAATAAAAATATGAAACTAAAATTACGGATAAAATCTTTAGAATTTATTCTTCTTTTTGTAGCATTGATTTTGTCAAAAAATGTCTATCCCCAAACAATATTAAAATTCAATAAGGACAGATTCCGAATTATGCAATTCACCGATCTGCATTGGACAAGTGGAAAGGAATATAAGGAGTATAATGACAGTACTGTTTTTCTTATGGAAAATTTGATTAGAATGGAACAGCCTGATCTAGTCATTATAACAGGAGATATCGTTATATCTAAGGGTGCTCTCGAAGGATGGAAACAAATTATCCAGCCGATGATCCATACGAAAACTCCTTTTGCAGTGACTTTCGGTAATCATGATGTAGAAGCGGATATGAGCAAATCTCAAGTAATGGAATTTCTGAAGAATACGCCCTACAATATGACTTATGATGCTGATAAAGATATTGATGGGTACGGAAATTGCACATTGAGAATCGGTTCGTCCGACGATGAGAAAAATGATAATTGGATCATCTATTTGTTCGATTCTCATTCGTATCCGGAGGATAAAACGCTCGGGACGTATGATTGGATAAAAAACAGTCAGATCCAATGGTATCGGCAGCAAAGCAAAACAGTCACCCGAAAGAACGGAAAAATCGTACCTTCGCTCGCTTTTTTCCATATCCCTACTCCCGAATATGAAATAGCCAGGCATCTTGATTATACATTGGGAAATAAAAGCGAACAAGTCTGTTCTCCTGTTTTAAACAGCGGATTGATCACTTCTTTCATCGAAAATAAAGATGTGATGGGAACATTTGTGGGACATGATCATAACAACGATTATATCGTCGCTCCCGAAGGAAAGATTTGTTTGGCATATGGCAGAAAAACAGGTTACGTTTCTGCATATAAGGAAATACTTGAAAGAGGCGCTCGCGTTATTGATCTCTATGAAAATGAAAGGAGATTCGATACGTATATCCGAACGCTGTCAGGAAAATTCTTTGATTATACCTTCGAACAAAAACTAACGGCTGATAATTATCCCACTTCTCAAGGAACTTTCATCCACGACCATTTAGTCGCTAACTGGAACGATGCACAATGGCAAAAAGAATTGAAAGCATTAAAAGAAGCCGGCATGCAGTATCTTATTTTCGGACCGACTTTACACACCGGAAAAGATAATGTGATAAAAAGCCCCTATCCGAGCAACTTAACAACAAAGAAAAATGCCGAAAAGGATTTAGTCGAAATGTGTCTTCGCAATACTCAAAAAGCTGGTTTAAAGGTTTTCTTAGGACTGAACTTCCATGAAAGATGGTGGGAAGGAAATTATGACGAAGACTGGCTCTTACAACAAATGGAGATAGGTAATCGAGTTGCAGATGAATTGATTGAAAAATATAAAAAGCGCTATGGAAAAACGATGTACGGTTGGTATTGGGTATGGGAGGTAGCCAATATCGACCAATTATCTCAAAAAGAATATAAAGATGCTCTTGTAAATGCTTTAAATATTAACTTGAAGCATCTGCATGCCGTCAGTCCTGACATGCCTTTTATGTTATGTCCTTTTATGAATTACCGTATAGGAACGGCAAAAGAATACGCTCAATTATGGGAATATGTCTTTTCAAAAGCACACTTTCAATCCGGAGATATTTTTGCTCCACAAGATTGCGTAGGCGCCGGAGGGTTAAACAAGGAAATGATCCCCGAATGGTTTGGGGAATTAAATCACGCGGTGAATACAAAACCCGGCCTTTTATTCTGGTCTGATGCGGAAACTTTTGATCAACAATTTTGGGTTCCTGCTCCATTAAATCGATTTGTAGAACAAATGCGACTGGCAAGTCCCTATGTAAGCAAAATCATCACTTTCGCTTATAGTCATTATTATAGCCCGAATATTGTGAACGAACAATATCACAAGGCTTACTTACAGTATTTCAAGAATGGACAACTTCCCGACATACTTCCGCCACCCGCAGTATCAGAGATAATTGTCAAAACGGAAAGAGAGGACACTTATCTGGAATGGAAGGCGCCTGATGATACCTCAACGATTACCGGATATTATATCTACCGAGACGGAGAATTAATCGGGAACAGACCATTGGACAGTAAGAATAAATATAAAAACGAATTTATCGATAAAAAAAGCATGAAAGGCCGGAAACATTTGTATGAAATTTCCGCCTATAATTGCATGGGAGGCGAATCAGCCAAACTCAATGCGCAAGATGCTACTAACTAAAATTATAAAAAAAGAATTTATGAAAAAACAAGTATTGGCAGCTATTTTTATCGCCATTCTATTAGGTGCAGAAGTGGCTTGTTCTTCCACAGAGAAAAGGAATAAAAATCAACGGATCCCTGATACCGTCACATTAACGAAAGAAACACTGAAAGATAAAATAAAAGGCGGATGGGCAGGAAAAACAATCGGTTGTACCTATGGAGGCCCCGTCGAGTTTCTTTATAACGGAACAATGATTCAGGATTACGTACCCATTATTTGGAATAAAGACAGAGTGAAATGGTATTATGACAATTTCCCGGGCTTATATGATGATATATACGTGAACCTCACATTTGTAGAAGTTTTTGAGCGTTTGGGATTAGAAGCTCCGGCAGATTCTTTTGCGATTGCATTCGCACATGCTCCGTATCCGCTATGGCATGCCAATCAGGCCGCGCGCTACAATATCTTGCAAGGGCTGAGGCCTCCCGAATCCGGCCATTGGTTGAATAATCCCCATGCGGATGATATCGATTTTCAAATTGAGGCCGATTTTGCCGGATTAATGTCTCCGGGAATGCCCAATACGGCTTCTCAGATTACTGATAAGACAGGACATATCATGAATCACGGAGACGGATGGTATGGCGGCGTATTTGTAGCCGCTTTATACTCATTGGCTTTTATTTCGGACGATATGGAATTTGTCGTGAAAGAAGCATTAAAAACGATTCCTCCAGAAAGTTCTTTTTATCAATGCGTGAATGACGCAATCAGTTGGTACGAGGAATTTCCGGACGATTGGAAAAGAAATTGGTTCGAATGTGAAAAGAAATGGAGTTCGGAGATAGGATGTCCCGACGGCGTATTTGTTCCTTTTAATATTGATGCCAAAATTAACAGCGCTTATGTGGCAATAGGCCTTTTGTACGGAAAGAAAGATTTTTTTAAAACGATTGATATCGCAGCTCGTTGCGGACAGGACTCTGATTGCAATGCGGCGACTGTTGCAGGCGTATTGGGTACAATGATAGGCTATAGCCAAATCCCCGAAAAATGGAAAGAAAGTTTATACGAAATAGAAGACCGGGACTTTGAATATACCGATATTTCATTGAATGATATCTACGAAATCGGTTTTAAACATGCATTACTTGTCGTAGAACAACAAGAAGGCAAAACAGATGGAGATCAAGTCATAATCAATTGTCAGCAACCGACTGCGGTAGCTTATGAAAAATCATTCGAAGGACATTTTCCTATAGAGAAAAAACCCGTTAACCAAACCATTTCGGAAGGCTTCAGTGTGAATTTCGAGGGAATCGGAATCGTTTTAAAAGGATCGGTGCAATGTGCCGATGCTAACTATATTGCACAAGTGGAAATGTACATAGATAATGTATTGGCCGAGACAGCTGAACTACCGGTATCGTCGTCGAATGCACGCCGGGTTGATTTATTCTGGCAATATCAATTACCGATGGGTGAACATACCCTCACATTCAAATGGCTCAATCCGAGATCCGATGCTCAGGTTACCGCAACGGAAGCGATAATCTATTCAAATAACCCCTCCAGATAAACATTCAAATACGAGAATAAACAGATATATGCAAAAAATATTAGTTGTAGGAAGTTCCAATATTGATTTAGTAATTCACACGAAAAAACTACCCAAGCCCGGTGAAACGGTAATAGGCAACAAGTTTCTTAAAAATCCCGGAGGAAAAGGCGCTAATCAAGCTGTTGCAGCGGCGCGTTTAGGAGGGCAGGTCGCTTTTATTACGAAAGTGGGAAATGACGATTTCGGGAAAGAACTTACAGCGTTGTATCAGAAAGAAGGGATTGATTGCCAAGGGGTATTGATGAATAACTCTTCGTCAACCGGCGTAGCTCTAATTAATGTCGACAAACAGGGCGAGAATTCGATTACAGTGGCTTCCGGAGCCAACAAGCATTTATCAGTGGAAGATATCATGAACTTGTCATCTTTAATAGATGAGAGCGATATTATATTAATGCAATTGGAAGTTCCAATTGAAACAGTAGAGTATATTATCGACTATGCCGGAAACAGCGGGAAAAAAATCATTCTTAATCCGGCACCCGCTCATCAGATATCCGATAAAGCCCTGCCTAAACTTTTTGCTATCACCCCGAATGAAACTGAAATCGAATACCTGACCGGGATTCGTGTTCAAAGCGAAGAATCGGCGGCACAGGGAGCCGCTACGATGATAAAAAAAGGAGTGGAAAATGTTATTATTACCCTTGGGGCAAAAGGCGCTTATTTTATGAATGAAAATGAGCATTTATTAATTCCGGCTCCAAAAGTGAAAGCAATTGATACGACTGCTGCCGGAGATATATTCAACGGAGCATTCGTTGTTGCATTAGCCAACGGCAAAAGTATAAAAGAATCCGTTGAATATGCTTGCCTAGTAAGCAGCCTTTCGGTTACGCGGTTGGGTGCACAAAACTCTGCACCTTATCAACACGAAATTGAAAATATAATAGGAAAAGAGCATTCAAAGTAAACCAAATGTATTAATCTAAAATAAATCATATGTTTATCGTACAAAATTATCCGTTCGCCGTGTTGCTTTGCGTTATCACCATGCTATGCTGGGGATCGTGGGGCAATACGCAGAAATTAGCCGCCAAAACGTGGCGGTACGAATTGTTCTATTGGGACTATGTCATCGGTATCGTACTGCTCTCGCTCATCTCCGGGTTTACGTTAGGAACCTTCGGAGACCAGGGTCGTAGCTTTACCGACGATATTGTCCAGGTTAGCTCCAATAATTTTTGGAGTGCATTTCTGGGCGGCATTATTTTTAATGCTTCCAATATCTTGCTTTCCGCTTCGATATCACTTGCGGGAATGTCGGTCGCTTTTCCGATAGGCGTCGGACTCGCACTCGTATTAGGAGTATTCATCAATTACTTGGGCGCTCCCAAAGGTGACCCTGTTATTCTTTTTCTCGGCGTGGCCCTCATTGTCATTGCTGTCATATTGAATGGGATCGCTTCGGGGAAAAAGAGTTCGGGAACGGAGGAAAGCAAGACGAAAAAGAAGGGTATCATCATCGCCATTTGTGCGGGAATCCTCATGTCTTTCTTTTACCGGTTTGTCGCTTCGGCAATGGATTTGAATAATCTGGAGAATCCGACACCGGGCATGCTGACACCTTACGGCGCATTTTTTATCTTCTCGTTAGGTATTTTGGGCAGTAATTTTATCTTCAATACGTTTGTAATGAGGAAGCCCTTCTTGGGAGAACCGGTAAGTTATTCCCGGTACTTTAAAGGCAGTCTGAAAACACATTCGGTAGGAATACTCGGAGGGGTTATTTGGGGAATAGGGACATCACTCAGTTACATTGCGGCGGGAAAAGCCGGCCCGGCCATATCGTATGCTTTGGGACAAGGCGCGCCGATGATTGCCGCTTTATGGGGTGTATTTATATGGAAGGAATTTAAGGGATCGCCTAAGAGTGTCAATCAACTGCTTATCGGGATGTTTATTCTGTTTATTACCGGATTAGCATTGATTGTCGCCTCGGGCGGAAATTGAAAAGGATAGATAATGTATTGACAAAAAAAGCGTATGGACTTCGTTATCTATTCGAGTGCCATACGCTTTTTCTATTTATTTTAATAGAAAACGTTTTCGCCGCTACAGTTTTTCTATCGCATCCATAGAAAGATCCGTCAATCGGGCAATGACGCCAACCGAAAGACCTTCCGCTTTCATTTTTCGGGCAATTTCGATTTGCTTGTTCTCTTCACCTTCCTTTCGACCTTCTTTTTTAGCGGAATCAATCGTATTTACGTAGTCACGATAGACTTTAATGCTTTCGTCATACCTTTCACGCTCTTCCGTATCCAAAGAAGCTAAGTCCACCGTTTTTTCCAGTTTCTTAAAGACCTTCTTGTGATCTTTGAAAGGGATTGATTTTAATATTTCCATATTTTTAAGTGTATAAATCCATTTATCAAAATTCGTATCGCATTCGTCTTCCTGCTTAGTAAAAGAAGGAAGTTCGATGAAAATAAAACGCAATTTATCACTGAATTGTTCATGTGTTTCACGGTCGGCAAGGATAACATTTGTACGCAATTTATGCGGTATGCTGTTTAACCGGAAGTTCATAAAAAAGACTCCGTAAACCGCCTTAACATCAAAATGCCATTCTCCTCCTGCACTCCCTTGGCGGGTAATAATGTGGGAAAGATAAAAAAGCGCCCGTTCGCGAAAATAGGTTTGATAACCGTTCTGCATTTCCACAATGAAATTAGTTCCATTGCTGTCGGTACAGTAAATATCATAAATTGCACCACGAAAGCCCTTAAACACCGGCAAAATCTCCTTATCCATGAAGGTAATGTCCGTTATTATTCTCTCATTTACCAAAAGATCATTCAGAAAATCGATCAACAAATCTTTGGTATCCTCTTGCCCGAAGATTCTTTTGAATCCCACATCAGAAAAAGGATTGATAAACCGTTCCATGTCTTCAGTATTTATATACAGCACAAAGATATGGCTTTCCCATATCTTTTCCAATTTAATATTATCCTTTTAGGTACCTTAATGTTCGGGGTTAACCTCTTCTTCATTTTCATCCTCTTCTTCCTCCCACTCCACGGGCGGTTTCTGCGGGCCGTGACGGCGGAAGACAAACGCAATAATAAGCCCTGCAAACGCTCCGGAAAGATGCCCTTCCCACGACAAGTCGGCATCGACATATTCGGCAAACGGGAACATGCTCCAAACCATGCTTCCATAAATGAATGCAATGACCATCGATACGGCCACGAGTGGAATGTATTTACGGAAAAGACCGCTAAAGAAAAGAAAAAACACCAAGGCAAATACCAATCCGCTCGCGCCGACATGATAGGCTTGCCGGCCTATTAACCAGGTGAAAAATCCGCTTAACAACCACAGCGAAAGCAACGAACGAAAAGCGATTTTATTGTAAAAATAAAACAGGAACCCTATTAACAACAGCAACGGCAGCAGATTAGAGAACAAATGGGACACGGACGAATGTACAAAAGGTGAAAATACGATGCCCGGCAATCCCCTCACCTCCCGCGGAAGAATGCCTTGTTGAAAAATCCCGAGAGAAAGCCCTTCCACCCGGCTCATTAAAAAAGCCAATCCGATAAGTACCACAATCACGATGGCCGGAAGCAACGCCAGCCACATCCGCTTTTTATCGATGTCTATTCCCGAAGATTGATGCATGCTATCCATACGCCCCTTACTTTTTATCCGGCTATATTCATCCGCCAACCCTCAAAAGCGGTTAGACGGACCGGATATCCCTATTTTACGCTATTTCCAAAACAAAAATACGAATAAATACGTTTTATTCCTACACAAGAAGTAAAATGTGAAATTATCGGAATTTTATTTGTGCAATAATTTCTTAATTGCTACCTTGCGGAAACATTTGATATTACACACATGAATTACTAATTCCATTTAGCGATGAGTTATCTGAAATTCGATAAAGATCTGATGATCAATCTGGAGTACTCCCTTTACCGAAACGTATTGAGGACAAACCGCCGAGGCGCTTACCAAAACACCTCCATCTCCGGGTGTAACACCACCAAATACCAAGGACTCTTAGTCATGCCGGCGCCTTATTTAGATGACGAAAACCATCTGATTTTATCGTCGTTCGACGAAACGGTCATTCAGCATGGAGCGGAATTTAACTTGGGCATCCACAAATATTCGGGCGACAACTATAGTCCCAAAGGCCATAAATACATCCGGGAATTTAATTGCGACAGCGTTCCGAAAACCATCTATCGTGTGGGAGGGGTGGTCTTATCGAAAGAAATTATGTTCTCTTCGAAAGAAAACCGCCTCATGATCCGCTATACGCTGATGGACGCCCACTCGCCCACGACCATCCGCTTTAAGCCTTTTCTGGCTTTCCGCAAAGCTTCGGAACTGACCAAAGAAAACGATCAGGTCGACCGTTCTTATCGCGAGGTGGAAAACGGCATCAGTACCTGCATGTATCCGGGCTACCCCGAGTTGTTCATGCAGTTCACCAAGAAGCCCTCTTTTGTGTACCACCCCGACTGGTACCGGGGAATAGAATACTTACAGGATATGCAGATGGGTGACACTTACCAGGAAGACCTGTACGTGCCGGGGTATTTCGAGATGGATATTCAAAAAGACGAAGAGATTATTTTCTCTGCCGGAGATATATTCGTTGACACGGGCTCATTGAAAAAAGAATTCGATTTTGAGATTCACAAACGAACGCTGCGATCGAGTTTCTATAATTGCTTGAAAAATTCGAGCCATCAGTTTTATTATATTCCCAAAAACAACGAAAACTATCTGTTGGCGGGTTATCCATGGTTTAAAGTGCGGGCGCGCGACCAGTTTATTTCGCTTCCGGGATGCACCTTGTCGGTAGACCGCCCCGACGATTTCGAAAAGATTATGGATACGGCGATCCCGCATTTGGAAGACTTCATGCACGACCGCCCGCTGAAGAATAATATAAAGCAAATAGAAGACCCGGATGTGCTGCTGTGGGTAATCTGGGCTTTACAACAATATTGGAAAGAACGGAAAGAGCCTTTCCTGAATACATACGCGACCTTTTTGTTTTCGGCGATGGAATACCTTCGGGGGAGTATGCACCCCAATCTGGCGGTGGACGGAACAACCGGATTGGTTTCGACTTACGGCCGTGAAACGGCTGTCAGTTGGATGAATGCGACCATCGACGGCCGTCCCGTCGTTCCCCGTTCGGGATATTTGGTGGAATTTAACGCTTTGTGGTATAATGCGGTGATGTTTACGCATGAAATAGCCGAACAGACCAACAACCGTGCGCTGGCCGATACGCTCGAAGATGCGGGCGAGCAAATACGAAAATCGTTTTTGGACGTGTTTATGAACGATGCCGGCTATTTGTATGATTATGTCGACGGATATTATGCCGACTGGAGCGTACGCCCGAACATGATTTTTGCGGTTTCGCTCGACTATTCGCCGTTGGAAAGGCGTCAAAAGAAATCGGTGATTGACTATGTCACCAAGGAACTCCTGACTAACTGCGGGATACGTTCGTTAAGTCCCAAGAGCGAAAAGTTTCGTCCGCATTACACGGGCTCTATCGATGATAAGAAGTTGGCCTATTTCAACGGAATGGCTTTTCCTTGGCTGCTGGGGCCGTATATAGAGGCCTATCTGAAAGTCTTCCACATGAGCGGACTGTCGCTTGCCGATCGCATCATGGTGAATATGGAGGACGAAATGCAGAATGATTGCATCGGGAGCATCTCGGAGTTATACGATTCCAATCCGCCTTTTACGGGACGCGGCGGATACTCGTTCGCCATGAGCGTGGCGGAGTTGTTACGGGCGCAACGGCTTATGAAGAACGATGAGGGATGAGGGATGAACGATGAGGGATGAACGATGAGGGATGAACGATGAACGATTGTCTCCCGTCTTTAGACATTCGACATTCGATCTTAGACTTGTCATTTGTAATTTGTAATTTATAATTTGTCATTCGTAATTTGTCATTTGTCATTTGTAATTCGTAATTTGTATTTTGTCATTTGTAATTTGTAATTTGTAATTTGTAATTTGTAATTAATATAAAGGATGAGGGCATTAATGTTTGGTTGGGAATTTCCACCGCATATTTTGGGAGGACTTGGGACGGCCAGTTACGGGCTGACCAAGGGAATGGCGAAGCAAAACGATATGGAAATCCTTTTCGTAATCCCCAAACCGTGGGGCGACGAGGATCAGAGTTTCCTGACCATGATCGGCGCGAACAATACCCCCGTGGTTTGGCGCGACGTACCGTGGGAAACGGCCAAATCGAGGCTTGAAAAATGTATGGACCCGCAGGAGTACTATCATTTGCGCGATCATATTTATGCCGACTTCAACTATATGCACACTAACGAGCTGGGATGCATCGAGTTTTCGGGGCGTTATCCGAATAACATCCTGGAAGAAACCAATAATTATTCCATTGTCGCCGGTGTGATCGCCCGCACTTACTCGTTCGATGTAATCCACGCCCACGATTGGCTCACCTATCCGGCGGGACTGCATGCGAAGAGCGTTACGGGCAAACCGCTGGTCATCCACGTGCATGCGACGGAATTCGACCGTAGCCGGGGAAAACCCAATCCTGTGGTATACGGCATCGAAAAAGACGGCATGGACCACTGCGACCATATTATCTGCGTGAGCGACCTCACCCGCAAAACCGTCATCGAAAACTATCATCAACCTCACTGGAAAGTAACCACGGTACACAATGCCGTGGAACCTCTCAGCCCCGAAATAGAAGCCCTCGAAAGGCTTTCGGGCGTACCGGAGAAGGTGGTCACGTTCCTCGGGCGTATAACCATGCAAAAAGGCCCGGAGTTTTTTGTCGATGCCGCCACGCAGGTACTAAGCAAGACCGACCACATTCGTTTCGTCATGGCCGGCAGCGGCGACATGATGGATCAGATGATCCGGCTGGTGGCCGACCGCGGCATTGCCGGCAAATTTCACTTCACGGGTTTTTTGCGCGGCCGGCAAGTGTATGAAATGCTCAAATCGAGCGATGTATATGTCATGCCTTCGGTATCGGAGCCGTTCGGCATATCGCCGCTCGAAGCCATGCAATGCGGCGTGCCGAGCATTATATCGTATCAGTCGGGCTGCTCGGAAATTCTGCATAACGTGATAAAAACCAACTACTGGGACGTGGAGGCGATGGCCGATGCCATTTACTCGATATGCACCTATCCGGCCATGGCGGAGTACCTGAAAGTGGAAGGTAAAAAAGAAATTGATACGATAACGTGGGAAGATGCGGGACGCAAGGTACGCGAGGTGTACGACCGCGTCGTCCACTCTTAAAACGAAAACTAACACAACTCTATAACGAAGGATCAAATGAAAACGATTTGCTTTTATTTTCAGATACACCAGCCGTTCCGGTTAAAAAGATACCGTTTCTTCAATATCGGAAGAGACCATTATTACTACGATGATTATTCGAACGAGGACATCCTGCAACAGATAGCCGGCCGTTCCTATATCCCCGCCAACCGCATGCTGCTGGATCTCATCCGTCAATACAAAGGCAAGTTTAAGGTGGCGTTCTCCATATCGGGCGTCGCCCTCGAACAACTCGAAATTTACTCGCCCGAAGTGATCGACGGACTGCGTGAATTGGCCCGTACGGGAAATGTGGAATTTTTAACGGAGACCTACGCGCACTCGCTGGCGTCTTTGGCCGATCCCGAAGAATTCAAACAACAGGTGGCTATGCAGGCGGAACGCATCAAGATGCTCTTCGACCAAACGCCGACGGTTTTGCGCAACACCGAGTTGATTTATTCGGATGACATTGCCGATATGGCTTGCGAAATGGGTTACTCCAAAATGATTACCGAGGGCGCTAAGCATATTCTGGGATGGAAGAGCCCCAACTATCTTTATCAATCGCAAAACCGCCCCGAACTGAAACTGCTGTTGAAGAACTCGCGTTTCAGCGACGACATTACCTATCGTTTTTCCAATTATAACTGGAGCGAATATCCGTTGACGGCCGAAAAATTCATTTCGTGGATCGCCGATACCCCGCAGGAAGAACAGGTGATTAACTTATTTATGAATTACGAAACGCTGGGTAATCTGCAACCCTCGTATACGGGAATTTTCGAATTCATGAAGGCTTTGCCGCGATTTGCCTTCGATCAGGGAATCGGCTTCGCCACCCCATCGGAAATCATGGATGTGCATAAGCCGGTAGGGGCGATTAGCGTCCCGACGCCTATTTCGTGGACCGATGAGGAGCGCGACGTGGGCGCTTGGTTGGGCAACACCTTGCAGAAAGGCGCTTTTAAACTGCTTTACGACATTGCCGAACGCGTACGCCTTTGTACCGACCGCCGTTTGAAGCAGGATTGGCTCTACCTCCAATCGAGCGATCATTTCTATTATATGTCGACGAAGCATTTTTCGGGAGGCCACAGCAATTTCAGCCCCTACGAATCGCCCTATGATGCGTTTAACAACTACATGAACGTACTGAGTGATTTCATCGGCCGTATAAAGGCGCAATATCCCGACACCGTCGATAACGAAGAATTAAACTCGTTGCTGACGACCATCCGCAATCAGGAAATCGAAATCAAACGATTGGAATTGGAGCTGAAGAAGGTCATCGGCAGGAATGAAGAAAAGTTAGTCGTCAAACAAAAAGATAAATAATCATTTTTGCTTTCTGCCTTTTTCATCCCTCTCCGGGGAGTTCTTGGTTACTGGATTTCTTTTCTATTACCTTTGGAGAAAAAAGAAAAGGGCGGAAAGCTTTTTCAGGCTGTTCCGCGATAGGCAGATTCCCTGAATGCGTTTTTTTCGCTCTAAACCGGAAAAGGATGAAAAATAATGCACCGAATAGACTCCAATACAAAAGCGGGAAGTTTTGATGTGCCCGGTGTTGTTCCAAACAGACAATTGTAGGGGTTTTATACGTTGTGTTTTCATTCAAAACGATGATCGGGGACTTTCTTGAGTTCAACTTTTCTTCAAAAACGATGGTTTGGAACTTTCTTCAACTAAACTTTCCTCCAAAATGGTGTTTTGGAACTTTCTTCAACTAAATATTTCTCCAAAACGGTGTTTCGGAACTTTCTTCAACTAAATGTTTCCCCAAAACGGCGTTTTGAGACTTTCTTCAACTAAACTTTTCTCCAAAACGGCGTTTCGGAACTTTCTTCAATTAAATGTTTCTTCAAAAACGGCGTTTTGAGACTTTCTATCGTTCAATGTCGATCCAAACGGACGATACAGGACTTGTCTGACATCGATTTTGATTCCGGCAAAAGACTTCGGTCAAAAACCTTTAGAAAGGCCACCATGGCAAAACGTTCGCCTTCGCCTCTTCGGGAACGATCCGGACGCCGATTTTAGCGATACCGGTAAGATATTTATCACTCATCAAATGGCGCACGCTTAATGCATACCGGCCGGCCGTGTCGAGGCGGACATTGTCGAGATACGGCACCGAGAGCTGATTCTCTCCCCCCACTCCACTACCGAGCCATTTGCCGTGTGCATCCGACAAGCGGATAGATACCGTATCGCTTTTCGTTGCCGCAAGCCCGAAATCAGGATCGATTCGTACCCATAGATCCTGGTACGGATATGAATTGGTATAGGTAATCTCGAGCGACACCGCATAGCGGGTGGACGGATTCACAGCGGGAGAGTCCACTTTGAAAACGACCGCGCTATCGCGGTTCCACTCATGCTGATCTATAAGATGGAAACGATAGTACACCTCCTCGCCCGGAGAACACGATGCAAGCAGCACCATCGTCGAAACCGTTACCGCTATGGCGGCGCCAAGGACACTCTTTCTCATGTTTTATTCGGGATTCTTCGGAGGACGGCGGATGTTCGGCCTTCTCGTATCGGACGAAGGATTGTCGGGCTTTTTATTACGCGGTTTACGCCGTCTTTTGGACGTTTTGCGCGACTCTTCATCGAAGCGCGTAATACTGTGATCGCCCAATACATCGCCGTTAAAATCCGTCTCTTTCGGTGCGGAAGACTTCGGCTCGGGATTGAGGTTATCGGGCTTGATGCCTTTTTTATTCAATTCAATGATCTCGGATACCCGGTCTTTGGAAACGGTCTCGAGATTGGCCGGATCGTTTTTAGCGGTAGAGTACATCATCGTGCCGGAAAAAATATCGGATTTGAAATGAAAATAATCCGACTCTTTCGTTTGCAACACAATCTCACGCGAAGGCAGGCTGCGTTGCGCTTCCACATAGGCATCGACTTCATAATTCATGCAACACTTCAGCTTTCCGCATTGTCCCGCGAGTTTTTGCGGGTTAATGGAAATGTCCTGACAACGTGCGGCCGATGTCGATACCGATACAAAGTTCGACATCCAGCTACTGCAACAGAATTCGCGCCCGCAGGGTCCGATGCCCCCTATGCGTCCGGCTTCCTGCCGCGCGCCGATCTGTTTCATCTCGATTTTCACCCGAAACTCGCCGGCAAACACTTTAATGAGTTCGCGAAAGTCCACACGGTCATCGGCGATGTAATAAAAAATGGCTTTATTGCCATCACCCTGAAACTCCACATCGCCTATTTTCATCTGCAAACCCAAAGCATCGGCAATCTCGCGCGAGCGGATCATCGTCTGCTGTTCGCGGGCCTTCGCCTGTTCGTACTTTTCCATATCCGACGCGCGCACCAGGCGGTACACCCGCTTAAGGCCGCCGTTACCGTCTTCGCGATAATTGTTCTTTTTCATTTGCAGCTCCACCAGTTTTCCGGTGAGCGTCACCATCCCTACATCATGGCCCGGGATCGCTTCGACCGCCACCATATCGCCCTGCGTCAATTCGATATGATTACTATTGATGTAATATCCTTTCCGGGTATTTTTGAACTGCACCTCCACCATATCGGTTGCCGACTGCATTTCGGGAAAGTCCTGAAGCCAATCGTACGTATGTAGTTTATTGGCGTGCGGCATGTAACCGAGAAGGCTTTTTAGCGGGCACTCTTCGGCGCAACTGCCGCCGGAACAGCAGCCGCCGGATTTCGGGAAAGACGCTTCGTCAGATATATGATAGTCGGGAAGATTACCTCCCGTTTGATTCGATAATAATTCTTTGTCCATAAATATTTATATATATCACATTCTCATCGCCCAAAAAGGCCGCGGGGAATGTTAATTTCAGTTTTTAGTTTTCAGTCGCCGGTCTCCGGACGCCGGTCTTTTCGTCATTGCGGGCTTGACCCGCAATCTCCCGATAACTATCGGGCATCGGCATAACTCATAACTCATACTTCATAACTCATACTTCATCCTTCATCCTTCATCCTTCATAACTCATCCTTCATAACTCATCCTTCTTTAGCAGCACCGTTACTTTCAAGCAAAGGTCGAGAAAAATAATTTTAGCATTGCCGTTTTGTTCAATTTGCCGGTAAGCCAATGAAAATTCATCGTAAAACGCTTCGATATTTTTTTCGTTGATAAAAGGGGCGAAACGTTGGCCGAACGCTTGCTCTTCGTAATCGAGATACACCATCTCCGGCTGGTGCAGGTTACTGATAAAATACTCGCGGAACATCGACAGGCTGTATTCGAGGAAACTCTTTTGCGTTTCACGTCCGGCAGAGGCCAGTTCCCCGGCAGTTTCCTTAATCAGTTTGATGTTTCTCGACACCGACGAACGCATCATTTTAACGAAAAGATCGAAAAAATGCCGCCGCTCGTCCGACGATTGAACGATTTCGATGGCGCGCGAAAAACTACCGTTGGCTATATGGGCGACCGCCTTGGCCGTATCCGGATCCAAAGCGAGCGTATGCCGTACGGCGCCCACCATATCGTCATACCCAATGGCGCGGACAGGCAACGGTTGGCAGCGCGACCGGATGGTCTGCAAGACATTCTCCGGATCGTCCGATACCAAAAGGAACACCGTATTGGCCGGCGGCTCTTCAATCATTTTGAGCAGTTTGTTCGCACAAGCCTCGTGCATTTTTTCCGGCAGCCACACAATCATCACCTTGTAGGTAGCTTCATATACTTTCAGGTTGAGCTTACGAATGATCTCGTCGCTCTCTTTGGCATAAATCACCCCTTGCGCATTCTGCGCATCGATAAAGCGAAGCCAGTCATTCAGATTGAAATAGGTGTTTTGCAACAAAAACTGACGCCACTGCGGCAGATATTCGTCACACACTTTCGATTTGATCACCGGAAAAACAAAATGCAGGTCAGGATGAGCCAGCTTGTCGAATTTCTGACACGACGGGCATTTGCCGCAAGCATCCTCTTCACCGCGATGTTCGCAGTTCAGGTATCGGGCGTAAGCGATGGCAAGCGGTAGCTTCCCCACCCCTTCCGGGCCGTAAAACAGCCGCGCATGCGGAACCAACCCCTGACGAACCGAATCGATCAGGTGCTTCTTAACGTCGCTTAACCCTATGATATCCCTGAAATACAATTACAAATTACAAATTAAAAATTACTAATTACTAATTACTAATGACTAATGACTAATGACTAATGACTAATGACTAATGACTAATGAAAAGTCTAAGGTCGAATGTCGAATGTCTAAAGACGGGAGACAATCGTTCATCGTTCATCGTTCATCCCTCATCGTTCATCCCTCATCCCTCATCCTTCATTCCTCATCGTTCATCCCTCATCCCTCATCTCTCATCCTTATTAATAGATTTCCTTCGCGACCTTATACACACTTTCGCTCGCCATCAACGAGTAGAAATGGATTCCCGGCACACCGCCGGCAATCAACTCTTTGCACTGAGCCGTACACCACTCGACCCCCACCTGCTTCGCCTCGTCATCGCTCTGGCATGTCCGCAAAGCCTTGGCAAGTTCCTCCGGAAGATCGGTTCGGAAAATGCGCGGTAACACCGTCAGTTGATTCTTCAAATGAATCGGCTTTATTCCCGGAACGATCGGCACGGTAATGCCTTCGGCGCGGCAACGATCGACAAACTCGAAGTATTTGCGGTTATCGAAAAACATCTGCGTGACCAAATAATCGGCTCCGTTTTGCACTTTCATTTTCGTATAAAACAGTTCCGACTCCATGTTGGGCGACTCTTCATGCTTTTCGGGATAACACGCCATGCCGTACGAGAACGGAATCTCCGGCGGCGTTAGCGACGAGCCGTCAAACGACACGCCCCGATTAAAATCATTCACCTGCTCCTGAAGTCCCGATGCATGCGGATGGCTGTCTAAGTTCCGTTGCAGCGCGTCGAGATTTTTAGTATCGCCGCGAAGCAACAGCAAGTCCGTCACACCCAAGAACGAAAGGTCGATGAGCGCATATTCGGTCTCCTCTTTCGAGAACCCTTGCGATATGATATGAGGAATCGCTTTGATGCCATATTTATTCTGTATGGCGGCGGCAATAGCCACCGATCCCGGACGTTTCCTCACCGATATTTTGCGATACACCCCTTCCGCATCTTCCTTATACATGCTTTCGCTGTGGTGCGTCGTAATATTGATATACTTCGGGTCGAACTCTTTCAACCAGTCAATCACCGCAAACACCTGCCGGATACTGTTTCCTTTCAGGGGCGGCAACAACTCGAACGAAAAAGTCGCCTTCGATGTTTCCTGAATTAAATCAATTACCTTCATAACAATTACTAATGACTAATTACTAATTACTAATTACTAATTACTAATGACTAATGACTAATGACTAATTACAAATGACAAATGACTAATGACCACTCACCGGTTTCCAATCTCCAACCTCCAATCTCCAACCTCTATTGAAATATCGCCCGGAAGATATCCATTCCATTGGCATACAGCACCAGCCCGATTAACAGAATCATGCCGGCTATCTGCGCATATTCCATGAATTTTTCGTTGGGTTTACGCCCCGAAATCATCTCAACAAGCAAGAACAGTACATGGCCTCCGTCTAAACCGGGGATGGGAAGGATATTCATAAAAGCCAATATCACCGACAGGAAGGCCGTCATCATCCAAAACGACTGCCAATGCCAGGTAGGCGGGAACAGGCTGCCGATGGCGCCAAAACCGCCCAACGACGAAGCGCCCTCTTTCGTGAACACATATTTGAATTGGGCGACATAATCTTTCAACGTTTCGATACCCAGCTTGATTCCTGCCGGGAACGATTCGAAAAAGCTGTACTCGCGCGTCACAATAGGGTAAATCTGCCCGGCGCTTTTGGCATAGAAACCCAATGCTCCGGCCGAATCGACCTGTACGGCGGCGGTTTGCAATGCTCCGGCACGATAATAATCGACCGTTATCTCTTTACTCTTATTGCTATCCAGCGCCGTTTTGAAGTCTATGAACGAAGGCGTGCTCACCCCGTTCACTCCCACCAGGCTATCGCCCGCAAGCAAGCCGCCCTTAGCCGCATTGCCTCCTTCCAGCGTCTCGTAGATAACCGGCGGCACCCGATAAGCGGCAAAACCTTCTTTATCTTTCAACAGTTGCTGCATCAGATCATCGGGAATATCCAATACCGTCTGTTTGCCGTCGCGCAAAACCGTCACTTTCTCGGCATCGGCGATATCAAGCAAGGTACGAACGCCAAAACGGTCGAGTACTTTATCATCGGCCGTCAATAAGATGTCGCCGTCACGGAAACCCGCACGCTGCGCAGCCTGGCTGAATTCCATCCCCTGCGACACATTCTTCAACGGCAGATAACTGTCGCCCCATGAGAACAGAACCATCGAATAAATAAAGAACGCCAGCAAAAGGTTGAATACCACGCCGGCAATCATCACCAAAAGACGTTGCCAGGAAGGCTTGCTGCGAAACTCCCACGGCTGCGGCGGCTGTTTCATCTGCTCCCGGTCCATCGACTCATCGATCATTCCGGCAATCTTCACATATCCGCCTAAAGGCAGCCAGCCGATCCCGTACTCGGTGTGGCTGTTACGCGGCTTATAGCGGAACAACGCAAAGCCGGCATCGAAAAATAAATAGAATTTCTCTACTCTTATCTTAAACATCCGAGCGAAGATATAATGACCGAATTCGTGTATGACCACCAGGATCGACAAACTCAAGATCAATTGTAACGCTCTCATTAAAAATGCTTCCATAAAAATTCACACCCTCTCGAAGGGGACAATGTATACGTGTTAATGAATAAATCCGGCCGCTATGCTCTTGGCTTCGGCATCGGTTTGTAAATAATCGTCGAGTGAAGGAGCCGCCACAAACGACGCCCTTTGCAATGTCTTTTCAATGACATCACTCATCTGCAAATATCCGATCTGTTCCTGCAAAAAGGCCGCCACCGCCACCTCGTTCGCCGCATTCAGGATGCATGGCATATTGCCCCCCCTGCGGATACTCTCGTAGGCGAACGCCAGATTGCGGAACTTACCGGTATCGGGCTTCTCGAACGTCAGGCAGGCCAGCTTGAACAAATCCAGCCGCGGCACGTCCGAAACCAACCGTTCGGGATAGGAAAAGGCGTATTGAATAGGCACCCGCATATCGGGCATCCCCAACTGTGCGATCACGCTTGCATCCTCGAACTGCACCATCGAGTGAACGATGGACTGCGGATGGACGACAATCTCGATTCGCGACGGCTCGACATCGAAAAGCCATTTGGCCTCGATCATTTCGAAGCCTTTATTCATGAGCGTCGAAGAATCGATCGTCACCTTGGCGCCCATACTCCAATTCGGATGGTGCAATGCCTGCGCCTTGGTAACATGTTGTAACTGCTCTTCCGAAAATGTGCGGAAAGGGCCTCCCGATGCGGTAAGGAACAGCTTGTCGATGCGATTGTTTCCTTCGCCGTTCAAGCATTGGAAGATAGCCGAATGCTCGGAATCGACCGGAAGCACGGGCGTACGATGCTGTAACGCCAAAGCCGTGATAAGCTCGCCCGCCACCACCAGTGTTTCCTTATTGGCCAACGCGATGGTCTTGCCGGCCTCGATGGCGCTGATCGTCGGTTTCAGGCCTGCAAAGCCGACCATTGCCGCCAGCACCATATCGATATCTTTTTCGCGTACCACTTGCTCCACCGCTTCGTCGCCCGTCCATACTTTAATGGGCAAGTCGCTCAACGCCTCTTTCAGGCGTGTATATTGATCGGGATTGGCGATGACAACCACTTCAGGCAAGAATTTCCGCGCCTGCTCGATCAATAAGTCGACGTGGTTTTTCGCGACCAAAGCATACACACCGAAACACTCCGGATGCTTGGCGATAACATCCAGCGCTTGCGTTCCGATGGAACCGGTAGAGCCTAAAATAGCGATATTGCGTTTATTTTTTTCCATTTATCTAAAAGAATATTGTCCGCCGGTTATACCGGGAACACCGTTTCCGGGCGACACCGCCGGTAATTACTCGCGGTAATCGATCAGTCCTTCGGGAAGATCCATGTCGATAATTTTCTGTTGTTCATCCACACCGGTAATAAAATCTTCAGTGGCGGGAATCAAATAATCCGTTTCCGGATCACGCACGACAAAAAGAATATTCAACGTGCTGTCCTCGACCTCTTCAATCACTCCCAACTCTCCATGAGCACGGTCGACGACGGTATAGCCGATAAAAAAGCGCCAATCGGCTCCCTGTTCACCCGGATGATCTTCCGACAAGCTTTCGCGCGGAAGATAAACCCGTAAACCGGCATAGCGCGCCGCCTGCGTTTCATCGTTTATATCGGCGAACTTTACCCGCAGGATATCATCGGAATGGAAGGCCGTATTTTCAACAAAAAAAGGAACCGGAAGGCCATCGATTTCTAAAAAATAATACGGCGCATCCGTATCGGTAAAGCCGGGACGGTCGAAAAGCAAGAGTAACTCGCCTTTAATACCGTACGCTTTCAGTAAACGTCCGGCCGGATGCACATCATTCCGTGAAATCATCGACGAATTATCGTTTCCGTTGGACTTTAATATTCTTTAAATTGTTACGGTTGGCATTCACTTTCACATCGGGAAGCTTATAAGCTTCAACGCTCAGATCTATTTTGCCGTCCGACAGTTCGAATAAGTCATGAAAGATCTTTTGGTCATCCACTTCTTTATTCCACTGCGTGTACGACTTTTTCATCTGATTCAACAAAAGCCGTATAAGTTGATCTTTCTTTTCGCCATCCTCCATATCGGCCGCCAACTGAATCATATTCTCCATGATCTTTCCGTAATGGCGGTAATGCATGTCGGGGCGGCTATAATCCAAGTGCCCGGGCGCGGAATTCAGATCCTCCCTCTTTACAACCTCATAGGGATAGTCTATATCGAGTTTAAAGTCAGACATGATGGCTAAATGATCCCAAAGGATATGCTTGAAATCATTCACATCGCGCAAGTGGGGAAACATATTTCCCATGACCGTGATAACGGAATCGGCACATTTACGGCGATCTTCCCGGTCTTTCACCGCGACGCAATGATCGACCATATTCTGGATATTCCTGCCATATTCCCGCATCACTAATTTTTTAAGTTGTGTATTGTATTCCATATATTTATCGTAATTTAAGCACGTCGCCTTCTTCCGGGACATACTCGTAGTCTTTTTTATTCAATTTGTATAAGTTTTTGAGCCGTACGCCATATTTCTGCGAAATACTGTGCATCGATTCGCCCACTTCCACCACATGTTCGAAATAAGGCTTGTCGGCTCTCGATTTTTTCTTCTGAAAATAAACAACATCTCCCTCGTTCAACGGAAAATCTTCGGGGACTTCGTTAAAGTGGAGCAAATCTTTTTCCTTAAAGCCGAATTCCTGAGCGATGGACGCATACGTATCGCCCTTTACGGCGAGGACATATACCAATCCGTGAGTCAGGAAAGGCTGATGCTCCCAAGTCGCATTCGCCACTTCGCGTTCCTTTTCTTTTTCCCGCTGTTTAGGAGTAACACTCTTGCGATACTTCTTATCGTCGAAGCGGAAAAGCTCATAATCCTCAATCAATTTAATCAGCTTATTGGCATAAGCGCGGTCGGTCGCATAGCCCGACTTCTGCAATCCTCTCGCCCATCCCTTATAATCGGTAATCGGCAGTTCGAATAACGCGCTATAACGACTACGCAACAAGAACTCGGAATGATCCTGATAAGATTGCTCCGCCCGGTCATACTTGCGGAAACAATCGTTCGGCAGGTCATCGGCGGCATAGACACGGCCGCCCCGCCAATCGCGATGGCATTTTATACCGAAATGATTGTTGGACCGCCGGGCCAAATCGCTTTTTCCCGCACCCGATTCCAACAAAGCCTGCGCCAACGTAACGGACGCCGGTATTTTGTATTTGTCCATGTGCTCTATGGCCAAATCGCTGTATTTGTCTATATACTCTTCATAAACCTTACTACGATACTGAGCGAATGCTTCGGTAGCGAGAAATAAAAGAGGAAATAATAAAATAAAACGCGAAATATGTATATATTTGTGCTCTATATTGTACATCACTATCAATTTGCAGGAATCATTTTATCCGTTTATCAAAATGAAAGAAATTAAATTAACCACAAAGATACATGTTTATCCGTTAGAGGAGTCTTCCGAAATCGAAAAAAAACTTATAATGTCCGCAAAAAAAGCCTCTTTACATGCTTATGCCCCTTATTCTAAGTTTCACGTGGGAGCAGCAGTGTTATTGGAAGGGGGTGAAATCGTTTGGGGAAACAACCAGGAGAATGCCGCTTATCCCTCGGGATTGTGTGCCGAAAGAACGACGGTGTTTGCGGCAAATGCTACCCATCCCGACAAAGCCGTTGAGGCGATCGCGATTGCCGCCTCGGTGAACGGACAGTTTACCGAAGCGCCTGTTACGCCTTGCGGCTCCTGCCGGCAAGTCCTTCTGGAAACACAGAACCGGTTCGGGCGCCCCATTAAAGTGCTCATGTATGGAGGAGGGCAAATTTATGCGGTGGATAGCATCAAAGACATACTCCCTTTGAGTTTCGGCGAAGAAATGCTGAAAGCATAACATCAGAACGATGTTTCGTTAAGCGTCACCAAGAACCATTGATTATCGATTAACTTGAAATAATAATTGGCGTAGATGCCGTTATCGATTCCCCGTATTTCCACGACCGCGGTATCGCTGGTAAAGCGCACGGTTTGATAATATTTGTCATACGTGCGCGTGGCATACGTGCTGTCGTAATACAAATCGAGCATTTCCCAATCGTATTTGTCGATAGTTTCCGTCATCGGCGCCATTCCCTCATCTTGCTCATCCGGCACGGTTGCCGTGATGGGAAATTTGACCCTTTTCAACTGAAACGACTCTCTGGCGCTAAAGCTATCAAGGAATGCGCGGAAATCCTCCGCTCCTCCCGGATGGTCGGAAGAAGAGCCAGCCGTTCCTAATTCTACGTCAACATCTTCCCGACCGGTCGTATCACGATCTTTCTTATCGCCCGGACTCTGAGAGCACGATAAACAAAAAAGAAGAATAAAACCCAACGAGAGTGTATGCTCTATTTTCATTTTACACAATTTTAAGTACAAAGATACGCAAAAGCTGCTAGTTGGCGAAGGCTTTTGCGCTACTTTTTTTTGCGGGATCAAACCGAAGCGCTACGGTAAGCCTTCACCGGGACATCGCAGGACAAGGCTATCGCCGACGTCATCAAAGAGCAGCCGGACGTCCCATACCGCGGACTGCCTGGCGATTACGACGGCATGTTCAAATTCAAATACAAACTCTCGAAGATACTCATCTATGGCGACCGATCCAAACACTGGAAAAAACTTCAGGAAAAGATACCGGTTATCAAAGAGTGAAGAGAAATGGAAAAAGACGTTACGTCATGGTTAAATACACAGCAAATTGTTATCTTTGCGTGGTCATTTTGTCACGATAATTAAAAATTCAAGATATGTCTCAAATTTGTCCTCTTTGCGGAAAAAAGAAAGCGGAAGAAGCATTGTTTTGCGACGCTTGTACAAAAACGATAAAGAGTGAGTACGAAATAACTGTTCCGGAGGCGACGCCATCGGAAGCCGAATTCAACGAAACGGCGCCGGATGCTGCTTTTCCGCTTTCCGACTCGGAGATCCGGCAAGAAGATCCGGTATATATCCGTCCGCAACGGCCCCGAAGGGCGAAGAAGGCCTTTCTATGGATCGTGGTTTTGGCTGTAATTGGTACTCTCGCATTCTTCGGTTACCGCTATATCACCCGGCAAGGCAATCTCGAACGCACGGCATGGGAGACGGCCGTTAAAGAGAACACCGTCGAGAGTTTTCTCGCCTATATGGAGACCCATCCCCAGGGCATCCATTACGAAGAGGCGCAGCAAAACCTGTTGAAACGAAAAGGGGAAGAAGCCACGGCATGGGAAACCATGAAGGCCTCCGACAACACGGCTGCGCTGCGCGATTTCGTCCGAGACTATCCGAAAAGCCCTTACAATACATTGGTGAAAATTCGACTGGATTCTCTCACGTGGGAAGGCACCTTGCGCGAAAACACGGCCGAAGCGTATTCAAACTACATGGTATTGTCGGAAAGCGGTGATTTCAACGGAGATTATTATGCCGAAGCCCAAAAGCGTTATGCAATGCTGTTTCAATCTTATCCGGTCGATAAAGCGGTGCTCGACAGTATTCAAGCTACCGTCGACGGGATCTTCACGGCATGGTCTACGGCCAATTATGCCGCCATTACGCCTTTTTTGGCGCCTTCCGTCAGCCGTTTCTTCGATATAGGCTCCGCAAAACGTGAAAAAATAACCGGACAATTATCGATGGAGATGGCTAAATCGGAAAATGCCCCGCGAAAATTAGTACCCGACATCGAAGCTATACAATATGAGAAAACGCTCGACGACCGGTATAAGGTGAATGTTCCCTTGGTAAAAACGATCGGCAAGGATCCGGATGTAAAGGAAATACCGGGTTATATCGTTCATATCGAATTGGATTCCGCATTCCTTGTTACGGCTATTTACGAAACAAAACCTTATACGTATGCGCCGTAAAATGACAAATAGTAAATTAGCAAATGTGCAAATGAGTAAATGTGTAAATGTGTAAATGTGTAAATGAGTAAATGAGTGAATGAGTGAATGAGTGAATTTGCAAATGGGGGGACTGGGAGAAAAAAGGACGAGGAGACCGGAGACCGAAGACTGAAGAGCGGAGACGGGAGACCGGAAAACGAACCATTATGTTAAGGGATTGTTAATAGATTATGAATTTTGAACTGACTTCACAATACGCCCCGACCGGCGATCAACCGCAAGCCATTAAAGCGCTCGTCGAAGGGCTCGAAAGCAACGTGCCTTATCAAACATTATTGGGGGTGACGGGATCGGGTAAGACCTTTACCATCGCCAACGTCATTGCGGAAATCAACAAACCGACATTAATCATCAGCCATAATAAAACGCTGGCTGCACAGTTATATAGCGAGTTCAAGGGTTTCTTCCCGAATAACGCCGTGGAGTATTTTGTTTCTTACTACGATTATTATCAACCCGAAGCCTACCTCCCGACGACCGACACCTATATCGAAAAAGACCTCGCCATCAACGACGAGCTCGAAAAGCTACGCCTGGCAGCCACCTCGTCGCTGCTTTCGGGACGTAAAGACGTCATTGTCGTCTCTTCGGTTTCGTGCCTCTACGGTATCGGTAACCCGGAAGACTTTAACAAAACGACTATCGACCTGAGGGCCGGCCAGAAGATTGAACGCGATGTGTTGCTGCGGCTCTTGGTGGCAAGCCTGTATTCGCGCAACGAAACGGTTGAGTTCACGCACGGTAATTTTCGTGTCAAGGGCGACACGATCGACGTATTTCTGGCTTACAGCGACGATATTATCCGCATTATATTCTGGGGCGACGAAATCGAAAGCATCGAGTCGATCGATCCCCTCAACGGCGTAACGACAGAACGTTTCGACACCTACCGCATCTTTCCCGCCAACTTGTTTATCACCACCAAAGAACGCATTTTCCGGGCGTTGGAAGAGATACAGATCGATTTGGGAAAGCAAGTCGAGTTTTTCCAGTCGATTGGCAAGCCGCTCGAAGCGAAAAGACTTCAGGAGCGGGTGACTTACGATGTGGAAATGATCCGCGAGATCGGTTATTGTTCGGGCATCGAAAATTATTCGCGTTATTTCGACGGAAGGGCGCCGGGAACGCGGCCGTTCTGCCTGTTGGACTTCTTCCCGAAGGATTACCTGACGGTCATTGATGAAAGCCACGTCACCATTCCGCAAATACGCGCCATGTACGGCGGCGACCGCTCACGCAAGCTCAATCTGGTGGAATACGGCTTCCGCCTTCCGGCAGCCATCGACAACCGCCCGCTGAAGTTCGAAGAGTTTGAAGCCATCACGCCGGAAATTATCTTTGTAAGCGCCACCCCCGCCGACTACGAGCTGGAAAAATCGGAAGGCATTGTTGTCGATCAATTGATACGCCCGACGGGGTTGCTGGATCCGCCCATCGACGTGCGGCCGAGCCTGAACCAAATCGATGACCTCATGGAAGAAATACAACTTCGCATTGAACGCGACGAGCGGGTTTTAGTCACGACCCTCACCAAAAGAATGGCGGAAGAGCTCACGGATTATCTGTTACATAACGGCGTGCGATGCAATTACATTCACTCGGATGTAGAAACGTTGGAACGCGTAAAGCTCATGGACGAACTGCGCAACGGTCTTTTCGACGTATTGATTGGCGTGAATCTGCTTCGCGAAGGGCTTGACTTGCCGGAAGTGTCGCTCGTGGCGGTTCTGGACGCCGATAAGGAAGGGTTTCTGCGCTCGCACCGGTCGCTTACGCAGACAGCAGGGCGCGCTGCCCGTAACGTGAACGGAAGGGTGATTTTCTATGCCGACAAAATGACGAACAGCATGCGCATAACCATCGAAGAGACCAACCGCCGACGGGAAAAGCAGATTGCCTACAATGAAGCCCACGGCATTACTCCGCAGCAAATAAAAAAAGCACGCTCATCGGCGCTCGGCGGACAAACAGCGCCTGTGGCCGAACCGAAAGCTTATGTGGAACCCATATATGGGCCTTCGATAGCCGCCGAACCGGTCGAGAAATACGAAACAACGGACGATTTGAAAAAACAAATTGAGAAAACACGCCGGGCTATGATGGATGCCGCCAAAAAACTCGAATTCCTCGAAGCGGCTCAATTGCGCGACGTTTTAATCCAGTTGGAAGAGAAAAAGAAAATATCTAATTAAATAATGACGAATAACGAATAACCAATTACTAATGACGAATTGCTAATTACTAATGACGAATGACTAATTACGAATGAAGTCGAAGGTCGAATCGATCGTCATCCTAATGAAATGACTGGAGATTGGAGACAATTAAAACAAAATATGAAATCAGATATTCAAATAGCAAAAGAGACCCCTCTGAAAAGAATTAAAGAAGTGGCCGAGGGCATCGGCATTCCGAGAGAGGAAGTACATAATTACGGACGCTATATGGCGAAAATCCCTCTGCATCTTATCGATCCGGACAAAATCAATCAGAGTAATCTGATCTTAGTGACGGCCATCACCGCCACAAAAGCGGGAATAGGCAAAACGACCGTCTCTATAGGATTGACGCTGGGACTGAACAAGATCGGCAAAAAGGCGATCGTCGCCTTGAGGGAGCCGTCGCTGGGACCCGTCTTCGGCATGAAAGGCGGCGCAGCGGGAGGCGGATACGCACAAGTGCTTCCGATGGAAAATATCAACTTGCATTTTACCGGCGACTTCCATGCCGTCACCACGGCACACAATACCATTTCGGCTCTGCTGGACAATTATATATACCGCAACCGCGGCGGAAAGAAGACTTTGAAAGAAGTCTTGTGGAAAAGGGTGATGGATGTGAACGACCGCAGCCTGCGCTACATCGTTACGGGACTTAACGGTCCGGCCAACGGCATTCCGCAGGAATCGGGCTTCGATATCACGGCCGCTTCCGAATTGATGGCGATCTTATGCCTTGCCGAAAGCGAAGAAGATCTTCAACGCCGTATCGACAACATCTTACTCGGCTACACCATGGACGGCGAACCCTTTACGGTGAAGGATCTCGGTATCACCGGCGCTATTGCGGTATTGATGAAAGACGCCCTGGCACCGAACCTCGTTCAAACTACCGAAAACACCGCCGCATTTGTCCACGGAGGCCCTTTCGCCAATATCGCCCACGGATGCAACTCGGTGTTGGCAACTAAAATGGCTATGACTTTCGGCGATTATGTGGTGACCGAGGCTGGCTTCGGAGCCGATTTGGGAGCGGAAAAATTCTTCAACATCAAATGTCGCAAAAGCGGACTCAGCCCGAAGCTGACTGTGATTGTAGCGACCGCCCGGGGATTGAAAATGCACGGGGGAACACCCGAAAATGACATCGCCCGTCCCGACCCCAAGGGATTGGTAAAAGGACTGGAAAACCTCGACAAACACCTTTCCAATCTGGCGGGTTTCGGACAATCGGTGGTGGTAGCCTTCAACCGTTATGCTTCCGATACGCAGGAGGAAATCGATACGGTGAGCCGTTTCTGCGAGCAACGCCACATTCCTTTCGCCATTAACGAAGCCTTTACAAAAGGCGGAGAAGGGGCTGAGGAGCTTGCCCGTTGCGTAGTGGAAACCATCGAGAAAAACCCGTCGGGAAAACTGATCTTGACGTATGATGACAACGATGACTTGGAAACAAAAATCAACAAAGTCGCCACATCTATCTACGGCGCCGGAAGCGTTGTCATGGCAGAGAAAGCGCTGAAGAAATTGAAGCATATCCGCGGCACACGTCTCGAAAAAATGCCAGTATGCATTGCCAAAACGCAGTATTCATTTTCGGCCGACCCGAAAGCATATGGTGTGGCACGCGGCTTTCAACTTAAAATAAACGATTTGGTGATCAATCAGGGAGCCGAATTCATCGTGGCTATCGCCGGCGAGATGATGCGTATGCCCGGATTGCCGGCAGACCCTCAGGCCAAGCATATCCGACTCGTGAACGGCGAAATTGAGGGATTGAGTTAACGGGCAACAAGGAAAGGAATATATCATTGCGAACTCGATCCGCAAACCGGGTTCGACTTAGGGAGGAACCTGAGCCGAACCCGGGTCAAGTCCGCGATAAAGAAAGAGAAACTTTCGCAAAAAGAACAATTTATTCCTTTTATTCGAACATTTATTTGTAAAAAACCGTTGTATTTTCTGAAATTATAACCAAAGCCGGACGATACAGTCACTGCCCGCAAGGAGTGTCATGCTTATTTCCGAAAGGTTACGAACAAATCCGAGTAAAATGCATACACCCTATTCGTATTTCTTTTTTATTCTTATGATTACCCTGTCGATTGCCGGGGGATGCCGGCGCGATAGCGCAACGAACGAACCTGACGCCGATGAAACAGTTACGGAAAAAGATTCCACAGCTTATCAGCCGGAGGAAAATAAGCCGTTAACCGGACGGGATATCGCTTTACAGCGAGATATCCGGTACGACAAGCATTCGCTTGAGGACGAATATCCGTACAAAGACACCACGCGACGTTTTCAATGGGAAAAGGTGAAAGAACAGATTGCCATCATGGAGAATGCCAACACCGAAGGAGGAAATTGGGGCGTATTGAGCAACTATCGCAACCAGAATAAGGAAGCGCCTACCATCGAAGGCTTCGTCCGAGACGAATACGGGCGGGTATCTGACTCGTTCGGCGTAGAACGTTATCAATCGGCTCCCTTGTACCGTACAGCCGGCGATACCACTCTTTCACGCTACGGAAGAGACGGTTGGCTGATAAAGTTGTTAAGCAGCGACACGACGGAATGGGTACGGGTGAAAGGCATTTCGTTCGAAGATGAGTTCATCGTGCCCAAGCGCTATATCCAATCGTGGGGCGACACGATTCGTTTCGACAAAGTGGTTGTGGTGGATGTCACCAACCAAAACATCTCGACGCTCGAAAAGCGAGGCGATACGTGGCATATATTGAGTATGAATCCCGCCACGACAGGCGTTCACAAGCCCCCGCACGCACAGGAAACACCTACGGGCATTTTTGCCGTCCAAGAGAAAAAAGAAAAGATGTTTTACGTGAAAGACGGGACAAGCGAAATCGCCGGTTTTGCACCTTACGCCTCACGGTTCACCAACGGCGCCTACGTGCATGGGGTGCCCGTGCAATATCCCAATAAAAATATCATCGAATTCAGTCCTTCGTTGGGTACCACGCCACGTTCGCACATGTGCGTAAGGAACGCCTCGTCGCACTCGAAGTTTGTCTACGACTGGGCAAAAGTTAAAGAATCCGTCGTTATCGTAATCGATTGATGATCATTTAAAAGAAAAATTGTATATTTGAACTGTTTTTTTCGAGTGACAGTGAATATGCAAAAGATTATCGTATGTTTTTTCGTTTTCTTCTTTCTTGGCTCCAGCCTTCCCTTCAAGGGAAAGGAAGGGAAGAAAGACATTCTTCCGGCACCAATGGCGGTGAGCGAACAGGAGCGGCTTTATGAACAGATGGGATTGCAAGATTTAATCGATCCCGAAGCGTTCCGTCTGGCCTATACCGGTTATAAAAAGTTAAAGAATAGTAATAACTCCTTGCTCACACTCATTGATTTCAATCTTCCCTCTTCGCAAAAAAGACTTTATGTGTTGGACATGGCGAAGAAGAAGGTACTCTTTGTGTCGTATGTTTCACACGGGCGCAACAGCGGAGAAAACTATGCCGTGTCGTTTTCGAACCGCGACGGATCGCATCAGAGTTCATTAGGCTTTTACCGCACCGGAGGAACGTATAACGGAGGGAATGGTTATTCGCTTTTGCTCGACGGGCTGGAGAAAAACATCAACGACAAAGCCCGCCCGCGCGCCATTGTGATGCACGGCGCCGACTATTGCAGCGAGCAAGTGATCCGGTCATCGGGACGTTTGGGACGCAGCTTCGGGTGTCCCGCCCTGCCGAGGGAGTTGAACAAGCCCATCATCGACACCATCAAAGGCGGATCGCTCCTTTTTATTTATGCCGACAAGGCCGAGTATTTGGCGCAAAGCGAAATCGTGAAAGAAGATATCTTTTTTGCCAACCGTTTAAGTTCCCTCCCTGGCAGCACGCATGCATCGACCTGACCCCGGCTATATTGGGGACACGGAGCAGCGGGAGTTTATCTTCCCCTTTTTATCCGATCATTAATGACGCCATCGGAAATTCTCCGTGTAACCGTTTTCTCATAAATAAGTATAATGATAAAATTTGTTCTACAAAGATTGAGTAAAATCGGCTAGTTGGGGTTATCTTCTATATAACAAACCATCTCATCCGCATTCTTTGATTTGATTTTGAAGTTTTTCGAGGGTTCTTTGGGTCTTAATCAATTTTCTTCTAAGTATCTCGGTTTCGCTCGTTTGGGTAAAAGAGTCATCAAACTCGACCTTGTATTTAACCATTGTATAGAGTATTCTTCCCAATTTGTTCGCAGTAGCGATAATAGCCGGCAAGTAACCGCTTTTAGCCTGTATACGCCGGAAGTAATATCCTAAGGGCGTTTTACTTGTTTTCAGGGAGTTTGCCGAAGAACGCAGGATTTGTCCAACAGGATTCTTGCGCTTTGGAATTTTGCTGGACTGGAGTTTTCCACCCGATATTTTGTTGTTGGGTGTGAGGTTACACCAACAACAAAACTGTTTGTATGAGTCAAACTTATCGGTAAAATCGTGTCCCAGCTCACCGGCCAACCGCAACAGGGCCGCTTCACTGACACCCGGTATGCGCATCGCGTTGACACCCCATAATCGGATCGCGTGCTTTTCGATATCTATCGTGACGGCATTCTTTTGAGCTTTTGCTTTTTTCGCCCTTTGCTCCGGCTTGGAAGTTTCTTCGGGTTTAACGTCTTTGAGATACTCCTGCAGGATGCCCTCTATCTGCTTGTCACAATCCTTCATCAGGTTTTGGTAATATACATACAGTTCATAGCTTTGTTTGAGCATGAACAGCAGGTCTTCGTCCCAATTGGCCTGCAGGGATTTGGCGATGGTTTCTTTGGGAGATTTGCATCGGGGATCGGCCAAAGCCGATAGTTTTCGGGCATCGCGTTCCCCGGCCAGAATGGCGCGAATAATCTCCTGTCCCGATTTTCCCAAAATATCGCTGATGACATTGCCCAATTTGATGTTCATCAATTCCATGGCCTTTTGCATGTGGAGCACTTCCCGCGAAGAAGCTTTCAACAACCCGTCACGGTGGCGCGATACATTGCGGATGCGCCGGGCATGGTTCTGGGGTTGGAAACTGGCTCTCAGAAGCCCGTAACTATGCAAGACCATGATGGTTTCGGCATCTACCCGGTCGGTCTTCTTCTCACTGATATTTTTGATGGCCTTGGCGTTGACCAGCAACACATCGAATCCATCCGATTCCAGTATCATGTAGAGTTGGACCCAATACACCCCCGTGGATTCCATGGCGACGGTTTCAATGCCACAGGCTTTAAGCCAATCCGATATAAGGTGTAAATCTTGCGTAAACGTGCCGAAGCGGCGGTTGTTTTCCCCATCCCGGTCTTCCGGGACACATACTTGCATTTCGGTGGAAGAAACATCGATACCCGCCGAATTGGGATTCACGATTTCCAATTTCAATCCCTTGTTTGTCTTGATTTTTTTCGCTTTCTTTGCCATAGTTTTAACTTGTGAATAAATAAAAGCCTCATCAAGCCCGGATGCTTTAAACAATGATAATCTTCTATAAGGTCTCATAGGAACCAAGTATTTCATTACGAGCAAACCGGAACCGTACTTTGCATTGGAGTCGTATCCAAGATAACTTGTGGTTTACTTGCTTGATGGGGCTTCGCAAGTTATTAATTATTTCTCATTTTCAGAGAAAATCCTAACTTTGCAGACAATGACAGAATAATATTAACATTCCTAACACGTACAACTATGAAATATGTAGGCGCACACATCAGTGCCTCGGGGGGTGTGGAAAATGCCCCGGTAAATGCGCAGAAAATAGGCGCAAAAGCATTCGCTTTTTTCACTAAAAACCAGCGACAATGGGTAGCCGCCCCTTACAACGAGAAGAATATCGAATTGTTTAAGGCGCGTTGTGAAGAGTTCGGTTTTTCGGCCGACCATATTCTTCCGCATGACAGTTATCTCATCAATTTAGGTCATCCGCAACAAGACGGGCTGGAGAAGTCGCGCGCGGCTTTCTTCGACGAAATGAAGCGCTGCGAACAGTTGGGCATCAACCGCTTCAACTTCCATCCCGGAAGCCATTTAAACCAGATGCCAGTGGATGCTTGCCTCGACCGCATCGCCGAATCCATCAATATGGCGTTGGAAAGAACCAGCGGCGTAACAGCCGTCATTGAGAACACGGCCGGACAGGGAACCAATCTGGGGCATACGTTCGAACAAATCGCCCACATTATCGATAAAGTCGATGATAAAAGCCGCGTGGGCGTGTGTATCGACACGGCACACACTCTCGCCGCAGGATACGAAATACGCAACAAAGCCGCCTTCGAAGACACGTGGGCGCAATTCGACCGCATTATCGGCCGATCGTACCTGAAAGGCATTCACTTGAATGATTCGAAGAAGGAACTCGGCACGCGCGTCGACCGCCACGACAGCATCGGCAAAGGTGTGATGGGCATGGACGTGTTTTCGCTCATTATGAATGATAGCCGTTTCGACGACCTGCCCATCATCCTCGAAACACCCGATGAATCGATTTGGGACGAAGAAATCAAACTGTTGTATTCGCTCGAAAAGAATCCGGCATAGAGATTAACAATCTCAAATACCGGTTGCATTGACGCAACGGGAAGAAACAGAAAAAGAGCGCGCCGTATATTGCGGTGCGCTCTTTTTATAGCGTTGCGTAAAACGATGGAACTTTATTTCAACAGAATCTCATCGGCAAATAAGAAAGCCCGTTTCCCCCTGCCGTCATGCCAAACGGGAATGATGGAGGGCTTTACCGTAATCTTGAAGTAACGCGCTTCGACCGGATCGAACGTGACGGTGTGCGTCAGCATTTCCCCGCGGGGAGCTTTCTCTTCGGTGTCGTTTTTCCAGTTCCCGGCGGGACTGAACGTCTTTCCGTCGCGGGACGATTCGACGATTATCTGCGAAACATCGAATATCCAGTCGCCTGTTTGAATCATATTGCTGAGTTCGGCCGAGGAAATCGTTTTCGGCTGCAACAGGTCGATGGTGAGCACGAGATCGTTTTCCTGAAAACCGATCCATTTTCCGCTATGAAAATTGGTATTGACGGCTTGCAACCCGTCGACCAAAATCTCCGCGCCCGAAGAGGCATAATTGGGCTCGGGATCGGTGAGCAACACGACCGGTTTGAAGGTCGCTTCGTTCACCTGCACTTCGGTTGAGAAGGTACGGCTGTTTTTTCCCGAAGGACGAATGGCGGCAGCTTTCAACTGTGCATCGGCGCTGACGAAAAGCGGCCCGTCGTAACGGGTAGAAGCTTCGGTAGGCTCGGCGCCGTCCAATGTATAATAAACAGGAGCATTGTCGATGGTGGAAAAGGTGACGCTCAACGCATTTTTTTCGAAGTCGGGCTTCATCTCGGTTTTGATATCGAAGATATGGCGGGCGTAGTGATAACCTTGCTGGTCGTAAATAGATATCAGTCCCAATAACCGCTTGTGAAAGTCGGCATAATTCTTCTTTTCGGGTTGTGTCCACTGCACTTCGCTCATGGCGGCGATACGCGGCATAGCCATATATTCGACATGCTCGGCATTGGGCACGTACTCCGTCCACAAATTCGCCTGTGCACCCAAAATATGTTTCTTTTGCTCATCGGTCAGAATGCCGGGCACGGGCTCGAACGAATACACCTTCTCCACAGGCAGGAACCCGCCGATAGCGAACGGCTCGTTGCCGGTATCTTCGGCCTGATAGAAATCGAAATAGCAATGCGAAGTGGGCGTCATGATGACATCGTGCCCCATTTGCGCGGCACGGGTGCCTCCCTCCATACCCCTCCAGGACATGACGGTGGCATTGGGCGCCAGTTCACCTTCGAGGATTTCATCCCAACCGATGATGCTGCGTCCGCGATCGTTCAGGAATTTTTCCACGCGGGCCGTCACATAACTCTGCAAGTAATGCTCGGCCGTGTGCTGCGCATCGTCTTTCAATCCCAACTCTTTGATGCGCGCCTGGCAAAGAGGGCATTGCTCCCAGCGCACTTTAGGGCATTCGTCGCCGCCGATGTGGATATATTTTGAAGGAAAGAGTTCGATGACTTCACTCAAGACCCCTTCGAGGAAGATAAAGGTAGAGTCTTTTCCGGGACACAGCACATCGTCGAAAACGCCCCAAGTCTGCGCCACTTCATAGGGGCCGCCCGTACATCCCAGTTCGGGATACGAAGCCAGCGCCGCCAGCATGTGCCCGGGCAGGTCGATTTCGGGGATGATGGTGATATAGCGTTCGGCGGCATAAGCCACGATATCCTTAATTTCCTCCTGCGTATAAAAGCCTCCGTGGGGTTTTCCGTCGTATTCGCCGGTATTTTTACCGATGACGGTCTGCGCGCGCTGCGAACCGACGGTAGTGAGTTTGGGATAGGCTTTTATTTCGATGCGCCATCCCTGATCTTCGGTGAGATGCCAATGAAACGTGTTGATATTATGTAACGCGAGCATATCGACAAACCTTTTCACGAACTCGACCGGCTCGAAATGGCGCGCCACATCGAGCATCATGCCGCGATAGCCGAAGCGGGGCGCATCGTTAATGACCACCGGATCGTAGGCTACCGAAATACGTTCGCCTACGGGTGTGGCTTTGCGCAACGTTTGGATGCCGTAAAAAACGCCGGCTTCAGAGGCGCCGTCGATGCGGATAAACTTCTCATCCACCTGCAAACGATACGCTTCGGAGTTTTCATCCGGCGCATCGAGCGAGAGCACAATGGCATTTTTATCGGGCTGTTCGGAAGTAATGCGGATTTTTACGCCGGTAGAGGCTTCGAGAAACTCGGCCAGGAACTCGGCATTGCGTTTCATCTTATCGTTTCCGGCAGGAAATACGATCTTTGTTTCTTTCGACAAAAGGAAAGGATTGCCTTCGGCGGTACGGATTTCGTTGGGCAAAGGCACAATGTTGTAATCGGCCTTACGGACTTCTTTCGCTCCCCCGGAGCAAGCCATCACGAAAACACCGCAACATACGGATAAAATTACATTTTTGATTTTTTTCATTGCAATGGGTATATTTAATTCATTCATTTAACGTACAGACGGATGATTGAGCCGTTCGAGGGTTGCGGCTACTCGCCGGGCGCTGGTCACGGCCTGCTCGTCGGGATCGGCGGGCGGTGCGGGATTAGACATCGGCACCCGCAACTCTTTATACGTCATAAGGCTCGGCCTCGGCACGCGCGCGGATAAGTGGAATTCACGGGCGCCGGTGCGGGCGGCAATCACGGCAATGTTCTCTTCATGGATGCCGCTTCCGGGCATGATAACGATGCGTCCGGCGGCGCGTTGCACCAACTCTTTAAGGAGCGCGACGCCCTGTTCGGCTTTAGGTTGCTGACCGGAAGTAAGAATGCGGGCGCAACCGAGTTCGATGATCTTTTCGAGGCTGTCGAAGGGATCTCGGCAACGGTCGAAGGCGCGATGAAAGGTCACATCGAGTCCCTGTGCAGCATCGATGAGTTCGCGGTTCCGAGGCATGTCCACCTCGCCTTGGGGCGTGAGGCATCCGATGACCACACCGTCGACACCAATACTACGCGCCATTTCAATATCTTTCAGCATAACACGATGTTCGAGATCGGAATAGAGGAAATCGCCGCCACGGGGACGGATGATGACATGCAGTTTAATAGACAAGTGCTCGCGTGCTAACAGTATTTCGCCATAGGAAGGCGTAATGCCGCCCTCGGAGACGGCAGCACACAATTCGACCCTGCGGGCGCCTCCTTTTTGAGCTTCCAGACAACTGGCTAACGAGTTTGCGCACACTTCGAGTGTATAATCGATAAGAGATGTATTTGTTACGGACATCGTGCCATGCATATTTATCTATCGAATACAAAGATAGATATTTCCCTTAAATATAACCATAGGCTACAATATGAAAAACAAACTTCCCCCGATATTCACCACTTGGACAAAGCATTCCCGGCAAATAAAGCGAAAAGCCCAAAAATCACACTTCCCGCCACATACAAAATAAGCATTGCGTAATTTTTCAGCATTAACAAATCCATACTTTCGGCTGAAAAGGTGGAAAAGGTTGTATATCCACCACAAAAACCGGTTATCAATAAAAACTTCAGATCATTATTGATCAGATTAAAACGTCCGAAAATCCCCATCAAAAAACCGATGATAAAACATCCGGTGATATTGACGATAAAAGTTCCTAAAGGAAAACTATCCGTATAGTTCCGGGTGACCCATGAAGACACTAAAAAGCGGAAAACACTTCCCACACTACCTCCCAAAGCCACCAATAAAATTTGCTTTACCATTTTATTTCAACTTCTGTTTCACTTGAAAGTAGGAACTATCAGCTAACTTAATACTAGCTGTTTATCATCGGGAAGTTCCATTCCCTGTTTCAATTTTAGAATACAAAAGTAGTTTTTTTATTGATAGGATTGCAGATTATTCGGTTTAATCTTTGTCTATGAGCTCTTCTATTAATTTGATGAAAGTTTCAGCCTGTGGATATAATGTTTCGGCTGTATCCCTATCGAAATAAATAAAAGCATCATAATCGCCGCTCTGTCGTTTTGAAAACAAATTTGAAAAGATATTGCCGGCTTCGACGGGCAGTTTTCCGGTACGGATAAAATGTAAGCCCAACATCTGGCGTATTCCCGCATGGGTTTTTGTATTGATAGCATTTTCCACCATTAATCCGGAAACAGCATAATAACAGGCGTAATACATCCGGTTGATGGCTGCATTCCAAAAACCGTTATCCATCATAACTTGCGCTTCCCGTAAGGCTTGCCGGGCATTCGCCTTTTGGAGCATCACAATCTGTCGCCGGTCTTCATTTGTCAGCATAACGCAATCCCTTCCTTCATGATGTTTTCGTAAAACGGCGTTCTATTCGCCTCCCATTGTTTTTTCAATATAACAACAGGATTGATAAGCACGCCGGTTTGATATTCGATAGCAAACAATGGATTGATAATATCTTGCCGCTCCTTTTCTGTCAGCCGATCTTTGTTAACAATAAGCAATAAGTCCACATCGCTGTCGGGACGCGCATCACCTCTTGCCTGGCTTCCATATAGTATCACGTCAATTTCTCCTTGCATACCGTTTAACGTCCGGCGAATACTATTTATAACTAAATCCCTATCCATCATCGAAATAATTCATTTACTATTCCGCAAATATACAAAACAATTACCATCCCGCCAGTTTTTATCGGAACAATTTTATAAGCCGGCCACAAGCTTTTTACTGTTTGCCTGTAAGCGGCTAAACAAGTAGAGACGTTGACCATGCAACGCCTCTACATAGATAAAATAAGTTCGGATTATTTCTTCGGTTTCTCCGCCTTCGAGATCCTCTCTATACGGACGCGCTTGAGCAACTGCGAAAAGGTATAATCCTTCAGCTTCGCCTCATCTTTGCCCCGGTAAATCGCCTTGCCTGTCTTCACAATGGAACGCATATCAAGATATAAATCATTAAATTTATCGATATTCTGTTCGGAATTAAAGGTGCGGCCGCTATGAAGAGCGTTTTGCTCCTTGTTGAGCGTATCGATCTCTCCGAGAACAGTTTCAACCGATGTGACCTGTTCGGGCTTCAGCCCTTTGGTTTCGAGTACGGTTTGATTGCGGGCAATGGTTGCCAGCAATATACGGCCGTCGGTAAGGATACCTTCGGTGTTTCCGTTATTGATCGCCTCGCGTACATCGCTGATACTGCTGTCGCCGGAAAGAATATCCAATTCACCGGAGGCCAGATTGAAATATCCTTCAAACTCATTGAGAGGCCTATGCAATCCTTTCGAAAGAGTTTCGAGTTTATCGGTGACGAGTTTCTTTTGGACGGTGTAAACCGATGAATGGACAATTGATTTGCAAGTCGTTACCTTCGCACGCTTTCCGTCTACAAATTCGGCCGTATATAACGGCGAATAAGCCGTGAAATCGGCCAGGTCGCGGGTCAGGTTATCCAAAAGAAAGTCGGCGATAACCGGCAATTCTTCGATCTTACAGCTAAAATATTTCCTCATAATACTGTATATTATAGTGTATTCTACATTTCAGTCATTAACCTTTCGATGAAACATATACATTTCATCGATATTCTCTTTCGTTTTATCCATTCCGGACGTTATTCCGTCAACCTTGGACGTTGTTCCGTTTACCCCGGATTTAATTCCGTTTACCAATGAGTTATTTCCGTGTATCCGGAAGCATTTTCCATCCATAATGTATCTTATTTCGACTTCCTTATATCCTATTTTCTATAAAGAGTCCTTCATTTTAACATTACACCATCCTGTTTTTACAAAACTGAGAAACTTTTTAATATTCGAGGACTTTGTTTTCAAAAAGATGATTCATGTTTTCACATACCATGCAACTATTTTCACAAATGTCTTCTATATTTTCTTTTTCCTCATGCTTATTTTAACATTCAGGGGATTGATTTTTCATTTTCGGTTCCATGAATAAACCGTTTCGTAGTACCGTCCGTCGGTCGGCGGCATCCTTTCCGGCGGTTAGAGAGCGATTTGTCCGTCTCCGAACTCCGCGGCAGGATTTTTGTGTTTTGCAGTCTTCAATGAAAGGGCTGTAAGGCCGATTATCCGTGCTTCGCAAGTCTTCAGGCGCCCAAAAGGGTTGTCATCGGGACTAACGAAGCCTGTTTCGGGTTGATGTAAACAAGGGATTTTTATGTCATGGGCAGTCTCTCCTTTCTTTTAAGGTATTTATCATCGAACGGAAGGATACGCGATGGCCGCAGGCATAAAGCCGGGGTGTGGATGAAAGCATATAGCCCGGCAGGGCGGTGTGTTCCGTAGCGTCCGGGTACTGCGCAATGTTCCGGGAAGGGAGCGATGCTGTAGAGGGACAACTGCATTCCGATATGTGTATCCAAATGAGTCGCCATAAATCGTATTCAATCTACGGCGGTAAAATTACGAACATTTATTCAAAAAGAAAAGCTTTTTCCCGAAAATAAATTCGACCGCATACCGAAAAGAGCCGGACGAAGGAACTTCCTCCGGCTTTCCGCACTTTTTATCGGGAGGAAAAGATTAGAAACAACATTTTGTTCATTAATAAACGGTATTTTGTATCTTTGCGCTTTCGTATAACAATCAAATGAAACACCTTTACACAAGGCGTCCTTAATTAAAACAATAAAATGGGAGAAAAACTGATCAAAACGCTCCGTGACTCGAAAAGGGCACGGTGGACGGCGTTGGGCATCGTAGCCTTTACGATGTTGTGCGGGTACTATCTGAACGATGACCTGTCGTCGTTGAAGCCAATGCTGGAGAGTGACTTAAACTGGAGCAGCTCGAACTACGGTTTTTACCGTTCGTCTTACGGATGGTTGAATGTATTCGCCTTTATGCTTATCCTCGGGGGGATTATCCTCGATAAACTGGGCGTCCGCAAAACGGGCATCCTGGCGACCATTACAATGCTTGTCGGAACGGTCATCCGCTACCGGGCATTGACTTCGGCCGACCTGATGGACCAAAGCTGGAACATTTTCGGGGCCGACCTCAACGCTCAAGTGTTTATGGCTTCGGTCGGATTCTCGATCTTTTGCGTGGGACTGGAAGTGGCGGGAATTACCGTGTCGAAGATTATCGTAAAATGGTTTAAAGGCAAGGAACTCGCGCTGGCGATGGGATTGGAAATGGCCACCGCCCGCCTGGGTACCGGCCTTGCCATGCTGGCCGCACCCATCATTGCGTATAGCAATAATGTGACCTCGCCCGTATTCTGGGGCATGCTGCTGATGGTTGCCGGTACGGCGGCATTCTTTTATTACACCTTCCTCGACAAGAAGCTCGATACCTCGTTGAAGGCCACGGGCGAACAAGTGGAGGTGACCAGCGAAGAGGATAAATTCAAACTTTCGGATATCGGGCTCATCATCAAGAACAAAGGCTTTTGGCTTATCGCCATCTTGTGCGTACTGTTTTATTCGGCCGTGTTCCCCTTCTTGAATTATGCAGCCGACCTCATGGTCAACAAGTTCGGCGTGTCGCCCAAGTTTGCCGGCGCCATCCCCAGCCTGCTGCCTTTCGGCACCATCATCCTGACCCCGTTCTTCGGCAACCTGTACGACCGTAAAGGCAAGGGGGCCAGCATTATGATTATCGGCTCGCTGCTGTTGATCTTCGTGCATGTACTCTTTTCGATACCCGCCCTCAACAACCAGGTTATCGCGGCGATATTGGTGATTCTGTTAGGCATTGCATTCTCGCTGGTTCCGTCGGCCATGTGGCCTTCCGTTCCGAAAATCATCCCCGAAAAGCAACTCGGTACGGCATATGCGCTCATCTTTTGGGTACAAAACATCGGATTGATGTTCATTCCGCTGATTATCGGCCATATTCTCGATAAATATAGTGTGGTGGGAAAAACCGTGATTGACGGAAAAACCGTTACGCAATACGATTACACGTTACCCATGATTGCTTTCGCCGTCTTGGGGGTTCTGGCGCTCGTTTTCGCCTTTTGGCTGAAAGCTGAGGATAAACGGAAGGGCTACGGGTTGGAATCGCCGAACATTGTGAAAGGCGATTGAAAAAAAGATTGATGGAAGATTGAGGTAGATTGATGGAGATTGAAGGAAGCGCTTGGAAAAAGCCCAATATCTTTTCTCTCCGCCTCTTTGTCTCCCTGCCTCCTAATCTCTTTGTCGCCCCGTCTCATTGTCTCCTTGTCGCCCCGTCTTTTCTATAAGTCGATATTCAACAGCACTTTTCGATTGGTACGGCTCCAGCGGGGTGAACCCAACAGAAGGCGTTTTACTTCGGTATCGAGAGCGGGGCACGTTGTTTTCTTGATGCGGATATTGGATACCCGGCCGTTATCATTTACATGAAACTCGATTTGTATGGATATCGGCTCATCGGCACAGAGGGTTGTATCGTAATTCTTTTTGAAATAGGCGATAAACTCGGGTTCGCCGAAGTCCTCGTTTTCCGTAAAATTGACAGCGGCGCCCGTCATCGATTTTTTCTTTTGTGTCCCATATCCGACGACCGTCGTCTCGTTCAACGCCAAGTCATCGGCTTTCATGCGGATATCCCCCACATTTTCCTTCAAGGGGATTTCGCGGCTTTTCATCCCGACAAAGGAAGCCAACAGGGTATCTTTCGCGCCTTTCGGAACCGCCAAACGGAAACGTCCTCCGGTATCGGTAACAGTTCCTTCATTTCCGCCTTTTAGGATGACGGATGCGCCGATGACAGGCTCGCCCGTCTCATCGAGAATCCGTCCCGCAGCTACCATTTCAGCCGGTTCGGCGGTGATTACAGGCAATACCGTTTTTTGCTCCTCTTCTTGCGGTTCAGGCTCCACCTTATCGGCAAGCAGTACGGTATCTTTGGGGATTGAAGGGATAGCAATGTCTTTTTCAACGGGAAGTTGTCTTTGGGAGATGGTCGGATTCACCTCTTTTTTTACTTCCGGCTGCCTCAGCAAGAGCGGTATTCCGACAAGCAGCAACAGCGCTGCCGCCACACCTATCCAGATGCGCCTATCCCACCCTTTGCGCTGGGGAGCAAGACGTTTCTCCAACTTTTCGATATGGGAGACATGTTCTCCCGGCATTGCATCGAATCCGTCGATGGCATCTTGCAGGAAGGGATCGTTCATCGCCTCCCGTTCAAGACGATTCGCCTCTCTCCCATGCCGGTTTTCTATGTAATCTTTTAACTTCATGTCCTACATCAACCTTCCTTCAATCTACATCAATCTTTCTCAATCTCTCATCAATCTTTTTTCAATCTCCCCAAGATACAATTCTTCAAATTTCGCTTTCCATTCTGGATGTAACTCTTGACTTTTGCCAGCGTATATCCCGTGAGGGAAACGATATCGGCGTATGATTTGTTCTCGTAATAAAAGAACTCCACACTTCTGCGCTGCTCGACAGTCAACTCGTCCAAACAATAGGCCAGCGCCGTTTCTTCTTCCGAAGTGTTCGCTTTATCTAGTAGAGTAAAAACATCCTCGTTTTCCATATCCGCGTGATCGATATTTACGAAAAGCGCCTGTTTGTCTTTCCGTAACCGCTGCAAACAATGATTTTTCGCCACACTGTAAAGCCACGTATGGAAGTTGCGGACATCATACCGGTGCATTTTCTGCTGTACCTCTTCATACACATCCATAACGGCATCCTGTGCATCGGGCTCTTCGCCCAGATATTTCAGGCAAAGCCCGTATACCAAGGGAATGTATCTTCGATACAGTTCGCCGAAATAGACCGGTTTCGCTTCCTTCTTATAAAGATCGAGCAGTTCTTCGTTCGATAGCTGTTGTATGTTGTTTTTATTGTTCACGATCTTTCTTATAAACAAACGACGTGACTACAAAATTACATAAATATTCGTTCGTTTATGGAATTTTGCCGGCAATTATCTCTATTAAATAGACTATTCAGGAAATTATTTATTCTAAAAACGAACAAAAATGAAAACAAAAATTCTAAGAATCGGCTTCGCGCTTTTTTTAACGGTAAGTACATTCATGGTTTCGGCACAGGAAATAGAGGTGCACGGAACGGTATACGATGCATCGGATCGACGGCCGCTCATCGGAACGACGGTCCTGATTAAAGGGACTCACACCGGAACGATTACCGACATACACGGACAATACCGCATACGTGTGCAGAAAGGAAAGACTCTGATCTTCTCTTTTGTGGGATTCCTGACCAAAGAAGTGAGAGTGACCGGCACCCGGCTGGATATATATTTGGAAGAAGATAAGAGGTCATTGGAAGAAGTAACGGTTGTGGCATTTGGAAAACAGAAAAGACAATCATTAGTCGGGAATATGGCTTATATACAGGATAGGAACATCATGACGTTTCAGCCTCCTTACATCATACGCCCTAATACCGAAGAATATGAAGCCTACAAGGAAAACCGGTTTCTCTCTGCAAGCAAGCACCCGTTATCGACCTTCTCCCTCGATGTGGATGCAGCTTCGTACGGCAACATCCGGCGGATGATTAACCAGGGTGAAATGCCCGGGAAAGATGCGGTGAGAATCGAAGAAATGATTAACTACTTCACCTATGATTATCCCCAGCCAGGGGGCGAGCATCCGGTGAACATTCTCACCGAAGCGACGGTTTGCCCGTGGAACAAGCAGCACCGGTTGGTACGAATCGGCGTAAAGGCCAAAGAGATTCCCTCGGCAACGTTACCGCCAAGTAATTTGGTGTTTCTCATCGATGTATCGGGCTCGATGTACAGCCAGGATAAGCTGCCGCTGGTGAAATCGTCGATGAAACTGCTGGTAAACAACCTGCGCCCGGAAGACCGCGTGGCGATCGTGACGTATGCGGGCGCTGCGGGTGAGGTTTTGCCCGCTACGAGCGGCGCCGACAAGCAGAAGATTCTCGATGCTTTGGAAAATCTTCAGGCAGGGGGTTCCACAGCCGGAGGTGCAGGCATTCAACTGGCTTATAAGATTGCCGGAAAGAATTTCATAAAGGGGGGAAACAACCGCGTGATCTTGTGTACCGACGGTGACTTTAACGTTGGGGTGTCGAGTACTTCGGAACTCGAGTCGTTGATCGAGTCGAAGCGCAAATCGGGGGTGTTCCTGACGGTTCTCGGTTACGGAATGGGGAACTACAAGGATAATAAATTGCAAACCTTGGCCGAGAAAGGAAACGGCAATCACGCTTATATCGATAATCTTCAAGAGGCGAACAAAACATTGGTCAACGAGTTCGGAAGCACGATGTATGCGGTGGCAAAGGATGTGAAGTTGCAGGTGGAGTTTAATCCCGCCTTCGTAAAGGCTTACCGGTTGGTCGGTTATGAGAGCCGCCTGTTGAACGAGGAGGATTTTAACGATGACGCGAAAGATGCGGGCGAGTTGGGTGCCGGACATACCGTAACGGCGCTATACGAAATCGTCCCGGCAGGCGTGGAATCGTCCGCAGGCAGTGTGGACCCGTTAAAATACCAGAAGCAAAAGAATTCGAGCGCGGCGCTTTCGCTGACCGGCTCGAAGGAACTACTGACCGTAAAACTACGCTATAAGAGCCCCGATGCTAACCGGAGTAAAAAACTGGAAATCGCCCTCCCGGCAAATCAACTGAACAAAAATCCGTCAAAAGATTTCCACTTCGCGATGGCGGTCGCCATGTTCGGCCAGTTACTCAAGGATTCCGACTTTAAAGGGGATGCTACCTACGGCAAAGTCATCGACTTAGCCCGCAAGGGATTGGATGAAGACCGGCAGGGCTATCGCCGGGAGTTTATACGCCTGGTGGAAACGGTAGAGCAATTAGAAAAGTAAGAACAAAAAATAGAGGGGCGCCTTGTAGGACGTCCCTCTATTATTTATACATCGGGTTGGTTTTATATTTCCTTATCGATTTCCTCTATTTTTTTAATCAGCAGGTCGATGTCCGACTTAATCGCATCCACTTTTTGATGCATATTGTCGATCAGGTTATTGCCTTTTTTCGACGAAACCGACAAGAAGCCGATGTTATTTTCGTACGTCTGCAATTCGGCCTTCTTACGCTCGTATTGACGCATCAGGCGGTCCCGTTCGCGGAATAACTGCTTTTGCGGATGAGGCGCTTTAGCCATATCCGAAACATTCAGTCTGAAGGTTTCCAGTTCACGGTCTACTTTTTCGACTCCCAAACGGGCAAACTGAGCATCCACGGCGGCATTGAGCTCGTCGTACACCTTATCTTTCAATTTAAACGGCACAAATCCGATTTGATACCATTCGTCCATCAACTTACGTACGACCTTCACCCCCTCGTCTTTACCCATAGCAGGATCGACGGACTGAATTTCTTTTACAATACGGCGTTTTTCCTCGAGATTCTTCGCCTCTTCGTCGTGACGCGAAGAATATTGCTTTTTCTTTTGTTCGAAGAAATAATCGCAAGCGGCTCTGAAACGCTCCCAAGTAATTTTCGATTGCTTGGGCGGCACGATCCCGATGGTTTTCCATTCTTTCTGAATGTCGATCATCTGCTGCGTCGTGTTTTGCCAATCGGTACTGTCTTTCAACGCCTCGGCGCGTTCGCACAACGCCACTTTCTTTTGCAGATTCTCCTCCATTTCGTCGTGCATCGAACGGAAGAACTCGTTTTTGTTGCGGAAAAAGAAATCACACGCCGCGCGGTAACGACGGAATATCTTGGCATTTTGTTTCCGGGGGGCCTGCCCTATTTTACGCCATTCCTCCTGAAGGTCGAGCACCTCTTTAATCTTATTCTTCCAGTCCTTAAAGGTCTTTATTTTATCGTAATCGATTGCCTCCAGCTTTTCGCAGAGCGCCGTCTTCTTCTCCAGGTTCTCGTTTTCGTTGGCCTTTAAGTCTTCGAAATACTGTTGGTATTTTTTATTGATGACGGTCGAAGCCTCCTTAAAGCGATCCCAGATAATCTCGCGGTCTTTCATGGCCACGGGACCTATTTCGCGCCACTCCTGATGAAACTTTTGCAGTTGATGGAAAGCCGAAATCACATCGGGTTCCTCTTCCAAGCGTTCCGCCGCCTCGCACAACTCGCTCTTCAGCTCATAATTCTTCTTGAAGTCATACTCCCGGAACTCGTTGTTGATGCGCACCAGGTCATAAAACTTTTCCACATAATATTGATAGCTTTTCCAAAGCTCGTTTACCTTGGCATGCGGCAGCAACTTAATCTCATTCCATTGTTGCTGAAGATCTTTGAATTCCTGATATACTTTATTGAAATCCTCGCCGGTTTGATTTTCGGTGAGGGCCTTTATTTTTTCTATGATGAGCTGTTTTTTCTCAACATTGTGTTCTTTTTCGGCCTCTTGTTCGGCAAACAGACGGGCCCGTTTTTCTTTTATTTCCGAGATGAGCTCTTTTCCTTCGCTGTAAATAGGAGTCTCATTGGTGATGAAATCGATTTCGTCGCCTCCGTCAGCCAAAAAAGCCGCTTTTTGCCGTTCGGTTTCCAGACGCAAGCGCTGGAAGAACTGCGTTTTATACTCATCCACTTCGCGTCGTTCGGGCGCATCGGAAGCCAATAAATCGCGCAATTTCTGTACGATTTCTTCGACTGTCAGCGTGGAAAGATCCGTTGTGGGGGCGGCGGCGCCTTCTACGGCATCCTCCTCGTCTTCTTCTATCTGCTCATGCAGCTCGAGATCATAATCGATCACCGCATTCTCCGGAGCTTCCGGTCCTTCGCCCTGACCGGTTACCGTATCCTCATCTTCACGGACAACGGGTTGTGCCGGCACTTCTACTTCCGAAGAATCATCCGTTGTGTGCGTATCCGTATTATCCGCTTCGGGGGTCGATTCGGAATGAAGTTGTTCTTGAGATTGGTTTTCAGCCGGAGTTGTAGAACGTATATCTTTATCTTCTACATTACTATTATCTACAGGCAGTTTCTCGTTTTCAAGATTGTCGTTGGTATTCATTCTCTTATTCCTTCTTTTTTACTCTCAACACGAAATGTTGAGCATTACATTGAAAATATCATTTTCGGGAGAACAACATGGCCGATTAAATCGTTTAACTATTGTTCCTAAAAACGACATACAAATTAACGCAATTTTTTTGTGATATCCTTACTATTCGGTATTTATTTCTTAGCTTACGGAAAAATATCCTGTATTTATCACGGAAAGAAAGTTTTTTTTACTGTCGCTCGATTTGAATACTTCATAAAAAATTAATAATATGAATGAATTAGAGATCCGTTATTCCATTTCAAAAAAATTGAAGGCTGCCAGTCTTCTTTGCGGCGTGTATCTGCTCTGCATTTCGGCCGGAGTCAGCATTTTTCAAGTAATCGCCAAAGATTACTCGTTTTTTTTCTTCGCCGGCATCGCGGGTATCGTTATCGCCGCGATTATGATCCTTTCGGTCACTCTTTGGCAATCGAAGCCACTGATTGTTATCGATAATGATTCTTTCCGCCTTCATTTGCCCAAGCAACGCATCGACGGCGCCATAGAATGGGAAAAAGTAACGTACTTAGGCATCGGCTTAAGCTATTTGACAATGACAACGTCCGACAGCAAGAACTTCAAAATCGATCTCGAGAACCTCAAATACATCGATTTGAGGAACATAAAGACGAAACTGATCGAAATCTGCGAGGCGAAAAACATTCCTTACGGCAACCTGTAAATTAATAATTACAAATTAATAATTACAAATTACTAATTACAAATTACCAATTACTAATTACTAATTAGTTATTACATATCATCACATCGTTGACAAATTCCAGTTCCTTAGAATGTTTAAAACTAACGAATTCATCTAAATGTCAACGATGTGCTGAAACAAAAGTGTCGACGATCCGGTGAAATTTATCAATTTGTAATTGGTAATTTGTAATTAGTAATTTGTAATTAGTAATTTTTGTAATCCATCTTATCAGTTTCCCCCTCTTTCTACAGTTCAACGGACGCGAGGTCGGCCAAGGCTTTGTGATAGTCTCGTTTGGCTTCGAGCAGTTGATTGAGCATATCGTAATACAGCCCGATCTCGACCATATAGTCTAACAGGGAGATCTCGCCCGCATCCAACGCCTTTTTGAGCAATGCGGCATTATCGGTTTTGTCCAACGCCTCGCGATAGGTTTGTACGGCTGCCTGTAATGCCAATGCCCGTTCATATTGCCCTTTCAGACGGCTGTAAAACTGTTGCCTGCTGTCGGCTTCGCGCAGTTCCGCCGCCTGAACGGCCGCCTTGGACTGTTTAATGCGGTTTTTGTTTTCCCATAAAGGAATGGAAATACCGAATGTCACTCCCCGGAAATGCTCTCCCACCACTTTTTCGCTCATATAACCCGCCGAAAACGTGGGCAGCCGAAGGGCCTTGTTGAGCGAGACTTGCTGTTTATGGACTTCCACCTCTTGCCGCACGTAACCCAAGACCGGATTTTTTTCCGCGGCCTGCCGGTACCAATCTTCAAAAAGAAGCGGTAGTGCGGCTTCGGCAAATTCATCCTCATTCAGCGCCACTTCGATGCCTCCGTTCAGCCTCCGCAGTTGCGACAGGATAGCGGCACGTTCTATATCCAAGCGCATTATTTCGCCTTGCAACGCGGACAGGTTCAATTGCGATTTATTATATTCCAGCCGGCTGATATCGCCGTTTTTCAACCGCTTCTCATAAGCGGCGGCAATCGTCCCGGCATGTTCCATGCGCTGTGACAGTTCTTTTTTCAACGCATTGAAGTAAATAAGATCGATACAATATTGCTTGGCTTCGAGCAAAACAGTCATCCGGTCTGCTTTGTATTGCCATTCGGACCGTTTGTTCTTCGCATTGGCGGCCCTGCTCCTCATACCTGTGACCGTCGGGATATCGAAAGACTGCGAAACGCTGAAGTCAGTACGGTTGCCGATTTGCCCGGGCGTTCCCCACAGATAATTAAATTCCACCTCGGGATTCGGAAGATAGATGCCGGTCTTGTTATCCAGTATCTCCGCCTGCAGGTTCTGCCGCAGGGCTTTCAGCGTACCATTATTCTTTTCAACGGAATGCAGCACCGAATCGATGGACGATTGGGCTAAAGCGGCCCCTCCCGCGAGAAGCAACCACATTATGATACTTGTTTTGAGTATTGTTTTCATTTGTCATCATTTAATTTTTAACGAATCGTCGGCTTGTCTCTTTTTCATAACCTTATCACCGGTAAGGAGATACATGATGGGGATGATAAAGGCATTCAGGAAGGTCGATGTCAGCAATCCCCCCAGGATAACCTTTGCCATCGGGCTTTGTATTTCGTTGCCCGGCAGGTCGCCCGCCACCGCCAACGGCACCAGCGCCAACGCCGAACACAGCGCGGTCATCAGGATGGGATTCAACCGGTCCAGCGAACCCTGAATCACACTGTCGACCAACGACAGCCCTTCACGGTGCAGATCGTCGTAACGCGATATCAGCAAGATCCCGTTACGCGTAGCGATACCGAAAAGGGAAATAAAGCCGATGATAGCCGGGATGCTCAGCAGCCCGTCGGTAAAGAATATCGTGAAAACGCCCCCTATCAACGCCAGGGGAAGATTGATAAGCACCACAACCGATTGCGTGACATTACGGAATTGATTGAAAAGGAGCATGAAGACGACCAACAGGGAGAAAACCGAAGCGACCAGCAAGGTGCGCGACGCGGCCTGCTCGCTCTCGAACTGACCGCCATACTCTATATGATATCCTTCGGGCAAGGTGATTTCACTTTTTACTTTCTCCTGAATATCGTTTACCACGCCCCGTAGGTCGCGCCCGGCTATATTGGCCGATACCACGATCTTCCGGGTAGCGTTTTCGCGGTTAATGGTATTCGGGCCGGAGGAAGAAGTGATGTCGGCGATATATTCCAACGGTATCTTCCGTCCGTTGGCATCGACCGGCAGGTTCTTTATCCTTTCGGCGGTTTCGCGGCTGTCGTCGTTGACTTTCAGTGTCAGGTCGAAAGAGCGGTTTTCCTCATACACTTGCGATACGACTTCGCCGGCGAGCATCACATCGATGATTTCGGCAAATTCGGGAAGCGTTATGCCATACTGCGCCATCAGTTCGCGTTTCGGCTCGATCTTCAGTTGAGGGCGCTCCACTTGCTGTTCCACGTTCAGGTCGGCAATGCCTTCGACCTCCTGTACGGCCTCTTTAATCTCATTTCCCAACAGGAACATCTTGTTTAAATCGGTACCGAACAGTTTGATGGCGATATTGGCGCGCGTTCCGGACAACATGGCGTCGATGCGGTGCGAAATAGGTTGCCCGATTTCGATATTGGCCCCCGGCAAGGCTTTTAATTTCTGCCGTATCTCGGCCGTCACTTCGTCCTTCGAACGTTTGCCGAGCGTAAAGGGCGCTTCTATTTCCGACACGTTTACCCCCAACGCATGTTCATCGAGTTCGGCGCGTCCGGTTTTGCGCCCGACGGTCTCTATCTCCGGCACGGACAGCAACAGCTCCTCGGCCATGCGCCCTATTTTATCGGATTCTTCGATAGAAATGCCCGGCAGCGTACTGACATTGATCGTAAACGAGCCTTCGTTGAAAGGCGGCAGGAAACTCCTTCCCAGCGTAAAGAACAAGATGACCGTAACAACCAATGCCGCGGCGGTTATTCCGAGGATTCCCTTCTGATGAATCAACGTCCATTTCAAAGCCTTTTCATAGACGGCCTTCAATGTCCGAGCCACAAACGGTTCTTTCTCTTCCTTCCCTTCTTTTCGGGGCTTGCCCAACAAATAGCTGCACAGCACGGGGGTAAGCGTCAAGGCCACCAACGTCGACGAAAGCATGGCGACGATAAAGGCGATACCCAGCGGAACAAGCATGCGCCCTTCCATCCCCGATAGGAAAAACAACGGCACGAACGTGGCGATGATGATGAGCGTAGAGTTCAAAATGGGCATGCGCACTTCTTTCGAAGCCTCGAAAACGACCGACAGCACGTTCTTCTGCTCCGCCTTGGGCTTCTGCCGGTTTTGACGCAATCGCTTGAACACGTTTTCGACATCGACAATGGCGTCATCGACCAAGGAACCGATGGAAATAGCCATCCCCCCGAGGCTCATGGTATTAATGGTCAATCCCATCAATTTTAAGGCGAGGATGGAGAAAACCAACGACAACGGAATCGTTATCAAAGAAATAACAGTCGTACGGGCATTCATCAAAAATATCACCAAAACGATGACCACAAAAATGGCTCCTTCCAACAGAGCTTTCTGCACATTATGAATGGAACTGTCGATAAAGCGGGCTTGCCGGAAAATGTCGGTCGACACTTTCACATCGGGAGGCAACGACTCCTGCAATTCGGCGAGCGACCGATCCAGCTTGTCGGTCAACGCCAACGTGCCGGTTGCGGGCTGCTTGGTAACGGTGAGCAATACGGCCGCCTTGCCGTTGCTCGAAGCGGTACCGAGCTTGGGAGACTTATTGCCGGTTTTCACATCGGCAATATGCTCGAGCAGAATGGGAACACCGTTGACCGTTTTCACCACCGATTTGGCCAGTTCCGACACGTGCGTGGTGGATAGCGCCCCACGGATAATATATTCGTTCCCGTACTCATAGAGCACGCCTCCCGACGCATTCCGGTTCATATCCTTTACCGCAGCGATCACTTCGTCGAGGGCGATATCGTAATGCCGCATCTTTTCCGGATTCAATAAGATCTGATACTCTTTAATCTCGCCGCCCATCACGGCGACTTGCGCCACTCCTCCCGTGGAAAGCAAACGCGGGCGGATGGTCCAGTCGGCAAGGGTACGCAAATCCTGCAAGGAAGTGGTGTCGGCAGTAAGCCCGATGATCATGAGTTCGCCCAAAATGGAAGATTGCGGCCCCAACGTCGGATTCCCCACATTCGACGGCAAGGCGTCCTTTACGACGGCTAACTTCTCCGAAACGACCTGCCGGGCGCGGTAGATATCGGTTCCCCAATCGAATTCGACCCACACGATCGAGAAACCGGTTGTCGACGACGACCGCACGCGGCGGACATCGGTCGCTCCGTTCAAAGCCGTCTCCACCGGAAAGGTGACTAACCGTTCCACTTCTTCGGGAGCCATCCCTGTGGCCTCCGTCATAACCACCACCGTCGGCGCATTCAGGTCGGGAAACACATCGACCTCCATATTCGTAGCGGTATACACGCCCGCCAACATCAACAAAACCGATAACACAAGGACAACCAAACGGTTGTTCAAGGAAAACTGTATGATTTTATTCAGCATCGTATTCTTTTCCAAAGGTTAATGATTATGGCTATGGCCTTCGGGAATAATCGACGACGTGGCGGCCAGCTTCACCTGATACACTCCGTGCGTAACCACCTTGTCGCCCGGCTTCAGTCCGGCTACGACCTGCACTCTTTCGCCGTTGTTCAGGCCCAAAGCGACTTCCTGTTTTTTGTAGGCATCATCGTGCTGTTGCAAATAGACAAAATACAATCCCTGCTCTTCGGAAAGCGCCGTCACGGGCACGGAAATCACCTCTTCCATCGACCGAGAAAGCAGGAATATTTCGGCGAAAGCGCCGGGCACGATATCACCCGCATTGTTAAACTCGAAAATAACCGGGATATAAGGAGTGTCGTCAGCCGAGGCTTTCCCGAACGACAGTAGCCGTCCGTTCAAATCGGATAATTTATAGACCGTCCGGCCGTATGCCGGTTTGAAGTTCGCGCTGCGTATCTCCTTCAATTCCGAAAAATACTTCTCCGGTATTTCCGCCTTCAACTGGAGCCTTTTGTTTTGAGACACGATAGCGAGCGGTTGTCCCACCGACACGTATTCCCCCTGCCCGACCATGCGGCTTTTCATGTACCCGCTGATGGGAGAAGTCACGGCAATGCCCGCCGCCGACACACGGGAGGCTTGCGCGTCGAACGCGTTCCTGGCCGTCTCGTACCTCAACCGTATCTGTTCGAAGTCTTTTTCGGAGATAATCTGATCTTTCAACAGCGTTTGAGCCCGGCGAAACTCTTTCTCCGCCGTTTCGTACCCTACTTGGGCGATCACCGCCGGATCGCCGTCGGGTAAGTTTTTTGCCGAGATGGAAACGAGGGTTTGTCCCGCCCTGACGGAGCTTCCTTCCGACACCGAGGCACCGGTAAACGAAGCAATGCCGTTTGCCGTAGCGACAACGGTCGCCTCATCGCCCTGCGCGGGTTGTATGCGGCCGCTTGTTTTGATGACTTGTTGAAAAGGCCCGGCCGCAACCGTTTCGGTTTGCAAATGAGCTAAACTCGCCTGTTCTTGCGAAAAAGCAATTTCATCGGCATGGTCATGTCCTTTTCCGTGATCGTGGTCATGTTCTTCGCTTTCTACATGCCCGTGGGTTCCGGCCGTGGCATCATGATCTTTTTTCTGTTCCGAAAGGGTACATCCACACAGGAGGAAAGCGAGAACAACAAATAAACTGAGAATATAGGTTTTCATCTTAAAATGCATTACGTACAAAGAGATGTCCGGACGGAATTTCCATTCTTTCGGATTCTCTTTTTTTAGAATAAAATAAATAAGGATGATGGACGCCGGCCGTCAATATGAATTATAGAACCGTTGTTTTTCCGGATAGCCGGCGGACGTTAAGAAAAAAGATAAGGAGGGGCACGTAATGCGTTTGAGCGAGTCACATCTACCGATTGGTAGAGGAACAAGGCTTCCCCGTATTCCCATTTGGAAAACAACAACTGAGGCAGGGTGATCTGCGTGTCGACCAACAGGTATAAAGAAGGGAGCAGATGGATATAGGAATGAGTAAGGTAGTTATAGGAAAACTTATTTTTATGATTGTAATGCGGTTTAACCGCCGGATGATGAGCCGTGGTGATAAACGACGGACTTTCGTGGGTATGTTCCTTCCCTCCGGACGGATGAGAGTCTCCGGCGGATACATCGCAGGCATGTTCACAATGCTCCTTCATGAGACAGGCTACTCCCTCATGATAATGATGAGGAAGGATCCCGATAGCCAGAAAGACGGATAACGAGATGGCCGTAACAATGATGGAACACTTTTTTGTCATGAACACTTTTTACTTTATCACTCGCACTTCTTAAGCCATTCATCGGCTATAACAGGATCATAGCCCAACTTTTTAGCTCGCAAAAAATCTTCTTTCGCCGTCAGTTTATCATATTGTCCTAATCTGACTTGCCCTTGAAGAATGTAAAAATAAGGGTTCTCTTTTTCTTCCGCCCCGGCAGCACGCAGATCAGCCGATGCTTTGGATAGCTGGTTCATATTTACATAACATTCAGCCCGGTTTAAATAGTAACCGGAATTAGGAGCGGAAGAGGAACAGATAAGTTCCGTATATGTTTGTTCGGCAGCTTGCCAATTATCGTCCAACTTATATATCAACGCCTTGCTTAACTGCGAGTAGGCATGCCCGGAATCAATCTGTTGTACTTTACGGAAATCCGCCTCTGCTTTTTGCCGGTCTTTCAGTTCCAAATAGAGTAATCCCCGCCGGTAATAAGCCGATATATCATCCGGATAAGCGGAAAGGATTGCATTATAATCGTCCATGGCTTCATCCCACCGGTTCATATCGCACAAAAGCAACGCCCTGTTATGCAACACCGCCTTTTTATCGGGATAGCTTGCAAGGGCGGCCGTAAACGAAATATAAGCATCGCCAAAACGAGACAGTTGCCGCTGAATAAGTCCCTGACTGACCAATAAAGAAGCATTGTTCTTATTATCGGGATCAGTCTTCATAGCCGATTTCAAAGCATACTCGGCACTATCGAGTTGCGAAGCTTCCAGAAATTTAGCAGAACGCAACACCCATTCATCGTAAGACTGCGCTTGCAGAGAGGAAAATAAGCAACCCGACACGATAAAAAAAAGACTCCAGAATTTCATATGCGATATATTCTCTATCAATAATTCTCCAAAAGTAACGGTTTTTTACGTATATTTGCGCCTCGACATTATAAAAAAACAAAAACTATGCTTTTGCAAATAACCGATGTACTTCAAACAGACTCTTTATTTGTTTCACAGGGTGAGGATACCGTTTCCGGATTAATCAAGCATGGGCGTTTCGAAGATCTTCTGGATAAATTTATCCATTGGAGTATTGATTTCGGAGGAAAGCTACTGCTCGCCATCGTTCTTTTTGTGGTCGGAAGATGGTTGATTAAAAAATTGAAAAAACTATCGAATAACATCATGTTCCGCAGGAATTTCGATCCGGCCTTGCAAGGATTTCTTAAAAACTTACTGGACGTTTTTCTTTATACGGTTTTAATTATATTTATCATCAATTTAATAGGAACAAAGACCATTTCCATCGCAGCCCTTATCGGTGCGGCCGGATTGGCCATCGGCCTTGCCGTAAAAGACAATCTGGCTAATTTCGCTGGCGGAGTCATGCTTCTTTTCAATAAACCGTTCCGGATAGGTGATTACATCAAAGCTCAAAACCTGGAGGGTACTGTGCAGAATATAGGCATTCTTTATACGCAATTAATTACCTTCGAGAGCATGCGGGTATTCATTCCGAACGGCCCTTTATCAACCGGAAACATCATTAATTACTCTTCCGAACCCAACAGGAGACTAGAATATATTATTGGGGTCGACTACAATACGAATGTCGAGGAAGTAAAACAAATCCTCTTGGAAATTATCAATAACCATCCGAAAATTTTAAAAGATCCGGCGCCGATTGTTATTCTGAAAAACCTGAGTGAGAGTTCGGTCAACTATGCGATGCGCTTTTTCACGAAAAACGAAGATTACTGGGATGTGAACTTCAATCTCAATGAGCTTATTTACACTAAACTGAATGAAAAAGGCATCACGATTCCGTTCCGGCAGGTCACTCTCTATCTGGCGAACGATCCTTCTAAAAAAGATTGATACAAGATTGAGGGAGATTGAGGGGAGATTGATAAGAAATTGATGAACGTCTCGGAACGAATTGAATATTACCGGCAACTTGCGACAAACGCGCGGCAGACATACAATAGCCTGAGCCGTCAGTTATCGATTAACAGCGTGCTGCGTTTGGTTATCTTTCTGGCGGGAGTGGCGTGTGTGTATATTTTTTATCATCATACGCTCATTCTCGTTCCGGCAATTGCCTTGACGGTTCTGCTCTTCCTCTTTCTTTTGCAGCGTCATGGTAAATTAACAACTCAAAAAAAACGGGCTGAGATAACACAGAAGTTATCGGAAGACGAAGGAAAAGCTTTTGCCTATGACTTTTCTTCGTTTGACGGAGCACCTGAAGAAATCGATCCGGCACACGATTTTAGTTTTGACTTGGACATCTTCGGAGAACAATCCATTTTTCAACTGATAAACAGAACGTGCTTGCCCATAGGCAAAGAGAAACTGGCCGGCTTTCTGAAACGACCGCTGCTTCACAAAAATGATATTGAGGAAAGGCAGAAGGCGGTAAAGGAACTGGCCGAAAACGAAGCGTTTTGTTTGCAGTTCCGTATTGTCGGCGGCTTATCCGATAAATCGTTTTCATCCATGCAAGAAGTGGAGAATACGTTTCCGGTAAAACCGCCCACTTTAAAGCCTGTTTTATGGGGGAGCTTGACCGTACTCGTTCCGGCGCTATATGTTGTTTATCTTACACTCTGGCTTTTGAACATAGTACCGGGCTCGCTTTTTCTGCTTCTCTACATTTTCACCTTAGCCCTGTCTTCCATTCCATTGAATAAAGTGAAGAAGATTTGGCTTCAATTCGATAAGAAAGCAAAGCTCTTACAAAATCATGCAGAGCTGCTGAATTTGATAGAAACCGCCCCTTTTAAAAGTAAAATATTAAAAGGCTTACAAGACAGAATCACAAACAATAAAAAGAGTTCGGCTTGTATCAATCGGTTAACGCGCTATGTGAGCAACCTTGACCAGTCTTTTGCTTTTCCGGTACTTCTTATTGTCAATCCGTTGTTTCTTTGGAATATCCGTTATTCCCTAAAAATAGAAAGATGGATGAAAGAGAATGCCGCACATGCCCTTGAGTGGTTTGACGTATTGGCCGAAACGGATGCCCTTATATCTCTGGCTACTTTCACATTGAATCATCCGGACTATACATTCCCAACAATAAACGAAGGGGATTTTTGTCTGGAAGGAACCGATATCGGACATCCTCTCATACCTGCCGACAAGTGTGTGAAAAATGACCTTATTATTGTCAGGAAACCTTACTTTATGATTATTACCGGCGCCAATATGGCCGGAAAAAGTACCTATTTACGAACGATTGGCGTGAATCATTTATTCGCATCGATAGGCGCCCCTGTTTGTGCCAGCCGGTTCCGTTTTTATCCGGGCAGGCTGCTCACCAATCTGCGGACGGCCGACTCGCTTGTCAACAACGAATCGTACTTCTTTGCCGAATTAAAACGATTGAAAATGATTATCAATGCACTCGAATCGGGAGAGAAGGGCTTGTTTATTATTCTTGACGAGATATTGAAAGGCACCAATTCGGAAGACAAGCAAAAGGGTTCTATCGCGCTTATGAAACGCCTTGTACAATTAGGGGGAAACGGCATTATCGCCACTCACGACCTGGCATTGGGGGCGTTGGAGGATACGTTTCCGGATGCGGTCAAAAACGCCCATTTCGACGCGAACATATCGAATAATACGCTCTCTTTCACGTATAAAATTCAGGATGGCATCGCCAAAAACATGAATGCCAGTTTCCTGATGAAATCGATGGGGATCACCGAATAAAAAATCCCGGGAACCGTAATTTCCGGGATTCTTCGTTGTAACGGGTCTACAGGCAAATGTCAATCAATTTCCTGAACTTGTTCATCAATCCATTTCTTCAGGTCTTCCTTGCTCTTTCCGGTTTTTTCCTGAAGGCGGCCTAATAATTCGTCTTCTTTTCCTTCGACAAACAGAAGGTCGTCATCGGTCAAGTCGGCCCATTGTTGTTTAAACTTACCTTTTACCTGATTCCATTTACCTTGCCATTTTAGTTCACTCATAATAGTTCCTTTCTTTAATGTTTATCTGTACATCAGTGTACAATAAATAGAACAACAAAAAAACAAATTATGTTCTAACGGCGCCAATCGTTAAGAATTATTAGGAAAAATATACCGCCGGAGCAGGTCTTCCGGAGGCCTTTGCTGCCTGTTACCCGTCCCCTTCCTAAAAAGGACGAGGGGGTAGCGTGGATAAACTCCCTCATACGGCGCCCAAAGCCATTCATTCGGCGCCCGATGTTGCGCGTGCGCCGCCCAATGTTGCGTGTGCATCGCCCAATGTCTTTCATGCAATGGGTAAGGCGTTACGTACGGTGACCAAAGTCGGACGTACGGCGGACAAAGTCGGGCGTACAGCGGGCAAAGTCGCTTCGAACTGTCAAGATGTCACGTGTACATCGAATAAGGTCGTTCTGCGCCCGTCCAAAGTCGTTCCGACAGCGAGGAAAGTCCTTCTTACCGTTTCCGAAGTCGATCTTGCAACGAACAAACTCAGCCTGACATCGACTGAACTCGGGCTAACATCGACCGAACTCAGCCTGACAGTGTCAGGAGTCGATCTGACAACGGCAACTGTTATCCTGCACAAGACAGGATGTCAGGGTGGAACCTTGCATCCCATAGCCCCGCCATCCTTCCTCCTTTGGGAAAGCCGGAAAGAGGCTCTCAATATTCGGAACTGAAATGGAAACGAATATTTTTAAAATCTTGCTGCGCCATCATCAATATATAATTCGATTCGGCAAGAAAAACATCCCTCCCCTGCTTGTCATAAGCCATATACTGATACTTTCGTTTCTTGAAATCGGCCAGTTGGGCGGCATCATCGCTCTCAATCCAACAGGCTTTATAAAGATGTATCGGCTCCCAACGGCATTGGGCTCCATACTCATGCAAGAGACGGTATTGGATGACTTCGAATTGCAATTGGCCGACGGTCCCGATAATTTTCCGTCCGCTGAACTGATTGGTAAATAACTGCGCAACCCCTTCGTCCATCAATTGTCCGACACCTTTTTGCAATTGTTTGGCCTTCATCGGATCGGCATTCTCGATATACTTGAACATTTCGGGTGAAAAGCTCGGTAAGCCTTTGAAATGAATTTCTTCGCCCGATGTAAGCGTGTCGCCGATCTTGAAGTTTCCATTATCGGGCAAACCCACAATATCACCGGCAAAAGCTTCGTCCAGCACTTCTTTTTTCTGCGCCATAAAAGCCGTCGGAGAAGAGAACTTCATCATGCGGTTCATCCGGATATGTTTATAATTCACATTCCGTTCGAACTTCCCCGAACAAATCTTCACAAAGGCAATACACGACCGATGATTCGGATCCATATTGGCGTGAATCTTAAACACAAATCCCGAAAAAGGCTGTTCATACGGGTCAATGACGCGCTCTTCCGCCTGTACGGGACGGGGCGAAGGAGCAATTTCCACAAAACAATCGAGCAATTCCTTCACGCCGAAATTATTCAATGCCGAACCGAAGAAAACAGGCGCCAGTCTGGCATCAAGGTATTCCTGCCTGTCGAACGGAGGATAGACTTCGGTAATCAATTCGACATCACCACGCAATTTTGCGGATAAACTCTCTCCGATATGTTCTTCCAGCTCCGGCGACTGAATATCGACCGATACCGACTTCGTGACCGTTTGCCTTCCCGGCTGATACAAGTCGAGACCGTTACGATATAAGTTATACACGCCCTTAAAACGCTCCCCCATATCGATAGGAAACGACAGCGGACGTACGGCAATCTGTAATTCGCTTTCCAGTTCATCCAATATATCGAACGGATCTTTTCCCTCACGGTCTAACTTATTCACGAAGATCATCACCGGTGTTTTCCGCATGCGGCACACCTCCATCAGTTTGCGCGTCTGCGTTTCCACACCCTTTGCAATGTCGACGACAATAATCACACTATCGACCGCCGTGAGCGTACGATACGTATCCTCCGCAAAATCCTGGTGACCCGGCGTATCAAGAATGTTTATTTTATACTCTTCGTAATCGAACCCCATAACGGAGGTTGCAACCGATATTCCGCGTTGCTTTTCAATCTCCATCCAGTCAGAGGTCGCCGTTTTCTTTATTTTATTCGATTTAACGGCTCCCGCGACGTGAATAGCGCCTCCAAAGAGCAATAATTTTTCCGTCAGGGTCGTTTTTCCCGCATCGGGATGGCTGATAATGGCGAACGTTCGCCTGCGTTGTATTTCTTCTTTTAATGTCATATATAAAAAACAGGATAAGCTGTTTCTGATTTCTTTATTGAATAAATAATCTTGTATTACGTTTGCGAAGCGAAGTATTTCCGGAGAACGAATAACGATAATAAATCTTCTTTCTCCTTATGACGGAATTGCGCTACAAAACGATGTGCATTTTCAGTTATTTCCTTCGCTTCTTTGGGATGAGAAATATAATATTCCAACACCTCTTCGAGATCGGAATAATCATCGGCTATTTCCACATAATGCTCTCCCCCTTTAATGTCCCTTCCATAAACCACGTTTCGATGGTCGGCTTCGGCAATACTGCCAGCGAATTGGAAGACATCACCCATTTCAGGTTGGTCGCGACATCGTAGCCCTGAAGGCTCAGAATAAATTTATAATTCAGATGATCCTTAATCGGGATCTTCGGTTTAAGCCATTCTTTGTGTTGGCCGTTATCGTTTATTTTACCCAAATCGCACATCGGATGGGAATAATAGCGTTCGAAAAACCGAATGCGATGCTCTTGGGAAATAGCTCCCCGTCCGATCAACCGGTCTTTCTTTTCATGTAACGGTTTATCGCCCTCGACAAAAGCAAAATGCCGCGCTTTGTCCAATTTCAGCAATACACTGTTCCGGTTATCGCCCTCAACCGGCCTGCTCTTGACAATACTCGGCATTGCGGGAATATACGTTACGTCACCAAATTCATAATTGATGAACAGGTCGTGGTGAAAATGCTTCGCATATTGATACGTATCGAAATAATAGGCTTTGGGACTTACGGGATGCCTCAAATCGTTTATCCTGTTGCCTGAAAATTCGAAAGGCTCTTTGCCGGTGAGTTTATTGTAATAATTCAGCCTCGAATCGATCTCCTTTTTGTCCTCCGCCGTCATTTTCTTTTCGAGGCGGCGGATCAACGTTTCGGCATCCGACCTGAAAAACGGCGATAAGAAACCCCGAATATAGTATACGGCCTTATTCTGTTTTATTACTCTTGTCATCTCCTAAAACAGATTTATTCAGGCTGATTTGCCAAATTTTTCAAGCACCTCGCCAAAGAATCTTCCCATTGCGGAATAACAACCTGAAAAGCCGATTTTATCTTCGACTTATCCAACACGCTGTAAGCGGGACGAGAGGCCTCGGTTTTATATTCGGCGGTGGTAACGGGATGGATCACGCAAGAAGTGTTGCCGGATAATTCTTTTATTTTCGCGGCAAAGCCATACCACGTGGTTTCTCCGCTATTGGAGAAATGATATAACCCCGGCTTCCATTCCTTCTCTTCGGAGAACTGCAAGACATGCACGATCATCTCCGCCAAATCGCCGGCATAAGTGGGGGTTCCCCGCTGATCATCGACGACCTGTAACTCGTCACGTTCGTTCATCAACCGGAGCATCGTTTTCACAAAGTTCGAGCCGTATTCCGAATAAAGCCAAGAGGTACGTAATGTGATCCAATCGGGAGTCGTTTGCTTCAAGATATTCTCCCCGGCCAACTTGGTTCTGCCATATACCGACAAAGGTTGCGGATGATCCGTTTCCTTGTAAGGCATCGCGGCCAGGCCGTCGAAGACATAATCGGTAGAAATATGAATGATGCGGAGAGGATGGCGTTTAGCCGCCTTTGCCAGATTCTCCACACCCGTACAATTTATTTCATACGCTTTATCCGGGTCGGTTTCGGCTTTTTCCACCGCCGTATACGCCGCACAATTAATCACATATTCCACGCCATGTTGCAGCACGAAATCGATCACTTGCCCTTCATTCAGAATATCCAGCGTATCGATATCGGAAAAAATGAAACGGAAGGGCACATTCATCCGTTTGGTTAACGCCTTCAACTCGCTTCCCAATTGGCCGTTTGCCCCGGTGACCAGTACATTTTTCTGTATCAACCCGTAGTAAAACTCCTTCTTTTGTGTAACCGTTTCGGTTCCCCCTAATATTTTAACCGTTCCTGTAAAAATAGCCATACCAATATCCGTTAAAAAATTTGTTTATCATTCCGGCTCGAGATCCCGTGTTTTATATTTCTGCGATAACAAAGCGAGCAGGTGAGAAATTTGTTTTGTCGCGGTTTCCGTTTCTTTCGAAATCTCTTTCTTTTGTAATTTCAATAACAGATAGCCATACAACGCCGTAAAGCAGGCTTCCAACTCGCTGACATCCTGATGGCCTGATTTGGAACGGAACTCTACGATAGCCGGCAACGCCTTATAAAAGGCTTCGATATACTGCGATTCGCGGGCATCTTTTAATAAAGACCGGTGCAAATCCGTCAGGTCGAGCAGCAGATTCTTGTTAATCTGCAAATGCCCCTGCTGTTGAATCCCTTCGGACTTCATCATCATCAGGAGTCCTTCATACCATTCCCGCACTTCTTTTTTCTGTTCCTCCGAATAGCCCGCAGGAGCGATCAACGCCTGCTCTACCAGATGGATATCTAAACGGCAAGAGCGTAATATATCCTCCAGTTGCCACATATATAAAAGATATTCGGCAATATTCTCTTGCTTTTTCTGACGTGCTATAAACATTTTTCTCCTATTGCTCTCGTAAAATGTATCCTTGCCCGAATACCGGCAGGAAATCCGCATCGATTTGCAGGATATAAACGGTAAATTTGTAAATTTGTGCAAAAATACGAATTTATGCTCAACTATCACATTCTAGAGACCGGATATTTTCTTGCCGACGGCGGCGTGATGTTCGGTCCCGTGCCCAAAAGATACTGGTCGGCGAAATATCCGTGCGACGAAAAGAACATGTGCGTGCTGTCGATGCGTTGCCTTTTCATTGAAACGGAAAACAGGAAAATATTAGTGGACTCCGGCGCGGGGGATAAGCATTTTCCCAAACTAAAATATTACGGGTTGCACAAGATGAAAGACATCCGCGAGGAAATACGCCGCATCGGATATGCGCCGCACGAAGTGACGGATGTCATTTTCACTCATTTGCATTTCGACCATTGCGGCGGCGGAACGGTCTTCGACGAAGCGTACGAAACGGTGCCCGCTTTTCCGAACGCCACCTATTGGGTGAGCCGCAAACAATGGGACAATTACCGGAACCCTTCCCCTTTCGAAGCGGGCGCTTTCTTCGCCGATAATATCGAGCCGGTGTACGAATCGGGACAATTACATTTCGTCGAAGAGGATACGGAACTTTTTCCTTCTTTTGATCTAAAACTTTATGACGGCCACACTCCCGGACAAATCGCGGTCTTTTTCGAAACGGAAACGGAGAAACTGGCTTTTCCGGGCGATGTCGTGCCGACCTCGCTGAACCGGTCGTTGAGTTGGTTGTCGGCTTTCGACAATCATGCCGCATTGGCTTATGATGAAAAGAAACGCTTTCTCGACCTGGCGCGGAAAGATAGCCGCACGCTGATTTTCTTTCACGACGCCTTTACGCCTACCGGAAAGGCATGAGCCAGATCGCCGGTCTCCGGTCGCCAGTCTCCAGTCGTCGGTCACCAGTCGCCGGTCGCCGGTCATCAACTCATCAGCGCATTATTTTTTCTCTCTCCGATGATACGTTTTCCTTGTCTTCATCGTCGGATTAAATGAGTATGGATATTACCGAATACAAACGAGTAGTGGTCGCGCTGCGGCCTTCGATGCTCGCCATTGCCCGGCGCATCACCGGAAACAAGGAGGATGCCGAGGACGTGGTGCAGGAGGTATGCCTGAAAATATGGCATCGCCGCATTGAGTTCGGAGAGTATCGATATGAAAATTTAGAAGCTTACAGCACTACAATGGTAAAGAATCTGAGCATCGATAAAGTGCGTACTCGCCGCCCGTCATCGAACGAAACGGCTTTGCTGGAAAGAGAAAGCGAAAGCCAATCGCCCGACATTCTTCTGGAACAAAAAGACGATGCGGATGCCCTGCGGCATATTATCGGCCTGCTGCCGCCCTTGCAACAACGCATCCTGCGGCTGAAGGATCTGGAAGAATACGAAACAGCGGAAATTGCCGGAATGACGGGCATCGCCGTGGAAGCCGTACGCAATAACCTCTCCCGGGCACGCAAACAGTTACGCGAACTTTACCTGCTGTATTATCGACATAAAAAAACAGAACTATGACCACCGACATCCACCGCTTACTCGACCGTTACTTCCAAGGGGGTACGACTACGGAAGAAGAAAAAACGCTCCGCCGTTTTTTCGCTCAGGAAAATCTTCCGGAAGAATGGCATGAAACGGCCGCGATTTTCCGTTTTCTCGAAGATGAATCCACGGCATTAAAGGTATTGAAGGAGATTCAACGCGAAGAGGCGCTCCCCGTTCGGCGGACTTTCCGGCTGAAAACAATCGTTACGGTTGCCGCGGCGGCATGCGCCCTCATCGCCCTGCTGCTCGTCTTACAACCCGGAAAAGGATCCTCATCCGAAGCCGGCAGCTATGTATGGGTCGACGGCCAACGCATTACCGACCCGGCAGTGGTACAACGGTACGCCGAATTGTCTTTCGACAAAGTGCAGACGGAAAACAATATCATTACGGAACAATTACAGTTCATGACAGAATAAGGCATCAAGATGAAAACAACGACATTCACGCTTACTTTTATAACAATCCTCCTGACGCTCACCGTTTTTGCGGCCCAGGCGCAGGAAGGATTGAAGATACAATCGGTGTTCGAAAAATACGGCAAGCAAAAAGGCGCCACGATGGTGGTCCTTTCCGGCGAAGCGCTACACGACTACCGGCTGGACAAATACCGGAGCATCACCATCGAATATGACAAAGCCATTCTTAACGATATCCAAAATTGCTTGCAAGCCGATAAAAAACAGGCGCGCGAAATAAAGGAGGTCATCAGCAATGGCATCATTTCATCGGGATATTACCAACTGCCGGCCAAGGAAGACCGCATCCACCGGTACATTCTTTTTAAAATGGCCGGAGACGGCACCGCCACCCTCATCTACATGGAGGGCGGTCCCGAATCGGAAGCGCTTATCAACCGGTTGTTCATCAAAAGAAAATAATTTTTCACTATAATTATTTAGTAGATATACAGTTCAATCAGTAAACACATTCAAACAATGAAAAAAATTACATGCCTCATCGCTTTCCTTTTGCCGGTTTTGTACCTGAGCGCTTCGCCGCTCGTTCCGGCCGACACGACTTTTCAGTATAATAATCGCAGAGTGGTCATCGACGATTCCGGCGACGAGATGAACGTTTCCGTCTATCAACTCAACGCTCAAGGCGACACGCTGCAAAGCCATAAGATTTACGAAGGTATTTTCACCGAAAATAAAAGCATCGAGCGACGTTACGAAAGTTCTTTCGACATTTCCATCCCCGACATTTTCAAGCCCAAAAGCAAACGCCGCGAAAGCCGTGCACATTGGGACGGCTTCGGAGTGGGATTCGTGGATTTACCCGGCGGAGAATTGGTATCGATACTCAATAACAGCCGCTCGCTGCAATTCAATCTTAACCTGATAGAAGCATCGGGACGATTGGGAAACAGTCCTTTCATCGGCATAACCGGCATGGGAATACAGTTCAACTCCGTTCATCTGCAAAGCAACAAAGCCATCGAAGTGCAGGATTACACGTCGGTTGTCACGACTACCGCCCCCGGAACGGAGTACAACAAATCGCGCCTGCATTATACCTATCTTACCTTTCCACTATTGATCGAAACGAACTGGAATATCGGCCGCGGATCGCACCTGTTCTTGAATGCCGGTATTGTGGGCAAAGTGAAGACCGCTTCATCATCGAAGATTTGGCAAAACGACCAGAACGGCAAAAAACAAAAGACCAAATTACCCGGCGACCTGAATATCCGTCCCGTCACTTTCGATGTGATGGCGCAGGCAGGCATAAACGACTTCGGTGTGTTCGTATCCTATACTCCCTTGAGCCTTTTCAGGGAAGGCAAAGGACCGAAAGCCCACCAGGCGACCATCGGATTACAATTCTATTTTTAATTTACCGCCACCAAGGGCATCGCTACGAGCAACAGTCGGTTTATCGCCCTATCTCCCTTCCTTCGACTTTTCCTTCAATGAATTACTTTTATCAATCTTTGAAGAGAAGAAACCGGAATGGTGGTTTTTACGACCATCTGTAAATCCATTTGCGGACGATCGGTGTAGTAAATAGATTGAGTGGAGGATACCATAGATATTAAATTGCCGGAATCATCCAAAATGGGGCCTCCGCTCGATCCTTTTGCGAAATCGGCCGTAATCTCCGTCTTATTTGTAAACGGATCTTGCGGGTTTGTAGTCACATTACGCGCCACAACTCCTTTGGAATAAAAAAAGGGAAAGCCTTCCAGATGAGTCAATGCATGGACCGTTTCTCCCACAGCGATATCTTTTCCAAGAGGAACAGGGGTTAATGGTTTATTCCCGCAATCTATCTGAAACAATGCCAAATCGGCCGTTTTATTATAGGTAAGGATGGAAACGATAGGAAAGACTTCCCCTTCGGACGTAGCTACAAATACAATACTATCCGCCGGAGTCAAAGAATAGTTCTTATCGATTAATTGTTGAAGAACATGACAATTTGTGGCACACACTCCGTCTTCGGAAAGAACGATCGCGGTTGCTCCGATTGCAACTCTCTCGTTACGTTGCAAAGCAGGAATATATTTACAGACCATCAATACACCCTTCTTTGTTTTATGAATCATCTTTGCCGCGTGCAGCGATCGTTTTTTACCTTTTTGTATCTTTACCGGCACCCTCTTGCTTTCTTCGACATCCTTCGTTTTATTTTTCAATTCGGACATGCCGGTAAAGGAAGATATTCTTCCGTCTTGTTTTAAAAGACGGAGAATATCTTCTGCCAAATGACTATAATCTTCAAATACGACAGGTGTTGCTTCTTGCGCAGTACTCGTCTGCAAAATACAAAAGAAAACAAACACATACAGAAAAAGCAACTTGTAATACTTGTTTATAAGCATCTCCGGATATGAATCAGTTCGTTAATATTTCGGCCAACTTTTCTTCCAGTTCTTTCCCGCGCAAGTTCAGGGCAAGAATTTTACCGGACGGATCGATTAAAAAATTAGAAGGGATGAAACTAATTCCATAAAGATAGGCAATCGGACTATCGTTGCCGGCCAAATCAGACAATTGCACCCAAGGCAATCCATCTTTACTGACTGCGTTTTGCCATGCATTCTTGGAGTCATCCATTGAAAATCCGACAATGACGAAATCCTTTGTTTTATATTTGTCGAACATTTTTACCAAGTTAGGATTTTCACGCCGGCACGGTCCGCACCATGAAGCCCAAAAGTCGAGTAACACATACTTTCCTCTGAACGCATCCAACGAAATACTGTCTCCTTCTAAATTTTGTGCGGTAAAAACGGGCGCCAAAGCCCCTTCTTCTACCCCTTGCGTAGAATCCAACAATGCTTGATAAGCCTTTCCGGATCTCGAGTTCTTAATACGCTCGCTCATTTTATCCAGCATTTTTTGCGCTTCTGTTTTTTCTTGAACGACGTTATATTTACTCTTGAGCCATTCAAGGGCTATTTCAGAATCCAGATTATTTATAAAATAAGCCAATTCCGCACTGTCTTTTTCTTGAGCTATTTCTTTAGAAATTTCACCGATTCGTCTTTGAGTAACGGTATCCCCTTGCTGAACAGCGATTCGTCCCTGTTCGTTTAACTTTTTATATTTTTCGGTAAAAACATTGACGATGTTATTATAGGATTGTAATTCGTCGTTTAAACGTGTTCCTCCGACTTTCAGGTTCGTTCTTATATCTTTATCGGCGGTAGCGTAAATATGCCCTTCTTGCAAATAAATACGCGTGCCGGGACTATAATTGATGGTCTCCATAAAATCGGCATTGCCCGGAACAACATACATATAAGCTATTTGAGGATATTTTGTGACACCTTCAAACTCGAACCTTCCATCGATACAATCGACTGAGTCTACGCGTACGCTGATATCCTTTTCAATACTTTTATACAATAGGAAAGCCTTATAACCCGGTTGGATATCGTTTACCTTGATTGACAAAGTAAATGCTTCCTGCGCATTTATCGAGGTAACACCCAATACAATACAAATAATAAAAAACATTTTTTTCATACTAAATTCTTTTTTTTAATGATATGGTAAATTGCATTTGCTAATAATATCTATATAAGTAAAACATGATGGAAGAGGAAGGGGCTATGTATCTTATTGTTTTCACCTTTCCACGTCCAGTTAACGGGCTGCCGACTTGTGTAACATCATTCCCGGCTATTTTATAACGGTATATTTTATAATTCCCGTCCGCCGTATATGTAGCAACAACGAGGTAACTAAAGGAATTGGTGTCAAACATGCATTCGATAAAGTGCATATAGGAAATTTTTTCCTCCGAAGGATACGCCAGTATTTCTTTTTTATATCTATTCTGTTCAATCATTTCAATAGAATAAGAACCGATTTTATTTCCATAAGCAAAATATAAAATCGGATAATTCTTATGCAATGTAAAGATTTCGGATTTTTCTATCTCCGGGTAGACACGATAGTTTAATGTATCGGCTGTCATAATCGGATTAAACTGAGCGCTTCCGTAGGTTGTTTGCCCAGCGTCAATTTGCGCCAAATCCAGTCCCAGCAACAAGCTTCGATCATTCCGGCTGTTTTCATGAAAAATAGCGTAAGCCCGTTGCGCATACGACGTATTTTGAGGATTCAAGCTTCCGTCGGTATTTTCTAAAAAGGAAATACGTCCTTTCATATTGTTCGAACTAATCGAAAGGCGACTATTCTCCAATTGTTTTTGAGGGAAAGGAAATATCGATGAACTCAATAATTTCACATAAATGAAAGATTCACTTAATTCATCGAATCCGAGTATATAGGACCCGTAAGCGTTCGATAAAGTGAAATGAGGAGATAAGGCGTAGTCCCCAAACACGGCGGGAAGGAAAGCTTGCATACCTGCTTGCATCAAATGAGCGTTACCGTTATTAAGCAGTAGCGCCTGTTGAGGGGCTCCGATTCCCCCCGAAAAGCCATACGAGGCATCGACCGATTTCTCGAAAAACAAATTGTCTGTCGTTTCCATCAGTTTACTGTCATTTATCCTTAACGCCCCCACTTCTTTCTCAGAGAACGGGATAAGCGTATTAATATAAGTGGTGAAAGAAGTACTTCCCGGACTTTTCCAGCGAAAATTATTGGTAAACATAATCCCTTTGGGAACTCCTTTCAAAGCATTTTCTCTTCCAATCAAATCGGCCATTGCATCTGGAGTAATCTTTCCATCTTCAGCCGTTTTAAAGAAGTCCAGATCGGTATTTCCTTCCGCATTTTCTTTCAGCACATACCACCCGCGTTCAGTTTGGCTGTTTACTTTAACAGACAGGGTGGCAAGCGAGGACAGTTGAGTCGTCTTATGGATTATTTTAAGATAGATATTCCAAGTCCCCAAACTATCCATTTTTTGCTCCAGCACCGGTTCTTCCGACAGCAGTTTGAGGGATGAGCCGACTCCCTTATACCAGAGAAAATCGAACGCTTCTTTATCTTGCGAGTCACCGTACTTAACCGTTGGGTCTATGTAAAGAACTTCATTGTAAAGGACTTCGGAAGGGACACTTTCCAAGTTTGCGATTTCAATGTCGGGCAATTCATTATAGATATCATCCCGGCTATCGATGCAAGCTGAGAGCAAGCAGAGCATTACGAGCGCAAAATAATATTTGATTATCTTCATCAGTTTTCTTTTTTTAGAGCAATACATTTTTGTAATCTATGAGAATTCGACATCCGTACCATCCTTTTCTTTCAGTTTCGGCAATCCCTGGGCAGCCCGTTTTTGATTTTCCAATACCAACGCATTCCGGAATTTGAATGCATAATAGGTCTTATCATAGCGATCTAACGTAGAGATAAAATTATTGTCCCATCGTTCACCGGATTGTTCGACCATGAATTGGTGCTTAACGGGGCCATACTTTCCTAAACCCAAACTGGAATATTTCCAATTCGCAGGCTCCAAGAAACAATCAGCCATATAAACAACCACAAAAGTATGCGATTGGTCGTCATCAGCCAACCGGTCGGAGGCCTTCAGGTCTTCCGAGTCCGTGATGCGAAGGGTAAGCCGGCGCCCTTCCTCTTTCAACGAAGGATCACGCAATAAGATAACCGGTATGGAATCATACAAATGACCCTTCTTCAAAATCAAAAAGTCTTCCATCTCTTTACTGTCAAAGGGAACATAATGAATTCCCGGTTCTGCTTCTTTCAAATTGGTTAAATAGGATATTTCGTTTTTATAAGCCCTTATTTTAACATGATAATCCGCCGGAGGTATACTGGCTTTCGCAACAATCTTGAACCAGACGGTATCCCGTACAATAGACTCATCCATATAAACGAAATTGGTTTCTGCACTTTGCAGTTGTTTCATATAAAATCCCCGGGGATCATAAAAGCCCACATAGGGATCGCCTTCATAGGGCTTTAGCTCAACTTGCTCACAAGAAGCCAATACTATGACAGCATACATTATCGTGTAAAAAAACTTCTTCATATCTTTTTCAATTAATAAAATCCCAACTCGACCGAGGGAATCGGTAAAATATATTCATTTTCTTCGATCGTCGCTCCGGAAAGAAATAGCGTTGTCCTGTTCAATCGCTTATGAGCGAAAAAACTCTGTCCTTCGGAAAAAAACTCCCTGACATATTCCTTCACCATTTCTTCCAGGCGGGTATCTTCGGTTAAGGGTATGTTAGAGGTTTCCCGTGCAGACCGAAAAGCCTGATAATAACTATTGGCCTCCGCAAGAGGGGCGGTTTCAATTAATATTAAATACATTTCGGACAAACGGACTAAGGGAACCGATTTATCGGTATTATCGGAGCTTTTAAATTTACTAAATTTCTGGGTCCCATAAACCGAGCCGAAGGTAGAGGAAGAACTGAGAGCAAATAACTTTAAACGCAAATCCGTTTCATTTGCATAGAGTTTATCGGTAATTACGTCGCGTGTATTTACCAGAAAGGCATTCTCCCCTTTAAAATTGCCGTTTTTATCTTCAAATTCATACAGATACATTCCGATTAAGTGCTCGGAAAAGAACGTGTAATCCGATTTATTAATATTGGCTTGAGAACCTAACGTAAATTTAGCTTCTCCCGTGGGATTCTTTGCCTCCAACACTTCTTTTGCATAATTATAGGCTTTCGTTTTATTACCCGTCCATAAATAGAGGCGAGCCAATAAAGCTTTTACTCCATATAAGTTGAATCTCTTTTGACGGTAATACCAAAATGTTTCGGAATATCCTTTGATAGAATTATAACTGCTGTTTAAGTCGGAGTTCGAATAGTTCTTGATCGGATCGGAAGAATCGAGAAGCTCTTCGGCCCGGTTAAAGTCGGAGAAAAGCAGTTCGACATACTCTTCATACGTTACATACTCATAATTAGATGTCGATAAAATTTTCACATAGGGCAAATATTTTTTTTGGGCATCTACCCGGGTCGGTACCGGCCCCCACAAACGGAGCAATTCGAAATGACAAAATGCACGGATCGCCAGCGCTTCTCCTTCGATCAACGCCGCTTTATCGGCGCTCAATACATTGTCCTGTTGCTCGAGTCCATCCAACAATGCATTGGCATTGGCAATTATTCTATAATAATGCTGAAACAAATAACTAAACTCCTTATCCACCTCTGCGTCGGTATAGTTATGACTATACAACTGGTAGGTATAAGTCGTCGTAGAAGAAAGAGACTCCGCATAATTGTGGGTCATTGTTTCTATTCCCTTACCTCCCATCATGATAAAACCCGGCGTGTAAATTCCTTGTAGGGTTACATAAAGGCCCACTAAAGCCATTTCGAATCCACCTTCGCTTTCAAACATTTTTTCTTTAGTGGTCATATTCTTGGGTTGGACAGTCAACCAGTCGTCGCACGAACTGTTTACAACAACGAACAGTGTGCATATCGCAATCGTTACTATTTTCCTTTTCATTGTTTTTTCTTTTTGTTGATTCGTTAGAATGTGCATGAGCATGAAAATGTCGGCTTGATTGTATAAGGATAGTTCGTTCCCCGTTCCTGTTCTATATTGGAAATATAGAATAGATCGGTAATCGAAGCAGTCAGCGATAAACGTTCCATCCGAAAATGCTTTATCCAGGAGATCGGTAAATCGTAGGTCACATTTACGCTATTGAACGTAAATGTATTTTCCGTAAACACAAAAAGATTGTTCGGATAAGTGGGTTCGGTACTGGCCAGATTTTTATATGCAGCCACATCTCCGGGCTGTCTCCAGCGCAACTGCATAACTCTTTTGTCTTGATTCCACTTGATATCCGCGTTTTCCACCTTTGTTAATAAGGTGTTATTGAGTTTTTTTCCTCCCAACCGGTAACCGAAACCCAGATCAATAAGCAATCCCTTCCATCGGAAATTGGTTCCCAGACGTCCGTTATATTTCGGTTGCGAATTACCCACCGCTATTTTTTTTACATAACTGCTCGTTGTAACGATGCTACCGTCTTCGTTCAGATATAGCCGGTTTCCCGATTCCGGATCGATGCCGACCGAAGGAATCACATAGATTTCATCCAAGGAATAACCCTCCTTATACATATATAATACACTGTTTGTGTAATTCTCCTTTTCGCTGTCACTCATAATCTTTTTGATTGCATCCGATAGCTCTAAGATGATATTTTTATTGGAATAGGTACTTACACGCACCGACCAGGTAATATCTTTTTCCGGAATTCGGAGAATATTAAAACCTACCGTAATATCATGTCCTGTATTTTCCAAAGCTCCCAGGGTTTCTTTATAACTGGTGTAACCGTGTGATATGGGAAGATACGCATCGGTCAATAAATTGGATGTAATTTTTTGATAATAGTTGGCCGAGAGAGTAATCCGATTATTAAAAAAGCCCATATCCACACCATAATTATGTTGCCGGGTATCCTGCCATCCCAATTTGGGATTTCCATATCCTATGATAGACGCGCCAATGAGTCCGTTGTATTGTTCATTATAATAACTATAGGTCATATAGGCCTCGTAAGGAGCAAAATTGAGCGTACTGGTAACACCATAGGAATAGCGGAATTTACCGGAGGACAAGAAAGGAAAGACCGACTTGAGCCACTTTTCCCGGGCAAACTCCCATCCGACCCCGACAGACCAAAAAGGAGCCCATCGACTTTGAGCTCCAAAGGAAGAAGCTCCGTCCAATCGATAGGAAGTATCGAAGAAATACCGGTTGTCATAATTATAGTTGATAGTCGATGTAAATCCGGTACTTCGGATGGTTGACTCGCCCGACTTCGGCTTTTCGCCATAGTAGGAGGTGCCATTGGATATATCATTCATATAATCGTTCAAGAATCCGGTGACGTGTACCTGCATATCTTCTTTCTTTGTTTCTATTAATTGCCAATTAAATCCGGCATACACCGAGTGTTTGCCCCATACCTTGGCCCAACTAAGGGTCGATGCCAACTGATAGGAATTCATCTTCGCATTCGTACGCGAATACCAGCCGTTTAGAGTTGCTCCGATATATGATTTCGGCGAATGAAACACATTATAGGTACTGCGTTGTTGGGTAAGGCCCAGACTGACATCCGCACGAAGCCCCGAGTATAAATCGATACTCATATTCGTTGTATTGCGAACATTCAAATATTCAGTGTTCGTAAAACTTGTTTGCTCTGCGTCATACAAGGGATTATAAATAGGATGATTAAAACGGGGAAAAGAATAAGAGTAAATCGCTTTGCCATTTTCATCATACGGTTTCCAATAAGGGTTCAACCTAATATACTCAGAAAAGTCTCCGTACATGCTTTCACTTGCATCGTTGAGGCCGACTGTTAAATCGTTGGTAAAACGAATCTTTTTTAATAAATAAGAAATCTGTATTCCTCCATTCATATTGTCGCGTTGGGAACCTTTCATCGCTCCTTTAATCTGATTGTATGAAAAATTCAAATTATACCGGAAATCACTGGTGCCTCCCCCGAGCGTCAGCCGGTGATATTGGCCCAATCCGTAGCGCAGAGGTTTGCGTATCCAATCCGTATTTACGCCCTCTTGCGCCGCTTTAAAGTTTTGATTATAGATCGCATCCAGTTGCATTTGTTGCGATAAATTGTCGCTGGTATACAAACCTGCCGCTTTTTCCGTTTCCAACTTCTCGAATGAATTCATCAGGTTATAGCTCGACAAATCAGGTATCTCGAGGTTAAGCCCGACATTATAACTGACCCTTACTTTACCCATTTTGGGTTTAATGGACGTAATTACGACCACTCCGTTAGCTCCTCTCGAACCATAAATAGCGGTAGCACTCGCATCTTTCAGAATAACGACCGATTCTACATCTGCTTGATTCATATCCATCACACGTTCGGAAGTAACCTCAAATCCGTCTAAAATAAATAGCGGCAAATTATATTCATTCCGAACATCATCTTGCAAATTATTGATATTTTGAACATTCGGTGACAAGCTCGACTTACCCCTGATCTCAATACTTAGTTTCTTATTCGGGTCAGAGCCATATTGATTATTCTCCTGTATGTCGAAAGACGGATCAATATTGGATAAGGATTTCAATAGCGACCGATTCCCCGCCATATTCAATTCTTTTTGGCTTATAATCGTTGCGGCGCCGGTAAAACTGACTTTCGGTTTATTAAAGATACCGGTTACAACAACCTCTTTTAATACATTGTCGGATTGCAACCGAAATAAATAATCGTTTTTTTTAGGTGACACTTTCATCGCTAATTTTTCATATCCGATGAATGAGGCCGTAATGGATTTGTCTTTTTCAGTAGAAATAAAAGTCGCTAATCCATTATCGTTTGCCATCGCATATTGGTTTTGACCTCCTTGCCGTTCTATTAAAATAGTTGCTCCCGGCAAAGGTTTTCCCTCTTCGTCGATTATCCGAACCGTAATTTGCTTGTCTGCCTGTTGCGGACGAATAACAACTATTCCGTTGGTAATGGTATATTTCAACCCCCGTGAAGTGAGCACATTCTTCAGAACCGTCTCCCATTTTTCATTATTGACAGATACGGATACTCTCGAGATTCCATCGAAAATCTGAGAATTATAGAGCATATCCACTCCGGTTTGGGCTTTCAACGCGTTCAAAAATGTTTCTACAGAAACATTATTCAACTTCAATGTCACCGTCCGGTCATCAGGGGGAATCGCCCATGAACTGACCGTGCAAAAGAGTGTGACGATAACCACTAAAAACAATCGTTCTCTTTTCATAAAAATGATCTGCTTATACTTAATTATTATCCCTTGGATTTATTTCTTATTATATATCCAAATATTTTTACCTTCTATTTTATATCCCAAATCACCGGTCAGTTCTAACGCCTCAAGAAATACATTGATCGTATTATAGCGTTTTATATTACCACTGTATGTAATTTGCTGTAAAGCCGGAACTTCATAATGGACATCGATATCATACCACTTTTCGAATGTGGTCATTATATCTCCCAACGATTGGTTATCGAAGGTGTACACTCCGGTTACCCAACCGATGCTTTCTTTAATCTGAACCAGCTTCTTCTGTATTTCTCCATTCGAAATAATAGCTTGCTCTCCCGGCAACAGTATGAGAGTTTGTTTATCCAGCGTAGAAAGTTGTACTTTCCCTTCAATCAACGTTGTGTAGCACGTCTCAGCGTCATTATAAGCACTCACGTTGAATGAAGTGCCCAGGGCAACGATCTCTCCGAAGCGAGTTTGAACAACAAACGGATGTTTTTCATCTTTACTTACATCAAAATAGGCTTCGCCTTCCAAGGTAACAACCCGCCGGTCGCCCGTAAACCGAATAGGATACGTCAGCTTTGAACTGGCGTTTAAGCGAACCTTGGTTCCATCGGAAAGGATTAAGGTATTTTCGCCTCCGCGGGGAATGAAAAGTTCGTTCGCTTGTGAAGCCGCTTTCGCGGATTCTTTGGTTTGCAAACGGGTATCGTTTGTCGGCTCATAAGATAGCACCCCTTCTCTATACCTGACCCTGACACCATCGACGATCATGTCGACTTTTTGTTTGTCCACATCGATGATACCTCCATCGCCCAAAGACAATTTAGCTTTTTTGGTTCCCGGATTGATCACATTCGTATGCAACTCCGTTTGAGTTTTCGATTGATAATAATGCAACGTCGAGAAAGAAATGAGTACGACAGCGACCACCGCAACTGAAGCTACGGTCCACCTGCGACGGATGGGTAAAACACGGGAAGGCTTGCTTTTATCTTGAATTTGTTGCAAAAAGCGAACATAGGCCTTCTCCCAGGAATATTTCCGATAATTCTCGAAATGGGATTGCAAATACGATTTATCTTGTATTTGTTTATAGACTTCTTCGAGATCCGGATCTTCCTTGATGCGCTTCTCAAATTCATTTTTTTCCAAATCATTCGCTTCTCCGCAAATAATTTTTCTTATTAAAGCCGCATCCCGGTATATATCTTTCTCTTTTTTCATTCTTTTTATATTGATAGCTTTTATTACTACATATACTTACTATACATAGACACGAAAAAGGGGTGACAAAAAGATGTATTTTTTATTCTTTTCCATCCATTAAGGAAACAAATAAACTTATAGGCATATCATTTTAACCGGAAAATAGCTATAAACTTACTATTTTCCGAAAAGGAAAAAAGAGATTCCGGAAGTAAAAACAGTAAGAAGATTCTTAATTAAGGGAAAAATAAAAAGAGAAGGACGATATAAGGCGAATTTTGTAAATTTTCACGCAAGAATTTGTAACTCCGGGCCTTTTGTGTTTTAACGGTATTAATGCTGACGCCCAGGTATTCGGCTATTTCATTCCATGAACGGCCTTCGACCCTCAATAAAATAATGCGCCGTTGCTCGGTAGGAAGTTTCTCTATATAGTAATATAATTGCCGGATTATTTCTTCTTTTACGGTTAATATATACAGTTCATCGTCTTGCGAAACAGACAAATCCTCTTCTTTTGCCAATACGCTGAGAATCGAACTCCTGATTTGATGATCCCGAATATACAATAAGGCGTTATTATAGCACGCCCGGTATAAATAGTTGGTTAATTCTTCATGACTCTCAAACAGGTGATCGCTTTCCCATATTTTGATGAAGATATCCTGAACAAGATCTTCTACGGCATCGGTATCTTCGATGAATTTTGATACATACACACACAAAGCGGCATAATAAGAAGAATAAAAGCGGCTCCACTCACTTTTATTCTTCTTGTTGACTTCTTTTATGATCAATTTTTCTTTGTGACCCATTTTCGATCTTCTTTGTGCAAAGATATATGAAATAGTTTTAAAAATAAATGATCTGACAGTTTATACTAAAAAATACCATCATTATGGTATAAAAAACATCCGGTTGATATTGATTCCTCACTTCTACACTGGGCAAATGTTTGTGGCGGGTTGGGGTTAACGGTTGTTGGATGGTTAAACATTTGTAGCAGGTTGCCCGTAAAATTTGTTGGACAGGCAGATGTTTGCGCTGAAATGACCGCAAAGTTTGTTTTATGGATAAACTTGCACGACGGAATGCCTGTAAAACTTGTTGAACAGGTAAACCCGCACGACGGAATGCCTATAAAACTTGTTGAATGGACAAACTTTCATGACAAGATGCCTATAAAACTTGTTGAACGGGCAAACCTTCGCGACGGAATACCTATAAAGTCTGTTGAATGGGTAAACCAACAGAAAATATTCCTTGTGGTTTAAGAAGCTGTTTTAAAATTTCCGAATGTGATATGTTTTGTTTATTCTTTTAATCGGAACGGGTCTTCTTGCCGGGAAGTTTGACTTTAATCAATCCCAGTCCGACAATCGTCCAGAAGAATTCACGGATACGCATGCAAATACTCACATACACGCCGTAAGCCACGGGAATGGAAAGTATTCCGAAAGCCAACGCAAAGCCTCCTTCCCTCGCGCCCAACTGCAAAGGCATAAAAAAGAACAGGTTGGCAATCATTGACGACACCGATTCGGTGAGCACGCTCTGAGAGAAGGTGATCGGATAACCGATCGGATGCATCATCAGCACCACCTCGATACAAAGCACAAACCGCGATAAGAGTTCGAGAGACAGGGAGGCGATAAAATCTTTTTTCCGGTTCTTATATAAGTCGGCTATCAGGAAATCCATTTGTTCGATTTTCTCCTTGTTCGCTGCTTTATAAGCCCTTACTTTTTTACCGACAAAGGGTATCTTCAGGCCTAACGATAAAGCTCGGCTAACCAGCCCCCGCGTATAAACGGTAAATGACCAATACAACAACGACAGCGACGCAATCGCGGCAATCCACAAGAGAATCTTTACCGGCAATGTCAACACCGGAACAATCAAGACCAACAGCGGAATGGATATCATCCAAAAGATAAAATGCGACACGAATTGCATGAGGGTATGAAGCAGTACCGACGAGGTCGCTTTCTGTATTTTCAAGTCGGGTTCGAGTTGAAGGATCTTATAAGGAACTCCGCCGAGCAAGCCTAAAGGCGTTACATAATTCACCGCAAAACCGCTGATGATGAGTTTGTAAGTCTTCAGAAAAGATATCTTGCAAGTCTCCGGGCTCCCGTCGCGGATAATAATGTGGAACGAAACGGCATTGATGGCATACACGACCGCCCATATCCCGATGATGCCCGCAAACCACCACCCCGTTTGAGCGATGTTGGCAAGAATGGTTTGTAGTCCCAAGCGATACACCATCCATCCTAAAATAAGGATTCCTAATAAGAAAAACAGATTCGTCGCAATGACGGTTTTTTTAGACATACGTTCGTTTATGAATGTGTGTGTATTATTCGCGGTGCAAAATTAACGAAAAAATCGATGATTAATTCATGATTGTCGATTGATGATTGATGATTACGAAAAATAATTCCAAATACGAGTACACAAAAAGCAAACAATGACCCCGTACAATACAGGCAGCAAGGTAGCGACGGTCGTCCACTTGCGGCTTCCGGTCTCTTTGTAAATCGTGTAAATAGTGGTACTGCACGGATTATGGAGTAAACTGAACAGCATGACGTTCACAGCCGTCAATGTCGTCCATCCGCCCGCTTGCAATAAAACAGCCACTTGCGAATCGCTCGCTTCGAACAATACCCCGGCCTCGTTACCCACCCCTGTTGAGCCCACCACCAATGCCGTAAGCATAAGAATAGTGGGGATAACAATCTCGTTCGCCGGTATGGCCACGATATACGCCAAGAGAATCACTCCGTTTAAGCCGATAAACAGTCCCACCGGGTCCAAACCTTGTATCAACCATAACGCCACACTCTGACCCGAGACGTTGATATTGGAAATAAGCCAAATAATCGCTCCGGCAGGCGCTGCGAACACTACGGCGCGTCCCAGAATGATTAATGTCCGGTCGATAAAAGAAGTGTATAACGTTTGCCATAATTTCGGGGGCCGGTAAGGAGGAAGTTCCAACGTGAAGAAAGAGGAAGCTCCCTTTAAAAGGGTGTTCGACAAAAGCCACGAAGTGAAAAATGTGAAAAGTATCCCCAACACCGCCACGCAAACCACCGCCAGCACGGGAATGACCTGTGCTCCGCCGTGAGAAGCCAATGCGCCCAGAAAAATAGTCGCCAGCAAAATCTGCGTCGGCCATCGTCCGTTACAAAGCGAGAAGTTGTTGGTCAGGATGGCTATCAGCTTTTCGCGAGGACTGTTGATGATCCGTGTAGCGACAACTCCGGCGGCATTGCATCCGAATCCCATCGTCATTGTCAGCGCTTGTTTTCCGTGCGCTCCCGCCGTCTTGAAAATCCGGTCGAGGTTAAACGCCACACGGGGCAGATATCCGAAATCTTCCAGCAACGTAAACAGCGGGAAGAAGATCGCCATAGGCGGCAGCATCACCGACACCACCCATGCGGTGGACATATACACGCCATCGATCAAAAATCCGCTTAACCACCATGGAAAGTTTAAGCTTTGGGCGCCGCTTTTCAGAAAAGGATATATATTGCCCAACAATAACCCCGACAGCCATTGAGAGGGGTAGTTGGCTCCTACGATCGTTATCCAAAGGACGATTCCCAACAATAAAAACATGATGGGGAATCCCCATATTTTATGCGTGACGATGTTATCGATAGCGCGGTCTACACGAAAAGAGCGCTGTGAGGTATCCGACGCCACAGAGCCTTTTACAATCTGCGCCGAACGGGCATAAATGGCCTCCACCAAATCGTTCCGGTAGGTGTCGCCTAACTCTTCGCGGTAAGTCGAAGCCAACTCCAGCACCGGTTTGAGCTTTTCTTCGTCTATTTTCGGGGACAGTTCTTCTTTTTGCAAAGCGGTTATAATGCTCGAATCCTCCTCCATCAACCGCATCGCAAGCCAACGCGTATTGGGCAAAGCGGGATCGAGTTCGGATAACGCGTGCGCCACCTCATCAATCGCGCGACCGGTTTTGTCCGGCGTATGAAGAACGGTTTTCTTTGAAGGCCACACGCTTCCCGTCGCCATTTGATGGACGGTCTTCAACAATTCGGGAATACCTTCTTTGGAACGCGCGCTGGCGGCGACCACCGGAATGCCCAAATCGCGCGACAACGTGCGCACATCTATCGTGATATGATGCCGTCGGGCCTCATCCATCAAATTAAGGCAAAGCACCACCCTCGGCGTGATCTCAAGAATTTGCAAGACCAGGCTCAGGTTGCGTTGCAGGCGGCTGGCATCGACCACCACCACCGTCACGTCGGGTTTCCCGAACAACACGAAGTCGCGCGCCACCTCCTCGTCTTCCGACGTAGATAAAAGCGAATACGTGCCCGGCAGATCGACGATTTTAAACTTACGTCCATCGTACGAAAAACTTCCTTCGGCCCGGACGACCGTTTTGCCCGGCCAATTGCCGGTATGTTGTTTTAAGCCGGTGAGTGCATTAAAGACCGTACTCTTGCCCGTGTTCGGATTTCCGGCCAAAGCGATCGTGTAATCGGACCTATCGGCGGCATCCCCCAGTTTTTTCAATTTGGCGGAAGCGTTCAATTCGCACACATCGCACATCGTATTCATCTTCATACGTTCTGTTCCTTTATTTCAATCAACACATTTGCGGCATCGTTCCTGCGTAGGGAAATCAATGTATTGTATATATTATACGACACAGGGTCGTTTAACGGACTGATGTTTTGCACCCTGATTTCCGCGCCTTTCACAAACCCCAAGTCCAGCAACCGTTGCCGTACTTCTTTTCTACAAGCGGGCGATAAGCCTGTTACAACTGCTGTTTGTCCCTTTTGTAATAATCCTAAATGCATATCCGTTTCTTTCTATTTTTTCTTCCGCACTGTTTAGAACGGCAAAATTACGAAATTAGATTGAACTAACAATAATAACGAAAAAAAAATTCAAGGCGGAAGGTCATTTATTTACAATTCTTCGGTACTTACCAGTAGGCGCGACGTGACTTTACTGCTCAGCACTTCCGATGGACGGCCGGCATAACTCACCGTCATGCTGTCGTCAAACGGCTCTACGGTTTCTACCATGATGCGGGTACCCAGTTCCAGTTCTTTCTGACTGAGGAATTTCAATAGTTCTTTGGAAGATGGATGAACGGCCATAAGTGTGACTTCTTCGCCGGGCTTGCATTCTTTCAGCGTGACATACGACTCTATTTTCATCACCCCGTAGACATCGGGAATAGGCGAACCATGCGGATCGACCTTGGGATAACCGAGTATTTCATCCATCTTGGCAAAAAACTTAGGCGATTGGATATGTTCGATCTGCTCGGCGATATGATGAACTTCATCCCAAGCAAAACCCATCTTTTCCACCAGAAACATCTCCGTTAACCGATGCTTCCGGATAATCAACGCCGCGGCTTTTTTCCCTTCTTCGGTGAGCTTAATCGGCTTATAACTCTCGTAGACGACCAGATTCTTTTTCGCCAACCGCTTTATCATACTGTTCACTGTCGGCATCTTTATTTGCAATTCCTTGCCGATGTCGTTCACAGAGGCTTCACCATGAGTGATGGCTAATGCGTAAAGAACTTTCAGATAATTTTCTTCTGTCTGGGATATCATGGAGCAAAAATACGGAAAAATTAGATTCCACGAATAAAAAAGTTAGAATAATTTTGTTAGTTTAGTCTAACTTATTACCTTTGCGGCTCTAAATCCAATTAAATATATAGAACTATGTTAAGAAATAAACTGTTATTGACGCTCTGTCTCATATTTGCCGGCATAGGTGCTTACGCACAAACCGGCAGCTTAACAGGGCGGGTACTCAACACGGAAGGGGAGCCTATGGAATGGACTTCCGTACAAATTCCCAAACTGGGTATCGGGGTTTCTACCGATAAAAAAGGAGAATATGTCGTACCGAATATTCCTTTCGGCACCTGGGAGGTGGAAGTAATGTATCTGGGCTATAATACGCAAAAAACGAAACTCACCATCGGCAGCGCGAAGGTCATAAAAAACTTTACCCTCGAGAGCAGTTCCGAGAACCTGGAGGAAGTGGTCATTACCGGAACGCTTAAAGAAGTGCGCAAGTCGGAAAGTCCGGTGCCCGTCACCATTATTTCATCCAAAATATTTCAAAGGAATGTCACCTCGAATGTGTTAGACGCACTTTATCAGGTCAACGGAATCAATCCGCAGATAAATTGCAACATGTGCAATACGTCCGACATTGGAATTAACGGCATGCAAGGTCCTTATACCATGATATTGATCGACGGAATGCCTATCGTCAGTTCTCTTTCGTCCGTTTACGGCATGAGCGGCATTCCGAACAGCATCATCAACCGAGTGGAAATTGTAAAAGGAGCGGCCTCTTCGCTTTATGGCTCCGAAGCTATTGGCGGGGTCATCAATATTATTACCAAGGATGCACAAAATGCTTCCCGCTTCTTTCTGGATTACAATGCCTCGACATGGGGGGAACTTACCGGTAACACGGGATTCAGCGCCAACATGAACGACAACATATCGACTATTTTCAATGTAGACGGTTATTACTACAACACGCCTAAAGACCTCGACAAAGATGGTTTTATGGATAAAACGTTGCAACAACGACTGTCGTTCTTTAATAAATGGAACTTTAAACAAAAATATAACAAGACCGCCAGCATTTCCGTGCGTTACTATAACGAAGACCGTCATGGCGGAGAGCTCGGATGGGACCCCGCTCATAGAGGTTTCGTAGAATATAACGAGTATGACAACGACCGTAACTCCGGGGGGTATAACGGCGATTATGTATTGCCGAACGGGTATTCAATTTATAATGAAAAGTATGCAAAGGGCTTCCGTGTTCCAAGGTTTTTAAACGAAAGCGACCGAAGCGAATGGAAAAAGGAGGTTTCGGCCGTCCATTCCGATGCGGCTTTTGCGGAGGATATGAAGTATCAGGAATCCATCTATACCAGCCGATTGGAAATCGTAGGGAGATGGCAACTCCCCATAAAAGAGAATGTCACCTTGCAGGCATCCTATAATCAGCACGATCAGAATTCGGCTTACGGAACGGAACTCTTCATGGCTCATCAGAAAACAGCTTTCGGACAGGCTTTTTGGGATCGCCAATTCGGAGCCCATACCCTATTGGCCGGCGCTTCTTACCGCTATGTATGGTTTAAGGACAATACCATCGCTTCGAATAACGGAACGAAACCTTTCGAGACGTTTTTACCCGGCGTTTTCATTCAGGATTTATGGAAAATGAGCGCTAAAACCAGCTTACTGTTGGGTTATCGTTTCGATTATGATCAAACGGAATCGGCTAACGGAAACCATCAGAATGCGGTACATTCACCAAGGGTCGCGTTTAAATATGCGCCCGACAGCCAAAATGCTTTCCGGGCAAGTCTGGGCACCGGATACCGTGTCGTTAACATCTTCAGTGAGGATCACCGCGCCTTGAGCGGTCAATATGAAGCGACATTCGGTGAAAACCTCAATCCCGAAAAATCGATAAGCGGAACGCTCGATTATGAAGGACGTGTCGCAACCGAAGACATCGGCCTGACGTATAGCCTGGGGGCGTATTACACTCATTTTTTCAATAAAATTTATCCGAAAAGAGATGATCGCAACCGCACGCTGGTATATTACAATGTGGATGGCGACGAGTATGCCCGCTATATCGGGGCTTCTGTCGATATTGCCTTGAACTTCAACTTCCCCTTACGGCTCACGGCCGGTGTTTCGTATAACCAGGCGGAACTTTTTGAATACGAAAGGGACGACGAAGGCAACAAAGTGGGCGATAAGATAGAAGCAAGCGATTTTGAGTTTTCGCCGAGATGGATGGGCGTGTATAGTGCGGCTTACGACTTTACCCCTCGGTTTACGGTCGATTTGACGGGCGAATGGAAGGGCCCGATGCTTCTCCCCACGCAAGGGACAATGGAAACATTCGATGCCGAAGGTAAGGTAACCGGCTCCATGACCGATCCGCGGCCGGAACGTTCCCCCCGGTTCATGAAGATGAACCTGCAACTGACCTACCGGGTTGGAAATGTGGAAATATATGGGGAAGTGAAGAATATCTTTAATTATATTCCGAAGAATTTGCTGGTGAATGTCGATGACCCGTTCAATGACCGGGCCGGCGTATATGGCGGACTTCAGTTCGATACCGAATACAACTATACGGCGCAGCAGGGAAGAACGGGGTATGCGGGCATTCGCTACCGCTTTTAACAGCCGGCTTAGCAGGCACTAAAAAACCATCGGAGGTCGATTGACTCCGATGGTTTTTTATGGAATATCTCCTGTTTGAGCCGATTCGAAGAAAGGAATCGGCAGAAAATCCGCTCTGTTATTTCCGGAAAGGAGGCTTCACAACTTCCGCCTTCAGGTTCCGGTTGCGTATCTTCACGAAGATTTCGGAACCGGCTTTGGCATAGTCGGGTTTGACATATCCCATTCCGATTCCCGACTTGAGCACGGGCGACATCGTGCCCGAGGTTACATGACCGATCTCCTCATCGCCGGCGTTAACGATCGGATAACCGTGACGGGGAATGCCTTTATCGATCAATCGAAAAGCGCAAAGCTTGCACGACACGCCGGCCGCTTTTTCTTTTTCGAGCACTTCCCTGCCGATAAACGGTTTATGGTCGGCAAATTTGGTAATCCATCCAAGCCCCGCTTGTAAAGGAGAGGTGGTATCATCGAGATCATTCCCGTAAAGGCAGTATCCCCTCTCAAGGCGCAACGTGTCGCGCGCTCCCAATCCGACAGGCTTGATACCGAATTCGGCGCCGGCCTCGAATACCGCGTCCCATATCTTCTTACCGTGTTCGGGATAGAAATACAACTCGAAACCGCCCGCGCCGGTATATCCGGTGTTGGAGATAATCACATTCTCTACTCCCGCAAACTGACCGGTAACAAAAGAATAATACGGAATGGAAGACAAATCGACATCGGTGAGTTTCTGCAACGAGTCTTTGGCTTTAGGCCCTTGTACGGCAAGTTGTGCGGTATGCCCGGACGCATTTTCCAGCTCAGCCCCCACCGAATTATGCTGCCGGCACCAAGCCCAATCCTTGTCGATATTAGCAGCATTCACCACGAGCATATACTTGTCGGGCTCATAGTAATAAACGATCAAATCGTCGACAATGCCGCCCTTTTCGTTGACAAAACAAGTGTACTGCGCTTTTCCTAAAGTGAGGGTGGACGCGTCGTTACTGGTTACTCTCTGAAGAAACGAAAGCGCGTTAGGGCCTTTCACCCAAAACTCGCCCATGTGCGAGACATCAAACACGCCCACACTGTTGACCACCGTCAAGTGTTCGTCGATAATGCCGGTATATTCGATGGGCATATTATATCCGGCAAATTCGTGCATCTTGGCTCCCAAAGAGATATGCACATCGGTAAAAGGAGTTTTTTTCATTATGGATAGAATTTATTCGTGATCTTGTGCCACAAGCTGGGCAATCTTTACGATGACTTGCGATGCTTTTTCCAACGAAGGAATGGGCAACAACTCATGCCGTCCGTGGAAGTTAAGCCCTCCGGCGAAGATATTGGGGCAAGGCAATCCCATAAACGATAACCGGGCGCCGTCGGTTCCCCCGCGGATGGGCTTGATGTGTGGCTGAATGCCTAATTCCTTCATGGCCCGGGCGGCATAATCGATGACATGCTTCACCGGCTCCACCTTTTCGCGCATGTTGTAATACTGATCGCGCAGATCGAGTTTAAGACGGTTGTTGTAGCGTACATTAAGAGTCGCGACCACATCGGTGATACCCTTTTTACGCAACTCGAACTTCTGCCGGTCATGATCGCGGATAATAAACGAGAGGCTTGCCTCGTCTACCGTTCCGTTCAATCCGATAAGGTGATAAAAACCTTCATACCCTTCGGTATTTTCGGGACGTTCATCGGCGGGCAATAAGTCTACCAACTCCTGCGCCACATGCAACGCATTAATCATTTTGTTTTTGGCATATCCGGGATGTACATTCCGCCCCTGAATGGATATTTTGGCGGAAGCAGCATTGAAGTTCTCATACTCCAACTCCCCCACTTCACCTCCGTCCATGGTATACGCCCATTCGGCGCCGAATTTAGCCACATCGAATTTATCGGGGCCGCGGCCGATTTCTTCATCGGGAGTAAAAGCAATACGGATTTTACCATGTTCGATTTCAGGATGCTCCATCAGATATTGCATCGCGGTGATAATCTCCGCCACGCCGGCCTTGTCGTCGGCCCCGAGCAACGTGGTGCCATCGGTTACGATAAGATCTTCCCCGACGTGATCGAGCAATTCGGGAAAATCGGCCGTAGAAGAAACAATATTCAGAGCTTCGTTCAAAACGAGATCCTTTCCATCGTAATTCTTGACAATCCGGGGATTTACATTCTCTCCGCTCATATCGGGACTCGTATCGAAATGGGCGACAAACCCTATTACCGGTATATTTTTGATAGTGTTGGAGGGCAATGTGCCCATTAAATAACAGTTATTATCGAGACTGACGTCGGAGAGGGCTATTTCATTCATTTCCTTCTCCACTTCCTTTGCCAGATTAAACTGCTTGGGGGTACTGGGAGTCTGCGTGCTGTTTTCATCGGATTGCGTATCTATTCGCGCATATTTGATAAAACGATCTACAATATTCATAGTTAAATTATTAAATACTAAACACTAATAATAAATTACTAATTACTAATTACAAAATACTAATTACAAATGACAAATTACGAATGACTAATGACTAGTGACAAATTTCATGTCTGCGCTAAGACAAACAGACACTGCAAAGATACGCAAAAGGGGGTGTATTTGGAAAAAACTGTCCCTGAATTTTGCAAGTAAAGAAAAAGACCGTATCTTTGCGCCCGGGTAAGTCCTATACGGCCAGCTCCCATTGAATCCCCCAGGTCTTGATCGAAGCAAGGGTATTTGGTTGTAGCGGCGCGATATAGTAAGCTTACCCTTTTTTTATGCCTGAACGATTCATAATTTGTCATTAGTAATTCGTAATTCGTAATTAGTCATTTGTAATTCGTAATTTGTCATTTGTAATTCTTATTTTGTAATTATTTTTCAACTGATTTTGGGCAAAAATTTGGCATCCACGGAATATCGTCCCGGCCCGGCGATCGTCATGGCGGCAAAAAGTATCAACGATTCAAGAGCATGCGAGTATTGCAAGAAGGCATCTCCGTTACTCAAGTGCATGATCAGAGCCACAATCATCGTAAAAGCCATCATTAACGAAGCGGGGCGAAACAAGAAGCCCAATGCAAATAAAATTCCGCCTACCGTCTCGGCCATTGCGGCCATAAATCCCCAAAAAGCAGGCGCAAAGTCGAGCCCGAACAAAGCCATAGTGGAACCTACTTGTGTCCACCCTTCCACACCGCCCATCACTTTAGGCAGGCCATGGAAAAAAAATGATATCCCAATACCGATACGCAAAACAAGCAGCCCGGTGTGTAGCAATTTTTCTTTTGTTGTCATGTTTTTTATTTTTTCATAAATTAATTACTTCGCTGTAACCTCTCAAAGGCACTAATTGTTTATTTTTCATCAATCAATAATATTGATAAGTATCGGGGAACTTATCCCGCAACCCGCCGAAGATGGAAAAAGGTGCATCGGGGAACCCTTTCAGTTAAAATCATGTGGAAAAAGCTTCATCGGGAAACATTTTGAACTTTCGCAGGTGGAAAAGGGCTCTTCGGGAAACCCGTTCGACTTAATGGACATGGAAAAAGCCCCGTCGGGAAACATTTTCGTCTTATTCCCTCTGTTTTTTGCACGGAAGAGTCGAAACACCCCGGCAAAACATCCGGTAAAAGAATGAAAAAGGGCCGGCGCCCCGTTCAGGGAACGATGACGTTTTGCGGCTTTCCTTCCATCCACCTAATTATATTTTCAAAAACCAGTTTTGCACGTATCCTCATGGCTTCCTGCGAAGCGAAACCGATATGGGGAGTCAATACCGTATTGGGAGCGTGGAGCAAAGCATAACCCGAAGGGATGGGCGGTTCCATATCGAACACATCGATACCGGCGCCGGCAATTCCACCGGAAGCCAATGTATCGGCTAACGCCTGATTATCGACCAGTCCGCCGCGCGACGTATTAATCAGAATGGAGGAACGTTTCATGAGCGCCAACTTATCACGCGAAATCAAGCCATGCGTCGCTTCGTTCAGCGGAAGATGCAACGAAACAATATCGCTTTCGGACAATAAAGTGTCTAAATCGACATATGATGCGCCTACCTTTTTCACCTCTTCTTTCTCCGTACGATTATAAGCGAGCAGACGGCAGCCCAATGCGGCGGCTATCGCAGCCACCCGCTGTCCGATAGCTCCCGTGCCGACGATACCCAGAGTCTTTCCGGAGACTTCGCACTGGCTGAAATCGCCTTTGGTTCCTCCCCGGCGCACGTCATTATCGAGCGGAACCATGTTCCGCATCACGCCAATCATCAACCCGATGGCCAACTCGGCAACGGCCTGCGTGCTGTATCCGGCGCAATTGCTAACGGCAATTCCCCGTTCGCGGCACGCGGCAATATCCACATGATCGACACCGGTAAAGGCGACCGAAAGCATCTTCAGACGGGAACAGGAAGTGATGATTTCCCGGCGCAAAGGCATGTTGGCGATGACCAGTACATCGGCATCGTGCGCCCGTTTTTGAAGTTCTTCGATATCATCGCTTCGCGTATCATAAGAAACGACTTTATGCCCCGCCGCCTTTAACGGCTCGACCGCAACCGCAAACTCGGCAGCCGTAACCGCCAACGGTTCCAACACAATTATTTTCATACTCGTTTTTTTTAGGAATGCCGGACACGGATCCGGAGATCCGCGCCGGCAAGAGAGCTATCTCTCTTCAATCTTTATCAATCTCCATCAATCTTCCATCAATCTTTTCCGACCGGTTCCACCCCGAAAGTAAAACCATTCTTCACCCGTTCAATCAGTTCGGGAACGATATCTTCGTATTCGCCGACAATACCGAAGTCTGCATGATGAAATATCGAAGCCTTCGGATTATGATCGACCGCGACAATCTTGCCCGACTCTTTCATTCCATAGATATGCTGGATGGCGCCGAAAATGCCGATGGCTACATACACCTTCGGGCGCACGGTTCTACCCGTTTGTCCGATTTGGCGGGCATATTCGGCAAGGCCCTCGTCTACCACCACGCGGCTGCTGGCCCATTCGGCCCTGATGCCTTTTTCCTTAAGAGCCGCCGCCAGTTCCTTCACCAGTTTCAATCCGTCACCGGTAGCGCCACGCCCTCCCGAGATAATCACGTCGGCATCGAGCAGGCTTTGCAAGCCGCCTTCGCCACGTACCGTTTTATGGATCTTCACCGCAAAATCTTTTTCGTTCAGTTCGGGTTCGAAAACCGAAATCTCGCCCGTGCGACCAGGCTGTTCTTCCGGCACCGGAAAAGTACCGGGACGCGCCGTAGACATTTGCGGATACACAAAGCCGAGAATGGTCGCCAGTTTACTGTCGCCGTACGTCGGCCGGCGCGAATGCAAGATAGGCCGGATGATTTCTTTCGTTTTGCGATTCACATATTCGCCGATTTCCAAACCCGTACAGTCGGCCGTTACGCCGCTACCTGTTTTCACCGCGATACGCGGAGCCAGTTCACGTCCCGCCGTGGTGGCTGCAAAGAGCGCTATTTCGGGATTCCGTTTGCGAATGACTTGCGCCAGAATATCGGAAAACGGCATCACTAAATATTCTTCCAACCGATCGTTTTCCACCAGAATCACCTCATCGGAGCCATGCTCGAAGAGGGTCTTTGCCAACGGTTTCACATTTTTGCCGATTAACACCGTCGTAATCTTCGTATCGTTACCGAGCTCTTTGGCCAGTTTGAGCGAAGGATTCAACAACTCGAGCGAAGGGCGTGCAATTTTTCCGTTCGTCACTTCCGCCCACGTAAGAATACCTTTTGCCGTACCGCGCTTATCCACAATAGGGAAGTCGGGGGTTTCGGCGGTCTTTTTTTCTTTTTCGTCTTTCTTTTCAAGAACATTCCCACCCGTACCGAACTGAGCCATAAAGCTATCGACCAATTCTTTTTCGCCTTGGCCTTCAGCCATCATTACCGGCGGACGGTCACTGACAATATTTTGGACGTTTGCGACGATAGTAGGCGAACCGGATATCCCTATTTTTTCGGTACTCAAATGAATATCATCCACGCCTAATACGGTGACGGCCGTATTGCGCGCCTTAATAGCGCCGCTCAACGACGGTTTGCGGGGAGCGACACCGGTGGGAGTCAACGAAATGAGACAGGGAATAGGCAATTGCAATTCCTGATATCCCCCTTCGATGATCCGCCTGGCCATCACATTGCCGTTATCATCCGCTTCTATTCGTTCTACGAAAGTCGCTTGCGGAATACCTAAGTTTTCGGCAACCTGCGAGGGTACGTGCGCCGTATCCCCGTCACTCGTCTGACGTCCGGCAAAAACAATAAACGGTTCTTTGGAGTCTTTGTCGAAGCCCAAATGTTTGAGCAACGTAGCTAAGGCCAATCCGGTAGCAAACGTATCGCTGCCGCCCAACTTGCGGTCGGACAACAGATAAGCTTCGTCGTACCCCATTGACAAGGCCGTCCGTAAAGCCGTTTCGAACGATTGAGGGCCCATAGAGCACACAATCATGCGCGCGTCGGGATATTTCTTTTTCAATTGCAACCCGGCTTCGAGGCCGAACTGGCAATCGACATTAATAATAGACTTGGCTTTGGTTCTGTCCATTAAACCGTCGTCTCCCATGCGCATTTCGCTGGGGAGCGGAACCTGTTTGATTAAACTGATAATAGTAAGTGCCATTTATTCGATGTGTTTCTACATTTAAAATTACATATATTTATAATCCGGACCGTTTCCTCCATTGGGAACATTCCACGTAATGCCGCCGGCAGGCTCCTTGATGTCGCAGGTCTTGCAATGCAGGCAGTTTTCGAAATGAATCCTCAACTCCTGGTTGCCCTCCTTATCGGTATGTACCTCATAGACTTCCGCCGAACAGTAGTATTGGCACGGTGCGCCATACTCCTGAATGTTAACCGCATTATACGTAGCAGGATCGTTTATCTGCAAATGCGGCACTTGGTGATCGTCATGCGCCACCCCTGTATAATACACATTCGTCGCCTTATCGAAAGTAAGGACTTTATCGAATTCCAAGTCTTTATATTTTTCTTTGAACAAGGGCTTTTTAGCTTGCGCCAATGTCTTGGTCGCTTCGCTGTCGGGATGCGTTTTCAGTCGTCCGAAGAATCCCGCTCCACCCGTAACCAACTGCGTGCCGAAATGGAACACACCGGGAATCATCCCCTTCATAAATCCTTGACGGAAATTACGCGTACGGTGCAATTCGGTATGAATAGAACTTTGTTTAACCGATTGTTCATACGTTTTCAACGTGTTTTCGGAGAAATCATTCCGTTGGAAAGCCGTCAGGGCAGCCTGAGCCGCCAACATTCCCGAACGAATGCCCAGATGAATACCCTTTAAAGCGGGCATCGCCAGAAAACCGGCGCTGTCACCGATAAGAAGGGCATTATCCACATACAGTTTCGGCAACGAGTAGTAACCTCCTTCGGGCAATGTTTTCGCTCCGTACTCAAGCATCCGTCCCCCTTTCAGGAACTTCGCCACAAACGGATGCGTTTTCCATATTTGGAAAGCATCATGCGTATCGAACGTCGGGTCGGCATAATCCAATCCGACAACCAGGCCCAAAGCCACTTTATTATCTTTCAATCCGTAAATGAACCCTCCGCCGAAAACGCCGAAATTCGCCGCCGGGAAACCCATCGTGTGATACACTTCCCCCGGAGCGATATTCCCCTCGGGCACACTCCATACTTCCTTACATCCCAACGAATAGATCTGCGGGTTCTTTCCCTTTTGCAGATCGAACTTCTCTATCAACTTCTTGGCCAAACTACCGCGCGTACCTTCGGCAAAAACCGTTAGTTTTGCCTCTACGCGGGTTCCCTCCTGAAAGTTCTCCAATTTATTTCCATGATGATCGACGCCCGTATCAATCGTTTTTGCGCCGATGACTTTACCGCGCTCATCATATAAGATGTCGCTCATGGCAAAGCCGGGATAGATTTCCACCCCTTTTTCTTCGGCCTTTTTGGCCAGGAAGCGGCACACTTCGCCCAATGAGGCCGTGTAATTGCCTTTATTGCCCATGTAAGGAGGATGGAAAGGAACCTTCAAATTCCCTTTTTCACTCAGCATATACATTGTATCGCTGGAAACTTTCGAATCAAAAGGAATTTGGTCGATAGGAACATCGGGCAACAATTCACCGAACACATCAGGACGGATTACCGCACCCGAAATGATATGGCTTCCGATGGAATTCCCTTTGTCAATCAATAAAATTCTTCGTTTTAAACCTTTTTCTTTTAACGAATCGGCCAGTCGTATGGCGAACGACAGTCCCGAAGGGCCTCCGCCGACAATTAGGACATCCGTGTAAACAGTAGCATTATCCATTTCTGTGTCATTTAGTTAATTATTCGGAATATCAAAGTTTTATTTATTATTCGATAGAATTGTTGAAATCACTTATTTACCCGAGAACATTTAGAAAAAAAAGGAAAATCAGTCGAAACTATTTATGCTCAGATGTAAATGATTAGTTGATTCGTTGCAAAGGTACAAACATAATTTCAGAGATAAAAAAATTTTTCACTTCCTCTTCTTGTCAAGGGGGCGCTCTTGCATCACTTTCCGTGAAACGAATCCATTCACAGGAGTTGAACTGTTTCTCGCTATAGAAGAGAAATGGAGCAGATTGGAGGAGATTGCTCCCCCACCCTCAATAGAAAAAATCTTCTGTATAAATGAAGAGAATAATAATAAAGGTTAAATTTAAAATTCGTCGATTATTTTAAATTCCTCAAAGACAATGCTCTTACGCGGTCGGTAATACTATTCCTTTCCATAAGGGTCTTGTTTGATATAAGTGTTTATTGTATCTTTGCTCTCCATTAGAGACTATGTATAAAAATTACACTAATGTTGTATCGAAAGAAACCGTTTAAAAAAACAAGAATCCGGGCGAAATCATCCGGGCGGTAGAGTTTTTCGGCCTGGTCGTTTTCGGGGCTATGGCGTTAGACTTCACCGGAGCCGGAAAACAGGCGATCAGCAATAAATAAATATAGGATTAATCAGAATTAAAATAAATTAGAAATCAGTTTTAAACAATTAATTAGAAAACAAAATGAAAAAGTACATTATTCTTTCGTTATTAGTTATCAGTTCGTTAGCGACAATAGCTCAAACAACCACATGGACAAGCGATCCGGCTCACTCACGTCTCGGATTTAAAGTAAAGCACCTTACCATTTCGGAAATAGATGGTCGGTTTGCCGATTTCTCGGTAACGGTAACGACCGCTAAGGCCGATTACTCAGATGCTCAAATCGAAGTGACCGCTAAGGTCGCCAGTATTAATACGGGGGTTGAAGCACGTGACAACCACTTACGTTCTGCCGACTTTTTTGATGCGGAAAAATATCCCGTATTGACATTCAAAAGTTCGAAAATGAAAAAAACAGATGAAAAAAGGGGTAAGTTATACGGCGACTTAACATTCCATGGCGTAACCAAACCGGTCGTACTGGATGTAACGTATTTCGGTACGGTCGTAAACCCGATGAATAAGGCGGAAACAGCCGGATTTCAAATCTTGGGAAGTATAAAAAGATCCGATTTCGGACTCGGAGCTGATTTCCCTGAATTTGTGATAAGCGATGAAATAAAAATCGTCGCCAATGCCGAATTCAGTCCTAAAAAGTAAGACCATTGCTTTTTGACAATACAGAAATTATTTAACTAAAAGGAACTTGCGGCTTGGAGATGGTGATTTCCAAACCGCAAGTTCATGGTTGAAGAACTTATTTTTTTAATCATAATATACACCGCGAAATGATGAATTTAAAAGATTTACACACCAATCTGTCTTCGTTGAAGGATACACCTTTGATGCCGGCCCTGTTTATAGGACATGGATCGCCGATGAACGCCATCGAAGACAATGAGTTTTCCAGAATGTGGTCTACTTTAGGCGATCGGCTTCCGATACCCAATGCCATCGTCTGCATATCGGCGCATTGGGAAACAAGAGGAACATCGGTAACAATGAGCGAACATCCTAAAACGATACACGATTTTTATGGGTTTCCCCGCGAATTGTATCAGCAGGATTACCCGGCTTCAGGCGCTCCTTTATTGGCGCAGGACGTAATTGACCATATTACCCATACGCACATTAAAGCGGATGATCAATGGGGATTGGATCATGGAACATGGACGGTACTAAAATATACCTATCCGCAGGCCGACATACCGGTCATACAAATCAGCCTCGATCACTATAAAGATGCTAAATGGCATTATGAACTCGGCAAGGAATTGGCTTTTCTGCGTAACAAAGGAGTGCTGGTGATAGGCAGCGGAAATATGATACATAACCTGGGGATGCTTCGCGTAGCCGGCGACGACTTCAATGCCGAGTATGGTTATGACTGGTCTTTCGAATTGAATGATATTCTGAAAACGAAGTTAAAGGAAGGGGATTCCAACTCGCTCATCCGCTATCATTCTTTGCATAAAGAAGCCGGATTGGCTGTTCCTACTCCCGAACATTACATTCCTATGCTGTACGTTCTGGGAATGCGCAATAAAGACGAAGAAATAAGTATTTTTAACGATAAAGTGATCGCAGCTTCAATTAGTATGACATCCTTTATGATAGGAGGAAAGGATAAAATATAATGGAGGATAGAAATAAAATCATTGCGGATTTGTTTTCAAGAGCAAAACAAGATCTACATCCCGATCATAATATCCTCATTTTGCATATCGGAGAGGACTTTACCTTCTTAATAAATGCGAATGGTACGGATAAGGCTCCACAATCGTGGGTGTTGCCGATAGGAAGCAACGTGACTTCGAATAAATATTTTATTCATAAACCTCCTACCGCAGATGAAATAGAATATGCGATCATTGAAGTGGAAGATGAAATTATGGCGTTAAATCCTACGATTGAAAAAGGGAAGTATCGGCTGATGTCTTTCGATCCGTTGGTTCACGACATAGCCGGTTACGCAGGGGTGACGGGTAACAAACTTCCGATAAAAGAAATGGAAAGCGTATTTTCCCGTGTGGCGGCAATTGTGTCGGGACGCCCGGCATCGATGGACATACTGCCTGACAGTAATGAGTTTGCAGCAGGCTTACTTATCGTAAGAGAAGTAATGCATCATCTGTATTTTCAGGAAATTATCCTGAAATAGCGGAAATGTAATTTTTGAAACTCTTTATTTGACGATTGGATGAATCATAAAAAACAAAAAGAATGAAAACGAAAGAAACAGAGAAGATCGTTTGCCCCGTAAGATCCGTACTCGACGGTATCGGAGGTAAATGGTCTATCCTTATTATAGATATTTTAGGAGAAAAGGGAACGTTGCGTTTTAACGAAATAAGCAAAACGTTAGGGGATATTTCGCAGAAAATGCTCACCTCCACCTTGCGCCTCTTGGAATCGGATGGCATCATTTCCCGCAAGATGTTTGCCGAAATTCCCCCTCGTGTGGAGTACGAATTGACAGAGCTGGGGAAAGACCTCCTGCCCCATATCCGCAACTTGATCGACTGGGCGAAAAAGAACATGCAGAAGATAGAAGAAAACCGAAAGCTGAATAACTGGTAGGTATTGTCCAAAAAGTACCAGACAAAGTCTAATTTACATAAGACCGGCAATTACTTAATTCATAATTTTGTGCCTTGGTAAATTCAGACCTTTTTATGAAAAAGTATTTTCTTGTTATTCTCGTATTGTCATTATTGGCAGCATTAGAACCGTTAAGCATTGACATCTACCTTCCTGCTTTCGAAGATATCGCAAAAGGGCTTAATGTCGAAATGTCGAAAGTGCAGATTTCTTTATCGACATTCTTAGCCGGATTCGCTATCGGACAATTGCTTTGGGGTCCCGTTTCTGACTATTACGGACGAAAGAGGCCTATATTGCTGGCAATGGGCATCTTTATTCTCTGTTCCTTTATCGCCTCGCATGTAACAACGGTAGGGCAACTATGGGTTGTACGTTTTTTCCAAGCCTTTAGCGGATGTGCCGGCGTGGTAATAGGACGCGCTGTGGTCAATGATCTGTTTGAGGGAAAGCTCCGGACTAAAGTTTTTGCACTATTGGTGATTATCTCGGGAGTCGCGCCGATAATTGCGCCGACTCTTGGAAATGCAATATTGAAAGTATGGCATTGGCAAGGCATATTTTATACGATGGCCATCATTGGAATCATAACGGTGCTACTTTCTGCATTATTCCTACCTAAGAATCGCAGTGTGAAAGATTTAGACTTAAAAAACAGCCCTAAACCTAATTTGAAAAATATGCTTGTCGGCTATGTGAAGATTATGGCGAACTGGCAGTTTGTTATTTACACATTCATCGGAGCCATGCTCTATGCGTCATTGATGACATACGTTTCGAATGCACCATTTATAATAATGACAAAAGGCGGATTATCAAGCGACTGGTTTTCTCTTATATTTGCCATCAATGCCATCGGACTGATCATCGGGACATTGATAATAACCCCTTTGGATAAAAAAATGGGATTGCATAAGTTGATAAAGATAGCCGTAATATTGCAAATACCAATATCCATCGCTCTCGTTGTATTCTCATTTTGGGGATCATCTATTTTTCCGATATTAGTTCTGTTATTTATGAATCTGGTATTAACCGGACTACTTATGCCGACAACCACCTCGTTGGCATTAGAGCCTTTTACAATAGAAAGCGGTACGGCATCGGCATTGATGGGCTTTATTCAATTATTCTTCACATTTATTTTTTCGACCGTAGTCAGTTATCTTCAAAACAACTCTATCATACCTTCGATGGTTGCGATATTATTATGCGCCTTATTTTCGTTGTTATTTATCCTGATGGACAATCATAAAACAAGCCGCGATATTTATTACCGGATAGGAGCTGGCGGTAAAAGAATGTGATGATATTCTCTTGCGGCATTTCTTCTGTATATTTTGTATAAAAACATAAATAGCAACCGTTTATGTAATTAAAAAAGCCCGAACCATTACTCGGGCTTTAAGGAACGCGTAATATGCTATTCCAATAGTTCATTTGGAGTGAAAAAGCAGATATTATTTTTTCAACTGCAAATCATTATAGATGTCTCACATCGTTTATTTCCTTAACAGTATCAAAAACTTTTCTTGCAAATGGACACAGAGGTAATATTTTTACATTCTGTTCTCTGGCGAGATCCACGGCCTTCAGAACCATCTGTTTTCCGTATCCTTTTCCTCCAAATTCGGGTTCTACACCGGTATGGTCAATGATAAACAATGATTCCCCCGCCCAGGTGTAAGTCATCTCTCCCGCATATTTATCGTTTTCATAAACCACAAATCTGCCTTTTGAGCCATTATCCTCTCTTTTGATTATTGCCATCGTGTTATCGTTTTATGCTCAGCGCCCCTGACGGACATAGAGCGATTTGATGAATGAGTTCCTCTGATGTTGCATTTTCTATTTTTATCCAAGGCCTTTCTTGCGGATGATAAACTTTGGGTAACGTCTTCACGCAAATCCCCGAATGAACACATTTTTCCGGTTTCCATAAAATGGTTATTTCTCCATTCGTATACTCTTTTGTTTTCATTTGAACTGTATTTTTAGTTATTAAATCACACTTTCAAAATTAATTATTCGGAACTCCAACGGTCAGGTTCAATAGAATTTCCTGATTCTCCTTAAGCTTAAGATCTTCTTTCAGAGCATCGGCATTAAACGAAACCCTTGCTACTGCGCCTAAATCGGCTGAAACACTATATAAATAAATATTCTGACCGATAAATCCCGCATCCATCAAGGCAGCGTCGCGTGAAGCCGCCAATTCTAAATCCGCGACAATCAGGATATTTAAAAAAGCATCATTTACATAAGTCTGATTATACAATATAAGATCCGGTCTAATATCATTTTTAGCGACCAAAACCAGGCTATGCTCTTTTGCATCATAAAAATAGGCTGCATCTTTAAAAACGACATACAACTCGAGCTCCTGCTTGTTTTGTGCCGTTGGGACAGTCCGTTTATCTTCGCGGTTGAATCCATTGGCAACCCACAAAAGATTCGAGATGGTTTGAATATCCAATTTTTCCGTTTTGAATTCTTTAGTGGATTTCCTTTTATTTACAGCTTCAAGGAGGGCCATTCCTCCTTCTTTGTCAGGAGTCGGCAATGCAATCTCTTCTGCGGCCCCATTAAAATCCACATATTCCAACACCTTACTCTCTTGCGAAGCTTTTTCATTTTTAGGTGAGCTACACCCGGTAAAGGCAAAAATGGCAATACCGATTAATAATACATTTCTCATATTTTTAAAAATCAAATTTAGTTGTTTCTATTTCAGACCAGAGCAAAGCCAACACCCACCATTTACACGCAATGACGTTCCATTGGTGACAGAAGACCTCTGATGCCGTCGGCCCGGGCAGAACTGCATTTATTGTAACATCCGTAGCCATGGAAAGTTCGGACAAACCTCTGCTAATATATCTTCAAATAACATATAAAAAAGACGACCGTAACTATTGGCTACAGCCGTCTTTTCAGCGGAGAAAGCGGGATTCGAACCCGCGAAACCCTTTAGGGGTTTACACGCTTTCCAGGCGTGCCTCTTCAACCACTCGAGCATCTCTCCAATATCCGTTGGATTGAGAAAGTCTTTCCACCTTATATATATGGTGTTTTTCACGTCATTTTCACCCTTCTTGTATGAGTGAAGATTCAAGCAGGTGCAAAAGTACAAAAAATTATTTCATTTACCTCTTTTTAATACTGTAAATTGTTCAACTTACTTTGGCCGCAAAAAAGAAAAAGGTTCTTAAGAAAAACGAGCAATAAATTATCGAGATCATTCCAAGGATGATTGCCAATCGGTTATATTAAAAATAGTATAAGCATTCAGGGTAGTCCTTTCAGCCACCTCTTCCGGATCAAGGCCGGTAATCTCACTCAGTTTTCTTGCGATTTCAGTTAAATACGACGATTCGTTCCTTTTGCCCCTATAGGGTACAGGAGCCAAATAGGGCGAATCGGTTTCCAATACAATTCTTTCGAGGGGACATCCCTTCAAGGTTTCACTTAATCCTGAATTTTTAAATGTCACAACACCATTAATCCCAATATAAAAGTTTTTAAACGATAATGCCGTCTGCAATTCTTCTTTTGAACCGCCGAAGCTATGAAAGACGCCGCATAGGGAACGTTCGCCCACCCTCTTTATCGACTGAACAACTTCATTGAAAGCATTCCGAGAATGAATCGATACGGGCAGACCTTTCTCTTTACTCCATACCAATTGCTCTTCGAATACGCGTATCTGCTGTTCCCGAAAAGTTTCATCCCAATACAAATCAATACCAATCTCCCCCACTCCAATATATTTAGTACGATTCAACTCTTCCCGGATCACGGAAAGCTGTTCCTGCCAATCTTCCTTCACACTGGTAGGATGCAAACCCATCATAGGAATAAAAAACGCCGGAAAGGACCGGACCGTCTCTTGCAAGGCACGCACAGAAGACACATCGATATTGGGAAGCAATACTTTCTTCACGCCGGACGCTTGAGCGCGTTCCACGGCCTCGCCCAAATCGTTTGCAAAGTCTTCGGAATATAAATGCGCATGTGTATCAATCAACCTCATTCTATTGTCTCTCCTTTTCGATAATAATAGAGGACGCCGTACGCCCTGTTCTTTTCCAAACGAACGGGTAGCGACAACGCCAAATTATGTTTTTCCACTTCTTCCCAAATATTGAAAATAACCTCATCCACGGTTTGTCTGTATTCGGACACTTCTTTCAAGATGCGGGAAGTCGCTTTTTGATGAATTTTTTGCGTTTGATAGTCTTCCTTAAAGACGGCATACATCACATTGACTTTTGCAATCGTCGGATTAAATATCGGTACTCCGCCTTTGCGGACACGGGTCGTTTCGCCATAAATGATTTTCTCGCCCCAATCCAGAAGTTGTTCGTGAGTGTTTAAATCGGGAACCACCATGTTGGCATTTTCCAGTCCATACAATTCGAGATTCGATCTTTTTATTTCATTACGCATCACACACATATAAAGGACTTGAACAAAGTGAGACAGATACATCTTTGCATTACGGATGCTTTTTTGAAAAGATTTGTTTGCCTTCACTTGCATTTCATACGTTTGACGATAACGCTCACACAACCGCCCGAACTTCAACGAAACGCTTTTGGCATCGGATAAAGTTTTCATAGATAGGGGAATATCCGGAAAATCTTCACTCGAAGCCTTCGATATAGCTGTTTGTAATGCTTTGATACGTGCGGCGTCCGTATTGGGCAATCTGCGATAGGGCATAGGTTCTTTATTCAGGTCACTGTCTATTTCATTTTTCTCTGTACATTAAGTTTTCAGCCAGTGAAATAAGTTCTTTTTTACGTTCATTCGCTACATGGATCGACGAAAGGCAATCTAAAGCCGCTAAATAATATTTTTCGATAAAAGTCTCGCAAATAGCTTTCAATTTCAGTTCGTCATAGATGGTTTTTACGGCTGCGATTTTTTCTTCGGGATCATAATCTGTGGAAGAAAGCCACTTTTCGAGTTCTTTCTTCTGCACCTCATTGGAATTCTTAAGAGCTTTGATAAGAAGATACGTCTTCTTGTTGCATAAGATATCACCGCCGATATTCTTTCCGAAAGTTTTTGTGTCACCGTAGACATCGAGCAAGTCATCCTTCAACTGAAAAGCCATTCCTATATTTATACCGAAAGTATGCAACAACTCCGAGTCGAATGCCGGCGCCCTTGCAATGATAGCCCCTATTTTTAATGCACCGGCCATTAAAACAGCAGTCTTTAAGCGAATCATCTCCAAATAATCGGTTTCGGTTACCGACATGCTTTGTTCAAAATCCATATCATATTGCTGTCCTTTGCACACTTCACCCGCCACGGTCGAAAACAGATGCAGTATCTGCGGCAATAAGTCGGCGGGGACTTCGGCGATATACTTATAGGCTTCTATCAACATAGCGTCACCCGACAAAATCGCCGTATTATCGTTCCATTTTCTATGCACGGTGCACTGTCCGCGCCGCTTTTCCGAGCGATCCATCAAATCATCGTGCAGCAAGCTGAAATTATGAAAAAGTTCTATTCCTAAAGCAGCGTCGATAGCATCGTCAACCGTTTCACTGAAGAGATTTTTGCCCAGTAAAGTCATCACAGGACGAACCCGTTTTCCCCCTAGGGAAAGGATATACTTAATAGGGTCGTATAAGTTGGCCGGCTGATCGTTTGATAATATATTCTCGATCTCCAGATTAATTTTCTTTTCAAGTTCGCTCGTTCGAAATATCATGTTTGTTGTATTTAATGTACAAAAGAATTACTTATAATCGCGATTATAAACGAAAGACAATAGGCAGGGTGATTTTCACCCGAACCGGTTGCCCTTGGCGTTTACCCGGCTTCCAGGGGGGCATTGCCCGAATAACCCGGATAGCCTCCTTGTCTAACAAGCTGTCGATACTTCCAATCACTTCAATATGGGTAATACGTCCGTCCTGTTCGACAATAAAACTAGTGAGAACCCGCCCTTCGATTTTTTTTTCTTGCGCTGAAACCGGATAATAAAGATTATCGTTTAAAAACTTTGCCATAGCACTATTTCCTCCGGGAAACAAGGGTTGTTCTTCTACCACGGTAAAGAGCGTGGCTTCTTCTTTGTCCTTTAAGCCGTCAGAAGCCAAGTCGTTTTCGCGTTCTTCTATCCTCTCAATGTCTGACGACTCGGCATCATTAACGACACCCTCTAAATGGTCCTGCCGATTTTGCAGCCGGTATGTTTCTTGAATGTCGAGGTCCTTATTAATGACAGGTGGAGCTATTCGAATATTTTTTTTAATTTCCTCCGGAGGAGGAGGAATATAAGCGGGAATGATCATCTCTTCGGGATATTCAGGGGGTAACAACTGTATATCGGATAATTCCGATACTTCGAGGCTAATATCCTGATGTTTATATGTCTGATAATTATTCACAATAGATACTGTCAGTATAAAAACAAACAACGCGCCCATAACGGTAATAAAAGCAAACAAATGCCGTCTACCGGAAGACTGCCTGAGCCGATAAGCGCCGTAGCTTTTGTTTTTATTTGTAAAGACCAAATCAATCCATTTCTGAGACATTAAATTGACGTCTTTTGCCATTCTTCCTTTTTTAAAACGATTAATTTGACCGCCCAAATATACGAAAACTTTTTTTGAGACCGAAACCGTTTCAGCCTTTATCGGGGTTAGGACAAACGGAAAATAACGGGCATCGTAAACCGAACACGCACAATCTCCGTATGGTGTTGCCCGGGTATCCAGCGAGGCATTGACTCAATCACTCGCACCGCTTCGCGATCTAAGGAAGGTTCTACCCCCCGAACCACCTGCACATCAGAGATACTGCCGTCTTTTTCAATAATAAATTTACAAATCACCCTCCCTTCGATAGCGTTTTCCCTCGCAATAGGAGGATATTGAATATGGTGGTTTAAATAACGCATCAATGCAACTTGTCCCCCCGGAAATTCGGGCCACACTTCAACCACTTCAAAGACGTGGGTGTCAACTTCGTCCAAAGCAGCAGAAGATAAAGGCCTCCTTGGCGGTTCATCCATATAGCGATTTGGGGAAGATAGGCCGACAGAAGAAGATCGTCCGTCGGGACGTTCCTCTACGGTTATCGCTTCCGGTTGAGGCGTAGTATGATAGAGCCGGGGAGGCTCGTATATATCCTCTTCAGTATAAAAATCTTCTTTCCACAGTTCCACTTCATCGTGGCGAGCAGAAGACTTGACATAATAAACCACAAGGACAATCCCCGCTAAAACGAGCAATCCTAAAAGAGCGATACCGGTTTTTCCACCCCTGTTGATTCTTTTCGAATAGGGTCTCATCAGACGCTTATTCATTTTAACCTTTCCCTTATTTTAATGAGTTCTTTCAATTTCGCATCTCCTAAAGTTGCCGACTCTTCTTTCTGTATTGTATTTTATACAGATAAAGGATAAAACAACTATTAGAAGTTTCAAATATACATCCTTCCGACCAATATAGTATGGATATTTATACTAAAAAACATCAAATGGGAAAGTGAAAAACAAACTGAACTTTAAATAGTAGTAAAAAGCGCCAAAGAATCCGTTAAAACCGGAGGAAATAAATCTCTTCTCTCAAAAAGATTTAAAACTCCGCCTTAAAAAGAGCTACTCTTTCAGCTTATAAATGTCCCTTAAATTTCTCCCGTAACCGTCATAATCCAATCCGTATCCGACAATAAAATCGCTCGGTATTCTGAGGGCGACATAATCCAAATGGAGATCCGCATGTTTTAATGCAGCCGGTTTGAAAAGAAGTGTAGCAATTTTCACTTCTTTAGGCTCTTCGACCTTTAATTGCTTGAGAAGGGAAATCATCGTGTTGCCGGTATCGACAATATCCTCCACAATAATTACCGTGCGTCCTTTTATCGACTCATTAAGTCCCAACACCTCTTTTACCTGTTCGGTGGTAGACATTCCATCGTAAGAAGCCAGGCGCACAAACGTAATTTCGCTGGATACCGTTACTCTTTTCATCAGTTCGGAAGCAAACATAAAAGCACCGTTTAGCACTGTCAAAAACAAAGGGTTTTTGCCTTCCAGTTCCCGATTCATTTGTTCCGCAATACGACTGATCGATTCTTCGATCTGTTCATGATGGATAAACAACTCGAAATCTTTATCTTTAATGGTTATCATTTCTTTCACGACTCGAAATTTTTAAGCGCCAAAATTACAACATTTTATCCTCTCACGAAAGAGATTGATTGTTTTTTTATTCTTTCACGGCTGTCAAAGACCTTGCAAGTCTTCTTTTTTCGATAGTAATGTATTGATATTGCATAAAAAGAGACGTTGCGTTTAGCTTAAAGATATAAATAAAAATCTTTGACAAGCTCACTGAATTCATCGGTGTAAGCCTGCCTACGCTGTTCAATGACCAATTCAGAACGCACCGGATCAAGAACCGGTTCCATGGATAGTTCTATCAAAATCCGTTTAGGAGAAGATTCCGGCATAGGCAACACACGTGTTTCACGAACAAGAAAATATCCGAACCGTTCAGAAAGGCGCTGGAGTTTGGTTATTGCATCAAACGGAAGAATCAACGAAATACGGCCGAAAGGAGCAAGTATTCTCCGACTGATATCGAGCAATTGTTCCAGATCGAGTGAGACCTCGTGCCGGGCGGCAGAACGACGGCCATCCGGTGATAATAAAGAAGATGCAAAAAAAGGAGGATTCGACACGATATGATCGAAATAGCCGCAATCTTCATTCGCAAACAATTGATAGGATATATTTTCAACTGTAATTCTCGAAGCAAAAGGTGATTTCCGAACATTTTCACGAGCCTGCTCCACCGCATCTTTATCCATATCGATAGCGAGTACTTGTACATTCGGATTTCGTTGCGCCAACATTAAGGCTATTAGCCCCGAACCGGTTCCGACATCGAGCATTCGCCGGGAACCCGACACGTCGGCCCAAGCACCCAGCAAGACACCATCCGTGCCGACTTTCATCGCGCACCGGTCATGATACACTGTAAACTGTTTAAAAGCAAAATAAGGGTTCGCCATCTATAAATCCTGTTTGGCACGAATTTTGGAGTAAGTACTACCAAAAAACAATGAGGCAAAAATAGTGATTTTTCAATTGGATTACAACACGAAGGAGATCTTTCACGAGATCACACTTACCACTCGTCGCTATTTATTGCTTTTAAAACACTTAGAATAGAACATGTTTCAAATGAAAATACATACGTTAGATGACGAAGCGAACGATCCGGGCGTCATTTCTTTTATAGCCGGTGATTTTATCGAAGGAAATATGGAAATAGACACCTCTCTTTTACAAGATACGCTTCCTTTACTGCCCTTACGTAATACGATTGTATTTCCGGGCAGCACCTTACCGATATCGGTGGGACGAGAGAAGTCCTTGAATTTAATCAAGGGACTGGGAAAAAAGTATCGGTATATCGGTTTGGTATGCCAAAAAGACACGAATGTCGAGAATCCGGAGAAAGAAGACTTGTATCCGATTGGAGTCATTGCGGAAGTTATTCGCGTAATCGAGTTAGGCAACGAGAATTCGAGTATCATCGTACATGCCAAACAACGTTTCGAATGGACGAACATTACCCAGACCGATCCGTACTTACGGGCAACCTTCAAAATAAAAGAATATCGTAAAACGCCTAAAGAGGATAAAGAATATCAAGTTATTCTTGATTCCATACGCGATTCGATGTTGCAAATGTTGCATCTTTTAGGCGATCCTCCCAAAGAATTGACCCAAACGATCAAAAACGATTCTTTCTCGGATATGCTTGTCAGTTACTGCGCCACGAACCTTCCTATAGACAGTAGGGAAAAGCAGGAGCTGCTTAATATGGACGACAAAAAAGAACAAGCTTACCGCCTGCTGATGATTTTAAATCGCGAAGCGCAAATTTTGGAGTTAAAGATGAATATCCAAATGAAAACGCGCGAAGATTTAAATCAACAGCAAAAGGAATACTATCTACAGCAACAGATACGTACCATTCAGGAAGAATTGGGCGGTAATACGCAACAAATCGAAATCAATGAATTCCGGAAAAAGGCCAAAGAAAAGAAATGGGACGCCAAGGTCGCTGAAATTGTGGAAAAAGAGATCAGCAAGTTAGAGCGCCTCAATCCGCAATCGCCCGACTACTCGGTGCAATACGGATATATCGAACTCATATTGGATCTCCCCTGGAATGAGTATACAAAAGATAACTTCAATCTTAAGAACGCTCAAAAGATTCTCGACCGGGATCACTTCGGGATGGAAAAAGTAAAAGAACGCATTATCGAGCATTTGGCCGTATTAAAACTAAAAGGAGATCTCAAGTCGCCGATTCTTTGCTTGTATGGCCCTCCGGGAGTCGGAAAGACCTCCTTGGGAAAATCCATTGCCGAGGCGCTTAATCGCCAATACGTGCGGGTCTCATTCGGAGGATTGCATGACGAAGCGGAGATTCGCGGGCATAGACGCACCTATATAGGAGCTATCCCCGGGCGAATTATGCATAATATACAAAAAGCCGGTTCATCCAATCCCGTCTTCGTTTTGGACGAGATAGACAAAATAGGCACCGATTTTCGTGGCGACCCTTCCTCCGCATTACTCGAAGTATTGGATCCGGAGCAAAACTTCGCCTTCCACGATAATTATCTATCGATCGATTATGACCTGTCGAAAGTGCTTTTTATAGCAACGGCAAACAACTTGAATACGGTACCCCAACCGCTGCTGGATCGAATGGAATTGATTAATGTGGGCGGATACATCACGGAAGAGAAAGTAGAAATAGCTTATCGCCATTTGGTTCCGAAAGAATTAAACAATCACGGTATTCCTAAGGATGCATTCAGCATTCCTAAATCCACATTAGTAAAAATAGTGGAAAACTATACCCGAGAATCGGGCGTTCGCGAACTGGATAAAAAAATCGCAAAGATTATGCGTAAAATCGCCCGTAAGATCGGAGGCAATGAAGAGTATCCCCCAAAGTTAAAGATCACGGATTTAAAAGAGTATCTCGGTGTGGAAGAATATTCTAAGGACAACTATCAGGGGAATGAGTACGCCGGAGTCGTTACCGGCTTGGCATGGACTTCGGTAGGAGGCGAGATTCTTTTTGTCGAAAGTTCTTTAAGTCAGGGAAAAGGTTCCAAATTGACATTAACCGGCAACCTGGGGGATGTAATGAAAGAATCGGCGATGTTGGCTATGGAGTATATCCACTCTCATGCCAAGGAATTGGGGATTGATGCGAAGATTTTCGAAAACTGGAATACGCATATCCATGTACCGGAAGGCGCCATACCCAAAGACGGCCCTTCGGCAGGTATCACCATGATCACTTCGCTGGCATCGGCATATACCCAGCGAAAAGTGAAAGCCAATCTGGCAATGACCGGTGAAATCACATTAAGAGGAAAAGTGCTTCCCGTGGGAGGTATCCGGGAAAAAATACTGGCTGCAAAAAGAGCGGGAATTACGGAAATTATTCTTTGCAAGGAAAATGAGAAAGACATTAAAGAAATAAATTCCAATTATGTAAAAGGATTGACGTTTCATTATGTAAGCGATGTAAAAGAAGTTCTCGACCTTGCTTTACTGAAAGAAAAAGTCAAGAATGCCAAAGAGTACCTTATGCCCGAATCCGCTTAAAAGGAATTCCGTTTGAAGCGGAGCTTCCGGACGGAATAAAACGGAATAAAAAAACAGGGTGATTCACCATTACGGCGATCACCCTGTTTCCTTTTGTATGATTATAAAAATTTTACTCAGCGTAATATCTGAAATCCTTCAACATTTCCTGCAATCTTTTCCGTGCAAAAAATATCCTACTCTTCACCGTTCCGATGGGTAATCCGAGATGTTGAGCGATTTCCTCATATTTATATCCGGAGACATGCATCGAGAAAGGCACTTTGTACTCATCGGTAAAGCTATTAATAGCTTTATTGATCTCTTTAATCGTGTAAGCTCCGTCAGGAGTATCGAATCCGGAGTCTTGAGGCAGATTCAAATGATAAAGGTTTTCTGTTTTATCGATGATTGTTTGGCTTCTGACAATCTTCCGATAATTGTTTACAAAAATGTTGTGCATGATAGTGAAAACCCAACCTTTGAAATTTACGTTTTCGTAATACTTTTCTCTGTTATCCAATACCCGAAGCGTGGTTTCTTGCAAAAGATCCTTTGCTTCTTCCCGATCTGCAGTCAATGTTAATGCGAAGTTTAACATATTATCCTGTAAACTAAGGAGCTTGTTTTCGAAAGAATTCTTGGTCTTCATATTGATGACGTTTTTTGTTGTGTTAAAAATGACGCAAGCTTTTTGATTCTCAAAAATTATTCCGCTTTTGTCATGCACAAATATAAACAGAACTATTCAGATAGGAAACACATTTCAGCCCAAAAACGATTAATTAGTGTTAACAAATAAAAGATTACTCATAACTCAACTCATAATCAACAGAATGACATCCTAAGACAATGAGGAAAGATTCCCCAATAATCAATAAATAATATTTATAACAAACACCACTACATCGAATTTTATAATAATGTCACGCAAACACCCGGAGGCATCGCTTGGAACGACACCTTCGTTGAGGTATTCATTCCGCTTGTATGGCACACTATTTGCTTTCTTTTGGAAGAAGTAAGTAAAACTATAAACAATATATATCACATGATACAAAAAGAAGGATTCATTGGGGTAACGACAGATAATATTTTCCCCATTATTAAAAAGTTTCTATATAGTGACCACGAAATTTTTCTACGTGAAGTGGTATCGAACGCCGTAGATGCCACCCAAAAACTAAAAACACTCTCGCAAGTAGGAGAATATAAGGAAGCATTGGGCGATCTTTCTGTCCGCATTTCTATCGACAAAAAAGCAAAAACGCTTACCATTTCCGACCGGGGTATCGGCATGACGGCAGAGGAAGTCGACGAATATATCAATCAAATCGCCCTTTCGTCGGCGAATAATTTTTTAGACAAATATAAAGATAACGCGAATGCGATTATCGGACATTTCGGATTAGGCTTTTATTCCACGTTCATGGTTGCCTCGAAAGTCGAAATCGTCACCAAATCGTATAAAGAAGGCGCCCAGGCAGTAAAGTGGGCTTGCGACGGAACGCCCCAATATACGATGGAAGAAGCCGATAAGGCAGACAGAGGAACCGACATCGTTCTGTATATCGATGATGAAAATAAAGAGTTCCTCGAAAAGGATAAGATAGAAAGCCTTCTCAAGAAGTACTGTAAGTTCCTGCCCATTCCTATCGTCTTCGGCAAAAAACAGGAATGGAAAGACGGAAAGCAGGTCGAAACGGAAGAAGATAATGTCATTAACAACCCCAATCCGCTATGGAAACAACAGCCGGCGGGATTGAAAGAGGAAGATTATTTGAAATTTTACCGCGAACTCTATCCGTTCAGCATGGACGAGCCCTTGTTCTGGATTCATCTGAACGTCGACTATCCGTTCCGGCTGACAGGCATTTTGTACTTCCCGAAGATTAAGTCGAATATCGATTTGCAGCGCAACAAGATCCAGTTATACAGCAATCAAGTGTTCGTAACAGATTCGATAGAAAGCATCGTTCCGGAATTCTTGACGCTTCTTCACGGCGTGATCGACTCGCCCGACATTCCTTTGAACGTATCGCGCTCTTACCTGCAAAGCGATCAGAATGTAAAGAAGATATCCACCCACATTACCAAAAAGGTGGCCGACAAGCTCGAAGATATCTTTAAAAAAGACCGTCCGCAGTTCGAAACAAAATGGGACAGCCTGAAGCTCTTCATCCAATACGGCATGCTGAGCGAAGAAAAGTTTTATGATCGGGCGGCAAAATTCTGCTTGTTGAAAAATACGGATGGCAAGTATTTCACCCTCGAAGAGTATAAGAAGCTGATCGAAAGCAATCAAACAGACAAAGAGAAAAATATCATTTATCTGTATGCAAGTAATAAAGACGACCAATACACGCACATCGACGCGGCGAAAGAAAAAGGCTACGACGTATTGATGATGGACGGACAACTTGATGTGCATTGGGTGGGATTATTGGAGCAAAAACTGGAGAAGACCCGTTTTGTACGGGTCGACAGCGATACGATAGAGCATCTTATTATAAAAGATGAAGAGAATAAAGTCGAGTTAACGGACGACCAGAAGAAGGCGCTGACGGAAATCATCAACTCTCAACTTCCGGGCATGGAAAAGACCGAGTTCAATATCGACTTCAAGGCATTGGGAAAGGATGCCAAACCGATTCAAATTGTTCAAAACGAATTCTCCCGCCGCATGAAAGAGATGTCCGAGATGCAACAAGGGATGTCTTTCTATCGGGAAATGCCCGATGCCTATCAGGTGGTGATGAACAGCGACCATCCGCTGGTGAAAGAGCTAATTGCAGGAGCCGACGGCAAACAAGATGAAGAATTGAAAAGCTACGCTGCCGAGAGCCCGAAACTCAAGCAGATGATCGACTTGGCGCTACTCTCCAACGGTATGTTGAAAGGCGAAGCGTTGAACAATTTCGTCAAACGGAGCTTCGAAAAGCTATAGTGATTAGAGGTTAGTGATTAGAGGTTAGTGATTAGAGGTTAGTGATTAGAGGTTGGAGGTTGGAGAATAGAAAAAGGAGTAAAGCATTATTGCCGGGAGCGTCGTTTGGTACGGCACTCCCGTTTGCGTTATCCGTTCATAACGCATATCTTTGCACCGTAATGGCATGCTAATTTCAGATATAAAAGACAAGAAGATGAATAAATCTACGTACGACGTTACGTTTTCACCATTCCGGAGCTTTAATCGGGAAGAATGGAAAAAACTCGAAGAACATCCGAAGTTTCCCATTTCCGATATAGACTTTCAGGGCCTTCGATCACTCAATGAGCCTCTTACCATTGGCGAGATCAATGATATTTATATCCCTATGATCAGCCTTTTGCAGATACATTTCACCCATTACCGCCAGTTGCATAACGAACGGGACCAGTTCTTCAAGAACTCCAGTCATCGCCTGCCCTATATTATCGGGATTGCCGGAAGCGTAGCGGTCGGGAAAAGCACCACGGCACGGGTACTGCAAAAATTACTGTCCATGCTTCCCGAAAAACCGAAAGTCGAATTGATAACGACCGACGGATTTTTGTATCCGAATGCCGAACTCGAACGGCGGAACTTATTTAATAAGAAAGGATTTCCGGAGAGTTACGATGCCAAGCGGCTATTGGCTTTTTTAGCCGGAGTGAAATCAGGCCGGGAAGAATTGGAAATACCGGTTTACTCTCATCTCTCTTACGACATTATCCCGAACGAAGTACAACGTATTGAACGCCCCGATATCTTAATCGTCGAAGGAATCAACGTCCTGCAAGTTTCACTCGATAAAAAACCCAAACGGAAAGTTTTTGTTTCGGACTTTTTCGATTTTTCTATTTATGTAGATGCCAGTGAAAAAAATATCAGGGAATGGTATTTGGAACGGTTCAAAAAGCTTCAGAAAACGGCGTTCTTCAATCCCGACTCGTACTTCCACCGCTACGCCTCTTATAGCGAAAACGATTTAATGGCTTTCGCCAATCAGATTTGGGAGGAAATAAATGAGCCGAACCTGATACAAAACATCCTCCCTACCCGCTTCCGAGCCGATTTGATATTAGAAAAAGGAGAATGCCATTTTGTCAGAAGCATACGTATCCGCAAAATATAAATCAGTTTACCGGAAGTGCCGCACGGAGCGGCACTTCCGATATTTCCTATCAATTCAACTCCCGCCGTATGGCGGAGGCGATTTGTTCGAATTCTTCTCCGGATAATTTCAAGCGCGGGTTCTCGAGGCTCATATCCTTTTCGTTGCGGATAGGAATCAAGTGAATGTGCGCATGCGGCACTTCCAACCCGATCACCATCACGCCCACCTTTTTACAAGGAAGGGCGCGCTGAATGGCCAGAGCGATTTTTTTGGCAAAAACACTCATTTCACTCAACAACGTATCGGATAAATCGAAGATATAATCAATTTCCTCTTTGGGTATGACAAGTGTGTGCCCTTTAGACAAAGGGCTGATATCCAAGAAAGCGTAAAACTTGTCGTTTTCGGCTATCTTATACGACGGAATTTCGCCTGCTGCAATCTTACTAAATAGAGTCGACATACCGGCAAACGATTAAATGGAAATTTCAATTATTTCGAAGTGCATCGTTCCCGAAGGCACTTTTATGTCGACTTTGTCGCCCACTTTTTTACCCATCAACCCTTGGGCGATAGGCGTGCTCACCGCAATCTTACCGCTTTTGAGATCCGCCTCGCTTTCCGAAACCAGCGTATAGGTCATCGTTTTATTGCTTGCGAGATTCTTGATCGTAACCTTATTCATAATTTGCACCTCATCGGTCCCGATAGCGCTTTCATCAATCACCCGGGCGGTAGCAATCAATCCTTTGAGCTGCGAAATCTTCGATTCCAGCATACCCTGCGCCTCTTTGGCCGCATCGTATTCTGCATTTTCGGAAAGGTCGCCTTTATCACGGGCTTCCGCAATTTGTTTGGAAATGTTTGGCCTTTCAACGGATTCCAACTGCACCAATTCTTCTTTCAATTTACGAAGGCCGTCTTCAGTCATATAAGTAACTGCCATAGTTTAGTCTCCTATTCTATTAAATCGTTATTATTAAGTTATACAATAAAGAGAAAGAAAAAGAATCCCGGCCGAAAAAAACAGGCCGAAACTCTTCCCCTTTCCATTTCTATGTCGAATAGCAAAGATAGGTATTTCTTGTGAAATGCAAAAATTTAACCATAAGTTTTATTGGCAACCTTATAAAACGGAAGCTACTTTGGAAGCCAATTGGGCATAATTGTCGATTCGGGCCACCACATCGCCTTCACGATTGATAATAAAAGCGGTAGGGATTTCCCGCACGTTGTAGGTAGCCAATATCGATGAATAGACCGATTGCGGATCGCGTACGGCAACCCAAGGCACGTTGCTGGCGGCATTTTTCCAGAAATGCACGTCGGAGTCGACCGATATCTGATAGATTTCGAACCCTTGTGCTTGATAGCGCTTATACATCGTATTCAGGTCGATATTATGCTTCGGAGAAAATTCGGAATTATAGACGGTAAAATCCAACAAAACCACTTTTCCTTTCAAAGAAGACAGCGGAATTTTCCGCCCTTCGACATCCGCAAGAACGATGTCGGGCAATTGGCTTTGGGTAACGACCGGCACGTTTTCCAACAACCGCTCCTGATGCTCCTGTTGCTTTCTCACTTTCAGGGCGTTCATGGTAAAATTATACAGATGCTGCGTTCTGGGAGTCTGGGGATAATACTGATTCCATGAAGTAGCCACCGCCCCGAACATCGCATAATCCTTGCGGTTATAGGGGTCGAATATCAAATATCCGTTTACTTTCTGGAAAACGGCATAATAGGCAGCCGCTCCCGATGGATTGCCCAATATAAGCGCCGATATACGGGTCTTATAATCCGACAGCACCGAGTCCAACATCGAAATATACGCGACATCGTCGATGGTTTTATTCTCGTGTTGTTTTTCCAATTCATCCATGTTTGCGGCAATTGTCCGCGTCACGTCGTCGACCTCGCGAATCTGATTGTTTGAGGGCGAATCCTCCACAACAAACGTATTATACAAATCGGCGGCATCGGCTTTCACCTGTAGTGTTTCCGCAGAGTCGGCAGCCAACACCACCGACTGATTATCAATGCGAAGCTGGAAGAACTCGGGGTTTTCCACCACAGGGCCTTTGAAACGAAAAGAGCCTTTCCGATTCAATTTCGCCGAATCGAGCAATTGAATACCGGCGAGTCCGCGTTGTTCGAAATATAGAGTTTTTCCTTCGGCCGAAGCAATCTCGCCCTCCACGACAATCGACTTTCCGGAAGAGTGGCAAGCCGTAAACGCAGCTATCGCCAAAACGACAAGCAAAACGGTATGAAACAGATATTTTTTCATAAAATGTTATTTTGGGCACAAACTTATACATTTTTCGGGAAAAAACGCCCTCCGAAAGAAAAGATTTGTTGCCTGCCAACCGCTATCCGGTATTCATTTCCGGCCTTTGCAGCATCTCCGGTTCGCTTTTTTTACCTTAAAACGGTGTTTTTTTGACAATATCACACCAATTTTCAATAATTTGATAGATGATTTCCACAGAAGAATCAAAACTTTATGTAACTTTGTGCGATTTTATAGTAGAAAAAAACAACAAATAATTATTTATGATGAATCCTATTGTTAAGAGTATCGTATTGTCAGACGGACGGACGATCACTCTCGAAACGGGGAAGCTGGCAAAGCAAGCAGACGGAGCTGTTACCCTGCGTACAGGCAATACCGTTCTTTTAGCCACTGTTTGCGCCGCTAAAGATGCCACCCCGGGAACCGATTTTATGCCCCTACAGGTAGAATATAGAGAAAAATTTGCTTCTTCCGGCCGTTTTCCGGGAGGTTTTATGAAAAGAGAGGGAAAGCCCTCCGACTACGAAGTCCTTACCAGCCGATTGATCGACCGCGCCTTGCGGCCTTTATTCCCGGATGATTATCACGCCGATGTATTTGTGAATGTCATCCTTTTTTCCGCCGACGGCGAAGATATGCCCGACGCATTGGCAGGACTGGCCGCTTCGGCCGCTTTAGCCGTTTCCGACATTCCTTTCAACGGCCCCATCTCGGAAGTGCGGGTAGCGCGCATCGACGGCAAACTGATCGTCAACCCGACGTTCTCTCAACTCAAACAAGCCGATTTGGACATTATGGTGGGTGCGACCCTCGATAATATCATGATGGTGGAAGGCGAAATGAACGAAGTGTCGGAGGCCGAAATGCTCGAAGCCATCAAGTTCGCTCATGAAGAGATCAAGAAACAATGCCAGGCGCAGATCGAACTCACCGAGGAAGTAGGTAAAACCGTTAAACGGAAATACTGCCACGAAGAAAACGACGAAGAACTTCGCAAACAGGTTTGGTCGAACTGTTACCAGAAAGCATACGATGTTGCGGCTTCGCAAAATCCCAACAAGCACGAAAGAATGGATGCTTTCGAAGCGATTCAGGAAAGTTTTTTGGAAACGATTCCCGAAGAAGAGCGCGACGAAAAGGCTCCTCTGGTCGCCCGATATTATCACGAAGTGGAAAAAGAAGCCATGCGCCGTTGCATCCTCGACGAAGGCAAACGCCTCGACGGAAGAACGACTACAGAAATCCGCCCTATCTGGTGCGAAGTGGATGCGCTGCCCAGCCCTCACGGATCGGCCATCTTTACCCGCGGCGAAACCCAATCGTTGACCACCGTGACCTTAGGCACCAAACTCGATGAAAAAATCATCGACGATGCGCTTGTTCACGGCACCGACCGCTTTTTGCTGCACTATAACTTCCCGCCGTTTTCTACCGGAGAAGCCCGCCCGCAACGCGGAACAGGACGCCGCGAAATCGGACACGGCAACTTGGCGAACCGCGCCCTGAAAAAAGTCATCCCCGACAATTATCCGTATGTGATCCGTGTGGTTTCGGATATTCTCGAGTCGAACGGCTCCTCGTCGATGGCTACCGTATGTGCCGGTACGCTGGCCCTGATGGATGCCGGTGTGAAGATTAAAAAACCGGTCGCCGGTATCGCCATGGGTCTTATTTCCGAAAACAAAGGGCAAAAATATGCCATCCTTTCGGACATCTTAGGCGACGAAGACCACTTGGGCGATATGGACTTTAAGGTATGCGGCACCAAAGACGGTATCACCGCGACGCAAATGGATATCAAAGTCGACGGATTATCGTATGAAATCCTCGAAAAAGCATTGGTGCAGGCTAAAATAGGCCGCGAACACATCATGGGTAAGATGCTGGAAACCATTTCCGAACCTCGTGCCGACCTGAAACCTCATGCTCCGCGCATCGAGGTGATGGACATCCCGAAAGACTTCATCGGAGCGGTTATCGGCCCGGGTGGAAAAATCATCCAAGGCATTCAGGAAGAAACCGGAGCGACTATCACCATCGACGAAATCGACGGAAGAGGCCATATCGAAATTTCGGCTTCCAACAAACCTTCTATCGACGCAGCCATTGCCAAGATCAAAGGTATTGTGGCCGTTCCCGAAGTCGGAGAAGTCTACGACGCAGTGGTGCGTTCCATCATGCCTTACGGCGCGTTTGTGGAATTCCTTCCCGGAAAAGACGGACTGTTGCATATTTCGGAAATTGACTGGAAACGCCTGGAACGGGTGGAAGATGCCAACCTGAAAGAAGGCGATAAGATTCAAGTGAAGTTATTGGATGTCGATCCGAAAACCGGAAAATATAAACTGTCGCGGAAAGCGCTTTTGCCAAGGCCGCCGAAACCGGAAGTGCAGAAGAAAGATGATTCTTCGCATTGATTTTTTCGACACAATCACATTCTATAATATAAAAAGCGGATCTCTTAGGGACTTCGCTTTTTTTATGCCCCATCTACCTCCCCGGCGAATGTATTAACGGTGCGAAAAACGTTCGATTTCTTTTTTAACCCCTCCCCGCTTCATGGTAGGGCTGTCTCAAAAGTTATCCTCAAAAAGTGAAAAGAACAAATTGAACTTGAAAAAGAATGTTTCCCGCAAACTGAATACACCGGCGAAATAAAACCATTTAGAAGGCTCCGATAGATTTTTATCGTCGAATCGCCGGAGAGAAAGGCACGGACAACCGTTTAAAAATGGCCGCGAATACAATGCACAACTCTCAGGACGCAATGTACGACACAAAAGATGCAATGTACAATATGCAGCAGTCAATAAAACGTTCGCACAGGACAATGTAGAAATGTATGCAGATAATGTAAGAGTCTCGGCTGACAATGTGTCGTTCGACAATTGCAATGTAGAGCACGGAGATGACAATGTGTCATCCGCAGATCGCAATGCACCATTGTGCGGACGTAATGTACCATTGTTTGGTGGTAATGTATGATTGCGTTAACATAATGTACGCCCCTGCGCGGTCAATAAATGATTAAAAGCCGCGAATACAACATTCATCAGGCACAATATACCGTTCTCGACACAGGTTAATACTGTTTATTAACTAAAAAGAGTACAGATATCGATTTTTATTAAATTTATTTGCGAAAATATTTTTGTATATCCCGAATATTTTATACATTTGCAGCGACATTTAAATTTAGGATCATAGTACCTACTACTCTCGCTCTAGTATCTACTAATAAAATTACAAGATGATGAAAAAAACAGATGAAGATTTTATTAGTTTTTTGGATGTATTGGATGCGACACTTACGCAATATGAAGCCGTTTGGAGTACAAACCCCGTTTTTTCTGCACAAGTAGCCAAATTCAGGAAATATTACGCCGCCATCAAAGCCACGGCGGAAAAAGCGAAAATCATTACGAAAGGCGCCACGGAAGACAAGGACGATGCAACGCTGGCCGTATGCGAGCTGGCAAGAGATCTTTCGCAGCGCGCCAGCATTTACGCTCTGGAGAATATCAATATGGAGACGCACATCCAGCTTCGCGTAAGCAGGGGCTCGCTGTTGCAATTGGCTGACGAAGACCTGTCCGTCAGGCTTTGGGACATCTATAACCGGATGGTAGGATTCGGAGAAGTATTGGCCCCTTACGTAACGCCGGAAGAGTTGGAGCAATTCAAAACGCTCATCGAAAAATATGACAAACTCATTCCCCGCCCACGAGGATTGGCCATAGAGCGCAAAATCCATAACGACACGCTGCCGACGTTGAAGAAAGAAATACGGAAGGTACGATATAAGATGGACAGTCTTATCAGTTTCTTCAACGGTACCGAGTTCGCACAAGCCTACCGCAACGCACGCCGCATGGTTCGCTCGAGTTCGCGTAAGCCGAAGAAGACAGACGAAAAGAAAAATCAGAATACATAAATCCGAGAATAACAGATTGTGTCATACTTCATTCTATTTTAAAAATCAACATGATATCCCGGACAGGCTCGTTTCTGTCCGGGATTGTTATTATATCAATTTGTTCCCAAATTTATTTTTCCTGCAATTTCAGAACTTGAGGTTTATTTTACAGAGTTTTAATCAGCTCGGGGTTTTCGTTTTATTTCTAATACTTTTCCTAAATGATAAACAATATTCCAAATGGCCAAATCCCCTTCCGAATCAATAGTAACTCCATTTTGTTCATCCCAAAAGAATCGCGCATCATTACCCTTTTTATCTTTTGCAATTTCAAATGAGATATTCTCCACCTCGACTAAAGCGCTATCCCTTTCCTTGGCATAGCCTACGGCGAGATGAAGGAACTTATAATCGACAGGAACAAAGGGATAATTTCCTTCGTTATAAGCCATAATATCATCTTCAAATCCATCCGGGATATCATCGCGAATATCCGGGACTCCATCTTTGTCGCATCGTAAATATTTCTTATAGGTAGTATCCTTTATTTCACGATATTCCTCCTTTTTCGCACCCTCCACAATGGCATCGAAATATATCTGCTTAATCGGCAAATACAACGTGTTTTCTTTTGTTGCCTCCATATAATTGCTAATAATATTAAAAACTCATGTAAATGTAAATCGGTCTATTATATTACACAATATTATAATGAAAAATAATTTTGAGCAAAAACAATTTGCTCTTTCTTGCTATCCCCGTTTTGAGCAATCAAGTAACACGCATAACGGGTAAGAAGCATATCATTTATCTGTTTTTCAGCTCATGAACCTATCGAAACCATTTTCCTGACTTCAGGAAAATGGTCCGCTATTTCTTGTCCTGCATTTAGACAAGATTGTTCCGCTTTATCAATAACTTTGGAGAAATTCTCCCATTTAGCATAGCCCAATAACTTTTGGAGTTCCCGTGCACTCCAGCATTCCACTCCTTCTACTTCTGCCGCTGCTTGTTCGAAGCGGACAAACAGGGCTTTTATCTCTTCCGATTTCATCTCATTATCAAATTTTTATACCATATTGTCCGAACGAACGAATTTCTCTACAGGCAACCTGCAAATATAGCAAATTTAAATCTCAATCCAGTAATAAGAATAAAGAACTTACCGGATTAAATGCCATTAATTTAGAAAGAAATGATGGCTAAAAATAAACGATCAAAATTAACAAATTCGTCCAAAACAATCGGGTTATATCTATTGTTTAATAAGTGTTTTTATTTTCACCCGATTAAATAGATATAGATGAAAAGAATAAAATGGTTCTTCACGATAATAATAATCAGTATTTTATCGTTTTCCGCACACGCTCAGGAAGCTTCTTTCGAAGGAATAATCACCAGCCGTATCGTATTCGGCGAGGTCGATTTAAGTCCATTGGCAGAGAAAATCGACTACCACAAAGGAAACGTTCAAGAACAAATCGGCTCATTCTTCCGCACACTTCCGACAGCACAGTCGGACAAGCTTCAGGCAATGATCGAACGAAATCCCATGATGACCATCGCTCTTCTGATGATTCCTCCACAAACAACCCTTTATATCAAAGGCGGGACAATCCTGGCGAAGATGAAAGGCCTTGGCTATGAAATGGAACACTATCACAATCTATCTGCCGATGAAGCGTTCATTTATACCGCATCCCTGATCGACCCACAAAATGCCGCAACGTCCACATATAAGCCTTCCGAAGGATATAAAGAACTGTTTGCGGGTAACAAGTTGATCACGCCGGACAAATATACTTTCTCAAAGCTACCTCAAACAGCCACCGTAGCCGGCTATGTTTGCAATGTCTCTTCGTATGTCCCGAAATCCGCACCAGGCAATGCTACGGGAGCAAACGGCCTGCCTGCTGTCGATGTACGTAAATTAATCGTCTACACGAATAGCGAGATATCGAAAACCATCAATTTTTCGCATCCTTATTACATTCCGGAAGCCGACGGCATCCTGCGTATCGATATTTTTCTTGAAGACAGCGATCAACCGACAATGGTGTACGAGATGATAAAGGTCGATAAAACTACGGTAAATGACAGTCAATTACAAATAAAGAAATCCCAACCGCTGTATCAGTTGACAGATATGGAGTACGGAATGAAATTACTCGGCATCACCATGGAAGGAATATCTTCGCTGGGAGATGAATAATACAATGGAGGGTATTTCTACCGCAAATTTTACAGTATATAATGAATAAACTGGAAAATCAGATTGATTTACAAATCGAATCCAATCGAAATAAGAACTTGTTTCATAAGGACGCTACAAAGACGATGCATTTTGCCCAAACGCTCTTTGATGAAATTCGGAATTTAAAAGGACTCACTGAAAATGAGGTAAATGTTTTGATTGAATATACCTGTGAAAAAGTAGTAGAGGAATTTTGCCGGGTAAATCAATATTATTCCTTTGGCGAAGACGATAAAAAACGTTTAAAGGATATTTATCGGGATCTATATTTTGATATTATACAAAAGAAGATTCCAATGAATCTTCTTTCCGAAAGGCATTATCAAAACCTGAAATCATGGGTGGAAGAATCAAATCCTTTTTCTAAAAAGATGTATCAGGAAGAGGATGTAACGGTAAATCCGGTAGTCTGTTGCGAATATAGCGCTGATATCCAAAAACATATTCTGCATCTTCAATTAGAGGAATTACCGGAACCGATTCTGGACGTGGGAAGCGGCAAACACGGTAATTTAGTAAAGAGTTTACGCGCAGCAGGATTAATCGCCTATGGCATCGATCGATTTTCAGATTGTTCATGGGTGGAGAAAGCGGATTGGCTCACGTATGATTACGGTATGGAGAAATGGGGCACCATTATCAGCAATCTGGGGTTTTCGAATCATTTTCTTCATCACCATTTACGGGAAGATGGGAACTTTATCGGATATGCTAAAAAGTATATGGAAATATTGAACTCATTGAAGCTACACGGACGGATGTATTATGCGCCGGAACTGCCCTTTATCGAGCAATACTTGGATAAAAACAGTTACTCGATTACAAAACATGCTATTGAGAATATCTCTCTTAAGGCAACAATGATAAAGCGGTTAAAATAGAAGCCGAAGGATTTTTGTTGAAACTCCCTATCGCCTATTTGGTACAACAAATTAACCGAAGAACGTCGATAACAACGAAAAAGACATTTTTAAAACGATTGTTCCAAAATATTTCTTATCTTTGTCTCCAAGTTATGGCAAGAAATAGAGAATTTAACGAACAGGAGGCCATTAAGCGGGCAATGGATGTCTTTTGGAAAAAGGGCTACAACGGTGCGTCCATGCGCGATTTGACGGATGCAATGCAAATTAACAGCAGTAGTTTATACAACAGTATCGGCGATAAACACAAACTTTTCGTGAAGTGCATCCAAAACTATACCGAAGAACGGATGAAAGAAGCCAAAGCGCATGCATCACAAGCAAAAACACCGTTGAAAGCTATCGTTAATTTCATTCAGGATTCGGTCAATACCATTTTGTACAGCAACAACAGTTGCCTGGCTATTAAAACCACTTTTGAGGTGGCAGCCAACGACAGTGCTATCCAAGCTATCTTAAAATCGGATGCCGACAAAACGCATTCACTGCTCGCCGAACTCATAATAAAGGCAAGGGAACAAAAGGAGATCGATTCCGAAGAAGATCCTGAGACCATTGCCGATTTTATTATGAATGCCTTTACAGGTTGGTACGAATCTTATATTTTATATCAGAATCCTGTAAAAATCAAGAAAATGGCGAAGTATCTCATCACCCGTATTTCGCAATAATTTTTTTGCCTATTTTTTAAAACGAATGTTTCAAAATAAAATACATAAACAATGAAGAAAACCGATTTTAAAGACATCATTCAACGTTCGAAAAAGATACGGGAATCGTATCATCAGTTGGAACAACAACATCACGGAAGCGAATGGACCGTGGAAGAAGATGCGTTGGCTTTTTTAACCGACGCAGGATTGGTTGCAAGACAAACAATGTCGCAACAGGGACGCTGGCCAAAAGAAAATACGCAAGCGGAATTAGAACATAAACTGGCCGAATGTATCTGGTGGCTGATTGTTTTGGCGGACAGAACGGATATCGATATGGAGAAAGCCGTGGAAAAATTCCTTACCAGAACAGAGAATTTATTAACAAACTGACTTTTATACGAATATGGACATTAAAAGATTTATAGAAGATTGGCTTGCCGCAAGCAATGCTTATGATACCGACAGCTATTTGGATAAATATCATAAGACTGCGGAACTTGACGACCCGTCCGTCGGGCGGATTTTCAAAGGACATTCAGGTATTAAAGAATATTTTGAGGATTATTTTATAGAATACAAGACACAAACAAAACTCATTCGGTTAGAAATCATTCACGACAACGCAGCCCATATTGAAGTTGAGTTCACGGGGAAATTTCCGGAAGGAAGAATCGGCGGCGTATTCGATTTCACATTCAAAGACGACAAAATCGCTTCTGTAAAAGCCTATTTACAATAGGAATAAAGAGGAGGGGAAAATACCCAACCCTAAGTTTCAACAAACAATTTTATTATCGGGTTACATTTATCGACTTTCCCTTTAGAATGAGTAAAAAAGCGGAACCCCAAAAGGCTCCGCTTTTTAAAATCGAAAATCTACTTGACAGTAAAGTTTCCTTTAACTGTTTATTTATCTGCCTTATCGTCTTCTTTGTGAGGCAATAATTTATCCAAACCGCGTATCAATAGGTAAAAGAGGGCCATAAAAACGAATACACCCACAATTCCCAGACCCGCTATTTCTAATGCTTGCTTAAGTACTAATGTCATATCTTTCTATTTTTATGCAAATAACGGAACTAATGTCAAAATGATACCTCCCACAATTACCGAACCGATCTGTCCGCCTACATTGGCGCTGATAGCCGGCATAAGGAGATAGTTGTAAGGATCTTCTTTTTGTCCCATCTGATGAATAACACGCGCCGACATCGGGAAAGCCGATATACCGCATGCGCCGACCATAGGATTGATCTTATTCCCCTCCTTTCGGAACAGGTTTAAGAACTTGGCAAAAAGAACACCTCCAAACGTGTCGAATACGAACGCAAACAATCCCAAAGCGATAATCACCAACGTGTCGACACGGATGAACCGATCGGCCGTCATCGTGCTGGCAATGGTAATCCCTAATAAAAGCGTTACCAGGTTCGAGAGTTCGTTTTGAGCCGCTTTGGAAAGATTGTTCAACACGCCACACTCACGTATCAGGTTGCCGAACATAAGGAAACCGATCAATGCCAACGAAGAGGGAGCAATAATACCGGCAGCAATCGTCACCACAATGGGGAAAGCGATCAATGCCTTTTTCGAAATCACTTTGTTCGACACATTTGTCATCCGGATCAACCGTTCTTTCCGCGTAGTCAACGACCGTATCACGGGCGGCTGAATGATGGGCACTAATGCCATATAAGAATACGCAGCAACCGAAATCGGCCCTAATAAGTCAGGGGCGAAACGCGATGCGACAACAATGGAGGTAGGCCCGTCGGCAGCGCCGATAATCCCGATAGAGGCCGCTTCTCTCAGGTCGTATCCCAACACGGCGGCCAGCACCATTGTGAGAAAGATCCCGAATTGGGCCGCGGCTCCGAATAATAATAACGACGGATTGCGGAACAAAGGGGAAAAATCAATCATCGCCCCTACAGCCACAAAGATCAGTAACGGAAAGATCTCGGTCGCAATACCGGCGTTAAAAAACACATTCAGCACACCTTCCACCGCTTCGCCCGTTGCCGGGTCGATCTGAGAGATGGCGGAGGACCACGGAATATTCACTAAAATGGCGCCGAAGCCCATCGGCAGCAATAAATTAGGCTCATAATTCTTGACAATAGCCAAATATATCAAAATGAGTCCCACGGCAATCATGACCAAGTGTTGCCAGGTCATTCCCGCAATAGCGGGTAAAAGTTCTTCAAATCCCATATTACTTTTATTGATTATCCGATTACTACCAAATTATCACCTTCTTGAACCGACTGTCCCATCTGCACCAATATTTCCGTTACGGAGCCGTCGGCATTTGCCAAGACATTATTCTCCATCTTCATTGCTTCCAGAATGAGGATAGTCTGCCCTTTCTTCACCGTGTCACCCACTTTGCAGCGAATACCCACGATGGTTCCGGGTAGCGGAGATTTAACGGCAGCTTTACCGGCAGCAGCAGATGTTGCTTTGGGGGCGGCAGGAATAGCAGCACTTTGAACGGGTGCGGCCGAAGCGGCACGTGCGGGACGCTTAACAGGCGCAGCTTTCGTAACCGGTGCTTTTTCCGTCTCCACTTTATAAAGAGTACCGTTTACTTCTACATCCAGCACAGAACCTTCCGAATCATTCACAACGACTTTGTATTCATTGCCATTGACCTTATATTTGAACTCTTTCATATGTATTGTTCTTTATTAAAAATTAAAATGCATTTATCTTTTATCGGGAAGTTGACGTAATGTCTGAATCTTGGAGCTCCACGGCGAATAGTCGTGCTGCGCATATTCTATGGTCAACACGCCGCTTTCCACATCGTGTACATCCTGATCCAATTCATAAAGGGCGGCAGCAATAACGGCTGCAACCTCCGCGTTCAAACCCGCATTTTGCGGTTCTTCCTGCAACGGCGCCGTGGAAGCATTTTCCACTTCAGGCGCCGAAGATTTTTTATTTCGTTTAAATAGACTCATACCCATACAGATTTATAAAGGTAAGTTATCATGCTTCTTAGCCGGATTCGTCAGCTTTTTATTACGCAATTGATGCAAAGCGCGAATCACACGGAAACGGGTATTACGCGGTTCGATCACATCGTCGATATACCCATAGCGGGCAGCTTCATACGGATTGCAGAAGAGGTCGTTATACTCTTTCTTCTTCGCCTCCACCACTTCGGCTTTCTGATCGCCGGCAGCGGCAATCTCTTTACTGTACAGCACTTCGATAGCGCCATCGGCACCCATCACGGCTATTTCGGCAGAAGGCCATGCATAGTTGATATCACCACGCAGTTGCTTGCAACTCATTACAATGTGAGCGCCGCCATACGATTTGCGCAACGTAACGGTAATTTTCGGCACGGTGGCTTCTCCGTAAGCATACAGCAATTTCGCTCCATGAACGATCACGCCACCGTACTCTTGACCGGTACCGGGTAAGAATCCGGGAACGTCGACCAACGTAACAATAGGAATATTAAAGGCATCGCAAAAACGCACAAAACGCGCACCTTTGCGTGAAGCATTGATATCGAGTACTCCCGCCAAATATTTAGGTTGATTGGCTACAATACCGACCGATTGTCCGTCGAAGCGGGCGAAACCCACAATGATATTCTTGGCATAATCGGCATGTACTTCCAGGAACTCGCCGTTATCGACAACGGAGCCAATAACTTCATACATATTATAAGGCCGGTTACCGTTATCCGGAATGATTTCGTTCAACAAATCATCGGCACGGTCTATCGGATCGTCATTTTCTACACGCGGAGCCTCTTCCATATTATTTTGAGGAATATAACTCAACAGAGAACGGATGAGTTGGAAGCCGTCTTCTTCTGTTTCAACCGAGAAATGAGCCACTCCCGATTTAGTGGTATGTACGGATGCCCCACCCAAGTTTTCCTGAGTAACATCTTCGCCCAATACGGTTTTCACAACCTTCGGGCCGGTAAGGAACATATAAGACGTTCCTTGAGTCATAATATTAAAGTCGGTAAGGGCAGGCGAATAAACAGCTCCTCCGGCACAAGGCCCGAAGATACCGGATATTTGAGGGATCACACCCGAAGCAAGAATATTCCGCTGGAAAATTTCGGCATATCCCGCCAACGCGTTAATGCCTTCTTGAATACGGGCACCTCCCGAATCATTGATTCCGATAACGGGTGCGCCCATCTTCATGGCTTGGTCCATTACCTTGCATATTTTTTTCGATTGCATTTCGGACAACGATCCACCCGATACGGTAAAGTCTTGTGCAAAAATATACACCAATCGACCGTCTATCGTTCCATATCCGGTAACCACTCCGTCACCGAGATATTTTTTCTTTTCCATCCCGAAATTGTGGCAACGATGTTCCACAAACATATCGAATTCTTCGAAACTGCCTTCATCCAAAAGCATGGCAATACGTTCGCGGGCGGTATATTTACCTTTTTGGTGCTGCGACTCTATTCTTTTTTCGCCTCCTCCCAAGCGAGCTTTTTCACGCAATTGAATAAGTTCTTTAATCTTTTCAAGTTGTCGGCTCATATAAAATGTTTTTTATTATTTGATAAATAGTACAAGTTTACTTCTTTCTTTTTACTCGTAAGAAATCATTACGGATGTTCACAGAGTTCGGTTAGGACTCCTCCCGTCGATTTGGGATGAAGAAAAGCAATCTGCAATCCTTCGGCACCCGGACGCGTTTGGTGGTCAATCAGTCGAACACCTTTAGCCTCTACTTCTTTCAAAGCTTCGTTCACCGCCTTCGTCGCATACGCAATGTGATGAATACCCTCGCCTCTCTTTTCGATAAATTTAGCGATGGTGCTTTCGGGACCAGTGGGTTCCAACAGTTCGATCTTCGTTTGCCCCACTTTAAAGAAAGCGGTTTTTACTTTTTGATCCTCTACGGTTTCCACGTTATAACATTTCAACCCTAAGATTCCTTCGTAGTAAGGAAGTTGTTCTTCGATGCTTTTTACAGCAATTCCAATGTGTTCAATGTGTGTAATTTCCATATCAATTTATTTTTATTTGACTTCGTGCGCAAAGTTACTGTTTTAATACGTAAAACAGAACAACAAAACAGACTTATTTTTTGTGATTTTATCTCCCGTAAAGCATTAAATCGAAGAAATAAGCAATACTTCGCGTAACTCTTCACTTATTTCGCGTTCTTTCTTTATCGCCCGTTTAAACGGAACATAGTCGATTTCATTTTCACGAATACCGATCATGACGTTGCGTTGGTTTTCGAGCAATGCCTGTATGGCCGCAATACCCATCCGGCTGGCGAGTATGCGGTCTTGCGCCGACGGCGAACCACCTCGCTGCAAGTGTCCGAGAATAGAAACACGTACATCGTATTGGGGATATTCTTGTTTTACCCGTTCGGCCAATTGAAGGGCGCCTCCGGTAATCTCACCTTCCGTAACTAATATGATGCTACTGTTTTTTGATTTGCGGAATCCCTGTTCAATAAGTTCTCCCAATTGGTCCTTCTTCAAACTGATTTCAGGGATAATGGCAGCTTCGGCTCCGGCCGCGATGGCGCTGTTAAGGGCAAGAAAGCCGCAGTTACGTCCCATCACTTCGATGAAGAATAATCGCTCGTGCGAGGTGGCGGTATCCCGGATTTTATCGACGGATTGCATGATGGTGTTTAGAGCCGTATCGTATCCGATAGTGACATCCGTACCATTCAGGTCGTTATCGATGGTGCCGGGTAGCCCGACAATAGGAATATCATACTCATTGCCAAAGATACTGGCGCCGGTAAGCGACCCGTCGCCCCCTATGACCACCAATGCATCGATACCATGCTTTTGCATGTTCTCAAAGGCCACCTTACGTCCTTCGGGATCCATAAACTCCGCTGAACGGGCGGTTTTAAGAATCGTGCCGCCTTGCTGAATAATATTGCTGACGCTATTCGTCTTGAACTCTTCGATTTCATTACTGATTAATCCTTTGTATCCTCTATAGATACCAAAAACCCGCATATTATTAAAAATCGCGGCGCGCGTCACCGAACGAATGGCGGCATTCATACCCGGAGCGTCCCCTCCCGAAGTAAGCACACCGATACTTTTTATACTATAGTCCACCATGAAAATGAATATTTAAATGTGAAATTTTTCTTTATCGATTTTCCAAAAACAATGAATCGCAAAGATATATTTTTTTTGTCAGGGCAACAAAAAAAGGCTGCCTAAAAAGCAGCCTTTTCCACCGACAGTTCGGGCTTGATTTTTATAATGTTTCGTGCGACGGCTTCCATCTGCCACATGGGCGTGGAAGTAGCGCCGCAAATTCCGATTCGTACGTCTCCTTTCAGCAAATCCGGATCGATTTCATCCGGCGTGTGAATAAAATAGGAATTCGGGTTGGCTTTCTTACACTCGGCAAAGAGCACTTTTCCGTTCGAGCTTTTTTCTCCGGCGATAAAGAAGATCAGATCGTGGTTCAAAGCGAACTCGCGGATATTCGGCACCCTATTTGAAACCTGCCGGCAAATGGTGTCGAAAAACTCAAATTGGGCATCACCCTCCATTCGCGAGGCTATCAGATTACTGATTTCCTGTAATCCGTCGAGCGGTTTAGTCGTTTGGGAGAATAAACTGATATCGCGGGTAAAATCCAACTTCTCAATATCTTCCTTGTTTTCAATCACGATTGCCGACTCATCGGTTTGACCAAGCAGTCCATTCACTTCCGCATGCCCTTTTTTGCCGTAAATGACAATCTGTGCATCTTGGTTCGACTTATTGACAAATTTCTTCCGAATTCGCTTTTGCAAACCAAGCACGACCGGACAAGACGCATCGATAATCTCGATATTGTTCTCTTTGGCTATTTCGTAGGTACTGGGCGGCTCGCCATGAGCACGCAATAACACCCGCACGTTCCGCAGTTTTTTAAATTGCTCGTGATCGATTGTCACCAACCCCATCTCGGCGAGACGTTGTACTTCCACATTATTATGAACGATATCCCCCAAGCAATATAGGGTACCGCCTTTTTTCAATTCTTCTTCCGCTTTGCTGATGGCTTTCGCCACCCCGAAGCAGCAGCCGGATTGTTTATCTATTTCCAGTTTGTATGCCATATTGCTGTATTGTTTTATGAAACATATCAACGGCCCATTGGAACTGTTCCTGTATATTTACATGCGAATTATCCAGTTCAATGGCGTCCGGCGCTTTTCGTAAAGGACTTTCGGCTCGTGTGGTATCGCGCAAGTCGCGTTCTTTCACATTGGCTAAGACATCTTCGTAAGTCGCGCTATGATCGCCTTTCTCTTGCATTTCAGCAAACCGCCGTTGAGCTCGTACTTCAGGAGGCGCCGTAAGAAAGAGTTTTAATTCCGCATCGGGAAATACGACCGTCCCAATATCGCGGCCGTCCATCACAACGCCTTTCTGTTTACCCAGTTCCTGCTGTTGGCGGACCAGTTCTCTGCGCACAAAACCGAGTGTGCTCACACGGCTTGCCCCATTCGAGACTTCTAATGTACGGATATCTTTTTCGACATTTTCCCCGTTTAAATACGTCTCCTGAACACCTTTATCGTTTGTTCGAAAAGTGATGCGAATGCCGGGGATTTGTCTCCGCAACGCATCTTCATCCAAAGAGTGATTATCCATCCACCCATTGCGAAGGGCATAAAGCGACACCGCACGATACATTGCCCCGCTATCGATATACATATATCCGATTTCCTTAGCCAATTGTTTAGCCATCGTACTTTTGCCACAAGAGGAATAACCGTCGATGGCAATATTTATTTTATTTTTTTGCATGTCGAAAAATAAATCATCATCTAAACAATCGCAAAGATAGAATGTTTTTTCTTCGCCGTGTTTTAACTAAAATACAAATATATGGCCGGAATGAGTAAAAGAAGAAAAAAAATAATACTTTTGCAGTAACATTTTCTGTTCTTTTTCATCTATATGATAGAGTTTAAACCACAGATATAAAATAATGGGTACAAAACATACAATTCTGTTCGCTTTTATTTTTCTTAGTTATTTTTTGACGGCCTATTCATGTGCTGAAGAAGTGAGTGAGCATGAGTTGGATTTGCAATCTCCTTACGAAACAGAATGGAAGTTCGAGAAGGATATCGAAGGGGACAATCTCTCCAACAACCGTAGATCGACGAACGAAGAAGAGCCGTTTGTCCCTTTTTTACTGAAATTCAATCGCGACAATACCTTTACCGGCACCTCTTCTAACAATCGGTTCCAAGGCCAATACACCATTAACACCACACGAAGCATTCTCTCCATCATCGACATAGAGAAACAAAACCCCCATTTGATGGAAACAAAAGAGGGCTTTCGTTATATGGCGAATTTAAAAAATGTAAAATACTATTCCGTATCGTATGCCAACTCCATTAAGGTGTTGCGCCTCTATTACTCAGACAATAAAGAAAATTACTTACAATACAAAGAGCGAAAATAAGAAAGTTGTCTAACCGAAACTCTCGCCTCGAGTTGTTTTCCTTTCGAGGCTTTCACTTCACTTCCCACACATTGGGGGAAGACAATAAGAATTCCGTAAATGTTTTCTTCCCTTTTTTCTGACGGACCGTATCGAGTTGTTTTTGATAGGATTCGTCATACGTCGGAGCCGCTACATTCCTTATTACGCCCAATGCTACCGGCAAATTATCGACATAGCCCATAGTCGCCAGTTTTAAATGCAGCGTATTATCCTGACATGAAGCATCGTGCACCAATACATCCTCCATTGTATAACCGTCCTCTCCGATAGTGACCGCTTTTAAACGCCATCCATCAGCGACAATCCCCTGATTGTTTTCCGTGCCGAAAAGCATTTTTTCTCCCTGTTTTAGAAGAATGGTACGTTCTGCCCGCCACGTACGGTCGGTGATATTTTTATGAATCCCGTCATTAAAAATGACACAATTCTGCAATACTTCCACCACCGAAGCGCCTTTATGCCTGGCGGCATTCACCAACAAATCGGTTTGGCTTTTCATATCGACATCAATCGCACGCCCGAAAAAAGTTCCTCGCGCTCCCAAGCACAATTCGGCAGGATGAAAAGGATCTTCCACCGTACCGTAAGGAGATGTTTTGGATACGAATCCCCTGTCGGACGTAGGGGAATATTGTCCTTTCGTCAACCCGTAAATTTTATTATTAAAAAGGATGATATTCAAATCGATATTCCGGCGGATAGCATGAATAAAGTGATTTCCTCCAATGGCGAGCGAATCCCCGTCGCCGGTCACCACCCATACGCTCAGTTGGGGATTGGCAACCTTAACGCCCGTAGCAATCGCCGGCGCCCGCCCGTGAATACTATGAAAGCCATAGGTATTCATATAATAAGGCAAACGAGACGAACATCCGATGCCGGACACGACCACGGTTTCATGCGGTGGAATGTGCAATTCGGCCATCGCCTTCTGCAAACAATTCAAAATAGCATGGTCTCCACAACCCGGACACCAACGCACATTACTTCCATTTTTATAATCTTTCGACTGATAAGCCGGAACTTCCACTTCCTTTATGTCTATGTTTTCCATCATTTATTTCTCATCCATAATAGTGATAAATTCTTCTTCCAATTCGGCAACACGGAAAGGCTGACCTTCTATGCGGTTGAACCGGTACAGGGGTAAATCAGGAAATTGTCCCTGTAGATAATGGGCAAACTGCCCGTTGTTTTGTTCCGCTACAATAATCTTTTTATATTGTTTCAATACTTCATGGGTATTGGATGGTAGCGGATAAAGAAACGTAAAATGGGTAAAGGCGATTTTTTTGTCTTTCGCCTGAATACGCAGCATAGCTTCCAGCAAATGCCCGTAGGTTCCTCCCCACCCTATAATCAGCGTATCGGCATCCGGGTCGCCTTCCACTTTCTGCAAAGGAACTTGTGAGGCGATCCTTTCGATTTTCTGACGGCGTGTATCGACCATTAATTGGTGATTATCGGGATTGGTGGAAATAATCCCGGTAAAATAATCTTTTTCCAATCCTCCTATACGATGGATGTAATTCGGGGTGCCCGGTACACTCCAATATCTTACGAAAGTCTCCTCATCACGAGCATAAGGCTTCCAATTTCCGGCGTCTTTGCCGAACTTTTGCAGAGCATACGAAGGTGAAATATCGGGATATTGCTTCATGTCGGGTATTTTCCATGCTGTCGATCCGTTAGCGATATAAGCATCGCTTAACAGGATTACCGGAGTCATGTGTTCCAATGCAATCTTCGAAGCCCAATAGGCGCTATCGAAACAATCCGCCGGCGACTTTGCAGCTATAACGACCAACGGACTCTCTCCGCTACGCCCATAGAGCGCCTGATTCAAATCGGACTGTTCGCTTTTGGTCGGTAGGCCTGTGGAAGGGCCTCCCCGTTGCACATCGATCACGACCAAAGGAAGCTCCGTCATCACAGCCAGCCCCAATGCTTCCGACTTAAGAGAAAGTCCCGGTCCCGAAGTAGAAGTGGCGGCAAGGCATCCGGCAAAACTTGCCCCGATAGCGGAACTGATGCCTGCTATCTCGTCTTCCATCTGAAGGGCCTTCACGCCTAAATCTTTCCTTTTCGTTAATTCCTGTAAGATATCGGTAGCCGGCGTAATAGGATAAGAGCCTAAAAACAACTGTAACCCGGCTTTTTCGGCCGCGGCTATCAATCCGTAAGCCGTGGCGGTATTGCCCTTAACATCCGTATAAAACCCCTTACCGGCCTCTACACTGTCAATCCGATAAGTAGAAGCCGTCAAGTGCGTATTGTTTCCGAAATTATACCCAGCCGTAAGAACTTTAATATTAGTATCGGCCACTTTCGGTTTTTTGGCGAACTTCTCCTCCACCAAATGATCGGCGATTTCCAACGGACGGTTAAACAGCCAACAAACGACCCCGAGAGCAAACATATTCTTACTCCTGGTCATTTCTTTCGCGGTCAAATCCATTCCTTGAAGCGAATCTTTCGTCATAGAGGTAATCGCGACCGGAATAGGTTGGACATAGTCGATTTTTAACTCCTCGAAAGGGTCTTCCGTCTCGAAACGGGCTTTTTCCAAATCCTTTTTTTGAAATGAATCGGTGTCGAAGAGCACAATAGATCCCCTCTTTAGATATTCGGCATTGACTTTCAAGGCCGCAGGATTCATCGCGATCAACACGTCGGTTTTATCGCCTGAATTATAGACATCTTTTGATCCGATACGGACCTGAAAGCCCGAAACACCCTGCAAGGTACCCTGCGGGGCGCGTATCTCTGCCGGATAATCGGGGAAAGTAGCTATCTCGTTGCCGAAAATAGCGGAAAGTGTAGAAAATAATGTGCCTGATAATTGCATTCCGTCACCAGAATCGCCCGAAAAGCGGATGGTCACCTGCGGAATATCGGTCACAACTGAATTCGTTGGCATATTTCTAAGTGTATTTATAAAATTTATCAAGAGCGCATTACCCTTATGGGATTATCCGCTCTGAATTCAGCTACAAAGTAATAAAACACTTTTCGAAAAAACAAATTAATCCTTGAAAAGATCTATTCAATCTTAGAAACTGTTTTGAATTTTCCGAATGATCTAATTTTGTTTATTCTTTTATGCTGTTTTTTTAGAAAAGTCCGTCAAACCGTTTCTCATCAAGAAGCTCCTTATACAGTTTTTCCGCCTCTTTATAACTCTTGGCATGGAGTGCTGCCCCACAACTGATTCTTTTTACCCCTAACTCTTTCAATGTATTGAAATCGGGAGTATCTTTCAACAAAAAAGCGTTGAAAGGTAAAGACGTACGATCGACAAGAGCGGCAATTTCCTTTTCCTTTGTAACGGCGGGAACAAACACCCCATCGGCCCCGGCTGCCTCATAAAGCTTCACACGCGATAAGGTTTCTTCAAACGCCTGCGGATGTTTGACCACATACGTATCGATACGGATATTCAAGAACACCCCGTGCGTTTGCTGATCGATATATTGCCGTAAACTCCGTATCGTATCGGCGAAAGCGGCGACATCGGCCAACTTGCGGTTACCGTTTGTCACGACCGAATCCTCGATATTGATTCCTACGACACCTATATCCGTCAATTGCTTCACATGTTGTTGTATCTCTTTCACGTCGCGGGAATACCCGCCGTCGATATCCACCGATACCGGCAGGGCAAGCGAAGAAGCGATTCGCTTAGCCATATACAACAACTCCTCGAAGCTCATATCTTCCCCATCAGCATATCCGAAGGTCTCCGCTACTGCGTGCCCCGAAACGCCGACCGCTTTATAACCGGCTTTCTCAGCTATCTGCGCGCTTTTCACATCCCATACATTTGCCAGAATAAACGGTTCGTTTGCCGCGTGCAATTTTTTGAAATCATCTCTTTTCGACATATATCCTTTTTTTAAAAGTTAGTTCTTATTGAACGCTCTTTCATCGGTTTTAGTTCGAGTAAATAAATTACCGACCCATTTAAGAAAAGGAGACAAGGAGACAAGGAGACGGAGAGATTCACACTCGCCGGATAGCGGCGCCCAACCGGTTTAAACGGACGTCGATATCCTGATACCCGCGATCGATTTGATCGATATTATGAATGGTGCTTTTGCCCTGCGCGCTCATGGCGGCAATCAACAGCGATATCCCGGCTCGGATATCGGGCGAACTCATCGTCATGCCTTTCAACTTAAAGCGATCGCCTAATCCGATCACCGTGGCACGGTGCGGGTCGCACAGAATGATCTGCGCTCCCATATCGATGAGCTTATCGACAAAAAACAAGCGGCTTTCGAACATCTTCTGATGGATGAGCACGCACCCTTCGGCTTTCGTGGCAACCACCAGCATCACACTGAGCAGGTCGGGCGTCAGGCCGGGCCAGGGCGCATCGGCAATGGTGAGGATGGAACCATCGAGAAACGATTCGATGGTATAACGGTCTTGCTCGGGAATATACAAATCATCGCCCTGCTGATGCACGGTAATCCCCAAGCGGCGGAAGCTTTCGGGAATAATGCCCAAGTTCTGTACCGAGACGTTTTTAATGGTCAATTCCGAAGCTGTCATAGCGGCCATGCCGATGAAGCTGCCGATTTCGATCATATCGGGCAACAAACGGTGCCGGCACCCCGACAGCCGCGTGACACCCTGCACGATGAGACGGTTCGAGCCGATGCCTTGAATATGCGCCCCCATCCTGACCAACATGCGGCTCAATTGCTCGACATACGGTTCGCACGCCGCATTATAAATAATGGTTTCCCCTTCGGCAAAGACAGCCGCCATGAGTAAGTTGGCCGTTCCCGTAACCGATGCTTCATCGAGGAGGATATAGCATCCCTTCAATCGATCAGCCGATAGCTTGAAAAGCTGCTTTCCTTCATCAAACACCAACTCGGCGCCCAATTTCATGATTCCGTTGAAATGCGTATCCAACCGTCGCCGGCCGATTTTGTCGCCGCCGGGTTTCGGGACGGTCGCATTGCCGAAGCGCCCCAACAACGGGCCGATGGTCATGATCGATCCGCGAAGGGCGGCGCTCTTTTCGATAAACTCCCGCGACTCGGTATAGGCCAAATCAATGGCGTCGGCTTTCAACGACCACGCACCATGACCCGCCGGCTTCACCGACACGCCCATATCCTTCAGCAGCGACAACAGGTTATTGACATCGACAATATCGGGAACATTTTCGATAACGACCTCTTCGTCGGTAAGCAACGCGGCGCAAATGACCTGCAACGCTTCGTTTTTCGCTCCCTGCGGAATTATCTCCCCGTGAAGGCGATGCCCGCCTTCGATGATAAATGATGACATACTTTCTCCTTTTCTAATAAATTCTTACTTCCGGCTCCAATGCTACACAGAACCGGTCGCTGACCGCCTCTTGCACTTCCTTCATAAAATCGATGATATCGCTTCCCTTATCGGTACCGTAATTCACCATAATAAGCGCATGACCGGGATATGTCCCTACCATCCCCCGACGTTTGCCTTTGTAACCGGCTTTATCGATAAGGTACGCCGCCGAGGTTTTAAACCGCCCCTCGCCGGCAGCATACACGGGCGCGTCGGGCAGTTTCGAGAGTAACGCTTCTTTTTCGCCCCCGGTCAATAAAGGATTCTTGAAAAAACTTCCGGCATTGGGAAGTGTCGCATAATCGGGGAGCTTCCGCTCACGAATGCGGATAACCGCTTGCCGCACCTGCTGCAACGTGGGATGCGGGACCCCTTTCAGTTCGCGGCTCAGATCGATATATTTCTCCTGATAAACAAACGTTTTATGCAGGCGGAAGACAACCGATGTGATGACATAGTTCCGTTCGTGTTTAAATAAGCTGTCACGATAGGAAAAGCGGCAATCGGCATGGGAAAAAACCACGGCCTTGCCGGTAGAGAGTTCCATTGCCCGAACGGCCGATATCCCATCCTTCACTTCCGCGCCATATGCTCCGATGTTCTGCACCGGGCTCGCCCCTACGGTACCCGGTATCAGCGACAGGTTCTCGAGGCCGGCATACCCCTCCCGCACACAGTAATCCACAAAATCGTCCCACACAACGGCGGCGCCCGCTTCTATTTCTATCCGGTCGTTATCCTCGCTAAGCACCTGTATTTGTTTCATGACGGGTTGAATGATCAACCCGTCGAAATCGGTCGTGAAAAGCATATTATATCCTCCTCCGAGAACCAGTTTTTTTTCGTGCGGATAGAGCGCGAGTACCTCTTTCAGCTCCTGCGGAGTATCCACACGGCAAAACAACCGTGCCCGGGCAGATACCCGGAACGAGTTATACGGTTTTAACTGAACATCTTGCAGCATTTCCATCTTCATCATCATTCATCCGCCTCATCCTTTATAAAGCACAAACACGCAGGGCTTCTTCTGCATATCGGGCAAGCTGTTTTTCCATGCGCCAATGGTCTTCGTCACCATATACTCATCGTCGCACGTCACATTCATGGCGATGCACAGACGGGTGGACGGCTTGCAGATACGCAACAGGTCATCGGCCATCTTATGATTGCGGTAAGGCGTTTCGATGAAGAGTTGCGTTTGGTCTTCACTATAAGCGCGCGATTCGAGCGACTTAATCCTCTTAGCCCGCTCGTCATCGCCAATCGGCAAATAGCCGTGAAAAGCAAAGCTCTGTCCGTTGAAACCCGATGCCATCAGCGCCATGAGAATAGAGGAAGGCCCGACTAACGGCACCACTTTATAGCCCTTTCGTTGGGCAAGTTGCACCACGTCGGCTCCGGGGTCGGCCACCGCGGGGCATCCCGCCTCCGAAAGTACGCCGATACTCGTTCCCGCAGCCATCGGCGAGAGATACTCGGCAAGACGGCTTTTGTCGGTATGCTTGTTGAGTTCATAAAACGTCAGCGAATCGATGTCGATGGAAGGATCGCATTTCTTCAGGAAGCGCCTTGCGGAACGTACATTTTCGACAATAAAGCAAGTCAGTCGTGTGACGATCTCGTTGTTAAAAGGAGGAATGACACGGTCGATGGCGGTGTCTCCCAATGTGACGGGAATCAAATAAAGCGCAGGTTCATCCATAGGGTTTCTTTTGATGAACAAAAGTACGGATTTTTTCAAAAACAAGGAAATCACAGATCAAAGTTGATACATCGTTTACACCATTAGCCGTTTTATTCAAAGGGCCGTTTCCGATTCCTCCGGTGGTTGCCAAGACATCATTTTTGTGTGTTCGGAAGAGAGATACCGGGCCAGCAAGTCCGATAATTTTGTCGGAGAGGCTTGTTTTTTCTTTTTTTCTTCCGGTTGGGAACGGGCTTGGTTCTCTTTTATTCTGCGGCATAGTTCGATTAAAGATTCACAGCCGGCGTTTTCAAAGATCGATTGTGTCATTTTGTCTGTTAATAGATCCGACTGTAATAATCCACTCAAATTATCTATTTGTAAATATTGCTTGTCTTCTTTCATCAATCTGGTTTGCTCTTCCAGTTTTTTACCTTCGGGGGTGCCGTTATTCGTCAGGAAAAGGAACGTACGGATAAAGATGCAGGCATCAATGAAATCAGCAAGCAAATAGCCGCATTTCAATCCATCGAGACAATAAGGGATGAGGAATTTTTTATTTCCTAAAGGGATGATTTCGAAATTATCGATTATCTCCGATAGCGGTCCTATCGCTTGAGCGGGGATTTTAGCTCCGAGGCGTTCCATCAAGCGGTTGATGGCGTGAATTTGAATGTAGACAGGCACCTTAAGTTTCCCGAACCGGGTGTCAGGAACAATTTTATCAAGCGGCATCTCCACGGGCAAGATTTCATTTTTGAAGGTGTCCGTGTCAAACAGCCATGCTTCTAATTTTATTCCCGAATGAGTCTCATTATGGAAGCGAAAAGCGTGTGTCTCGATTTCATGAATACCGATATTCACAATCTGGTGCATACGAAAGTCGCTTTTCTGCAACATCCGCAACGCCATGCTTCTTTGGGAAAGGCCGTCATAATGCTCCAAGTCGAACCAGTCATCCATCTCGGTATCGGTTCTGCAGGTGTACACCCATCCTTTGCGACAGTCGCTCAGATATTCGCAGACAAGAATCGCCGACTTTTCCAACATAAGTTTGTAGAGACGGTTTAAATGACCTCGCCGCTTGCCGATCTCTTCAAAGATTTCTTGTCCTTCGAAAGGATAATATTTTTTTTTACAGGCTACAGCCATAAGAGGATCGGCGACATAGAAGAAATCGTAAAGCGATATTTCACGTTCGTCATCATCCCGTAACTTAATGGTACACTGAGCCACCGACATATTAATGAAGCGTTTTATTATTTTCAGGTCTTGTTGTTGAATGCGCTGGTCCTCGCTATGCGTTATTTTTACAGGAACCCCACGATAACGATAGATAAGCATTTTGTATTCAGGTGGAATTACATTGAAGGCGCCTTCCCCTGCTACGATGTCGCATATATGTTTTAATTTATGCATGAAATCGTTCATTCCCTGTGCTTGCCAAAGTTTTTGATCGGCGATGGAGGCTCTTGTTTTTTTCTTCTTTTTAGACATTCTCCTCTTCGGTTATTGTTAATGATTATGTCCGGGCATCCCTCCCTATAGGAATCCGTTGAACGATGAAAGAAGCATTCATGGCATCGTGTTTGTCAATGACTGTGTTTCATCGCTGTTGCAAAAATAGTTTTATTTTCGATTAAAATGAAAAATATGCTTTTCTTTAACTATCAGGAAGAGACTAAAAATACTCGCCAACCGTCTGAGAACAGAATTGGCATACCGGAAGGCTATAACGATTAGAGACCGAAATGGATGAGGTCGGACAACGAGTCGACGCGTATCCGGGCGATGAAGGCGTTCAGCAAATCGATACCGGCGCCCCACCGAAAGAGAAGAAGCGTGAATACCAGTCCGAATACCCCACCGGTAATATGCGCCAAGTGATTGATGCCTCCGGCTTGTTTTTTATCGAGTTGATAGGATATCACCAGAAATAAAGCACCGAAGATAAAAGCGGGCAACATAACAGGAATAAATAGAATGCCCATAAAATTCATCGGATTGATCAGAATATAGGCAAACACCACGGCCGATACCGCCCCCGATGCGCCCAAACCATAGTACGAGGCGTTGTCGCGATTTTGCCGGTAGGTAGGCAGAATGGATACGACCAGTCCCAAAACATACATCAGGATATATAATAGGTTCCCGGTCGAAGCGCCCAACGCCGCACGGTAGGTACGTTCGATATCTTCGCCGAAGAAATAGAGCGTAAACATATTGAAGATCAAATGGGCATAGTCGGCATGCAGAAAGCCGTATGAGAACAGCCGGTACCACTCGCCCTGCCGAACCGCAGGCGGATAGAAAATCATTTTATCCACCAGACGGCGGTCTTGAAAGGCGGCAATCGATATGACGGCCGTAAGAACGATAAGGAAAAGGGTAATCATAATAAATGCTTTTCTGCCATATACTTCCACAACGGAGCGGCCATCGTGGCCTGCACGATTTGCCCCGACACGAGCAATCGCCTCACTTCATTCAACGTAAACAGGCATACGCTCAAATCTTCGGAAGGCTCGAGCGATTGACCGGCCAGCTTTTCAACATCTTCCGCCAAAAAACAGTACGAATAATTGGTATTGGCGCTCGCATTGGGCGATACGCATATAAATTCACTCCAACGACCTGCCCCATAACCGGTTTCCTCCATCAATTCACGCTGAGCCGAGGCTAAAGGCGAAGCATCTTCCTGCTCACATACCCCGGCACACAACTCGAAACAGGTGCGCCCAATGGCATGACGGTATTGCCGGACAAAAACGAACTCATTTTTCTTCGTTATGGCGATAATATTCACCCAATTGGCATATTCCAAAATATAATACGAAGGGATGATATTTCCGTTAGGCAACTCCACGCGCTCCCGCCGTACAGTCAGCCAAGGTTCGTTGTGCAGATATTCACTTTCAAGCACCTTCCACCGATGTGGATCGGGGTCTTTTGATGTCGTCATTTCAATTTTTGAAGCAAAGATATTACTTTCGAGTTAAACAGAAAAATAAGTTCTGCTTTTCGATGACTATTTGATCTTGAGAATAGGAAAGATGCGGTTTTTAAGTGGAATGAAGACGTTTTGAACATATTCGGCAGGATGATGGATAGATATTTTGAGCTTCCAAACAGTTCCGTTGGGATTAATTGATGGTTCGTTGGGGTTATTTACTTATATTTTGAGGTTCTGAGCACCATCATTGGGGTTCTGAGCATCATCGTTGGGGTTCTGAGCACCATCGTTGGGGTTCTGAGCATCATCGTTGGGGTTTCGAGCATCATCGTTGGGGTTTCGAGCCAAAAACTTCGGGCTTTAAACGTGAAAATTACTACTTTGAGCGTGAAGTTTGGATATCTGAGCCTGAAACTTGAACCTCCGGACATAAAACGAAGATCTTTTAGCCTGAAATTTGGAATTGGGAGCCACAACAATGGTATAAATAACCTCAACCGACCGCTTGAAAACTCCATGAGACCTTTCTTCGACCTATTCTTATGGGAATTTTATATTAACTTTGTAGCTCAAAACAAATCGCTCATGACATTACCATCCGATTTTCTGTCATCGTTGCCCCCGTTTGCACAAAAAGAAGCCGCGGGCTTTCTTGCGGCGCTCAACGAAGAAGCGCCCGCCAGCATCCGCATAAATCCCTACAAATACCGCCGGAGGCCACTTTCCGTGCGCCCGAATATAGAAGCCGCCCGCATACCATGGTCCGACGAGGGCTATTATCTGTCCGAAAGGCCGGCTTTTACGTTCGACCCGCTCTTGCATGCGGGGTATTATTATGTGCAGGAAGCATCGTCGATGTTTATCGGTTCTATCGTGCGCGAATGGGTTCATACTCCGGCGGTGTGTCTCGACCTTTGCGCTGCACCGGGCGGCAAATCCATCAACTTGCTCGCAACTCTTCCCGGGGACAGTCTGCTCGTCAGCAACGAAATCATCCGTCAACGGGCACATATCCTCGCCGAAAATCTCGCCAAGTTCGGGCATCCGTCGGTTGTGGTAACGAATAATACGCCTGAAGATTTTGACCGGCTACCCGGTTTTTTTGACGTGGTATTGGTCGATGCGCCCTGTTCGGGGGAGGGAATGTTCCGCAAAGATCCGGCGGCGGTGCAGGAATGGTCGCCGCAGAACGTACGGATGTGCGCAGCCCGTCAGAAAGATATCCTGCGCCATGCGTGGGATGCGCTGAAAGCCGGAGGATTGCTTATTTACAGCACCTGCACGTATAATTTGCAGGAAAACGAAGAAAACGTCCGTTGGATGATCGAGGAATGGGGCGCAGACAATATAGCCGTTCCGGTAGAGTCTTCATGGAATATCTCGCCGTCTTTCGCTGATGACATCACCGCCTATCGTTTTTTTCCGCATCGGACAAAAGGCGAAGGACTCTTTGTCGCGGTGTTGCGCAAACCGGGCGAAGTGGATTCACCGGGCCTGTCGAGAAAGCAGAAGAAAAAGCCGGCCTCTTTTTTAAAGGATACATCGCCTTATACTCCCTATTTACAGCATGCGCAGCAATTCGAGTTTGCCAGTCGCAACAGTTACATTGTGGCGTTGCCCAAAGCGCATGCCGACACCATCCGACAGTTGGACGAGCGCCTCAACATTCTTTCTTGCGGCATCGAAACAGGCGAGGAAAAAGGCCGCCGTTTCGTTCCCTCCCAGGCATTAGCCCTGAGCATCGAATGTCGGCCGGAAGCTTTCAATACATGTGAAGTGCCTTACGAAACAGCCATCGCTTATTTACGAAAAGAGACTCTTCCCCCGCTCGATGCCCCAAAAGATTTTGTGTTGATCACCTACAAAAACGAGCCGATCGGGTTTGTGAAGAATATGGACAACCGCGCTAACAATCTTTATCCGCAGCCGTGGCGCATACGGAGTCCACATCCGCCTGCCGAACCGGTCAATTTCATCCGGTAGCCAATAAAACGCCCGTTTATCCGTTATAGCCTAAAACAACTCGTCAACGATGCGCATCCGAATGAACTCCTTTTACGAATCACGGCAATGGCTTGCCTACCTTTTCGTCGCCGCAGCGGTACTCATTGCCGTTGGGTCATTGGTCTTTTCCCATCATTTAGTCAGGGAACTCGCCAAAGAGGAGCGGAACAAAATAGAGATATGGGCATCGGCCACGCAATTGATTGCCAGCGGCGACGAAAACGCCGATATGTCGCTCGTATTGCAGATCCTGCAAAGCAACTCCACCATTCCCGTCATTCTTTACGACAGCACGACGGGACGGTTATCGGCCAATAACATCACTCTCCCGCAAAACGGGCGCGAGGATTTTCTGCAGAAAAAAATCGAGCAATTTTCCCATAGACATCCGCCCATCGAACTTCCCGAACTCAATCAATTTGTATATTACGACGATTCGTATACGCTAAAGAAGCTGCGGATATACCCGTATGTGCAATTGTTTGTCATCGCCGTATTCATCGCCTTTGCGTTTTTCGCCCTGAACCGCTCGCAGAAAGCCGAACAAAACAAATTGTGGGTCGGCTTGTCGAAAGAAACGGCGCACCAATTAGGCACTCCGATATCTTCTTTGGTGGCATGGACGGAATATCTGAAACTGAAGAAGGTCGACCCGTCTCTTATCACCGAAATAGAGAAAGACCTCGACCGACTACAGTCGATCGCCGAACGTTTTTCAAAAATCGGCTCCGTGTCCGATTTGAAGAAAGTTGCTTTGCAGGAACCCATTCAAAAGACCGTAGGATATCTTCGCAACCGGCTATCGGACAAAGTGGAAATCGTATTCGAATTTCCTTCGCATCCGGCATTTGTGCTTCTAAATGAATCGCTCTTCGGATGGGTGATTGAAAACCTCACGAAGAATGCAGCCGATGCCATGAGCGGACAAGGAATGATTACTTTTTCGATCACCGAAAAAGAAAAAAATTATCTGCTCGACATTACCGATACGGGAAAGGGCATTCCGAAATCGAAGTTCAAGCGGGTCTTTCAACCGGGCTTTACCACCAAAGAGCGCGGATGGGGGCTCGGTCTTTCGCTCTCCAAACGCATCGTGGAAATGTATCATCATGGTAAGATCTTCGTGAAACGATCGGAGGCGGATAAAGGGACGACTTTCAGAATCGTGATGAAAAAATCAGCTAATTAGCAGATTAAAAATTACGAATGACAAATGAAGTGAGAATCCAAGCGATCGTCATTACAGGCGTGCCCCCTACAGAAATGAACGATTATGAGGATTCCGCATCGAGTGCGGAATGACGGTAACCGCAGACATCATACTTCATACTTTTTACATGTATATTTTCCGCTCGGGCATAATTGCGGAGTAACTCCGAAGCATAACCGACCGCACGATCCAATCCTTCGGGGCCGGAATTCCCTTTGATGATCATCAACAAATGCGTTGTGTGCGCCGTGATCTTCGTTCGCTCTTCATCACTCGTCGGTGTGCCGATAGGGCCTGCCTCATCGCGGTATACCGGCAATCCTTCGATATTGAGCAATCCGCGCCCGATAGCCTCGAAAGTCTCGTCAGCCTTCCCGAGACCTAACGTCAGGTCTCCTTGAATGCGATCGGCATCGAATCCGCCGATAGAGTAACCCGTCTTCATAGACACGAGGTTTATCAAGTCGACCAATGTATCGATCTGATAAAGCGACAAGCCTTTTACCATGCGTCTTAAGAGCGCTTCGGCCGACGGGCGGTAACGGTTGGGGTCTTTTCCGCATCGTTTATACGCCTCGCGGGTAGCGGCAATCGCTTTATGCTTCTTGATATCCTCCATGCGATAGGTTTCACGGAAAGCAATCGAAAATTCTTCGATCTCTTGCCACAATTCGGCATTATAGGGTGTATTTTCCACCTGACAGTCAATTGCCGCAAAGCAAAACTCCGGGCATAATGCGGCGATATCCTTTCCAACAATTATTTTACGTTCATTCATTCCTTCTGTTCTCATTCCGTACCCTTTTCTTTCAGCGGAACAATGGCTATCGAACCATTTCCCCGCTTTATACAGAAATTTCAAAGGTACAAAATCTCCATCATTATTCCGCCAAACGGAACGAACACACGATGAATAAACGAAAATAACAGACGATATATTTGTAGAAATCCTTTGCAATCCTTATATTTGCGTGAGTTTTTGTTTTTTATGGCTGATGAAGATAATAAACTGCTGGTCGATTTGGAAGTACGCATAAAGCAAGTGCTGTATTTATGCGATTCTCTGAAAGAAGAAAACGTCCGGTTGAAGACCGAACTTCAATCGAAACAAAAAAGGCTTGACCATGCGGAAAAGACATTGGAAGATATAAAAACAAAATACGATAATTTAAAAGTGGCCCGGACGATCACCGCTGCGACGGTCGACGTGGATCTGGCCAAAGATAAATTATCGAAACTGGTGCGAGAAGTTGATAGATGCATAAGTTTATTAAAATAACAGATTGAAAATTTATGCGATGGGCGACGAAAAATTTTTATTAACTCTGACTATTGACGGCCGGAAATACCCGTTGAAGATTCATCGATCGGAAGAACAGGCGTTTCGTGATGCTGCCAAAAAGATAAATACTAAAATAAATCAATATAGAGTCGCATTCGGAGGAACCAACTCCGGAATGACGCCTCAAGATTTTATAGCAATGACGGCTATACAAGCATTGGTTGAGAATTTTTCTCTTGAAGATAAGAATGATACGAAACCCTTTAAAGATAAAATACATTCGCTTATAAACGAATTAGATACGTATTTATCGGAATAAAGAGGCCGGAGAAACCGGTTTTTCATATACGGACGCACCTTTTTTGCAGGTATTGACTACTGCCGAAAAGAGTGTGTCTTTTTTTATGTACAACAATTAAAAAGAAATGAATATATAACAATCGGAATTCCTTTCGTTAACCGTGGGTTACAAGCCACAACAAAGGGAACTTTTAATAATTAATTTAGATCAATATGGAAATAGTAATAGGTATTATAAGCTTACTCATAGGCGGCGGAATTGCTTGGTATGTGAGCGGGAAAATGGCTAATTCGCGCGCCCAAAAAATGTTGAGTGATGCGGAAAAAGATGGGGACGTCATTAAAAAGAAGAAACTTCTGGAAGCGAAGGAGGAAATTCTCGCCATGAAAAGCGAGACTGAAAAGCAAATAGCCAACCGGACCGCTAAAATACAAAATGTAGAAACCCGTCTTAAACAACGCGAACTATCTCTCAATCAAAAGCAGGAAGAGCTGAATAAAAAGTATACCGAACTCGAGGAGATAAAAGTCAATTTAAGTTCCCAACAAGAGATATTGGAAAAGAATAATGCGGAAGCCGAACGCCTTCATCGTCAATCAGTGGAAAAACTGGAAACCATTTCCGGCCTATCGGCTGATGATGCAAAAGAACGGCTGGTAGAATCGTTGAAAGAAGAAGCGAAAACCGAGGCTCAATCGTATATTAACGACATCATGGAGGAAGCCCGGATGACGGCTAATAAAGAAGCCAAGCGCATCGTTGTACAAAGCATACAGCGTGTTGCGACCGAAACCTCTATCGAAAACTCCATCACGGTATTCCACATCGATTCCGACGAAGTGAAGGGGCGCATTATCGGCCGCGAAGGACGCAATATCCGGGCATTGGAAGCCGCTACGGGAGTCGAGATTGTCGTTGACGACACCCCTGAAGCGATCGTCCTTTCAGGTTTTGACCCGGTGCGCCGCGAAATCGCCCGGTTGTCGCTGCATCAACTCGTAACCGACGGGCGTATCCATCCGGCCCGAATCGAAGAAGTGGTGGCCAAAGTGAAAAAACAAATCGAAGAAGAAATCGTCGAAATCGGCAAACGCACCGTCATCGACTTAGGCGTCCATGGCTTGCATCCCGAGTTGATTCGGCTCGTCGGAAAAATGAAATACCGTTCTTCTTACGGACAAAACTTATTGCAGCACTCCCGCGAAACGGCTAATCTATGCGCCATCATGGCCGCCGAATTGGGACTGAATCCCAAAAAAGCCAAACGTGCCGGATTGCTCCACGACATCGGGAAAGTGCCCGATGATGAGCCCGAATTGCCGCATGCGCTCCTAGGTATGAAGTTAGCGGAAAAATATAAAGAGAAGCCGGACATTTGCAATGCGATCGGCGCGCATCACGATGAAGTGGAAATGACGACGCTCCTCTCCCCCATCGTTCAGGTTTGCGATGCCATTTCAGGAGCTCGACCGGGTGCTCGTCGCGAAATCGTCGAAGCCTATATCAAGCGCTTGAACGATTTGGAAAAGCTCGCTCTATCCTACCCCGGCGTTGTCAAAACGTATGCCATCCAGGCAGGACGTGAGTTGCGGGTCATTGTCGGCGCCGACAAAATAGACGATCAGGACACGGAAAAACTATCCTCCGAGATTGCCCGTAAAATACAAACGGAAATGACTTATCCCGGCCAGGTAAAGATTACTGTGATCCGGGAAACCCGAGCCGTTAGTTTTGCGAAGTAAATATTCGCCGATAATTTATAAACAAAAAATCCCAACTATTTTAAACGAGATAGTTGGGATTTTTATATCTATACACCCTCTAAAATATCCCTTATTTTACAATCAGATAAACTTCTGCCGTTTTTAACCAAGGTGAAGAGAAAGTAACTTTTACGTTTCCTTCACTTCCCGTCGTTTCTATATAAGCCATTAAACGTCCATTATGTACCCGTTGTACGTTATCTCTGTAGTTCCCCATATCAGCATTATTCCCGGATTCTAAGCCTAATAATTTGGCGGGGCCTTCTATCTGACAAGTAATCTCATCATCTGATAACAATACCGGTAGTCCCATTTCATCAACTATTTGAATTGCAATATGAGCTAAATCTTTATTTTTATGTAACGTCAAATTATCTATTTCTGCAATAATTTTATAGGGTCTGCCGGAAGTTACAATAGCATAACGAACCGCTTCTTTTTTTCCATTAAGTCCAACAACCTCCAACTTACCAATTTGAAAAGGAATATCCCAGGCAATAAAACCGACATTATCATCATATTCTTTGACTGTTGAAATAGTTTGCCCATTCAATACAAGTTGTGCCTGTTGACAATTCGTATAGCAAACAACACGGATATTTTCCCCCTTAGAATAGTTCCATATAGGTAATGCATTTACTGATCGGTTCGGATCTCTATTCGGATTGTATGTTCCAATATATATAAAGGGTTTTGTATCCCACATTGCTTGTCGGAAAAAACCCTCCGGTTTCTGAAACCCGGCTAAATCCAATAAGCCATGTTTATATCCACGCGAAGGCCATTCTCTCGATTCACCCACGTAATCTATCCCTGTCCACAAAAATTGACCGAAAATAAAGTCATTATCCCGTGTTGCCTTCCAACCGGCAAAACTGTTATTCGTTTCACTGCCGAACATAACTCGTTCCGGATATTGAAGGTGATCTTCCTTATACTGAAATTCCGAATAATTGTATCCGACAATATCCAAAACAAAAGGATATTCAGTCTCATTGGACATTACCGCTCCGGCCAATGCAGCCGTAACAGGACGCGAAGTATCTAAAGACCTTACGTTACCGGCCAACCGTTTCGCAATTTTTCCTAATTCTTCCGCCGACGGATGATCAGGCAAATAACCGATAACACTCGGTTGATTAAAGGTTGCAGTTTCTAATACCGGATGCGAATAAGGATCATTCGGAAAATCAATTTCATTACCGATACTCCACATAATAATCGACGGATGATTTCGGTTACGTAAAACCATATCCCGAATATCGCGATCACTCCACTCTTCAAAGAAAGAAAAGCTTCCTTGATATCCGGGAACCCCTGTATTCCATCCCGTAATCGATTTCTTCTTCGGATATTTCCATTCATCGAAAGCTTCATCCATAACCAATAAGCCCAATTCATCGCAAAGGTCATACACATCCGGAGCTTGAGGATTATGACTCATTCGGATAGCATTACATCCTATCTTCTTTAAATTCTGTAATCGTCGTTTCCAAACCTTCCGTGGAACGGCAGAGCCCAAACATCCGGCATCATGATGAATACATACACCTTTTATTTTCATCCATTCCCCATTGAGAGCGAACCCCTTATCAGGATCAAATTTAAGGCTTCTGATTCCTACGGTTAACTCACTTTCATCTAAAACTTTGTTTCCGCTTATAATGGAAGTTCTCAAACGGTAGAGATATGGATTTTCCATTCCCCATAAAACAGGCTTCTTGATTTTCAACGATAGTTCTGTCGATGATAAAAGAGAGGATCCTCGCATTAAGATCTTTTTTGATTTTTCTGCCACCATTTTTCCTTCAGCGGAGAATAATTCAACGAATACCGTCAAATCCTGTTTCTGAGAACTTTCATTTTTTACATTCACTTGAACGTCCAATACGGCATCTTTTCGGGTTATATTTTTTGCTTGCCAAAAAACACCCCACTGATCAATATGTACCTTATCGGAATAAACAAGCCAGACATTGCGATAAATTCCGGAACCGGTATACCAGCGTGAATCTGCGTATTCGCTGTGATCAACCCTTACCGACAATATGTTTTCTTTTCCGAATTGTATGTAAGGCGTTAAATCATACATAAAGGAAATGTAGCCGTTTGGACGTTTCCCTAATAATTGCCCATTGATATATACCTCGCTTTTATTATAAATTCCTTCAAAATAAATGAATACTTTTCTTTCTTTGTCTAAATCAGGAATAAACAATGCTTTTCGATACCAACCGATTCCTCCGGGCAAGTAACCGGTACAACTGGCTAAATGGGGACTCAAGGGGGCTTCAACACTCCAATCGTGCGGCAAATCAACCTTTCGCCATTTGCTATCGTCATAATCCATAGCTAAAGCTTTTGGGTCGTCTCCTAATTGAAATAGCCAATCTTCATTTATCATTTGAGGAATACCAAATGACACTTGAGCATATATCCTATCCCCGATAAAAGTTGAAAGAAAGAGCACACAAAAAAAATATTTTAAATTCATATTGAAAAAAATTCTTTTACTAAAAACAAAATGACAAGGCTTCATGTATTCGGATTCCCTAATAACAAGATGACTACTATTCTTCTCAAACAGAGAAGCGTTTTATAGTATTATCGAACATTTAGCTCCATTATGCGAAAGAATTGATTTTAAAATATTGTTCCCTTGTTTTATAATAATTTTCACCTGTTTATCCGATTTCCTTTTAACCTCAATATCGAATGGTGCGACGTTAAACGCATAAATATTTTTTAACTCCATCTTATCCCAAGTATCCGGCAATTGAGGAGTAAGATCGAAAGATTTAAAACCGGTAGGCTTAATTCCAAAAATGCCTTCCGTTACGATACGACAATACAATCCGCTCTCAGCCGACAAATGACGCTGACTTCCTTCCGGCCATGCTTCAATGGGATACGGCACATGCTCACCCAACAATCTTTGTTGGGAATATCTTTTAAAATATTCTGTCGCTTTTTTTCTTTCTCCAGCGGCATAAACACCTCTTAAAGCATAAAGAGTAGAACGATCCCAAAAGGTCTTGGTTCCCGCTTGCGTTAAGAGACCGTTCTCTGTCCATAAGCGGTGAGAAAACAGGGCATCAATCGTTCCCTGTTTTCTTTCAAAGATACCCATAGTCAAAGGAATACATATCCATGAGCGTAAAATATCATTCCCTTCATAATATCGATAAGTTTCAAATCCTTCTACTGTCGCTCCGAAATAATTATCTATTGCTGTCCGCAATATTTCAGCATCCTTCTGATATTGAACAGCCTTATTCTTTCCTAATTCTTTCGCTAAAAAACCGGCCGAAATTAGAGCATCATAATAAAGGCTAGAAGTACATAGATTCGCTTCACCTGCAGGAAAACGGCCTTCAAGCTCATCAGTATTGGATTTTACAACTCCTTTTTCATTTAAATTTCTTTTGCAATACTCTAAACACCACTCGATAAGAGGCCAAAGATTATTCGCCTCCTTTCTGTCGGCTTGCGCTAAAGCATATCGAGATGCTCCATACGCAATCATTGCGGCATCTCCTCTGTCTTTTGCGCCATTCCAAATATCTTCTCCTTCCGCAATAATTGAACTGGGGACAGGAGTATATGCTGAGTTCATAAAACGGGCAAAATGCATAAATGAATTATAGGCGGACGCGTTTCCTATACCATATCCTAGAAAAGGGAAAAAAGGATTTACATATTCACACTGATCGTTTGCCCAAATAGCAGCGTAATAAGCCTCTCCACCCGGACCGTGCATCAAGCCGCCAGCCGTCTTATAAATACTTTCGGAAGCTCTGATCTTTGCAAAGCCAAAGGCTGTATTTAGAACAGGATCAGGAGAAATAAATTGTAATTTTCTTCTATAAATTCCCCCCATATTCAAAGAAAAATGGAGCTAAATAGAGAAAGATGTTTGGATACAGGCATAAATCACCCTACCCACAAGGTTGCAGGCAAAGACGCGGTGACGCCTTCCGATATGCGATTTTCTTCTGCGGGCTTGTCTTCTCTTATTGGGAGCAGCATTAACCCCGGTCTGTGTTCTTGAGGTCGTTTCAGGGACGACTGTGACATTGGCCTATTTGTAAACGGGGTCTTGAGCCACCACAAAGTTACCCGGCCTTTACGCTTGTATTATAGATTAATATTCAGTATGTTCGCTGTTTTTTCGTACTCCTTCTTGTAATATGCGAGCCGGGCTTTCATCTTCACCGGATCGTAAACAGGGGCCAGCCGGGGATCGTATTGCCTGGTGTGCTTGAGCACGTTCCATATGACAACGAGCAGTTTCCTTGCTATGGCGACCAGAGCCTTTTTCCTTGGCTTGCGCATGGTCATGCGTTGGAACTTTTCCTTGAAAAACGAACCCTTCGACCGGGAAGCCGCCCAGGAGACCTGTACCAGGATCGAACGCAGGTACTTGTTGCCTTTGGTGGTAGCGGTGCTCTTGTATTTGCCGGCGCTTTCATCATTCCTCGGGCGCAATCCCGCCCATCCGACAATCTTGCCGCTATTTTCAAAGACACTCATATCCCCACCCGTTTCGGCTATTATGGTCATCGCCGCTATCCGGCTTATTCCCGGAATGGTTTGTAAAAGATTTACCGGCAACGCAAAATGTAGGCCACATATCCGCTCCATTTGTGACAGACATTCCGATATCTGCAACTGGTATATGTCATACTCCTGTTTCGCCCAGGACAATTCCTGGCGGTGGTGCGCCCTGATATTGCCCCTAAGGGCCTCCTTTAATTTCCCGCTCTGCTTGTTTTTCCTGTTCCCGTACACCAGGCTTACAAGATAGCCCGGGTCTGTCCATCCGGCTATCAGCGCCTCGACGATACCCATGAAACTTTTCGTGCTGATACTGCTCAGGCAACTGCTCGCCCGGATACCTGCCTTTACCAGGATGGCGTCCATACACGTCAGCACACGGGTCACCTGCTGCCTGAGCTTGCCGTATTTGCGGGAATAGACCCGCAACTCCTGTATCAGGGGAGCAGGAACGAAACTGCCGCGCATCATGCCCTTGTGCAACAGGCTGGCTATCCACTGGGCATCCTTGATGTCGCTCTTACGACCCGGCATCTGTTTGATCAGGTACGGGTTGACAAGCGTCAACTTGAACCCCATCTCGTAGAATATGTCCCACACGGCAATCCAGTAGATACCCGTGCTTTCCAGGGCCACCTCCTCCACCTCTTCCGACTGCAGGTACTCACCCATCGAATAGATTGCAGGGGTCAGCGTTGCATATTCTTTCACTTGAGAATGACTCTCTCCATTGTAGATTGCACAGAATATATTATCTTTGTGCACATCTAAGCCACATACTTTTTTCATTATTGAATATTTTAGTGGTTAATGATCTTCAAATATAGAGAAAGTTGTGGCTTATTTCAAATCAATGTGTAAAACCGGCCCAAACGGACTCAAACAGAACACTCAATTTTTATGGGTCTGTGTATATGTGTATACTTTTATGTATATTTGTTTTTACTTCATTCACATAGTCCAGACGATTGAGTTCTTCCGTTTTTCCATCTGGAACAATCTCTTTCTGTCCTATTTTATAAGCTTGAATAGCAGTATGAAATGTATATTCCTCACCGGGATTAAGATAATACAATCCATTATCTCCCTCCTGTATAGATGTTATCAGGGTATAACTGCCTTCTTTCCCTTTTTGAGGGTCTGTTTTATACCTGTCTTTATGAGAAGGCACCATTATTGAAACTTTTTTATCTGATATATTTTTTACCGTATATCGTTCACAAAGAATAGGTTTATCTGTTGATGGAAATAGAACCCTTACAATTTCAATCTTTTTGACAGGTTCTTTCCCCAGAAGTTTTGTATTAACAAAACCTGTAGAATACTCACTAACCACAATGAGCCTTCCGTCAAGTTCTATCGATTTAACTTTTTCATCACTTAAAGCTAAACCATCAACAATCAGCAATGAGGGATAGTCTATTGAAAAACGCTGAGCCAAACTAGCGTGCGTATTATTAGGTAATGTTCTAAGCATCGGCCAAATCACCGATCTTTCCAATCGAAAAGAGCCGTCTGCATTTACGCCATATCGTAAAACGACGGACATTTGTAATCCGCTCATTTCGATATGATCGTAATGAGGTATGTCGTGACCAATATTCCAACGGATGCTTTTCCCTTCTTCTTTTATTTGCCAACGATCTTGAGCCATTATAACACAAGACATAGCAAAGACGAGAATAATTACTAATAATCTTTTTAAATTCAACATAATATATATCTATTTTGGCAACTTATACGGAAATTATAACTTTAGCCATTATCGCGAAGCGAATAACGCGAAGCATTTAGTCGAATGACACACCTTACAAAACTTAAATTATGAGTCCACTTTAAAAAAGGTGGACTCAATTATATTACTTATAAGCACTCAAAAATGGACTTTTAAATCTTTCACTTTTTTTGTGATGTAATTAAAACCCCGTTACCTACCGCCCTGACGCTTCCATCCGACGGCTTATTAACGATTTGGTCATTGACTATCATCACAGAGGACCCTCCGCCATCCAAATTCACGGCATTCCAGGCTCCTGCAGATCGAAATATTTCTCCGAAATCTTTCATGCCACAACCTTTTGAATCTGTTTGTCTGCCATCTACAACCATCAGATACACTTTTGTTTTATCTTTAGAATAACCTATTCCTGTTCTCGGGTTATATAGATCATCCCCTTCTGCACGTACCCCATTCTTTAAAATTATATTATCACTTCCTCCCACCATCTCTTTAAAATCAAGCAAAAGATCAGGAGCAGATCTTAAATCTGTCTTTAATGAGAGTGTGACTTCATCCTTCACGTTCAATTGTTTCAAGAAATCCGCTGACGTTCCCCTTCCATGCAGTACGGCATGGCCTTTAGGAATACGGGAACGTCCGGGATTATCATAAATTTCTTCCACGATGCATTCAAAATCCTTATTGGCCGTAAAAAAGAAATCCGTCCCGACTTTAGGACGCACGACGACTTTCGTCCCTCCAGGCGTAGTGCTGGTAGTATTTCCGAAAGCCGAAGTATAAAGGGTCATTAGGTTAGGAGTTAATTTATCATTTGATTCTAACCGTAACATATTGACGGTATGGATGGAAGTAGATTCGCTCCCTTTTTTCAAAGTGCCTTTGAAATCGACCCGGTCGATATACGGCTTTCCGTCTCCTCCCAATACAAAACCGGCTCTACCCGTGGGATTGGTCACCATTTTATTTTGATGAAACTGTCCGCTTCGGGGGATTCCTATTTCAACGGGATCTTGATAAAAATAGAAATCGCCATTAATCGCACCCACAACATTATATCCTTCTTTCTTTTTTCTTTCGACCATTTTTGTAGGACGTTCGGTGGCTACTGCGCTGTCTTTAGCCAGACAAGTCTCGATCTGAACCGTAGGATCGGTTAAATCGACTTCCAACACATACACTTTTAACGGATATTCCGCTAAAGCGATGGAATAATAGATTGTTCCATCTCCGACTCGGCGCTTATTCTGCAAGGTATCCACTACATACGACCGTCCATTGATCACACAGACATCTTTCTCTTTGACCGTGGTGAAGGCTATTTCGGGTAAGTAAGAGATTTTATCTTGCTTATCTTTTACGTAGGGCAACAGATTATAATGCGTTCCTGATTTTAGCTCCTCTAATGTCAGAGCCGCTTTTGCAAATTCTTTTTTTACCGGATCATTGACTGTCGGTTTTCCTTCGCTATAAAAAACGCCCCACTCTTTGAGCCGATCGGTAAATGTAAACAATACGACGGCTGAATGAGTAGCAATGGATTCCTGATCAAGGGTTGCCGTATATTCAATGGAAGGTAAAGTCGTAAAACTTTTTTCACTACCGTATTGAATATTGCCATCATTGATATAGGCCCGATATTGATACGTGTATTCGGGAGTAAGACCGGTTAGAGTAACGCCGAATTCATTGCCGGAAGAAAATGAGTGGGGATATTTTTTATAACTACCGTCCATTTTAACTTCAATTCCATACTCTGAAATAACGCCGTCACCGGAGTCGATAATTCTTCCACTACAAACTGCCGATACATCAGCGATATCCTTCGCTTCGAGTGTTTCTACCTGAGCAGATTGAATCTTTTCGGGTTCTCCTTTGCACGATAGGCAGAAGAGGAAGGATAATAAAATAATGAGATTTCTATAATTTATCATTTGTCTGTTCATTTATATTTTTATCCGTAAGTTTATTACATATTTAAACTATCTCAACGAGAGATAAACAATTCCATACTTTTCAATCGTACCTTTAGGAATTGTGATTTTATAACGATTCCCTTCTATTTTTTTCACATGAATCTCTTTATGGCCTTCTGCGTCGGGAGAAGCGTAATAGGCTTTACCGAAAGAAGGTAATACGATTTCAAAACGAATATCTTCCTTTATCGACTCCCATGTAGGATTAGATAAAGGAAGTTTATCCCCATCTTTCACCTTTACCCCCACAGCATTTAATAAATGCACCATTACAGTTTCTTTTCCCGGCGACGGGTCTTTATAAACCGTTACGAGCACTTTGGAAGGAATGGAAACAGGCTTAAAGTTCATCATTTGAATAACATTCTGCATCAGCTTTTCATTTCGAGCGGTAATTTCGGGATCAGGATTATAACGATACACCATATTCGTCTCCCTTATCGATTGACAGAATTCATTCATCATGTTTTTATTTAAGGAATAGACAATCCGTCCTTTCCCGTATTCAACCTCTATATAATCGTTCCTCTTCGCTTCCGTCAGCTTTGCGTCAGAAAGGATGTCATAAAAAGCCCTTCTACTCCGGGGCTCGCCATACGGGTCGAACATCCCCGCCTCTCCGGTTATGAATAATGTTCCTCCTTTAGAGATAAATTGTCGCAAATTAACTTCTTGACTTTCTGACATACAATCCATGCCCGGCGCAAGCAAAATCCTAAACCTTGATAGATCGTTGGAAGATATCATATCGTCCAAAATAAAAGTATGGGGGACATGTCTTTCAGACAAGAACTGACTCGTTCCCATCACCTCTTTAGGATAATTCACCGTATTTTTTACAGACCAGTCACGCGTCATACGTGAAAACACAATCGCAACATCCGTAAAAGGGGTCGATGTTATTTTATTCATATTCTCCTGCCAACCCGTATAACGATTCATTTTCTCCGCTCCTTCAAAATCAATTAAAGACCAGGTTGTTTGCCCGAACATATTGTTCATCGCCCAACCTATCAGCGCATAATCGAATACTCCATTAGGATACACCAATCCGTAGATGGGAGATCCGTATGTTTCTTTGAGACTATTGTACATGTTCCTACTCGTAAAATTATAGCGATAATCATCCCAAACATCCCTGCTCATAATTTCTGTTCCCAGAAAATCCATCGATTTGGCGCTAAGCGGCAAATCCCCTCCCTGTGCATAAGCAGCATCGTTTTTCAAAAATCCACCTTCCGAATAATATTGTAAATTTGAAAAATAGGGATTAATCTGACGGGTTGCATTACTCAAATCTATCCGCCATTGAGCTATGGCATATTTCCGCCATTCAATCCATGTTTTCCATAATTTCGAAGACTTATTATGTAACAAAGGATCCGTCTCATCATCAGGCAGTAACAATCCGGAAGCTTTCGTAAATGAATTACGGCAATGGGAACAATTGCAAAAATTAGCATAATGAAAAGCACATTCATCAAGCATAAATCCGTCGATTTTGGTATTCTTGATATGTTTAAGAATATACGGGAAGAAATATTCGTTTTTAAATTCCGAATTTACAGGGCATGTTCCCCACGTAGGTAATCCGTTAGTATGATTATGCTGTAAATAGTCCGGATGAGCTGCCAGAAAACGAAAGCCCATATCGGCGTTACACAAGATAGTCAAGTCTTGATGATCAATAATTTTCATTCCTTTCTCATGTGCTATTTCCACGATCTGACTTATGTTTTTCTCCACCCGTTCTAAATGAGTAGGTACAGCGTGCCTCAAAAGGAATCCGTTTAAAATAACGGCATCCACTCCGCCTTCTTTAACCTGACTTAATCGCTTTTCTATTTTCGCCGGCGTGTTGAATTCATTAAATGTTCCCCAGTTATCCGGTCCCAACGATCCGAGAGGAGAATTGAATCTCCATTCCAATTGTTTCGAATGTTGGTCGGGAAGGGCGGTTTCCAATTCAGGAAGTTCCGGTATTCTATCCGCTTCCATCACTTTTCCTGCAAGCGATGAGAAAGTAAGCGATTTGCCATATACCGGCGGAGTATCATAATAATCGGCAAATATTATTCCCGGACAAAAACCGCCTTTCTTAATCCAATTTCCTCGCCGAAATTCATAATCTTCTTCACTATGCATAAATAATTGGAATCCGATAACGCTTGCAGCCCAATCTCCTTCAAATTCAATATCGGCTTTACCCTCTTCTATCCATCTTACGAAAGTCATATCCGCAACCTGCCCCTGCGGAACTTTTATATTTTCGTATATTCTTTCTCCATTTAAAGCAATATGAAAAGGCCCTTTACTATTATCGAGAGCGCTACTGCGAATGGTGACAAGATACAATCCGGGGCGCAACCCGTATGTACTGAAAATATTGGATTGCGATGAATTACACGAAGTATATAAGGCTCCGGACAAATTACCGCCTGCCAACCGAATATCCTCAGGATTTTTCCAACCATATCCTTTTTGCTTATCTACTTTATCCACACCGGCATTCAGAAAGGCTTTTCCCGCCTTTTCACTGAAGCAAAACAATTTTTCAGCAGGAAGTTCGGAAAAATAATGATAAAAAGTAACGGCATGATGCTTTAAATAATCCTCTTTATTTCCTTCAAAAATGACCAGTTTGCCTGTCAGGTCGCCGCCGGACTTGGAAGCCGGAACGGAAATGGAAAATTCAATGACATCTTTTCTTTTTGCTATAGACCATTGCGACATCATTGTATTAATACCACTCGAATAATAGGTCGTTACCCCCTGTGGATTAAGATCAAAGGTTATCGCTTTTCCCTGCGGCGTATTGAATGTTATCCACCGAGTTCCGGTTACAATGTTTCCATCCGGAACGGAAGTCGTCAATTTACCACTGCTCCAACGAGCATTAAACGAACGGCCGGACAAAGCATCCCATGTCGAATTTTCAAACATAGAGGCCGGTAACAGAACTTTATAAGTGATATAAGGCGTAGGATAATTATCCATCAACGCTTCCTGATGCGTCTGAAAAGTTAATTCTATCTTTTTTCCATCCGGAGACAAGCCGATTTCCCTACGATAAGGAGTTATGCACTTGCGGTTCCAAACATTCGTCATTTGCCATCCTTTAAAGCGAGATACTTCGAACGTTTCGGCATAATTACCGACAGTCTGATCCGATATCCATGAAAGGGAATCGCCGGTTATTAATTTTTCCCCTTTCCATTTTATTTCAATATTCTTATTGACAAAAATTTCAAATGGAGAATCCTTAACAGTTAATATTTTTTGTGCATCTACTCCCGCTGTACCCGCAAGGATAACAAGAAAAAAAACAATGATTCGTCTCATACTTTAATGGCCTTTCTATTTATTTTGAAAATTCCTCTTTAACAACATCATATTTTTCTTTTCCTTTGACCGGATCGGGATGAGTATAAATACACACGCCATTTCCATATTGTCTCGATAATTTTATCATCTCTGAGACATAGGACGGGGTCGAAGAACCTGCTTTCGAATGGGCACTCGAATAGATATCAATAATCAAAGGCAAATCTTTAAACATTCTCCGTAAACTGTCTATTTCATTGACAAGGAGATCGTACCTGTTTAATGTTTCTTTTCCGGAAGATTCTGCCTTATAAGGAAATAAAACACCGTCAAAATAAGGCAAATAATCTTTGGAATAATCGGTTATTTTGGTAGAATTATAATAAATGCAAGGAACAAAAGCCAAGTGGGGATTTATTTTTCGCATCGCATTTACGAACTCTGCCGTATATTCCGGCGTATAAAACTGAAGATTCCAAGCCACAAAATCATCAATGCTCAATGCTTTAATATTGGAATATTGTAAACTCAGAGTCGCTATCTCTTGCGCCCATTTTACGTAATCGGTACCAAAAGGTTCAGACGACCACTTCGTTCTTGGTTTTGCTTCCGAAAAGGGAACAACGGTAACCCAAACATCGATTTTATTCTTTTTTGCCAACGGTAGAAATAATTGGAGATCATCCCAATCTTTGTCTCCGCTCCAAATCAACCAATTATAAGTATTTGCATTCAAATCTTTCAATTCATACACTAATTTACGGACATCCACCCGGCCATTTTCCAATCGAGGGGGAGATGCGTATGTGCCTTTTATATTCAATAAATTATTCTTTCTGAGTTTACTGTAATCTCTGTGATTTTCTGTCGAAATACAACTCGCAAACAATATAAAAAACACGGATAATACGATTGCAATCTTTTTCATCATTCCTTTGTTTTATAAAAATACTTTTTGTGCCAAATCAATTAATCATTAAACTTCATTCCTTATGTCCAGAGGAAAATTCTATTCTCGTCCTCTCCACATATCTTGTGCGCTCTCTCTATTTCCCCTTTTTTATAAACCGGTAAACCTTTACAGAATGAGGAGGAATCTTAATCATGATCCTATAATCTCCTGTGATTTTGAACTCTTTATTTTCCCATAAATCCAAAATTTTGTAGTCTGTCAATTCATAAGAGTCCTCATACAATTGATAGCGAGGATCGCTTTCTCCTTTAACCCTTAACAATCTGTTGAAATTCACTAATACTTCTTTTTCTTCATCGCTTCGGTTTAAAAGACAAGCAGCTTTTTCATTATTGACCAAATTTTTGATCCATATTTCATAACCCCCGCTTTCACGGATACAAACAGCTTGTTGCCCTAATTTATCTTGATTGACAGCAATCAGGTTCGCATTCGTCAGAATAGACATGGTTTCTTCCGACATGTTCGATAAATCGTTACCAGCCATTAATGGAGCTGCCAACATACACCACATCGAAAAATGAGTTTTATACTCGTTGGTAGTCATACCTCCATTTCCTATTTCCAACATGTCGGGATCATTCCAATATCCGGGCTCAGCGTATTTAGCAAGAGGTTTTTCTGCATCAACAATGTTGATCATAGAATCCCAGTTGTCTCTAATATCTCCAGTCGTGCGCCCTAAGTGCCCGACCTCTTTTGCCCATGTCCAAGGCTGTGTTTCCCCCCATTCACAAATACTTAAAACAATCGGACGACCCGCTGCATATAAAGCATCTCGCATTAGAGAATAAGAGGCGAACGAGTTCTGTCCGGGAGTAGCATAGCACCAATCAACTTTTAAATAATCAACGCCCCACCGAGCATAGGTGCGAGCATCTTGAAATTCATAACCGCGAGAGCCCGGTCGCTTTTGACAAGTAGTAAGTCCCGCACATGTATAAATTCCGAACTTAAGTCCCAAAGAATGTATATAATCGGCTAAATATTTCATTCCATGTGGAAATTGAATTGTATCCACGACAATCTCCCCTTCTTCATCTCGGGAGATTTGCCAACAATCATCAATTACAATATATTCATAGCCAGCCTCCCGCATTCCGCTAGAAACCATAGATTTTGCGGCTTTCATCACGACTTCCTCATTTACCAGGCAACCGAACTTATTCCAACTATTCCAACCCATTGGCGGAGTTTTTGCCAAATCAAATTTTTGTGCAAATAATCCTCCACATAAAGAGGCAAAAACTAAAAGTAATAATCCTTTTTTCATATTCATTTATATCTTCATACAAATCCTGAAGTTTTCTACGAAGCCATTTTAATTTTATTATTTCATCCATTCTCCTAATAGTTGTCGACAAATATGTAACTTATGTTGTGCATCCGTAAGATCCCGCATCTCTCGTCCATACATTTTAGCAACATCTTGAGTAAGAAGCCAATTTTTAATCTCCGAAATTTCATCCTCCAACTTCGTTAATTCTAAAATATTAATATGATTTTGAACTTTATCCATATTCGACATCAAGCATTTAATTTTCCGGTTATATTCCTGAGCATTCGCTTGATCCGACAAAATATCATCGGTTCCAAAATCCGCACTCGCTAAAAGATTACGTTTAGGATCCGTCTTTTCAGTAAGGCTAAAATCATCAAACCATGCGGTGCCCTCCGGCTGATGAAATTCAATCAAAACCATCGCTGTTTTTACGGCCTTTTTGGGAACAACTATAATTTCACCTTCTTCCCAGTCATGTGTTCCCGGAGAAAAGGCAAATGTGTGAATCTCCGGCCAATTTCCATCCTGATAATCAAGATAAAGATGCATGGCATAATAATACCCTAAACGTTCGCCTAAATGATCCCTTCGGTTTGTTTCCGTAATCGATTTCAACTCTGATTTTTTCACGTTTACTGATTTACTAAATGCTTTGAGACTCAAAGGAACGGGTTGAGATTGGTTTAATGTAACAAACTGCGCTGCGCCCTGACGATTATAGTAAGTCCACTGACCGTTATAAACCGAGTATATATTTCCATCCGTACGTAAACTGCCTCTTCCTGATTTTTTTGTTTTCAAATCAATGATATACCCTTGACAAAATGGTTCCCACGGTTTCAGAGGTTTATCAAAATCGGCTAAAGAGGCATTATTATTTTCTATTGGGGGCATTGTTATGGCCTTTTGCGAATATCCTATTCCAAATTTCTCATCCATTTGTCGTTGTAATAATTGCGACTCAAATATTTTAGAAATACGTGAAAAAATATTACTCGACACAGTCTTCTTATCTCCTAATTGAATTAAAGATGGACCCGACAACGTTTTGAAGCGGATTATATCGCCTTTTCTTTGGTGTTTTAAAGTAGTTTCCGAGAATTCGTCAAAAACAATCATATTCGCTTTCACCCCCATACTATCAGCATTCCATTCAATAATTCCAGACTCATTTGAGTTAATGTACAAATAAATTCCTTTTTTAAGGTCGTTACCATATCTATTAATACTGCCATCAAGGGAAAGGGTTCCCTCAAATAAATCATTCGGGTCTGATTCGACCACATTCGGCTCAATTACCCTTCCCGTGACATCAATATGATTCTTTTGATTGTTAGTCCGTTCTGTTTCTCTTGTTTTCTTATTGAGAAGAATATGGGCATATGAATTATTTTGAGGTCCGGCTTCAAACATGGCTTTACTCAATGGCAATATTTTGCGCAGCATCCATCGTTGATGATCATAAATATCGGGACGGCAATGAAAGAACGAATAATGAGTAGCCGCAGCCCTATCCCGTCCATCGGTATAACCAAAATATACAATACCATTAAACTGTTTATGTTTCAGATATTTTTCTAATTCTCCCGACGATAAATGACGTGTAACGAACTCTCCAAGAATACCATTGAATCCTTTTGCCCGCATATCTTTCATTGTTCGTTGAGAAAATTGGAAACCCTCATTTCCAAAAAAATCAATATAATGATATAAATTTTCCAATCCACCATTCGTGGCAATGCCAAAACCTTTCGGATGTAAAGTCTTTTGAAGATATTCCAAAAAAAATCCAGGGACTTTACCGGCATTATCTAATGCTAAACCGCCATGTTTAAGACCTTTTTCTGTCAACGATTTCAATTGGCTGGATACAACTGTTTTTGCAAGAGGATTAGTCGACGACAAATCCATTTCTCCATACACATCTCCATACGCTCCCTTCGGAGTATATTTTACCGTTGCATATTGTGAAAGCCCTGAAATACCATAACGTAATTGCGCAAATTTATCAAATGCCAATTTTGCAGCTTGGTCTTTATCTTTCAGTTGGCTGAAATCAAATTTTCCGTTCGGATCTTTCAGCGAAATTTCCACCACAGAATTCCAATAATGGAATACGGCTATATCGAGCATGGCCGCGCGCTGGGGATCTTCCCCTCCCCAAACAATATCAAGCCCGAGTTCAGTAATATCCGGAATATTGGCGGCCGGTTGCCCAAAGGCAACCCCTATACCACCTCGCCATCCGGCATATCTGTAATTTATAGGAAATTTATTTATTTTATTTGTTTTCGCAGGCTTTTCTATTTTTACATATTTCTTTGTTTTCTCCATATTATGATTTGCAACAGAGAATGCCGACGACATCATATACATGACCATGATTCCTAAGGTCATTTTTTTAAAAAAATTTCTTCTGCTATGCATACTGCATGTTATTTCCTTACCCTTGTGGTATTCCCTTCCGACAAAGAAATATCTACCGGCCGGTTGCTTTTCCACGCTCCGCGCGTAAAGTCCGGAATATCGATAGGCTTTGAACCATTGGCTATAGACCATTGACTTAAAGGAGTAACCACACTCCATGAAGCGGCATCATACACATCAATATCCATTGGAAGTCCGTTCCTCAAGCAGTCAATCAACCGCCAGGTCATTAAAAAATCCATGCCGCCATGACCTCCTACTTTTTTGGCCATCTCGCCTATCCGTTTTTCTATTTCAGGCATGTACTGTACTTCCGCTTTTTTCATCTCCTCATCACTAAGCCATTTGTCTCCCAAAGAGATTCTACCGGGTGAAGGATATTTTAGAACAGACCCTTTTGTCCCGGTTAGACCATGTATGCGGGAGTAGACTCTCGGAGTCGTCGTATCATGCTGAAGCATGATGGCCTTTCCTTTTTCCGTCCTGATAATAGAGGTATTCATATTTCCCCTATAGGAACGAGTGTCATACTTTTTATAAAACGGATCGCTTTGGGCAAGCTCCGCGACTTTCTTGCCCAGAATGAAATCATCGGAAGACATGGATACCATGTGATTCAATTTATCCCCTCTATTAATGTCCATCACTTGACAAACAGGGCCTAACCCATGCGTTGGATAGACATTTCCGTTATGATGCTGACTTTCTTCCAGACGCCACATGTTTAAGTCCCTGGTTTTTTCATAAAGCGTCTGATGATGAAGATAGCCGGCATCTGCATGAAACACTTCTCCGAAAAACCCTTGTCGAGCCATATTCAATGTCAACAACTCAAAGAAGTCGTAACAACAATTCTCCATCATATAACAATGTTTCTTTGTGCGTTCCGAAGTTTCTACGACTTCCCAGGCTTCATCTACGGTTGATATGCCGGGAACCTCTACGGCAACGTGCTTACCACACTTCATGGCATAAATCGATATCTGTGCGTGAAGAGGTCCGCGCGGAACAGCAATGCTGATCAAATCGATATCGGGATTTTCACACATTCCTTTCCATGCTTCCTCGCTCCCCGTATAAACCTGAGCTTTCGGCAATTTCCTTTTTACAAGCAATTGTTGAACTTCATCGATACGGAATTGCACAATATCGCAAATCGCTTTTATCTGCGCGCCTTCCAAAAAAGTCATTTGGTTAAGATTGGAATATCCGCGATTGCCGATTCCTATAAATCCTACTCTGACGGTTTCCAACTTAGGAGCACGATATCCGCACATATTAAAAGATTGCTTTTCTCCCATTTTCCTGCGAGGAGCTTTTCCGGTTGAAGTAAAAACAGATTCTTCAGCATATATATTCGAGCCCAAACTCAATCCGACACCACCGATCGTTACTTTTTTAAGAAAATTTCTTCTACTTTCTTCCATATTACAAGGTAATTTAAAACAATACTTTCTCCATATCTATAATAGGCCACGGTTTAGCTTTTTGCCACTCGCCCCTCGTAAAATCGGGGACATCTACCGAATTGCTTCTATTAAGTACCGATTTTTCACTTAAATCGACAATACTCGACCAAGTAGCTGCATCATACACATCCTGATCCAAGGGCAACCCGTTTCTTAAACAATAAATCAGTCTCCAATCCATGATATAGTCCATTCCTCCATGTCCTCCCACTTTTTTAGCCTGTTCACCGATATACTTCGACAAAGGATGTTCATATTTTTTCGTGATCGCTTTGAATTCATCCTCACTTAAAAATTCATGGGCTTTAGGATCCAATGCAATCCTTTGTTCCGGATACTTAACGGCATATCCCTTTGTTCCAAATAGCTTATGAAGGCGATCATAAGGACAGGGACTCATTACATTATGTTCGATTAAGATCGTTCGTCCGTTAACCGTTCGAACAATCGTACAATTCATATCGCCCAATTTATAATTTGCTTTTGCTTCCGGAGAATCTTTGCCATATTTATTCTCTGCATATAATGTCAATCCGTATTCATTGGAAGACATGGAAGTAAGATAATCGAACCGATCCCCTCTATTGATATTCATCGTATGAGCAATTGGGCCTAATCCGTGTGTCGGATATGGATTTCCGGTGTGACGGGTATAATGATCGACCCTCCATGTATTGTGGTAATTATCGCTTCGATCCAATTGATTCCTCAGATCATGAATATACGCGCATTCTCCATGGAAGATATCCCCGAATACTCCTTGACGAACCATATTTAAGGTGGTCAACTCGAAGAAATCATAACAACAGTTCTCCAACATCATACAATGACGTTGCGTTTCTTCGGCTGTATCTACTAAAGCCCAGCAATCCTCAACAGTCATGGCCGCCGGAACCTCGATGGCGACATGTTTGCCATGCTTCATAGCGTACACAGCGATAGGAACATGTAAATCCCAAGGCGTTGCATTGTAAATTAAATCAATGTCATCCCGTTCACAAATTTTCTTCCAATCATCCTCCTTTGAATAAGCAACCGCTTCGGGACGACCGGCATCTTTTAGATTCTTTTGAGCTGCAGCGAGTCTGGCAGGAACCAAATCGTCCAACGCCACAATTTCAGCGCCTTCAATTCTTGCTAAACGATAAACAGCGCTATTGCCTCTTCCCAAACCGATAACGGCTATTCGAACAACCGGAAGCGGTTCGCATTTTAATCCCATTACGGACTTTCCTTTCCTTTTGGGAATAGGTTGCTTTTTCTGAGCTACTTCGTATATTCTGTTGCTTCCATAACTTGGCAATCCGAAAGTTCCGAGAGCAAGCCCTCCCAATAGAGTTTCCTTTATAAAATCTCGGCGATTATTCATATTATTCAATTTGTTTAAAATTAATTTAGTACATATTTATACAAAACAAAGGTGTTCGTTTCCGGAAGTTGAACGGAAATAGTCCCGTTTTCCGAAACCTGTTGCTTAAACTTTACTCCGTCTCCTGCAACAGGAGTGAATTCTATCATTAAGCCTTTTGGTAACCATGTTTCGATATTCTCCGTATCATTGGATGCTTGTTCCCTGAAAATAAGCAAATAGCCCTCTCCTCCATTTATGGATTGAAAACCGGTCCATGATTTTCCCGAAGGTTCCTCTCCTATCGGTAAAATAACGCCCTTGTGAAAATCATGTTGAACGCTTCGGTATTTTTTGATCAGCTTCTGAGTAGCTAAAGCTTCTGAAGGCAGGTCCGCTACATCCATCCATGCCAACGGTTGAGCGGCCATCGTAGTAGCAAATAGATAATCAAAAGAATCATTGGCTGGAGCAAAAGAATCATTTTCGGAATATTTATCCTGATTCTTCCATTTATTGGGAAATTCTATCAATAATTTCTCAGCAGGAATGTATTTTGACAGCATCCACAGATTTCTCAATGTTTTATACGGATAATAATTTCCCCATTCGGTGTACCTATTCTCCAAAAATAAATTTCCGTATTCCGTAAACACAAAATAGCCTCCTCTGACACCGGCCGTAATATCCAGATTAAAGAACATGTTCTCATCGGTTTCCCTCATAACCTTTTCATACATTTTGCGGGTTCTTGTTTCAGCCAATTTATTAGGCATCTTTTGCCCATCAATTTTGACCATCTTTATTCCATATTCTTTGTACATTTTAATCAAGGCATCCGCATCCTTTTCCCAGTCTTCATTATCATTGGAAAGCGAAGGATTTAAATAAAGAGCTACTTCCACTCCCGATTCTTTTCCTTTTTTCACAATCGGATCCAAACCATTAGGAAACAACTTTTTATTAGGGGTCCAAAAGTCTGGATTTTTTTGATATATATTTTGGTACGCACCTCCATCACTACCCACCTGCCATCCATAATCAAGTTGAAAATGGGTAATTCCCATCTGAGCACAAACATCTATCTGTTTTTTGCAAAAATCTTCCGTTAATCTGGTTAAGCTACCTCTATCTCCCCACGTATTCATTACAATCATTTCATCCCGATCAGGAAGTTGTTTGCGAATATTCTTCTGATATTCGCGTAAAGCGGTTAAACGCTGAAGTTCTCCCCCGCTATAAGTTCCCACCACAAAACCATAAGCCTTCGTCCATTCATCCTCATCGAGATCAGCGGCAGTCAATCCTAACCCGATTATTTTAACTTGACCGAAATTCGTTATAAAGTCAGCTCCCGGATAAGAAAGTTGAGTGGCAGAACAGGCAGCTTCTTTCAAAAAAAACAAACCTTTATCCAACTCTCTATTTTCAAAAAACAGGAGATTGCCTCTGTGGACGTTTTCATGGTACGAATGAGTGTTATACGATTTCACCAACGTGTTATTATAATCGGACATATCGAGAAATTCCACCGCATCTATCCCCCAATGCTTGCCGCCTAAGACAACCTGATCCATCACAGGTATCTCGTTATATTGGGAAAGGATCTTTCTGGATTCAATATATCCCACTTCCGCAAGCTCTTTTTGTTTAACAACCCATGTCCCTTTCGCTTTTCCTTTCAGATAAAGATCGCAAGCGATAGCTGGAGAATTTATATATATACGGTATATTTTTTTGATTTGTAACTGATCGAGCGTGTATTCAATTATCACTTCCAGATGCTTCGGCATTATCTTAGATTCAACTTCTTTCGATTGCCATTTACCGCCGGAAGCCGTCTGATTTTGTTGTGGAATAAAAAAATCAGGATTTTGTTTTTCATTGATCCAAAATTGCCGGCTCTTTTTATCTTCTATTGAAATCGTGATCAAATTTCCATTATTCCAGAGAAATTTTCTTTCTATCAAATCATTCCCGATATATAACGTGTCCGATTTCAAGAAAGTATAATATGGATTTGCTTCATTGCAAAATAGGGGCGTCTTAGTTATTAATAAGACAAACAAAATAGTATAAATATTTTTTTTCATTTTATTGAACGACAGTTGATGATTTTATTGAACAAACTCACAACTCCATACCATACAATCTTTGTCTAAATTATTGAAATGGGGAAATAAAAACTTCCAAAGGAGCTAACTCTTTTTTCTGAATAGTGGGAATAATAAGTTGCAACTCATCCGTTTTACTTGTATTCGTTGCGATTATATACTTTTGACCTTTCTCGTCTTGCTTAATCAAGATATGCAAATTATTATCAATCTTCTTATCAACTGTTTTCAACTCTATAACAGATAAATTTTTATTCAATTCTTTCAACATCGGCAATAAAGTATCAAAAACTTCCGGTTTTTTACTCCAATCATTCCAAAATAAAATACCCGTAGCTCCATGAATAACAGCCGTATAAATTTGACATTTAACCAACTCAACATACATTTCAGGAGATACGCCTGCTGGCCTTGCATACCCATTGCCATCAAAATAAATCCATATAGGAGTATCTGCACCTAATCCGGCACGAAGGGCATCTACTGTTATTCCCGATAAAACAGGATAATTCGAAAAATCCCAAAAAGCATTTATGCCGAATACATCTCCACATCCTTTATAGTCCTGTGCTATCAATTTAGCATTTTCATACCAATTGGATTTTAACGTTTCAAACCCATAATCCGCATAATCATACTTCCCATTATCGAATTGATAAACAGGCATATCATTATATGATTTAAAAAATCCCAATAAAGGAATTTCACATTTACGAGCACTTTCGCTTAGCAATTCATAAGGAGGCTCTTCCGGTAGAGCATCATGATTACGAAGATAGGATTGTTCGAAAAAATAAGTAGTGCCTCTACAATGCCCTAACAAATCCACGAAAATAAGCGCATCTTTATCATTTTCTTTTACCTTCTGATTGAATTTCGCTCCCACTGAAGGGGGAATAGCCCATCGACTTACCCCGCCTAAAGCAATCTCATCAATATGGGAAAACAGGTATCGCTCATTCGGAAGATTTTGCAACACTTTTTTTATTTCGGTATCAAGATATTGATCAAAATCAGCCGTGTTGACAACCTTTTTTAAATACTGGACACGGTAATAGTCCTTATCTTTACCCTTAGGCAATTCGGGAATGCTATCCAAATAATGATGTAAAATAGGAGAAAAAGGATTGATAATATGTATTTTATCAGTCATGTAGTCTTTCTGGAAACCAGGAGTCATAAAGACCATATTAAAAGGATCGGTTTTCTTTTTAAAAAGCGAGGCATTATTTTCATAACTCTTTTCATCTGTTTCTACAGAATCGGTAAAAGCGTAACCCGGTACATGCCATGTCCCGATCGCAAAGAATTTTTCATATTCGTTTTTATCAAATTCTTTCTTTAAAACCCAACCATCATCACTAAATTTCCACTGTAAATGACTAGAAGGCAACTTTCGAGATTGAGAACAATTGACTAATAATAAAGATACTAAAACAACAAAAAAAACTTTTCTCATAACATATACTTTTTTTTATAGAAGGTATTATTTTTTATAGACCCTTACATAATCAACAATGAAAGTATCCGGCGCACATGCCTTTTTTAAATTTTCTAAGGTCGCAGGAATCTCCATACTCAAAATCATGTATTCATCTGTATGAGACAAACCATCGGTACGTTCATGGAACTTTAATCCATCCATATAAATAATATACTTTTCAGGTGTCCATTCCAAGCCAAATGTATGAAATCCGTCAGATAATCCCTCAAGAGTACTTAATAATCTACCGGAAGATTTTTGATTGGGACCATACGCCCAATGTAAAGCATGCGTCATTGTATCCCCATACTCTTTCATATATTCAAATATGTCAATTTCAGCACCGAATTTTCCAGGATCTTCTCCTTTTGATATCTGAGGAGATTGCAACCAAAAAGCGGCCCATGGACCTTGACTTTTCTGCATTCTCGCCCGACATTCAAAATATCCATAAGTCGTTTGATAAGTATCTTGCGTACCAACAGCACCTGCCATAATACTATCTTTTTTGATATCGTACATTAATAATAAATCTCCATCACTCACTTTCACCATAGAAGGGTCATTATAACCAATACGACGAGGACCTGTGCCACGATGTATCCATTTTGTCGTATCTAAAGTAATACCATCAAAATTATCCTCCCAAACTAACTTGTAGCTATTTTTCTCAGGAGAAAAGACCTCTTGTGATAAAGCTGAATTTTGAGGCGAAGGGGTATTCTTATTTAATTTATTTACGCATCCACTAGCCAAAACAAAAAAATGGACAGTCCTAAAACACTTTTTTTTATTTCCATCCTAAACTATTTTTCATCATTACAGAATATATTCATCCACTCATTCGTATACTTGAAAAAAACAAATAACCGTCCGCCCACTTTTGAAAGTTGCGGACAGTTATTTGAATAATTAAAATGTAATCGATCACTTGTCCAAAACCCAATAGGAATTAGTGGCATCAAAATCGAATTCATAGAAATCCCCGTTATTATCGAGGCCCAATAATTTCTCTCCGACACTCACTATTTTTACAAATCGGTTCCAACCGCTACCAATCGCATCCTCATTTCCAAGCCTACCAGTCGTCGAAATAGGAATACTATGCAAATAGCCTTTCGCATCTATTCCAATAAGATACTTAAAATTAAACAGCACACAAGGATCATATCTAAAATTCGTCGCGACTGTTAAGCCGTTTGAACTTGCCCATGTCGCATCATTTTTGGCGAACCAAGTTTTCAGCGTATAGTCGCCAACAGAATAGAAGAAACCTTTTGCAGGCAAGAATTTTGACATATTAAAACCTGTGCCTAAAACATTTCCGACTGAAACAAGTTTACCGTTCGTTATTTTATGCATCGTAACCTTATGATCCGTGCTGATCGCTATAAATTTATCATCATCATAGAAAAAGAAATCCCTATAAACATTCCGAGGTACTATACCCTCATATTTTTCGGTATAGGCAAAAGAACCATCTTCCTGCAAAGCATATATAATCAAATCGCCGCCCTTATTCCATTCATACAAATATTTTCCGTCACGTTGAAAATAGTTGCTTTGTATATTTCCTAAGAGAGATAATTTTGTTCCCTTTTCAAACACAGCTGTAGGAGCTTTATAGACCGCGTACTCGTTGTAAACCGTATCAATTCCTTGAGGAGGAAAGAATACAGTCCGAAAACGAAATTCCATACCATCGGTAAAATCGGATAATTCAATCTTATTGGTTTCTCTTTCAATCCTGATCGTTCTTTCCGTGCCTTTACTATCCGTGTAAACTATCTGCGAATACACTACGCTATCCCCTTTAGAGGTGAGAGACAAATTCAATTCATAACGCGACTGTTCGTAATCGAAATTTCGAGATTCTATTTCTCTTGCATTTAACCCCTCAGCAAAATCTTTACCCCACATAGTCGCCGTAAGTGAAGAATACAAAGAAGTCTGTCCTTTGCTGTTGATATTCCGAAATTCAAAAGACATCGAACCTTCAGGCAGATTTTCAATAACAATCGAATCTTTCTGTATACCCGAAGTAGTACGGACAAAATCTTTTACAACCGAATCTTTCCGCATATTCCAATAAATAATCGTTTGCTCAATCTTCGGATCGGAACCGATATACCAGACTATCTTGGTCCTTTCAAATCCCGGGAACGATTGAAGAGAATCCACTTTCCCTAAATAAACCTGCTCTCCTTTTTCTGCATATTCCTTTTGAATATCATTCATATCATCGCAAGAGATGGCAAAAAAGAGGATTGCCAGCAGGCTCACCATTATTGAAATTAATTTATTCATTTTTTTCATCTGATTATAATTTTAATTCTGTGGGACCTTAGTATCACCATAAAAAGTGAACTCGGAGCTGGAGAAATAGTTAGTTGAAGGAGGCGGAGTAATAAAGGTAATGCCACGGACAAAAATCCGGACATACCGCACCGGTTTGGCCTCCACGGGGACTTCACTTTCCACTCCGCTTGCAGACAGGGCGTTTTGTTCGGTGGAAGTGAGCCCGGCCGGAACGGTATTTCTTCCCAAATATGTCCAATCGTCTTTAAATGTTTTATCAGGGAGGACAGTTGTAGCGTCAACGCCCTTAATTGCGCCCCACCGGACACTCAATGAATCCAGCCAATAAGATTTGTCATCAATTTTATCGTAATCGATTTTATCAATTCCCCAAGCTTCAAAATCTGTAATATTTGCCTGCCCGTAAAGAGAATTTATATGGTAAGGATGTCTCACAATACGGCTGAGTTGAACCACCTGTTTCAGGTCGAATGTAATGGAAAGGCCGCTACTTCCGCTTGTTGTCAACCAGCCATGAGCAGATGTATTGACTTTATTATCGTATAAATTCGAGAATGGGAAATTAGGACCTAAATTTGTAGTATTGTCATATGGAATAGATGAACGGAAATCGGCATACGGTTTAGGAACCATCGTTTCGAAAAGCGGCGTAGTCGTAAACCTTATCGTATCCGATATATTTCCCCATTTGTCTTCGAAAGCGATAGCGAAATCGGTTTCCACCGCATCATAGGTTCTGAAAGTATATTTTTCATTTTTAGTCGTTGAATAATACATTTCGCCGGTAATCAACTTATCGCTGTTTCCTATCGTATCTTTCATCATCAGTCTTATCCCAAGTTCAGTAGCCTCAGGATTATCCCACTTAGCAAAAACCCCACCAAATGCCGCTTGCACTTTTAATGATTTCTTAGCAATACTAATAAGCGATTCCAATGGTGTGAACTCCACAGCAAGAGGTTCTGATTTTTGTTCTTGCCTGTTCACTTTATAGATTTTTGCTTGGACCTTATCCACGTTATGAAATCCTTCAATAGTGAGTGAATTTTTATATACGGAAGATTTATCGGTAAATATTTTTCCGTTTCGTTCATATTCCGCCATTACATACAATATATCCTCATCATTCGGAATAGTATAGGTAATGGTAGCCCCTCCGTTAATCGGGGTAATCGAGTACTCTTCTATCGGCCCGGGATTCCATTTCCCTTTCGTCTCTTTATTCTCATCGTTACAGGCAAAAAAGAGCAATGAGCCGAGAGCCAACGCTATCATTATAACATTACCTGCTTTTTTCATATAGCTTATTTTTATTATTTTCATTATTTTAATATATTATTCCGGTTATTGCCAACCATAGGTTTGAACCAAATTTGTATTGACCCTTATATCATAGTTTCTTAAAGGATACAAGTAGTCTTTAAATGTAACTTGCCGTGTCGGAGCATATTTTACAGGAACATAATACTCTTCCGCGACTTTTGAATCGCTCCATTTGGTAGGCGTAAGCGTCCAATATTTATCAGCTATTTTCCAACGGCGGACGTCCCAAAAGCGCTGTCCTTCAAAAGCTAATTCAATCAACCGTTCTTTCTGGATAATTTCACGCATTCCGTTTTTAGTTGAGGGCTTATTGGGATTAGTAGATGTACTTCTCCAAGATTCTACCACACCCTTCAATCCCGCATGCTTTCTGACTTCATCGATCCAATAATAGACCTCATCATCAGGCGTCCCTTTCACTTCATTCAACGCTTCGCTATAAAGCAAATACAAATCCGACAAACGAATCAAGGGGAATCGATAATCATACGGTGTATAGCTTTTGTTATCATCACCTTGGCTACAGGATGATTCAAATGGAATAATCTTTTTAGGAGTATATCCTACAATCTTATTCTCTCCTTTAACTTCACCTGGACGCATTTTAAAAAAAGGATTGAAGGAAGCCCCCCCATTATTTGTGGTAGTGGCCAATTCAAAATAACCTCTGTCAAACCCCAAATCCGCATAAAAACGGGGTTCGCGGTTAAAATGCATCTTTACGGTCGTTTCTCCCGTAGCAATATACGATTCATGTTTATCTCCTGGAGTTGCCATTTGTAAACCATACCTGTCTGAATAATCAAAATTTTTATCTTCATCCATCGGCACGCCGTTATTGGTATAAAATAGTTCAGACATGTGCCATGAAGCATAATAGTAATTAACATAAGACCTCTGATCTTGGGCATACAAGTACGGGAAGAGCATCCTTAGCATATCACCCAAAACACTAAAGCCTAAAGAATTGGACCCTCCCTTTCCGCCGGCAAAAGTTTCTTGTGTTGCCCATATTACGCCTGTATTTTTCTCTACATCCTCCGTAATCGCCTTTCTAATGGTCATTAATTGAACCAGCGTATCGTTCATATTATAACAATTCGCCGTTGCATATTTATTAAAGTCATATAGTTTAAGCCCCGCAAGATGACAGGTATCAATTGCATTTTTGATGGCTGTAGCAGCTCTTTCCCATTTGGAAGGATCGGGAGTATCGGATATTAATTGTTTTCCACGACTATCGATCCATCCCTTATAATCGGTATTTCCATTGAATAAGGGACTTGCTGCCCATGTCAAAACTTTGGCTTTCACGGCCAATGCAATGGTCTGTGAGATTCGCCCCTGTTCCGAAGCAGGATCAGGAAGCGTTAAGGGCAAATCGGATATTGCTTCGTCCAACAATTCCACAATATAATCTACACACTCATCTACCGGCTCACGATATAGTCGCACTGTTTCACCAGAAGCGTCAAGAGGGAAATTATCCTTTGCCAATACAATAGGGCCGTATAACTCCATCAAAAAGAAATGATAATAGGCTTTCAGGAATTTTACTTCGGCTATCCAACGCACTCTTTCAGAAGCCTCAATATCTTGAGGTGTATAAATATTTTCCAAAAAAGTATTGCAGTCACGAATAGCGGTATATAGATTATCACCTCCCTGCCGTCCCGACCAATAATTCTGATAAGGATCATTCGTATTCTGATATCCGCTAGCTATTTGTCCGGCCACCGATCTGCCGGCTCTCTCTTCCAATCCCCAATCAAATTCATCCCTGCTGGTGAAATAAGTAGGATAATATAATGGATCGGTGGGATCGGGCAAGTGAGAATAACACGTTCTTAAAAATTTCTCTGTGACCGATCGATTGGAAAACACATGCTCAAGCGTTGGGGTATCCTTAGGCACCACGTCTAAAAAATCACAACTTACCATCCCCATCAGGAATAAAGTTGCTGTTACTATTTTTATTAAATTCTTCATTTTATTCCTACATTAAAAATTGATATTTATTCCAAGGTTGAGAACTCTTTGAATGGGGTAACCCAAACCGTTACCGGCCATCTCGGGATCCCACATCTTAAATTTAGACCAAACGAAAAGGTTTGTACCGCTTGCATAGAAACGCAACATAGATACATGAAATTTTTTTGTCCATTTTTCCGGCAACGTATATCCGAACTCCGCCGATTTCAATCGAATAAAAGAGCCGTCACGCAACCACCATGTGCTCGTTTGGTTATTGTTTGAAACAGCATACTCTGATAAGCGGGGCCAAAAAGCATAAATATTGCGATTGCTTTCGGACCAGTGATCGTCTGCAATATACTGCAATAAGGCTCCTTGCCCGTTACTTGTAAAAGGAGTGATTTTAGACGGGTTGATAAAGAACGACGAACGGGCGGATCCCTGGAAGAAGCAGGAAAGATCAAAAGCTTTATATCCTAAGGAAAATCCGGTTCCCCAGATAATTTCGGGGTCAGTCGGATATCCAATGGGAACCATGTCGTCCGAATCGATCTGACCGTTATTGTTAACATCTTTATATTTTATATCTCCGGCACCGTATTTTCCGAATAATTGTTCAGGAGAATTATTAACATCTTCTTCATCAATGAATAATCTTTCAGCTACATAACCCCATGACTGTTTTATTTTTCGTCCAATGTGCGATTTCCACGGGACATCGCTGTAATCCGCCTCTTCATACTCCTTATATTTACTGGTAGCATAAGTAAAATTACCATACATTTGAGCCCACAAGTTTTTATTAAAACTTTTCTGATACTTCAATTCCATTTCGAAGCCTTTGCCTTGTGCAACCCCCAGATTCGCCTGAGGAGTTTGTCGCAATCCCATCGTCGTCGGAATATCAGCCCTGCCCTGGAGAATGTTTTTACGCGTTTCTGTGAAGTAATCTGCCAAGATCGTAAAATCTTTAAACAAACCGAGTTCGAGGCCCAAATCGCTTTTATAAGCCATTTCCCACGTTATCTGATCATTGGGATACCTATCGATCGATATTCCCGATCGATATTCCCTATTGGTTCCGAACCAATACCCGTCACTGGACATGTTTACTTGTGACAAATAGAAGAATCGATCATTAGTATCTCCAATCTGATCGTTTCCCACTACGCCATACGTGCCTTTTAATTTAAGGGTAGAAATAACATCTTTTACACCTGACATAAAACCTTCATTGCTCACCATCCATCCGGCTCCGACCGAAGGGAAAAATCCGAATCGATATTTCTTTGCAAACCGTTCGCTGCCATTATATCCAAAATTGAATTCCAGAAAATAACGAGAATCATATCCGTAAGCCAACCTGCCGGCAGTAGAAATATTTCGTTGGGGCAATGTTGCCTGCAATTGCTCGCTATTGGATAAATCGGTCCTTTCAACCCCAACTTCATTTCTTATAGTCCCTACGAGCAATGCATTGAGATCATGCACTTCGTTAAACGTTCTGTTATACCCCAACCGAATCTCCCCATATTGAGTGGAATAAACGGTCCTTTTTCCATTATTCCAATTTAAGTATTCGGTTCCACTATCGGGATTCAACGGATTTAATTGATACGACCCATCAAGCGTAGTAGCCAGAGAATAGAAAAAAGGAGAATATGAACGCGAAAAATCATAATAAGAATTTCGCTTCACATTATAGACTGCTTTGGCTGATAATCCTTCCAATGGTCCGGTAAATTTATGATCAAATTCTAATTGGAGTAACATCATGGATGTGCTTTTCTCTTTGTATCCACTTGAAATCACGGCATACGGATTTATATAAGAACCGAGTTCATCCCCCATGCCGAAAAGAATATGGTTCGTTTCTTTATTCGCCTCGTCTTTCGGGTAGAAAGGCAGAAACTGCACCGGAGAAGAATTACGCGTCAGGTAAAAAGCATATTCCCCACCCGATACCTCTTTATTGTCTATCTTTCCGGATATAGGTCCTGTTTCATCGTCAAATGAGCCGTAAGCGCGCACCGTTCCCGTTGTGGTCGGGCTAAACTTAATAGTAACATTGGAACGAATCTGAAGGCGGTTTAGATCGATATTATTATTAAGCATATTTTCTTTGCTTTCTTTGATAATACCTTTATCATGTTGATAATTGGCGGCTAAATAATATTGTACGGCTTTTCCTCCTCCTGTTATATTCATATTCACCCGTTGATTAAAAGTCCGATCTTTAATCAAATAATCGTACCAATCTATCGAAGGATACCTAAGAGGATCTGTTCCCAATTCAGTTTCATGTATTTTGGAAGAAGTATATGGAAGCGGCACCATCGCATCACGTGTTCTTACCGCTTCATTGTGAAGTTTCATATAAGTAACGGGATCGGCCAAATCTACCAAATCAGTATTGGAAGAAGAGGATAATTCCGCTCGCACATTCACGGAAATTTTATCAGCCACTCCTTCTTTAGTTGTGACCAGTATAACTCCATTTGCTCCCCGCGCACCATATAATGCAGCTGCATTAGCATCTTTCATAACAGAAAACGATGCGATATCATCCACATTCAAGCGTGCCAAATCCGTGGATTCCATTTCAATTCCGTCGATTAGGATCAACGGATCTTTTTTACCGGACGTACTAAAACTGGTAACGCCACGAATGAAGAACTCTGCATTATCCAAGCCCGGTTCTCCCGATCGCTGATAAGCGATGACCCCGGCCATCCGGCCTGCAAATGCAGTGGTAAGATTACTACTGGGGACTCTTAATTCACCGGGAGTAATTGTCGTAATAGAACCAACGACACTTTCTTTCTTTTGTTTGCCGAATGCAACCACTTGCACCTCGTCTAATGACACGACATCTTCTTTCAAGGTGACCGTTACATCATTAAGAGATTTCGCCTTTTCTTCAAAACTCGTAAAACCAATAAAAGAAAAAACCAAAGTTTCATTAGCATCACATTCAAGGGTATATTTTCCTTCCGAATCAGTGGCTACGCCCACCCCCTTTCTTTCTTTTACTGCAACCATCACTCCCGGCATAGGAAATCCGTCTTGATCTACTACTCTTCCGGTAACTTTCACTTTCTGCTGTATATCATTGATAGTAGCTACTCCACTTGTATTAGCGGCATTCGTTTTGATTTCATTGTAATCAGTATTGCTTGAAAAAGCAACAGATGATGAACCAAAAAGAATCAAAACAACTATGATTTTCATGCAGCATGAAAATTTAAAAATAAAAAACTGTTTAGTAACATTCATATTAAATTAATTTAGATTAATTGTAACTTATCATCATCATATTCACCAACTTTAATTTCTACGTTAACATAATTTTCAGGCTAAAAATAATTTAACTAATCCTCTTATCCTTCCCCATTAAATAAATTTACAAGTCTAACTACCTCATTTTTTTTCGAATCATTCTTCGTTTTGCTTCACAATATTAATTATATGACCGTCTTAATTAAAAATACTCTCTGCTTCATACAATCATACTGTAACAACTTCCATGAAATAAGAAATATTTATTCTTTCTTCTCTACAAAGAAACCCATAATATAAGTTTAAGAAAACTATTTTTGCGAAACAATATCCTCAAAAAGCGTCATTTTTATCAAACTGTTTTTCAATCATTCTAATACTCTTATTCCTGAATATTTAGCGCCCTCAATCAATGCGGGCAAAATCATCATCGTAACATACAATCATTCATTTTATTTACCTCCATATTTATCCTCCACTATTATACCTAAGTTCTCTTTATTTTCTAGTTATCAGTACATTTGAGACCAAATTAATAGCTTCAAGATGTTTGTTTAAGCAAGGAGGTAATGTCGGTCTCCAAATCGTTTGCATGAACCCCTTAAGTCTATCAGGATGGACAATTTTCGTACAATACGCTACTGTTTTTTCAAAATTATAATCATCCTGAAGGTTACTTCCGGTTGGCACCTGATCAAAGCCGTGCGCTTCCAACTTATCATATAATCTTACATATTTTTCATTTATAGGATTATCTATTTTTTCGAATTGAGAGGCATAATACCAATTACTTTGTAATACCGATTTGGGCATTTTTCTGAAAAAGTCATCCGGATGATCCCATCCATAATCAGACCAAATCCAAGGGCGTACATTTTGTTTTTGTACCACATCAATAAGATAATAGAAGTCATGCCACCACAATTCTCCTTGGCGGATTACCACATACTCATGAGTCTTCTGATGCCATGCCGTTTCTTCATCCATTCCTAAATGAAAGAAACGCGGAGTATCGAATATTTGACAGACTTCCTCAATCAGGTTTTTACAGACAGTATAATATTTTTCGGTAGAAATCATACGCTGATAAGGACCTAACCACGCTTTATGTCCTGTGGAAAAATTCAATTTGGGAATAGGTTCCAATCCCATTCTTCTAATTCTTCTCACTTCTTCTTTCAACTGCGAAGGAGTCCAAGCTCCTTTAACGGCAATTTCAGGATGACTGTCATATCTTACCCCATCTCCCAAATCAATAACCACCATATTCATTCCAACTTCAACCATTTTCTCCAAGAGCTGATCCCAAACATTTTTATCAAAGGTCAATTCCGGATGATAGTGCTGCGCCCAAGTCATCGTCTCTTTGCAATCATTACTTGGATAAGTCTTAGTCCTGTACTTTTCGGGAGTATTATCTTCCCACATATTATAACTTAAGTGGAGTAAATTAGCCCAAATCAGCGTTTTTTTAGTGTCCGTTTTTTTTACTTGTGAAAAAATAGAATTCGGCATTGCTGCAATCATTCCGACACCTGCGATTTGTTTAATAAAATCTCTTCTATTTGTCATTTGTTTAAATTGTTATTCATTTTTTGAAAGGGGGATATTACATAATTTCCGGTCAATTGATTCATAAATTTCATTTCTTATATTAAAAGGGAAATCATGTCCGGCATCGGGATAATATACTTTCAGATTTTCCTTTACACCGAACGATTCGTATATAGCCGAAGCCTTACGAATGCCCTCTCTTACCCCCTCGACATTAAAATTCTTATCCTGTAACGGAGAATTTGAAATGAACACTCGGGGTGCAATTAACATAATAATTTGATGGAAATTAAACGGTATTTTATTGGAATCCAACTGATATTTTGTTCGTAATAAAGGCATATATTTATCTTGCGCCCAAGGGCCTAATTTTCCACCATAGATTTCTTCGGCAGATTGTCCCATATCATAATACTCAAATTCCGTCCAGCCGCAACTTGATACGACGACTTTTAAACGCTCGTCGAATGCCGCAACAAACATGGCATTATGTCCTCCTAAAGAATGTCCTATCACACCTATTCGTTCGGGATCAACCGAATTAAGACTTTGTAATAAATCAACACACCGAATGTGGTCAAAAATTCCTTTCATTGTCCCTGATTCATAACGATCGTTCTCAAAATCATAATCTTTCAGCTCTCCAAAACCCGGATAATCTGGGGCTATAACGACATATCCTCTTTCCGCTAATTCTTTTGCTATTGCCCTATTCGGTAAATGGCTCTGTCCATCTACAATTCCTTTACCTGAAATTCCTGTGGAATGCAATACCAACATGGCGGCATGTTTGGCTTGAGCACTATTGCCTACCGGTACATATAAATAAGCGGGGAGGATTTCATTGTCAGCAACCGTAAAACGAATTGTATAACGAATATAATTTCCGCGTTTTACACTATCCCTGTACTGCACATTCATAGGAGGAAGATGGGCGCGTTCCGGTAATGCGCCCATAACAGCCTGTAAACTATCCCTTATGGAAATAAGGTCTTGACCGAAAAGATTTCCACATCGAATCCATAATAGAATAATTAAGGAGGTGAATAATTTTACAAACATCAGACTATTGAAGTAACGCATAAATTTTTATATCACTTAAATCGACATCGAAACGATAAGCACCGCTTTTATTTTTCTTCAAATTGATTATTTGCTTTTTATCATTCGTTTCAGGACTCATCAATCTCAATTGTTGAGAAGGTAATGATTTCAATTTGATTTCGTAGGACAACCGGTTGTTTGTTATAAAAGAATCAATATCCTGAATAATCGCCAATCCTTGATTATCCTTGATTGTCGGATGCGGAACGGGTTTCATGGCCGTATTCATAAAATGCATCGTAAATTTCCCGTCGTTCATTCTCATTCTTACCGCCCATCGAGGGTCTCCGCCTGTTTGTGTAATTACAGGTGAAAATTCTCCTTTGTCCATCAACTCCGATAAAGGATCCGAATCTATAGCCGAACGAATAATCGTAATCTTCTTCCCGAATAATTTTATTAACTTATTCGACAATGGTACGGGGCGTTTAAAGCCTTTTTCATCGTGTGTCCCAAAAGGATAGGCAAGCCACGCTTTTCCATTTGAAGCCAAATAGCTGCAAAGAGCATTATATTGGACATCCGATACACACGCAACCCCATCTAAAATAAGAGGTGTGCTTTCTTTCTTTAACGCATTTCCATCAGCCAACTCTTCGGTCCGCAGAAAACGATACCCGACATTGTGTTTAACCAACAATCGGGACCATGCCTTTAATCGATCCCAATGTTCCTTTCCATTTTCATCACGCCATCCGTTATCCCTGCAATAACTATTGCTTACAAGTCGCACCTCTACCCAATCGTTTCCTTTTGTATAATCGAGATCGCTATTCGTTACTTCCCAGTTATTCCACTCATGAATAACGTCTTCCATTTCGCGAGCATCTACAGGGTCTTCCTCTAATCGTTGATTATGCGTACTGCTCCAATTCGTAACACCCCAAAAACGACTTAAGGCCCATCCTAAATACCCTCCTTTTTCATAAATGGTATAACTCAAGGCAATCGCAGGAGAATTGCCTCTTTGCCGGGAAATATCTTTTTGATGTAGGGCTTCGGCATCTTTCGAAACCCAATTTATTGAATTTACATTTGTTCCGACATTTTCCAACATAAAAAAATCGAGATAAGGAGCCATTTTTTCCAAATCGAGGGAAATGGAATTCAATAAGATCGGCCCCGTACTCGAACAGCAAGACATCAACGGAATATTCCCTACCACCGATTTTACCAACTTAACGTGATCTACAATTCCATCTATCTTCATACGAATAAATTCCCTGAAAACAGGATTCTCATAATTTCCCCACTCCAACATAGGTTTTGAGGTATCTCCCCAAAAATCGGGATCATTAAAGGGTGGAATGTCCCTTCCATAATCGCGTTTGAAGCGTTCCCGACAATACGGACATCCGCAAGCGGCAAGCCCCACATAATCACACATATCATCTACTTCTATCGCATCAATCGGAACGTCATTCAGTAACCGATTGAGATATTTGACATGCATATCCAAGAAATTCGGGTTATTATGACAAAAAGCCTCCATCTGATATTGAGCGGCATACCCTCTACTGCCATCCCGAATATCGACTTCGCATAAATCATTGAATAAATGACCTTCGTATTGAGCATAATCAGCAGCTACAGGATCATGAAATAATAATACATGATGGCGATGACTTTTATGCAATTTACGGAACTCTTCTTGATTTTTAGGACGATGTATATGGTTACAAGAATAATGATCCATGTACTTTATTCCATACTTATGTAATTCCTCACAGACATTCGCCATATAACCATGAATATGTCCAAAATAATTGGCGTAATTGAATCGAATATGAAACCCGTAATTGACCGCCATATCTATTTTAGCTTCGGCAAAAGCTTCAGCCCTTCTTTTTATTTTATCGCGAATGCTTTTTTGAGGCCATTGCAGATCTTCTATCGTAACCCACCAACTGGCAACTCTTTTCGGAACAAACGGAATATCCGGAGGAGTTGAAATCATTTTCGAAACATCCGGAAGGGTGATTTTAGTTTGAGGACCTTTTTCCGGCATAGACGAAGCAATAGAAGTATTTGCTATACCTAATCCGACACTTGAGATCAAGGCATGTTTAATAAATTTTCGTCTGCTTTCCATTCCTTTTTTTACTCCTAAATAGATAAAAACTCCAACATCTCTTTTCTTATTTTCCTGAAAAAAGCAATACTTTCATCATATTCGTTGAAGTTAAGGATAATTGAATCAACAAAACCTTTCGCTTTAACGGGATCTTTTTTTTCTACCATTTTCAACAACTGATAATCGTCAATCCCGTCCCTCATCGTCTCAAAACGAATAGAAGTATATAACTTGCGATATCCAGGATATATAATACAATTATCCCCTGCGGGTAACCGTCCTCTATCCCTTGAGGCATCGGCATACAACTGATCTTTTTCCCAATAATTAAGTCCCCAATGCAAATATCCGGTTGCATCGTATTTATAATTTATCCAATGCAAATAACGAGTTTGGTTGAGAGGCAACTCTATAAATCTATTCGCATAATTTCCCCTCGGCCCTACGCAAGTATAAAACCAAATTTCTTTACCCTGCTTCTTTAAATCTTGATAAAAATTAAAATCTTTATGGAAGACATCCAATACAGGAACCCAAATATCAATCGCCCCCGCCAATTCTTTAGAGGTTAAAACGGCATCGATAACCTTCACTCCCGGTAAGAACTGATGGATATAATTGCTTATGGTAACATAAGAAGAAGCGTTTTTAGCTGTGGGTTCGTCTGCAATATGTTGCATATATCTGTTTAGCCATCCTTTTTTTTCGAGATGTTCTTTGAGTGCAGGCAAGAACTGGGTAAGGAAATTTTTCGCTCTCTCGTCATCAACCGGAAGTAACGCAAACCGAATTCCGTTTTCAACTTTTTTTGGATTTGGAGAAGCTTTTAATTTACGTGTTTCTTCGTTATCCGGCAATGGAACTTCAACGAAAAAGGGATCATTCCAGGCACCTGAACGCCAAGCCAGGTGTCCTCCTTCAATCCTCTCTAACGCTCCGACTTTATCGAATATACCGGCCTCTTGATCAAAGCGGGTAAAATCGAAAGTATATTTCCCCTCTTTATACGTATATAAAGTATGCCAAACAGGATAAATCCGATGAACATTTTGCCGATGGGCGGCCATTATATCTGCATGCAACTCGATTAGTTCCCAGTATAAGGGTGAATATGCTTCAACTGTTTTATTATTATTTAAATAGCTCAACGTAATCGGACTAAAATGAGCCGACCAATTAGTTATAAGCAAAGGCGATTTTTGCAAAGTAACAGGATAAACACGGATATAAAAATCTTTCCTCCACCTTTTGTTCTCTTTTCCTATTTTCCCCGTAATTTCAACTTGGCCTTTATACAGCCCCGGACTTGTTGATGCAGTTGTCGGGACGCTAACCCATAGAGGTTGGACTTCGCCTTGTTCAATGGAGAAAGCAGAGTCAGGTAAAATAGGATCCGGGAAATAACCGGAAGCAGATCGAATAATATCCTTTGAGGGTGGATTGTATGATCGTCCAACATGGACATAGCCTACCCAGCCAGTAGTACCGGTGAGTTTAGAGGAAACAGACGATACATCGATCACTCTTGCACGCATGTTTTCAATGCCAACCAGCCCCTTGACCACAATCTGCACGCTTGCCGTTTCGCCTCTTGCTACTCTGACAGTATCTACTACATCTCGAAAATAAGCCTGTTCTTTCAAAACTTTTTTCAAGGGATCTACTTGATATAAATAAACCTCTTTATTTATACTAAAACCACCTAATATCAAGCAGGTAAAGAAAAAAAACAGGAGACTGAATTTTTTAATCATAATTATATACTCTTAAAGTGAAACTGCATTTTCTAAAATAATCTTGTATCCTCCGTACCGGAAATAAGTCCTATTATCTTTATTGTACGCCCATAATCAAAAGGATAACTTTTTTCTTTATTTTCCTGATAAAATGCTTTGCCCCAATATTTCATATTTTCATTTTTCTGAGATTCTATCCAGTGGTTAAATAGTTCTTCCGATTTTCGGAATTCTCCCAACTGATAATAGGCTACACATTGTAAAAGAGTGTTCGGCGAATTTTGATTCAATGATGTAAAAGCTACTTTTTCGAGATATTTCTTCTTCATTTCCAAATTACCTAATTTCATATAGACCATAGCACTTAACCAATCCTCTATTCTTGAATCAATAACTTCATCATAAGGTTTTCCTACTCCTAAATTTCTGGGCCATAGACGGGCTTCCTCTATTTTCTTTGAAGCAACCTTCAATCTATCCGAATTAAGAGCCTCTGCGGCTAACATTAATTTAGTTTCCTGATAAAGCAACCGACCGTCACGAGCTCCTTCAAAAGGTAAAATGTGAATATCGTTCAAGACTTTTTCAGCCTCCTTGTATTGTTTATTTCGAATGAATGTTCTTGCATATAAAGTTCCTGTTGGAAAATGAGACGAATTTATTTTATAGAATGGCGTAATCACATCCAAAGCTTTACGTACTTCAGATCCTCTTAAATAAAATCTAGTTAAATAATGCACATACCTCCATTCTGTCGGAGCGAGCGAAATAGCTTTGCGAATATCTTTCTCCTCAGATTCTTCTTCAAAAGCAAGCTGAGACCTAAAAATATAGAACGGAGCAAAATCCGGCCGATCTTCCAATGAAACGAGCAGTTTCCGAGTCTTATCTTTGTTATTTTTGGAAGCGTGTAATAAAGACAAATAATAACTTGCTTTCCAACCGTCCTCTTTATTCATAGCCCATTCAAAAACCGGTTGGCTCTCTTCACGAAAAGGAAAGACAAAAGATGAACTAAGATTTTCTATTTTTTTCAGCTCCTCAACATCCTTTTTCAGATAAGCTTCCCAATATTTTATCTCCGAATTTAAAGGGGCAAGGCTAAAAACGCCTAATGCTCTTTCGTTTAAGCCTAAAGAATAATACCAAACACCTAATTCCAAATAGATTTGTTCCGGCATTTCATTTTTAATAGTGCTTTGAAAGCTCTTTAGATTCGAAGGAGTCTTATTTTGCCAATAGTCTTCAAACCTAATAAAATGATTTAAAGGATCTATAATTCGAATTAATTCGTTAAGAGAATTTGCTTTATTTTTATTCCCTGTTAGGCCGTATAATAAGCCGAGCAATTGCAAACTTTCGATATTGTACTTATTATTTATTAAACTTTTCTCTGCATATTCTATTGCTTTGCAATATTCTTTTTTCAACAGGTAAATTTTAGAAATATCCGTGTATGCCGCGCTCCGAAAGGGAACTGAAAGAGACGCGACTTCAAATCCATCCAAAGCATCATTATACCTCTTTCGTTTCAATGAGGCTCTTCCATATTCAAAATTTGCCGCAGGATCATATGTATCGACACTTAAAGCCTTATATGCATAATAAAAAGCTGAATCATAGTTCATTTTATTATAAAAAAGACGAGACATTTCAGTTAATGAAGGTAGGAAATACTCATCGTATTCCAATGATTTCCGTATATAGGCTTCCGCCTGATCGTATAGTCTTAATCCGAAAAAGTCTCTTCCCCGGAGATACTGTCCTTGCGCCGTATCCCAATCAAATTTATTGTTTTTTTCCACAGGTCTTTCAAGAGCAACGGATTCTTTACTCCATACTATTTTAGTACCTAACCTTATCAGATAAATGGAATCAGCTTTTAGTAAAGAAGTCCGAAACTCATAGGATTCCGCAATTTCCAATGACACCGGTTCTTGAAGAAGTAATGCCTCTGCTTTACTATAAAATTTAAGAGTGTCTTCTATTTTTTGCAAAGGATAGAAATTGAGTGAAAATAATTCATCACTTTCATTTATATGTATTATTCCTTCCAACGTTACATTACTCACACCTCCGGTTTTTTTGTAAGGAAACCAATATTCATCCCAGGTATCAGTGGAATAGGGCATAAAGCCGATCTGTTTAAAAGGAGTAAGACTACTTATAGGCATGTTTTGATTAAAAAGCCTTCCGCTCTGAAGCTCTACGTATTGCCCGTTATTGTCCGTAAGTAATTCCTCCCAAATTTTACCCTGATCAGACAAGGCCCAACTGAAAATTTTACGCCCCAATTTTTCATCTCTCTCGGCATAATGCATCACTCCGGCATCTTCCGAAGCCCAATAAGCTCCAAAATAAGGACTATGAACTCCTGTAATATGGTAAGATTTGGAACCAATATAATTATTATCCACCCATCGGGATAAATTTTTATTCCTGGAAGAATCTTTTGGCCAAGACAATGCAACCCCATCATGACGGATAATATATTTTCCGGGAAAGATGAATTTCAAATCCTCTTTAGCAAGAATTCCCGTATTAACCCAATTATAGTAAGGTTGTATTCCTGAAGTAGGATTATGCCAAAAAGAGCGAGTAGTGAACCAAGCCTTGTCTTTAGGCAAATTAATTTCTACTGTCCAGCGAGTTCTTGTCAATAAATCCAAAGCTCCGACAAAACAACTAACACTTCCATCGTCCTTTTCAAGAGTTGTATAATCCACAGGAAAAGAACAAGTAGGAGCGTGCCCCACCACCCCGTAATTGAACTCGATTCCTCCGCTTGTCCATGGTCCTCTCAAGGATATATCTCTGAATTTAATTACATCATTGCCATAGAATAATTCTTTCCCATTTGTCTTGTCAATTACGGATCCTATTTTTCCACCGATCTCCGGAAAAATCTTTATTTTAAGAAAATCATTTTCCAGTTCAACAATTTTCCATGATTTTTTTTCTGCTCTTTCAGTAAATCCGTCATACCTATAGTAAGGATAAATCTTCCCAAAAACGGGTATAGGATCAGGATCCGAAAAGGGATAGGTGGTATATGCGTTTTCATACTCCCTTATCTGTGCTGAATTTTGACTATAAGAGAAAGAGATAAAAAACAACAAGAGTATAGAAAAGAATATTAATCGCATTACAATATATATTTTGTATTTAATAGCGGGTTACTGCCATCCAGGATTTTGAATTAATTTCGGATTTTTATCTATTTCACTTCCCGGAATCGGCCAAAGATAATCCTTGTCTTCAAATTTTGTGTAATAGATATGGTTTCCTAATGCATCAGCAACATCTCCGTTCATTATTTTTTTTGCAACTTCCCATCTCCTGATATCATAATATCTTAATCCTTCAGCAGGAAATTCCACCGCCCGTTCATGCATAATTCTATTAAATACAGCGTCTTTAGTGCGAGCTTCCAACCAAACAGAGCCACTGTTAATTTCAGGCATATTTACCGAGGGACGCTGTCTTACTTTGTTAATATATTTAACCGCATCATCTAATTGACCTTGTTCATTATAGCATTCCGCTAACATGAGTAGAACATCAGCATAGCGAATGAGCGGAAAATCAATAGGTATGTTATCTCTTGAAAGGCCGGAAATACCCATATCTCCTTCCGGTACAAACTTCCGATACAAATACAAATAATTATTCTTATAACGATTAATTACAATAAAGCCATTTACCGTGTTTACGCCGGTTGCATAAACAAATTCACATAATTTATTTTTGCCTCCCACATAACCCTGATAATACGTATAGGGTAGAATGATAGTTTCTTTCATCCTCGGATCTCGCTGTTCATACATTGCCAAAAGCTCCTTGTAATACTTTGGATAGGTCTTTACTGAGGTTAAATCTTCGGTTAAGGTAGCTTTTAGCGTTTGTTCCCTTATTTCAGTATTTTCATTGTATCCGGGAATAAAATCATTCCAATTGAAAGGACGGCCGTCTTTGCATTCATAGCTGTCCACGAGTCCAACCGACGGCATGACATTATTCCAGCTTGTTCCGATGCAAGCATTACTCCCCATATAATGAGCATAGGGCATACCTAAGTTATATCCTACTTGAAAATAAGTCTGTATCGAAAATATCATTTCATTGCTTCTATGACCCTTTTGCGTAAAAAGATCAGCATAATCGGGATATAATTCATAACCGTATCCTTTCTTTCCGGGATCCAATACAATTTCTTCAAAATCTTTTGCCGCTAAGTCATATTGTTTATTATAAAGATAAACTTTTCCTCTTAAAGCATATGCGGCACCTTTAGTGGCTCGTCCATAATCAGTTTGAGCCCATTTTACAGGAAGGGAAGATATCGCATCCGACAAATCTTTTAATATAAAAGCTCTTGTCTCTTCTTCTGTATTTCGAGGCTTCAGCAATTCCATATAATCTTTATTATAATCGGTCGTTTCATCGTATAACGGTACACCTCCGAAATGCTGCATTAAAAAGAAATAAAATAATCCTCGAAGAAATTTAGCTTGTCCTATAATCTGATTTTTCGATTCTTCACTAATTTCCATTTCCGTAACATTCCGAATCGCATTATTTGTCCGAAACACACCTTCGTAAGATTGTTTCCACCGATCTGAAGCATAGTTTGAGGTGGATGTGAATGTACCATTACTAATGCTCAAGTAACCTTGACTATCATATCCGAATCCGATATCAGACACACAATCCATTCCGAAAAGTTGACTAAATGTTTGAGTTTGCCTCATAGCAACATAACAAGCATTAATCGATTGTTCGGCTTGATCTTCCGTATTCCAAAAAGTAGATGAGCTTAATTTATCTTGCGGAAAACGATCCAAATCATAACAGCCCGTGAAAAGCACTATCAATAATGATGCTAACACTCCCAATATGTATATCTTTTTCATAATGATTTCAATTTAGAATGATAAATTTATACCAAAAACAATTTGTTTCATGGAAGGATAGGACTACACTACTCCCCAGTTGTAGGACAGGTATTATCACTTTATTAAGTGCGTTAAGATAAATATCTTCATACAAATTTATACTTATTATTTGGTTTATAATACTTTTCTTTCATTTTATTCGCTGTTTTTTCTTTAGCTCATGGAGCGAAGGCGTAGCCGAAGCGGAATGAGCTAAAAAAAGGCTCTCCCTATCAGGCCGTTTTCAGCCGTCCCGTTCCACATTGGAAGACTTCTATCGGCGGTCGGTAGCCAAGGCTCTGATGGAGCCTGTCGTGATTATAGAACCGGAAGTACCCGTTCAATCCCTTCCACAAACTGTTTCCATCGTCATACGCATGCAAATAGATGTGTTCGTACTTCACACTGCGCCATAAACGTTCAATAAAGATATTATCGATGGCACGACCTCTACCGTCCATACTGATGCGAATCTCATGCCTTTTCAGGCAATCGGTGTAAATATCCGAAGTGAACTGACTGCCTTGGTCAGAATTGATTATTTCCGGTGTTCCATGTACCGAGATAGCCTCTTCGATACAATCCACACACCATTCCGCGCTCATCGTGTTACTCAGGCTCCAGCCCACCACATAACGTGAGTAAACATCGATAATGGCAAACAAATACATAAACCCTTTCGACATGGGAATATAGGTGATGTCAATGGCCCAAACCTGATTCGGCCTGTCAATCTTCAGCCCTTTCAACAAATAGGGGTATTTGTGCCCATCCTTTCCCGGGATAGTGGTCCTTGTGCCCGGATAAAGGGTCTGCCAACCCACCATGCGCATTAACCGTCTGAGCCGTTTACGGTTGATTCTATACCCTAACAGGGTGAGTAAGGGTAGAAGTCGCTCAACACCATAAAATGGAGTGGAAAGATATTGTTCGTCCAACCAACGCATAATCCCCAAATTCTCCTCACTTTCAGGAGAAGGGGTGTAGTACAACCCGCTACGGTGAATCGAAAGCAGCTTGCATTGACGCACTATACTCATCTCCGGAGATTGACGTTCGACCAATTCGCGGCGTACTTCCGGAGGCATCATCGCAGCTTTTTTTTTAACCAGTCATTGTCAACCTTCAATTCCCCTATCTGACGATAAAGTTCTGCTATCAGACGGTCTTTTTCTGATAATTCATCATGCCCGACACTCTTTTCAAAGACCTTGCTTCCTTCTTCCTTGAAAGAACGTTTCCACTGGCTTACCTGATTGGGATGCAAATCATATTTTTTACACAAACTTTCAATGGTTTCTCGTTCTTGCAATGCTTCCAACGCTACTTTGGCTTTAAATTCAGCACTGAATTTTCTCCGACTTCCTTTATTCATAATTCTTTGTCTTTTACGCACAAAGATACTACTTAACTTCTTGTCCTAATTTTGGGGAGTATTATAGACATTCCGGGAACTTCAGGATCCATTCCTTTAAATTTAGTAAAGGTAAAATAGTTCTCCAGGCCACCATATATTCTTAACTTCGTTAAATCAATACGAGAAATTATATTTTGAGGAAACGAATATCCTATTTGAATATTCCTGATTTTAAAATAAGAAACATCTTGAAGCCAAAAATCACTTGACTGAAGATTCCTATTATCGCCTTCCAACAGAAATCGCGGATAACCGGCCGCTGTTGTACGCCCCTCATACCATCTTCCATCAGCAACTTCTCGGTTAACAATCCTTGACCATCGGAGCTGTGTGGTATAATATGAATTATTAAAATATTGTTTTATATTTCCCACGCCGTCCATTGAAATAGACGCATCCACTCCTTTATAATCAACCCCTAATGAAATGCTATACATCAATTGGGGATTAGAACCCCTTCCAATATTTACTCTATCATCGGAGTTCACCAGACCATCCCCATTTATATCTCTATAAAGAAAATCTCCCATTTGTGGAGTTCCGAAAGGAAATGGATTCATTTTCACATTCGTTTTCGTATCAAGTGGCGCATTCTCAATCATTTGCTGTATTAAATCCAAATCTGTTTGAGTTTGTACAATTCTATCCACTTCAAGTACATAGTCGGTATTGATAGCCAATCCTTCCTTAATCATTTGCGTACCGGAGAGAGAATATTCATCGCCTTTGAATTTAATTACTTTATTTTCATTAAACGTGAAATTAGTACCAATAAAATAATTGAAATCGTTTATTTTATCTCTCCAAGACAACGTTAATTCTACTCCCTTATTCCTCACTTTTGCTGCATTTTGCTTGGGAATGGTTGATATTCCATGAACATCCGGAGCAGGTAATGAAATTAAAATATTATCCGTTAATTTATTATATAGCTCAATACTTCCGGATAGTCTATTTTTCAAAAGATCCCAATCTATCCCTAAATTTGTAACAGTGGTAGATTCCCAACTTAAATTTGCATTGGAGATTGCTGACTGATAAAATCCTACTGTCGGAATATTATTAAATACATATTGATTGGTAGATAGTACAGGAATAGCATCGTAATTTCCAACAGCATTGTTTCCCAATGAGCCATAAGAGATTCTTAACTTTAGATTATCAAGCCATTGATAGCGAAACGAGTTCATAAAGGGTTCTTCTGATATCCGCCATGCAGCAGAAAACGAAGGGAAGTTTCCCCATCGGTTCTTTCCAATGAATCTCGAGGAGCCATCTCTTCTGAAGTTAAATTCAAAAAGATATTTTTCAGCCAAATTTAAATTCAATCGTCCAAAATAAGATTGCATCGCCCAATCCGATAATGTTCCGGATGCTGTTGCATCTCCCGTTGCTGCGTTGATTTGAGTAAGGGCTGGATCTATTAAGTCTTGTTTTGAAGCGCTGAAATCTTCCGAAACATACTGTTCTTGACTTCCTCCCAGCATAATTCTAAAATAGAGTTTATCAAAAAGATTTTTCTCATACGCAGCCGTTACATCCATAAAATTCCGCATATATCGGCTTTCGGAATTGGTAACCGATATATGTTCTTTTGAACTTGGAACGGTTTGAGTATTGGTTTGAAAATTCCAAAGTTCTATAGGAACAGGAATGGTCGTTAATTTATTTACATAAAATGAATAATTATAAGAACCATCTAAAAAGAAGCCCTTTATTGGATTTAAAGAGGCAAAAAAGCGTCCGTTAAAGACATGGGATGTATTGCTTCCTGAAGTCTGCCGCATATAGGCCAATGCCGAGCGCGCAACCTGATTGTCCTCGATATTCTGCGTTCCTCCCAATCGCCCGTCGGGATGTTTAACCGTTACTGTTGGAATTGCTAAAATCGAGTTCTCAAACATACCCTCCAAATTACTACTTCCGCGATCTTTATTGGTTAATATTCCGTTCAAGTTCACACCAACATTTAACCACGGGGTGATCTGTAGTTTATTGTTAGCCCGTATGCTATATCTGGAATAGGCCGTATTTTCTATTATTCCGGGATTATTGGCGTAATTGAAGGATACAAAAGAATTTAATTTATCTGTTCCACCGGATGCCGATATATTATGATTCATTGTATTTGCAGTCCTAAATACTCCATCATTCCAACTGGAATTAGGCCAGAGAATCGGGTCATCATTGGCATGCTCTTTCCATAATTGAATATTCTCATCAGAATAAATCTGAGCTTGTTTAGAATTTTTAGCCCCTTCATTTATCAACCCCATCCATTCAACACTATTACTGACAAATGGCATCAGATGGGCAACCCGCTGGGCGGCATAATAAGCATCATAATTAATGGATATTTTCCCGGATTTTCCTTGCTTTGTGGTAATTAATATGACGCCATTTGCAGCTCTCGAGCCGTAAATAGAAGCAGAGGCCGCATCTTTCAATACGGATATATTTTCAATATCTTGTGGAGAAACTCTGGAAATATCTCCTTCTGCACCATCAATAATAATTAACGGAGAGGAATTATTCAGTGTTCCCTGTCCGCGTATCATTAGTGTGGCATTACTGCCAGGGTCATTATCCTGAGAACGGACATACAAGCCTGGGGCAAGCCCCGCAAGGCCGGCTGATAAATTTGTTATTGGCCGGGTTGTAGCTATCTTTCCGATATCGATAGAAGAAACAGAACCTGTTAAATTCACTTTTTTTTGCGTTCCATATCCCACAACTACCACTTCTTCCAAAGCTTCTGAGTCTTCCTCTAAAACAATATCAATGGAAGTCCTTCCTTTCACTGGGATAGTTTGTGTTTGCATCCCAACGTACGTCACCTTTAAAGTTGCATCAACAGGAACATTTAAAAGAGTAAAAATACCATTCGCGTCCGTAATAGATCCCTCTGTTGTCCCTTCCACTTGAACGGATACACCGATCAGCAACTCTCCTTTTGCATCCGTAACTTTTCCTTTTACAGAAAGATTTTGTGCAAATAAATAAAAGGAAAATATCCATAATAATACACATATCGTTCCTCTTAATAAAATTGATTTTTCCATTTGTTAGATTAAATAATTTATATCTAATTGCATTATTTACCAGATGGGTTGTCCTTATCTTTATCGTCCTTGTTATCCCGATTAGAACGATTCGCTTCTTTGATCAACTCATCCAAATCATAATATAAGTCCTTCCATGCCTCTTCGTTATGCATGGCAGATACTAAAGCAAAAAAATTCCGCAAGGCATCTTCCAATTCCTGACGACTTTCGGATGCGGAGGGTATTTGTCTTAATGACGAATTCGTATTCGTTTGTTCGCCCGAAATGGTTTCGAAATCATCTTGCGCGCTCTTCAATAATTCATATTCCTCTGTCAACCCCAAACGCGTAATCGCAGCTTGTCTTTCTTCCGTAGATAATTTCTGAAACAATTTCCCCATTACGGTATTTTGAGCAGCATACGATAATCCTGTGATATCGCCAACCTCATCAAAAACCCGAAGCAATGCCTCCGCGTCTGCATTTTTGGCTGTACCTGTAAAAACAGATAAGGAGATCAAAAGCCGCCTAAAATTGTAAAAAAAACGATCACGACGAAGATCCTTGTTTCTCACTTCTTCGCCCAGTTCACTGTAGGTCTTTTTAATGACTACATTTTGGTATTTATCGTTGGTTTTCGTTAACACGGATACTAACGGATTATCTTTCAAAACACCTTCCAAATGGCCGGAAAGTACGGCCAACACACGTTGGGCCAAATTGCCCAACACCTTTGTCGATAAACGGTTAAATGTTATTCGTAACATACTGCACATTATTAAATAAAACTCTGATTTCCTATGGTTGCAAATCGTTTGCAGCCTTTCTGCTAACCGGCGGAAAGCTTAAAAAAGTTTTGCGCCCTTCCTGTCTCTCTACGGAAAGCTTGAAAAAGTTTTACAGCCTTTTCGCGGAGCAGCGGAAAGCCTGAAAGTTTCCCGCAGACGATGTGCGTATCGGCGGAAGTTCTGCAAAATATTTTCAGGCTTTCTGTTCCTTTGCGAAGAGTTTGAAATGGAATTGTAAGACTTCCGTAATTCAGCGGAGATTCTGCAAGAAGCTTTCAAGCTCTTTGTTGATAAAAGCAAATGTTGTCCGCCTTTTGTTTGACAAGCATATACTATATCACCCATCCTTTTCACGTATCAATAATAATCCCTCAACTTAAACGACACCTTTCGTAATCGGATGTAGTTCTCGTCTTATCTTTATACAAAGAAATTTAAAATAAAAGACGTGAATGTTCACTTTTGCGAAATAATATCTTCAAAAAGCGTCAAATAGCGTCCCCTATTTGGTTAACCGCGTCGGTATGCTTTTGAAGAAAAGGAGGTAACATGGGCATCCAAACCGATTGCATAAAACCTTTTAAATGCTCGGCAGAGATGATTTTTGTGCAATAATCAACCGTCCGCATAAAATTCAAATCTGTAGAATAATTACTTCCTGTAGGAATCTGATCATATCCATGAGCTTCCAATTTATCGTAAAGCTTCACATAAATATCGTTTATGGAATTCGGTTCATTCTTAAATTCTTCGCCATAATACCAATTGCTTTGCAATACCGATTTAGGCATCTTTTTAAAAAACACCTCTTCATTATGCCATGCATAATCCGACCATATCCAGGGCCGTATATTTTGTTTTTCGACGATATCCGTCAAATAGTAGAAATCATGCCACCATAAATCCCCTTGACGGATTACCGCATACTGATGCCTTGATTGATGGCCTGCGGTCTCTTCGTCCATTCCTAAATGGAAAAAACGGGGAGAGTCAAACAGATTGCATACCTCTTCTATTAAATCCTTACATACGGCGTAATACTGATTGGAAGAAAGCATGCGTTGATAAGGACCTAACCATGCTTTATGCCCCGCTGAAAAATTCAATTTCGGTATCGGCTCCAATCCCATTTCTCTAAGACGCTTTAATTCGTTTTTCAATTGAGAAGGGCTCCAAGCGCCTTTGACGGCTATTTCAGGATGACTATCGTATTTTACAGCATCGCCTAAGTCGATTATGACCATATTCAAATTCCTCTGCGCCATTAAACCGGTCACCTTATTCCACATGTCCCTGTCAAATGTCAACTCAGGTTGGAAACAATGAGCCCATGCCCGCGCTTCACGGAGGTCGTTTTTCGGATAATCCTTTGTTTGATATTGCGTCGGGGTATAATCTTCCCACATATTATAACTTAGATGCAATAAAACAGCACGAATCTCATCTTGATGTTTTTGCGATTCCCATAAGAGGGTATTTGGAGAATTAGCCGCCAATTTATTGGCCAGCCCCCATGTAGCACCCGCAATTGCAGCTTCTTTTATAAAATCTCTTCTTTTCATTTTATCTGCTTTTCATATTGTTTTGTATTGATTGATTCTCTCCGGTTCTTACGACATTCCTGTAGCAAGAAAACAAAAAGGTGTTCCGCCTATTCCGTTTGCCTATAAAGGGAATGAATGGTATCTAAAATAACTTTTTCCGCCTCCTCTGTTACGGGACTCGATTCTATTTCGTATCCTCCTTCCTGATAGGCTTGTTTGGTACCTATATAAAAAGGCCCGTAATCGCCGTAAGCTGCCATGGCGACAAACTTATCGGGCGCCATCGCTTTTGTGTTTAATTGATACTCGATAAATAACTCTCCGGGAACAAAGAAAACACGGATATTATCATTTATAGCGAGACAATTCATATCGATGGTTTTGCCTTCCAAGGCTCGTTTGTACCATCCTAACCGGCCCATATTATTGGTTAGATAAGGGCCCGTTTGTTTGAACATTTCTTTCTCTATCCCCGCCGTCTTGGAATTGACGGGAAGCAAGACGGGTTGCGTAGCCCATTGAATATTTTTTGAGGATACGGAAGCTTTAATCGTATGGTCCCATGCCCGTTTCATCCCATCGGCCATTCTTTCAGCCAACACCAATCGATTTATCCGACTTCCGTCATTGTATTTTCCGGCCGCGATATTTCCTCCGGCTCCATTAAAATGAATATGTAAAGCATCGGGAACCGCTAATTGGCGCATACACCGCGCAATGCCCGGAAAATCGGGATTCGCAATGCCTGTCCGGTAATAACTCTGCGGATGCGTGGCATAAAAACTCAAAACGGCTACGGGTTTCTCTTTATTCCAAAAACTGAGTACGGAGACCTCCGGATCGATAAGTCCTTCGGGTTTCGCTCTCAAGGACGGATCATCGCAAGAAGAGCCTCTCATCGTCCGGATTTTGCCGTTTACCATATCTATCCTTCGATTGGAAGCGACTTCATATACGGGAGCTTTTCCAAAGCCGACAGCCGTTACAGCTTGTAAATTCTTAAGTGTATTGCCGATAGCTTGTTGGATATTTTTGATCAATATCCGGGCAAAAGTTCCGTCAAAACATCCTACCGGAAGATGATTTTTCTTCAATATTTTTTCCGACGTGAAATCGCATATCGGCGCATCATGTTGGTGAACGGTATGTACCGCCACTCGCCCCGGAGTAGTTCCTGCGGCAAGCGCCAGCGATTGTTTAAAAACATCCTGCGATTCATTGGCTATTCCTATCCAATCAATCGCGCATAAGACGATCGGTTTGCCGGCGCCGATGAGAACAATTCCCCTCGCCCGCAAAGAGAAATCCCATGAAGCGGTCATCGGATCATAAGCCAAATCGTTCCCCACCGGCGGCGTAGCATCCACATCGAACGTGCCTATTTTTAATTGTTGGGGTGATTCTCCGGATTTTCCATAGATAGTATCGGCTATGTTTTCCCACGGCTTAACAACGTTCGCAGTTGCTACGGCTGCCGCACCGGCAGTTACGGTCGTTAAAAACGATCTTCGAGATACATTTTTCAATTTCATGTTTTTATTTCTAAATAAAAAATAATTCTTTTTGATACGACCTGAATTTATAATCTATCTCCCGCAGATTAAGCGGATTTCAGCAGAAATAAGATATATCTGTGTTCATCCGCGTTATCCGCGGGAAATATTTTTCTCCTTAAGAAATCAAATGCAATTTGTCCCTGTTATCATATACCTTCATGATGGCATTGATCACGTCGTCCATGTCTTTCTGCGTTCCGAGTAACGGTCCGGACGCCCATAACATAACCATGTTGTCGCAGACCCAATCGCAATTAGGCAAATACAAATCCTGTTTAAATTGTTGAAGCCTTTGGGCCGAATACATGGTTTTATATTCTTTTCTTGCAAGGATATTTTCCGTCCAAGGTTCGCGATGCAATCCGTTTTTGATATATGGACTTAGTCCGATTCCTTCGGCGGCAACGGCTTTCAGAAAAACATCCCGGTGAACATTATTCCAATGCTCTTTATGATAAGCCATGGTATAAAGGTAAAACGATCCTTTGGTGGTTCCTTTATACAATTTCTGAGGAACAAGCCCTTTAAAGCCTTTCAATTTGGACGTCAGGTAGGCGGCGTTCCTATTTCGGGTTTCAAACTGTTCCTGGGCATGATTCAACTGTTCCATAAGAATGGATGCCTCGAGTTGATTCATACGATACTTCGGACCAATCGTAACCGAACGTCCTTGTTTATTCGTCCCATGATTCATTACCGTATAGCAATCATCCAACAGTTTTTCATCGTTACTGCTGATTCCGCCACCTTCTCCACAACAAATTGTTTTACTCGTCTGGAAACTAAAACATCCGGCATCGCCAATCGATCCCAGCTTTTTGCCCTGATATTCGGCCAGATGCGCCTGACAGGCATCTTCAATCACCCTTAAGTTGTGTTTTTTGGCAATCTCCATGATACTTTCCAAATCGCAAGGTTGCCCCATCATGTGAACAGGGATGATCGCAACGGTGTTTTTATTTACTTTCTTCGCCACTTCCGCAGGGTCTAATTGAAACGATTCTTTGTCCAGATCTACCATTACAGGAAGCGCCCGGGCGCTGATAATAGCAGAAATAGTCCCCATATCGGTGTAGGGGGTTGTGATGATCTCATCACCGGGTCCAAAACCCATCGCTTCGACCACCGTATGCAGCGCCTGCGTTCCCGAACCGGTCGTTACACATCCTTTTACACCCAACATTTGAGCATATTTTTTCTCAAACGTCGGTACTGCGCCGTTCACGCCATCATCGATTCTATTCCATTTACCGCTTCTGACTGTTTTGGCTACGCTTTCCACTATTTTTTCATCCACATAAGGCCATTTGGGCCATACTTTGTTTTTGACAACGGGCTCTCCGCCTAACGCAGCCAACTTATCGGCCCGTTGCTCATAAATATTGGAGGAAATGTTTTCCAGCGGTTTTACAACATTTGCACTGGCTATTGCAGCCGCACCTGCAGCTGCGGTAGTCAAGAACGATCTTCTTGTTACCTTTTTTGATTTCATAAATTTTATTTTTATCGGTTTATAATCTTATATTGAAAATTTCAACACTATTTTTGCAATTGTATCTTCACCAAATCCTCTATCTCTTTCCCGTTGTGTATAAAACGCGCCAAGGTATATACGTTGCCGTTATCATCCAAAGCAATGGAATTTACATAAGTAGGATACGTTCCGTCTTCATAAAATACACCTCCCAAGTCTTTATATTCCTTTTTATTGATATCATACGTCACGAGATGGAGGTGTTCCAATCCCTTCGCCGCACCTTTATTGATTTTATTCACTCCGGCAACCCTTTTTCCGTTTTCATAAATCGGAGCGCCCGTCAAGTAATAAATTACTCCGTCGTTATTAATGGTAAAGCCTAAATAGCCATAACTGAATAAATCGAACATGCCGCTTTTCCGGGACGGTTCGGAAGTAATCCGATCCACGATCTCGATTTTTTTCTCTTTCGGGTCGAAACTAAACAAGTACCCTGAATTGCCATGAACGCCGTACGCCTTGTTTTCGGGTCCATACCAATATATTTTTCTCCAGTTATAACCCATGCTTCCGGCATCTTTCGGATCATACGTTCCAAAATAATCGAGCCGCAAATCTACTCCATCTAATTTTTCAGGTGCTTTCAGCGAAGGATTATAGTAAAAAATGTCTCCGTCTCCGGTCGAATAATAGACGTTTCCATCACGCGGATCAATAAACATCGAACGACAAATTACCCGGAAGTTATCCGTTCCCAACTGTGTTTCGCCTGCTTTTGAAACAGCCCCTACATTCCGTAACGTATTCGCTTTAATATCATAATCGATCAACAATCCTTTAGGCCATGTTAATCCGTAAAGATGATCACGCTCTTTATCCATCACCACCGTGATAATTCCTTCACCCTCGGGGGCAATAGCTAAACTTTTCAGTTCTTTGGTATTTAAGTCATAATAACAAAAATGTCCTCCCGGATAAAGCTTGTATCCTTCGGGAGCGACCGTCGGAACAGTTTCCGCCCCGTCGATCATCTGATAATATCCCAGATGAGTGGCAAAATATAACTTCCCGTCTTTTTCATAAAATTCGACGTGGCTTTTCCCTTGAGCAATATATTTTTGCTGCTTTTCTCCCAATGCTTCCGATAGATCGGCTAGAAATTCAACTTTATCGGCTTGCGGATCGTAACAGTATAATTGGCCTCCGACATCATGCCTCGTTGAGGACAGGACATAATAAATCTTTCCGTCGCTGGCTTTGGATATCGCATTATACGTATCGTGCGCATCCTCGAACCCGGAAAAATAACGCTTGCCGATCAATGTGTCTTGCGCAGTGGTTTCATTTGTCTTTTGATTACTCTTGTTCTCTTTTTGACTCGTATTGCAACCGATCAAAAGAAAAAATAAAAACGCTGGTAATAAAATAATCTTTTTCATGCTTTAATTTCTAATTTATTGATTTGTATTTATCGTATTTATCACTAATTCTTTAATTCCTCCCAATATAATATCTTCGATTTTCGGATCCCATTTTGCAGGCAATCCATATACGCGATGAGCCGTATCGCCTTCATAACCGCCTTCTTCGATGACCTTGGCGGAAGGAATGTACCCCATCACATCATTGGCATAAGCCATCACAAAAATATCTTGTCCGTACCATTCTTTCAATTGGATTCCATAAGAAACCAATACCTCGCCTCCCATCACAAAAAGAGATTGATTTCCCAATTTCCAATATTGGATCGGATAAGGATAGGTTTTGATGAATGAACCTTCCTTCTTATATTCGGCGATCGTCCCTTTTGCCCATCGTCCTTCGAAATCATTCCGGTTGGCGACTTCTTGCATTTGCTCTATTGTTAATGGTTGGGCAAGAGGAATATCGACTTCCTTATATTTCACTCGCAGTCGGCTTTCCTGAGGCTTCATCTCTCCGGATAAAACACTCTCCACAGCCGCCGCTAATTGTTTCCCGTATTGCTTAGCCAACGGAATCGTGCGCCTTGGCAAAGGATTCTGATCGGCGCCTACCCCTTGGAAAAACAAAGCCGTTGCACCGGGATACATTTTTTCCAATTCAATCTGGGCGAACCCCGGATAATCGCCGGAAAAGCGATTCATCGACAATGTGGTAGGATGACAGGCATATCCGAAGACAATGGCAATCGGGTTTCCATCCGTACCCTCTACTTTCATTACGGGGACGGCATAATCGTTAGGCCCTTTCAGAGAAGTGGTACCTGTCAGTTCGTTTTCTTTATTATTGCGCCTATTCACCTGAAAACGAGTGATTCCGTTTTGAGTATATATCTTTGCCGGCTTCATGTTTTTCATCGACTCTCCGACTAATTCAAACAGCATTTCTTCCAATTCACCGGTATATTCATCAACTTTGTGCCAATCACCGGTTTTCATCGGATAAATATAATGTAGCGCCCGCCCCACAACCGGGCCGGAATGCGTATGCGAACAATTCAATATAATCTGCGCCTTTTCCAGTCCATATGTTTTTTTGATTTTATCCCTCAATTTATCCGAGAAATCTTTAGGAATTGCTACTAAATCCAGGGTAACCAATACCGATCGAAGCCCTTTAGCATCCTCCAGAGCAAGCGCTTTGGCCCATAAATCGTGAACGGCCCCTTCCGAAGGCGACGTTCTGCTGGCATACCCTCCCATCCATACCGAAGTTGAAGGAGTAATAGTTTTACGTGCCACACCTGCTTTCCAAACAAAATGACCAGGGGAAAAGGATGGGTCCTTTTGTCCATAAGAAACAGCGGTTCCCATTAGGAAAAACAAGACGATCAGATACCTGTATAATAACTTCATAACATTTATTTATTCTTATCCTTTTTTGAACTTCAGCACGATTTTATCGGCATTCCGATAGATTTTCTCAACCGCGTTTGCAATATGATCCATATCCGAAACAGTCCCCAACAAGAGGTTTTGTGTGAGCCATATTGCTTCTTCATTACAGATCCGATCACTAACGGGACACTTATTATGCATCAGGAAATTATGATAATTCAAATCATCTGTTGTATATAATTTTCGATACAATTTCGATTCGAAAGCCGCTTGGATAAACGATTGAGTCTGCAATGGCGTATAGCCGGGAGAACAAGGTATTCCTTCTGCACGTAGTGCTTCCAAAAACAAAGCCCGAGACATCCCTTTAAACGCATTCTTATTATATAATAGCGGATATAAATGATAAACGGCTTTTGTGGTTTCGGGATATAATCTGGCGGAAGAGACACCGGGAATATCTTTTATCCTCTTCGATAAATATTGGGCATTTGTCCATCGAATATCCGTTTCTTTCTCCAGATTTTTCATCTGTACAAGCCCTATCGCCGCTTGATATTCTGTGAACCGTATCTTATATCCGACCCTAATTGCTCCACCGCTCACATTACCCGGTTGAGATCCATAAGGAAAGCCCAAATTATGATACGAATAACACCGATCCATAAATTCGGAATCATTGCTGACAATAGCGCCTCCTTCACCGATAGGCATATTTTTGGATGTTTGGAAACTGAAGCATCCGGCATTACCGATAGAGCCGACTCTTTTACCGCTTACTTCCGCCAAATGCGCCTGGCAAGCATCTTCAATTACGATTAAATGATGCTTCGTGGCTATTGCCATTATTTGGGTCATATCAGCAGGAATCCCCAAAATGTGTACCGGCAAAATGGCCTTTGTCCGAGGAGTAATTTTCTCTTCTATTTTTACGGGATCTATTTGAAATGTAGTCGGATCGACATCTGCGAAAACCGGTAAGGCGCCATTCATCAGAACAGCTTGTACCGTCGCAACAAACGTATACGGGGGAACGATGACTTCATCACCGGGACCGATATTGAATTGTGCCAAAGCCGCGACTAACGCATTCGTCCCGTTTACCACTGACAGACATCTCTTTGTGCCGATAAGTTCCGCCCACTTGCTTTCGAATTCTTCGGTAACTTTGGATCTTGACCAAACGCCGCTTCGTAAAACCTTTAAAACACCCTCATCATAATCGGGTGATTTCCAAACAGGCCAATCCGGCCATAAACCGAGATGGGATTTCGTTCCGCCCAAGATAGCGGGTAACCGGCGATCGGCATTCGTTTGTCCCCATATATAAGAAGAATTCAAACCTGAAAGAGTCAATACACTTGCTCCTCCCAATACTGTTTTTGATATAAATTTACGTCTATTCATGATCTGACGATTTTTATTTTATAATTGTATATTTATAAAGGCCATAATGATTGGCGGTCTTCAAAGAAAACGGAACCTCTCCTCTTTCGTTAACAGTGACTTCAAAATCAGTCCCATTTCCCAAAAGATACTTTAACCGAATCTTAGCACCCGGCTTTAACCATGTTTTCATCATACTATTCGCTTGATCATTTAATTCCCTGAAAACAAGGAAATAGCCTTGCTTATCCTGTAAGCTTTGAAATCCGGTCCACGACCGCCCGTCGGGTTTTTCACCGATAGGAAGTATATCCCCCTTATGAATATCCTGTTGGATAGTTCTGTATTTTTCAATTACTTTTCCTAAAGAAAAAGCCTCAGCAGGTAAATTATGGGCTTCCATCCAAGCTAACGGCTGCGCCATCATTGTAATGGCGAACAAGTATTCAAAATCGTATGATTTCGGAGCAAAGGTATCATTTTTATAGATATTTTCGTTTCTCCACTTATTCAAAAATTCAATTTGCAGATTTTGTGCCGGTACATATTTCGACAAGCACCACAAATTCCTCAATGTCCAATAGGGATAATAATTTCCGAAATCCGTATATCTGTTTTCCAAAAAGATATTTCCGTATTCATTTTTATAGAGATAACCGAAACGTTTATCCGCCGTAACATCCAAATTGATTACGGCATCATAGTCCGAAGCTTTCTGTACGGCATTCAATAAACTATCCACCCTGAGTTCCGATATCTTATTATGAATTCGCAATCCGTCGATTTTGAAAGTGCGTATTCCATATTTTTTGTACAACCCGGCCAGAACTTCGGCGTCTTTCCTCCAATTCACATAATTATCCGTATAACTCGGATTAAACCATAAACATATTTCGATACCAAGCTCTTTGCCCTTTTTTAAGATCGATGTAAAACCATCGGGGAAATTAGCCTTGTTGGGAAGCCAATAGTCTTCACTCTCCCATATATTATCGAAGGATCCTCCGCCAATAGAAGCGGGACTTTTGCCGGTCTGCCAACCGTCGTCAATCTGAAAATGGGATATTCCTAATTTCGCACACAGTTCTAATTCTTCGATAATGTATTTCTCGTTAATCCGGCTATCCTGTCCCCGATCTCCCCATGTATTCATCATCACCATTTCATCTCTTTCGGAAATTCTTTTCCGTAACTTATTCTGATAGGTTTTTAGCGCTTTTAAGGCAGAATATTCCGTCTTGGAGAAAACTCCGCAAACGGCCGAATAACCCGGCGTCCATCGGTCGGGCCGGATATCCTCGGAATCTATTCCGAATCCAAGCATCCTGATTTGTCCGAAAGAAACTAAATAATCGCCTGATAAGTATTGTAATTGAGCATTCGGAGAGGGCGCTTCTTTCAGCAAAAAAACGCCCTCTTCGTTCTCCATATCTTTTGCAAAAAGAATATTTCCTCTGAATAGGCGTTCCTGATAAGTCTGGTAGTCATTTACTGTAACCAAATCATTCAAATGATCCGTCATTTCGGATAAATCCACGACTCGACAATTCCAATGCTTCCCGTCAAGGGAAAGTTTTTCCATAACAGGCGCTAATGAACGTGCTTTTTGGGATGCGACAAATTTCACATCCGATAAGTCTTTATCTAAAAGACTCTCATCCGGGTATTTCAACAGATTCCCGTTTCCCTTAAAATAAAAATCCATTCCGATAGCAGGACAAGCAGGATATAACCGGAGGATTCTCTTTATCGACAAGTTCCCCAACGTATAAATAATTTCGGCTTCGAGATAGGCTTGTTGAGATAACGTTTCTTCGACTACATAGGTGCGAAAAGACACTAATTCCGCCTTCTCTTTTTCCGTTCCGGGAAGATTCATATCGGGAACATTATCGGTAGCATGCCATGTAAAATTCGACGTTTTATTGAAAATAGATTGAGTGATCAGATTTCCCTGATTAAATGTATACGTTCTTCTGATCTTTGAATTTTCCAGGATAAGAGAATCATGATCCAGATATATTTTGCCATCAAGATAAGCTGTATTATTACCATATACGGGGCCTATAACCAGGAAAAAAATCAAAACTATAATATGGGAATGAAAGGTATTCATTTTCATCATTTCATTTACTTATCCGTTATTCATGCTCAGTCGGAAGATTCAGCCATTGCACTCCGGTCATCGTTTTATACGATTCAGCAAAGGCAAAGAAAATGAAATTAAAAACAAAGGACGCTTAGTTTTGCGAAATAGAATCTTCAAAAAGCGTTAATCTTTGATATTATCCTTCCCCGTTAAACCTCCCAAAACTGTTTAACGGATAAAAAACCTCCGAAACGTCTTCTACTAATCCTTATGGGCTAACCAAGTAAAATTATTTTTTAAGTAATTTCAGCGCAAAGTCATAGGCCTTTTCCCATTGTTCGGGATACGTCCAGTGTCCGGTTTCTTCGGCAAGGAAAAGAGTTTTAGGGGCCGTTATTACATTGTACGCGGCATACATCGAAGTCGGGGGACAAGTCACATCATTATACCCCCATGAGTAAAACCCGGGAACATTCAAATGACGGGCGAAATTTACAATATCATAGTATTTACTCGTTTCAATCTTCTGAGATGTATTATTGAACGATAAATTCGAGGCGCTGAACAAATGGGGCCATCCGCCTGCTCGACCGTGTAAATAACCCGTTAAATCGCAGAGGGCGGGATAAAAAGCGACCAATCCTTTTATACGATTATCCAGAGCGGCTGTCACTATCGATAATGCTCCTCCTTGACTACCTCCCATCACAACAATATTATTCCCGTCAAACTCCGGCAGGTTGAAAATAAAATCCACGGCACGCACACATCCTAAATATACTCGCTTATAATAATAGCGGTCTTTATCATCGAGATTATAATTCGGATAGCCATCCAGTGCACCGGCACTCAAATTGTTATAAACGGATGCATCAAGAGTGACCGGAACCCCATGAATACCTATTTGCAAGGTGATAACTCCTTTTTCAGCCGTATTTACATCTCCATAATAACCACGGACTCCCGCCCCCGGCACATGTAGAAGCGCCGGATATTTTCCCGGAGCTTTCGGCACGCAAACAATCCCGAACAAGCGAGTCCCCGGCTTATAATTTTGGATATTCACTTCATACACATTTACCTTCTCGGTACAACGCTCGGGCAACAACCGTACACGGGCATCCAGCGGTATTTTCGACGCCTCGGCCTTCGCTTTTTGCCAGAACGTCCAAAAGTCTTCCGGCTCATTCGTGGTCGATTGAATGGCATCAGGGCTAAAAGCGGCGGTTGCCAATCCGCTATATTCCTTCCCTTCGTAAGAAGCTACTACACGACAACGCAAGAAGCCGGCTTCCTTCAGGGTTCCTCCGTCAATGACCGTCGTTCCGTTTTTTAATACGACGTTTTCCGTTTTAACGGGCGGCATCATCTCAGGCCCGACTTCATACCGAACAGCTACATTCGGAAGTTCAATATCATTTTTTGTGATGGAAACCGCAAACTTGACTTTTTCGTTCGGTTTGTATACCCAGTCTGTTTTTTCCGGGGCAACATTGACTTTTACAAACGACTCGGCGGGTTGCGCCCAACTGTTTGAATGAATAAAGAAGAAGAGAATTACGGATAAAATTGATGTATACTTTTTCATATATTGACTTTTATGCGCTTAAATAAATTAGAACTTGAATACCCTTAAATACCCGTTTTCGTCTTTTTCCTTTTGAATATTTTCAAGACGACCCACCAGACGAACCGTAAAAAAAAGAAGAGGACATACAATCCGATCGTCACGACTACGACATATCCCAATTGCGTAACGATTTCCATCCAGGGTGTTTTGTAGAGTATGATTGACAGCACATTTATCACAAATGCGGCAATAAAACAAATCAAAACGATCCGCCCTTCTTTTTTGATTCTTTTTGATGTAATAACTATATCTTTCATCGCCTATTCTTTTATTGAAACTTCATAGATGGTATTTTGTATTCTTCCGGGAAATCGACTTTACATTTTTCTGCCATGGCCTGATTTCCGAGTAAGCAAAGCATGGTGGCGCTATAGGCCTCTTCTACAATATTCTTTCCTTTCTCGCCCGTGATGCATGCCTGACAAAAAGCGGATAGAATTTGATCCGATCCGTCTTTATCGGCACCGATCATCGATAACCCGTCATTTACATGAAACCGATCCTCTACTATATAATGAGGTGTATAGGCTTGTTTCGTTTCCGGACGCCAACTAGGCCCGGCGGCAGGAACAGCGGTAAAGACTTTATCGCCAATCTGCTTCAGCAATTGTTCAATACCCGATTTAGACGAGGTTTCATCTTCGAGATAATATTTTCCGGTGGCTAAATTCATGGTCCCTTTATGCCCTAATATCTGATCTTCCATACCATTAAATTTATTCGATATGAGGGACTCATAATTTATTTTTACACCATCGCTATAATGATATATCACATTTACACTGTCATATACTTCCCGTCCATCTTTCCAATGAACAATATCGCCGGTGCCAATGACCGATTCCGGAATCTTCCGTGTAGCCCAATTACATACTTCCAACTGGTGGGAAGCCAACTCGGTCATAAGACCTGCGGAAGATTCCCAATATAACCGCCAATTAATTTTCCGCTCCAAAGAAGGCGAAGGCACCGGACGCCGCCAGTCATGATTGCGAAACCAGTGACATCTCAACCCGACAACATCTCCGATGAGGCCGGAATGAATCATCTGCATTCCTTTAATATACTTTTCATCAAACATCCGCTGCATACAGAAGTAAAGCACTTTACCGGTATGCTGATAGGCATCGTAAATAGCTTTGCATTGTTCCATGGTCAACGCCATCGACTTTTCGCAAAAGACATGTTTGCCGGCCGCCAACCCATCCAACACCATGGGGGCATGCCAATTCAGCGGTGTAGCAATAATCACTCCATCAATTTCGGGATTCTCCAGCAGCTTGCGATAATCCGTATAGGTTTTTGCTTTGGGACATAAGGCCAATGCCGCATCCAAACTGGGCTGATAATCGTCGCAAAAAGCCACGATTTCAGCATGCGGTATCTGCAGTAAGTTATGAATATGATACTGCCCCCTTGAACCCGTGCCGATGACCGCAACACGCGCCCTTTCTTTCTTGATTTCTTCCAACTTATCGGGGGTGAAAGATTGGAGCCACGGCGTGGTGCCGGCCAATAATGCGGCCCCACCGGTCATATAACCGATGTTTTTAATAAACTGCCGAAGGCTTACATCTACTTCTTTCTCTTTCTTCATTGTATATCGTAACTAGTTATTTTCTCAATATCAAACGCCGGAGTGATCGCTTCTTTTTGCTCGTTCGTCGCAATCATCAATGTAGTCGTCAACACTTCGGCTTGTATCGAATTCTTCGCAACGACACTAACGAGCTTTTTCGCATCGCTATATTCTCCGGTAAACGGATGGATAATATGATTACTGTATAAAGGCGTATTCCCGGAAGTGGAAATATCTTGGTTCATAAGACTTACTTCTCCCAATATTTCCTCTTTTCGAAAAGGATTTTCGATGCTCACTTTCCAGCAGTCCCCATAAGGATGATGTCCCAGCCCGACAATAGAACTGTTTCCAAAGTCTATAAAGGCATTTTCAATTGCATTCTCCCGAAGAATCGTTTTCATTTTCTCCATTGCATACCCTTTGGCATATCCACCCAGATCGAAAGCAAACTTTTCTGAAGGGAGCAATATGGAATGGGATATTTCATCAAAGGAAACAAGCGAAAAGTCCTTTAAGGTGATATCGAACAATCCGAGGGTTAAAGCGTGATAACGTTTACAGCCGGTTAGAACAGTCCACATTTCCGGGCTCACCGACACCGGATTTCCGACAGCTTGTTGATTGAGGCGACTTAATTCGCTCTTCGGATCGAACCGGTTAAGCATACCATCGAGTCGTTTGAGTTCCAAAACAATGATGTCCCATACCGATTGTCCCTTCAACTCATCACACCCGGTCATCACAACATCAAACCGCGTCCCCATAATTCCTTGTAAAGAACCGTGAAACGTTTCCGATGATTCGTAATAATGTGAATAAGACGAGATCATTTATTTTCTTTAGCCTTTTCCACGGCAGTCGTCGTGATAAAATATTTCGCTAAGGTATTGGAATTTTCCCATTCAGGCAAGTCTTGTCCAATTAAATAATTAAAAAACTGTTTGCCGACATAGCCGAAATGCGCTTCATGAGGCTCTCTGATTTCAACGGGAATATCAATTAAATAAACTCCTTCTTTTCCGGACACCGCCTTTGCAGACACCTGTGGATAGTCATTTTGTATCTCCGTCATCGCTTGATTCAGGGCTGTTTCAAAAGCTACGGCATCCGTCTTGTTACCCTTTTCGATATACAATTGTTTGATAAACTGATGCGATTTATCTTGTACCGTTTTAAGCGTCGCGCGCGAACCTTTGATATAGGCGGTGAAGGTATCTCCCCCGCCTTGCGGAGCCTGATAATTCCACACGACTTTCAACGCTACGTTCACGTCTTTTACGCGGTAGTGAATGGTCCCGTTTGCATAGACTTGTAATTTGGAATCCTTTATATACTTGCCCAGATAATCGGGAAACGCATCCATTCCGGTAGAACGCGCGAAATCGGCCAGAGAAAGTTCGGTCGGCCAATGCGTGGCATCCACCACATCAACATCTTTTAGGTAATTGATAACTTGTTCGGGAAAACACTTCCAGTTCACCAAGTCGATCAAATGCGTCGTAACATCGGCAATCCCCTCCCCCTGCTGTTCCACATCGTAATACCACGCGGGACGAATCAACGGATTTCCGGAAACTTCCTTATAAAAATGATGGACGCTTTCCATATAAATGGCCGGATTATCCGAAGTGCCCGTTTCCAGTTTTCCGAATAATTCTTGATGATGAAGCAGCTTCCGTTCAATGATATTCAAGGCATCGTAGCGTTCGGTCATCATATCATAGATTAATACATGATGAGCCCGGGCGCTATCATAAGCCTGCTCCAAGAGATGAAAGTTTTCTTTGTTGACGGCCATCGGTTTATCCGATAATACGTGAATACCGGCCTTTACCGATTCGAAAATATAACGCGTTTTATCGCGATTATTTCCCGCCAGAACGACCACGTTTCCTTTTTTATCGGCAAGCATTTTCTCGAGAAAGTCCGTTCCCGTATAGACACGTTCCTTCCATTGCGTAGGATTTTCGGAACGATGATTGTATTGATCGATATTCGCCAGATACTGCTCCAATTCAGCACCTAACGGAGCATATACATAAACCGAATCGCTGATCAAGGCAATGGTGGAATCGTTGAGGAGCGATAAATCATTTTTTTGTAAAAGGCTCGCATGAAAATGCCCCGGAGCAAGCACCATCAACTTGATTTCGCCGTCTTTTCCTAAAGCACCGTTCACCGCACTTTCTTTTTTAGCACCTGAGCCACATCCGGCAAAGAGCAAAAAGATACTTGCTATCACTACATTCGATATACATTTCATTACGATCAAAATTTTAATGATTCAGTATTTTAACGATTTAGGTTGCACAGAGAAAATAAAGAGATTTCGGAGAGTTCCTCCACAGAGCCTTTAGCAGTGTATTTTGTGCAACTTCATAAAAACCGATACAATTCGTTCAATCCTTTATTCTCAATTAGTAATTAGTAATTAGTAATTAGTAATTTGTATTTTGTATTTTGTAATTAGTAATTAGTAATTAGTAATTTGTAATTACCTTACAGTTTTCCGATCAGTTTTCTGGCTTCTTTCTCAGCTTTGCGATAGGTTTCCTCCATCGAAATGATCTTACCGCCTTTTCGCTGGCTTTCATTGGAAGCTTCCATAAACGTAAAGATTTCGAGGGTTTCCTTTTCATCCACGGGAACAACTCCGGTTTTAAAGAATTTCAATATTTCAACCAGGAGATTCTGATAACCATCGTACGTACCGACAGGCACCGCTTCTTTATCGGTAAAAGCCGTTCCGCCGTAAAGCTGACGACCTTTTTGGATACCGCGAAAAGTGCCGATTCTACCATCTTTCCACTTTCCGACTACAACATCCGTATTGTCGGGCGACGACATCCGGCTGACCTCTACACATCCGGTACCCATGACCGTAAACAGCGTTTCCACACCATGTAACCCATAGAACCCGAAATCAGGATGGGTAGGTTCGTGTTTGTGCGGAGAATAACAGTCGGCACCGGTAACGTTTCCAAACTCTCCGTTCCTTATTTTCAAGGTTTGAGGAACAAAGCGCAAAGCAGATGATGAAAAAACCGGGATATGGTATTTTTTAGCCAATTCGAAGATAGCAATCGATTGAGCAAGCGTGGCTCCTATCGGCTTATCGATGAACACTCTTTTACCGCTTTTAAACACCTCGTTGGCTTGCTCTAAATGCACACGTCCGTCATTTGTCTCCAACAAGACATATTCAACCTTTTCCAGTAATTCGGCGATGGAAGAAGTGATTTCCACCCCTTCTTTTTTCACATCTTCGATATATTGAGGAATACGTTCATAACTAGACTTTATGGTACGCGATCCGTAAGGATAGGCCGCAACAACAGCAAAATCCTTAAACTCACCGTTATTTCCTTCGCCGTTTATAAACTTCGTGAAGGCGACCGAATGAGAAGTATCTAATCCGATGATCCCGATTTTAAATTTCTTTTGAGCAAAAGCGGTTAAAGTCACCGCAAAAAAGATTGTCAAAAGTAAAAATGATTTACTGTTCATAGCTATATTATTTTTATTATAACAGAGATGCACTGTCTTGATCCAAATAAAGAATCACATTGTCTTTGGTACGCAAAATAGTTGCCGGGCAAGCTTCATCGATACGATCGTGTAACGTACGGAAAACTGCCTGAGCCTTATTTTTTGACGGAACGATACAAAACATACTATCCGCTTTTAAAAGAGCCGGTATCGTAACGGTGATAGCACGCAGCGGCACACGATCGATGTCGGTAAAACATTTGTCGTTGACTTGCTGGCGACGACAAGCTAAATCCAACTCCACAGCCTTTACCCTTTGCGGATCGTTGAAGTCGGCCACATGCGGATCGTTAAACGCGATATGCCCGTTTTCCCCTATTCCCAAACAAACGATATCCACCGGATTATCTCTCAATAAAACGCCATACCGCTCGCATTCCAGAGATATATCGGAAGCCTGGCCATTCATATAATGAACACTTTTAAACGGGACCTTACCGAAAAGCCGTTCCTTTAAAAAATTTCCAAACCCTTGCGGAGCATCTTTCTTCAAGCCGATATATTCATCCATATGGAAAGCATTGATCCGTGTCCAGTCAATGTCTTTATCCGATATCAGATAACGGATGAATTCGTCTTGAGAGGGTGCTGCCGCAAAAATCATATTTACTTCGCTTTTTTGTTGCAAAAGCGCCTTTATTCTATCGGCTGTATCTTGAGCAGCCATTTTCCCCATCTCTTGCCGTGTGGGGAAGACCTTCACTTGTAGTTTTTCTTTTTGGAAAACTGTTGTCGTTTTTTCAGTTTCTGTAGATGACATTTCCTTCTAATATAGTAGTTAATACATGAATTGTTTCATCGAAGATGACCAGGTCGGCATCCTTTCCGGGAGCGATAGAGCCTTTTGTTTGATCTGTTTTTATAATGCGGGCAGGCGTCAGCGTCATCATTTTCACGGCATCCACCAACGGCACTTCGGCTATATTGACCATTGTACGCACCAATCTGTCGGCGGTAGCCACGCTTCCCGCAAAAGCGCTACGGTTGGGAAGTTTGGCTACGCCATCTTCAATGATAACCTCTTGTCCGTTTTTCAAACTACCTAAAATCGATTTTCCGTCAGGCATTCCCGCCCCACGCATCGAGTCGGTACACAAAGCCGTTTTATCCGGCCCTTTAAACTTATACACAAATTGAAGCAAAGGCTTGGGGAGATGCACGCCATCGGCAATAATCTCCACCGTCATATCATCCAATAGATAAGCCGCCTCTACCGCCCCGGCATACCGGAATGCATTTCTTCGCGTTACGCTCGACATGGCGGAATAAAGATGAGTGGCATGGGTAAATCCGGCATAATACGCTTTCTCCACCTCTTCGTATATCGCATCGGTGTGAGCGACCGACGGTAAAATATTTCTTTCCGTGAGGACTCTTCCGAATTCAAGGGCGCCATTGAGTTCCGGTGCAAGGCTCCAGCGAACAATATCGTCCGAAGCATCGAGAATACGGTTATACTCTTCCGGCTGAGGATTACGAAGATATTTAGGATCTTGTGCCCCTCGTTGATTATATGAGAAATAAGGGCCCTCCAAATGCAATCCCAAAAATTTCGCCCCTCGCACATTTTGTTTCACGGCTTCCTTATAGATGGAAAACGTATGAAGCAATTCATCCGTCGTGCTCGTCAATGTTGTCGGTAATAATGAAGTCGTACCGTAACGGGCATGTGTCTCGGCCGCTCCCAGATAGGCCTCGACCGTGCCATCCATAAAGTCATACCCGCCACCCCCGTGAATGTGGATATCGATAAATCCGGGCGATACATATTGCCCTTGGGCATCGATCCATTCATCTGTGTCAAGAAGAGATATCGCAGATGAAGGAACGAGGCCGCTGATTTTTCCGTCTTCACAAACGACGGCGACATTTTCTATTATCTGATCGGGAAGAATGACTTTCCCGTTTGTTATAATCAATCGTTTCATTGTATATTTTTTTACTTAGTCTCTCTGTTACTTTCTTTATTTCTCCGGTCCTCCGTCTCCCTGCCCCTTTCAGTCACTTTTTCCAGCGATTAATAGTATGTCCGTGAAAAGCAAACCATACCAAATAAATAAAAGCCGGTATGAGTACCCAATATCCGATCCGTAAGCCCTGATGATCGGCAATAGCCCCGTAAATCAAAGGAAGGACGGCATTTCCGCTTAAACCCATGATCAATAACGAAGAACCGGTTTTGGTCAATTTCCCCAAATGATGAATCGATAACGGCCAGATACCCGCATAAATCAACGCATTGGGAAATCCTAACGAAGCGAGGAACCAAATCGATATATTGGCCGAATGCCCGAAAAGGAACATATTTTTATCGGCGAATATCACTCCCATCGAGAGTAATAATCCCAATACCGTGCAAAACTTCAAGGCTGTTTTTTGCGACACAAAGCGGGGGATGAGAATGATCCCCAGCACGTATCCGATAATGGTACAGGTGAGGGTGTAAGACGGGAAAAACTTCGCTTCGAGCATGTTGATCCCCATCGAACCGGCATAGTTGATAATCGTATCGACGGCGACAACCTGCGTCCCCACATGAAAAAAGATGGCGATAGCCCCGAAAATAAGATAGGGATAATCGAATAACGATTTTCGTGCGGGAGGCAACGGATTCGTTTCCGAAGGTTCTTCTTCGCTCGCCTCAATTTCGGGAAGAACGGAATACCGGATTGCTATTCCCACCAACAACAAAAAGACGGCGAGAACCGAATAAGGCAGGATGACGCGGCGGATGAGATCATTGAGTATGATATTTTTTTCGATCTCGGTTAAGGTGCCTGCTTCCAACAAGGCGAAGGTCGCATCATCGGAAGACCGGAAGACTACCGCTGCAAAAATCAACGGCGAGACGATACCGGCAAACTTATTAAAGACACCCATAATGCTCATCCGCTGTGCCGCCCGGTCGATCGGGCCGATAATGGTTACATACGGATTGGCGGCCGTTTGCAATATCGCCAGACCGGTTCCGATGCAGTAGAGTCCGACGAGGAATATCGAGTATTGCCGTGTAAGGGCTGCCGGAACGAATATCAATGCTCCCAATGACATAAACATGAACCCGTACATAATTCCTTTCTTATACCCAACTTTATTGAGCAGTAATCCCGCAGGAATCGCCATGACAAAATACGCGATATAAAAGGCGAATGTAACGAAATATGATTGGAAGTGAGTCGTCAGCTCCAGAGCAATCTTAAAATAGGGGATTAAAATTGAATTTACCCATGATACGAGGCCAAACACAAAATACATGACGGCAAGTATCGCCATCGACGTGTAGAATGTTCGTTTGTTTGGAATGGAGCTTGTCAATTGATTCATGTTTATTAAATTGAAAATATATTTTTTCTATCTTTTCAAGCAAAGGTAAGAGATTCGCTTCGGGCATAAAGCCTGAAAAACGTAAATCTGTTTTCAAAAAACGAAATCAATGAGTATAAGATTGTATTCTCAACCGGTAATCAGCAGGCGTACATCCTTTAGCCTTCTTAAAAAGTCGTGAAACATTCTTACAGTCAGCAAAGCCCGACTCGAGGGCCATTTCATATAGCGACAGATTGGTGGTGGCTAATAAATTGGCAAAGTTCTCTATACGGCAATTCAAAACAAACTGATAAATAGAAGTCCCCATTTCCTCTTTGAATTTGACTTCGAGGCTCCGGCGCGATAAAGGAATCAATTCGGTTAAATAATCAATGGCAATATCTTCCTTATAATGTTTTTCAATGTATTTGACCACCTTCAACACATACTCGTTTGCAATGTCGTATCTTTCTGTCGATTTCCGTAATTCAAAACGCACCGGATTAATCACGATATCGAAAGGTTCCTCCCGTTCTTTTTTAATCAGCCGGTCAATTAGCCTTCCGGCTTCATATCCTCCTTTTTCAACCTCTAATACAATAGAAGAGATGGGGCAATCGGATAAATTACATAACAATTCATCATTATCCACTCCCAATAAGGCAATATCTTCGGGTATTTTAATATTATTCAAGTTACAGATTTGTGCGACTTGCAGCGCAAAACTATCGTCACAAGCAAATAACGCGACCGGTTTAGGTAACGAAAACAACCATTCATCGAGTTGGATATGACTGGTGCTCCATTCCTCCTCGCTTAAGTTTTCACTTTCGAAATAAAAATAATTTCCTCCTGTTTTTTCTACTTCGCGTCGGAATCCTTCAGCGCGTTCACGAGACCATATAACGCCTTTGTTTCCGTAAAAAGCAAAATTACGGTATCTTCTTTTGATAAAAAATTGAGCGGCCATTTCACCGGTACCGATATAATCCCCCGTCAAATTCGAGAAGTACTCGCTCCGGTATTTATAATTTTGTAGGATGACGGGTATATTCAATTCGGCCAACAGGTTTGTTCCATCATGATCCCATTTGGCGATGATGGCATCCGCTTTCCATTCTTTCGCCCACTGCACAATTCCCTCTTTACCATACAAGGCTTTATAATACGACGGTAATCGATAAAAAATCCAAGGTCCGTTATCCTTTGAATAACGGATTAATCCCTTCAACAATTGTCGACTAAACTCACTGGAATAATCAATTAGAATCAGCACTTTTATCATAATACAAGAATTTAATGCTCAAAAGTAGAAAAATAATTTCAAAAAAAAGGCCTCCCCTTTTTCTTTTTAACGATGATTTTTCTATTCACTCAAAATCCGGCCTTCCCTCGAACGTGTTTCACAACAGGTACAAAGAGCCAATAACCCGGTCATTTTAAACGACTGGGACAATTATGATAAATCCTTGCATTTCAGCTATTTTTCGGCCCGATACAAATGGACATTATCCTTTGAAACGATCTTTTTGACGGCATCCAATTTATAATTTTCGTATTCGTAAGTCGTATCGGATGTTTTATCAAGAATCAAGCTATTTTCATTTTCGGGTAAAAACAGTTCGGCTTTGGAACGATTGTCATTCCAAAGAACAAATGCACTCTGTACCGCTTCGCCTTCTTTCACATTGATAGGATTGAAACGTTCCCCGGCTTCGAAAAGGCGGACACAGTCTTGCTTCAACTGGCTCCAAGTGAATCCGGCCGAACCTTTACATCCATGCTCATCTTTGTCGGCACCGACCAGCGCCACGGTATCGGCGGGTGATGATTCAATCGTTTGTTTCGACTTTTGCGCAGTGTTACAAGACAGTAACGCGACTAAACTTAAAGTAATGATTGTTTGTTTTTTCATCTTTCTGTTTTTTTGTTTGCCACAAAGATAATGATAAAAGGATAAAATTCCTATAAAATCGGAAAGAGATAAGAAAGTAAATTAATCGTTTTTTTTCGTGGGATATAGCCCCATCTCAGACGCTTTCTCCAGCATAAAGCTATAAGCCGCATCATACTCGTTGGGAATGATTCCATCGAGAATCGCTTCCTTGATGGTCGATTTCAAAATTCCGACTTCTCGTCCCGGGCCTAACCCGAAAACAGTCATAATTTCATTCCCGTCGATAGGCGGCTGGAAATTACGCACGCGATCTTTCTCTTCGATTTCTTTCAATTTACGGCGGACAATTTTAAAGTTATCCAGAAAGCGGCGTACTTTCACGGGATTTTTCGATGTAATATCCGCTTCGCACAACGTCATCAGGTCATCAATATCATCTCCGGCGTCAAAAAGCAAACGGCGGACGGCCGAATCGGTCACCTCCTCTTCCACCAACTGCATGGGGCGCATGTGCAGAGAAACCATCTTTTGCACAAATTTCATCTTTTCATTTTGCGGAAGTTTCATCCGGCGAAAAATCTTGGGAACCATCTTTTCGCCGACATAATTATGATTATGGAAAGTCCAGCCCAACTTCGGATCCCAACGTTTTGTCTGGGGTTTGGCAATATCATGGAGCAAGGCAGCCCAACGCAACCATAAATCATCGGTTTGACGGGCAATATTGTCCAACACCATCAATGTATGGTAAAAATTATCCTTATGCCCTATTCCGTCTCGGGTTTCGGCGCCTTTCAAAGCCATCAATTCAGGGAAAATACGATCGAGCAAGCCGGTTTTTTCCAATAGGATAAATCCGACGGACGGCTTCGGCGAAAGCACAATTTTATTCAACTCATCGGCAATACGTTCCTTCGAAATAATTTCGATCCGTCCGGCATTACGCTCGATGGCATCGAACGTTTCGGCATAGATATCAAAACCCAGTTGCGAAGCAAAACGCACGGCGCGCATCATCCGCAGCGGGTCGTCGCTAAAAGTAATATCCGGATCGAGCGGAGTACGGATAAGCAAATCGCTCAAATCCTGCAACCCGTTAAACGGATCCACCAATTCGCCAAAGCGATCGGCGTTCAAACAAAAAGCCAAGGCATTAATCGTAAAATCGCGCCTTTTTTGGTCATCCTCCAATGTTCCGTCTTCAACGACGGGCTTGCGCGAATCCCGGCTATAAGATTCTTTCCGTGCTCCGACGAATTCTATTTCATACTCTTTATGCTTGATTTGCGCGGTGCCGAAATTCTTATAGACATTTATCCGGGTACGTTTCCCCAACTTCCGGGCAACCGATTCAGCAAGTTCGATGCCTTTCCCGACCGTCACAATATCGATATCATCGGACGGACGACATAAGAAAAAATCGCGTACGTACCCTCCAATGACATAGCATTCCAACTGCATTTCATCCGCCGCTAGCGATATGAGCCGGAAAATATCGTTTGATAAATAAGCCTTTATCTCCTCTGAAGAGACATCCATAATAGTTGAATTTCTGTTAGCGTTTGCAAAATTACAATAAATGCCCCGGAAATCCTCTTTTGGAGTGAAATATATTTTATAAATTTGCGTCACTATTGTGTAAAAAGCAATGTAAATCATCTATTTTTCAGAAAACAATAAATGAGAGTCTTCACCCAGCTATCCGTTGCATTTGTTTTTAGCCTGATAGGAATTCTCTATTCTTGTTCCGATAAAAACAAAAATGCCGACACGTATCTCGCCGAAGCGCAAACCGCCCTGCAACAAGGAAACTACGCCTTAGCCAAATTAAAAATCGATAGTATACAGTTGCTATTTCCTAAAGCGTACGACCAAAGAAAAAGCGGTATCGCCCTTATGCGAGAGGTGAGGATGGCCGAAAATAAGCGCAACATTACTTATTGCGACTCCATGCTGGCCGTGCATTATGCCCAACTGAGCGATTTGCAGCAGAAATTCGATTATATTCGGGACGACCGTTACCAGGAGTTCGGAGAATATTATCCGAAAGTATATCCCTATCGCGGGTCGTTACAAAAAAGCGGGGTGCGATCGGGCGTGGGCGAAAAGGGCGCCTTGTTTATCGAAAGTATTCTATCGGGACAAACCGTACGGCATACGAAAATAAAAGTCTCTTCGAAGGATAACAATTATGTGGAAACTCTTCCGGTAACGGCGGATGGGTTAAACTACCGTTTCAGTACACTGAATAATACCTATGAGATCGTGCGGTATAGCAATAACTATGAAAACGGAGTCGCCAAATTCATCTACACGTTCCAGGATCAACCGTTGACCGTTACCTTCGAAGGTGGTCGAAAACCGATTTCTTTCACGATGAACAGTGCTTCTAAAAAAGGTATAGCCCTGTCTTTTGAATTATCTTCTTTACTTCTGGATATCGAACAATTGAAATTCGAAAAAGAAAAGAGCGAAACCTTAATACGCTATCTCGAAAGCAGAAATCATTAGAAAAGATACAGAACGGGAAAAAAGGAGAGCCCGATAGGTTCGTAACGATAGTGCCTTCGGCGATAAATGCTTCGCCATGATAGGTTCCGTTGTAACGATCTTGGGTGTATAATATCCGCCGGCAGACGGATGACAATGAGCTTTGCACAAAAAGGAGACAACGGGATATGGAGAAATACATATCAATACTATTCTCAAAGGATTACTAAAAAAAACAAATCAAACAGGTTTTTCATTTTAAAAGTTTTCTTAAATACACAAAACTACCACTGATTATCAATAAACTAAAAAATAAAATCACTTCCCTAATTATTTATTTGGAAAATCGTATTGTTTATTTAAAATAAGAAATTACCTTTGTAAAGTATTCGGCCGGCTGCCGGAAATGTCATTTTAATGGGAATAAAAAGATACAAAGATGATTCAAACAGTAATTAAACGAGACGGACGCGTGGTAGGCTTTAACGAAGAGAAAATCAGCGCAGCCATTCGGAAAGCCATGTTACACACCCAAGAAGGTGAAGACGAAACCCTTATTAAAAGAATAACGACCCGCATTGCTTGTACGCCCAAAACACAGATGAGCGTGGAAGAAATTCAAGACAATGTAGAGTTTGAATTAATGAAAAGCCCACGTAAAGACGTGGCTAAGAAATATATCGCTTACCGCAATCAACGAAGCGTGGCGCGCAAAGCCAAAACACGCGATATTTTCCTGGAAATCATCGAAACAAAGTCGAACGACATCACCCGCGAAAACGCCAACATGAATGCCGACACGCCGGCAGGCATGATGATGAAATTCGCCAGCGAAAGCACGAAACCGTTCGTGGATGATTTTCTGCTTTCGGAAGAAGTCAAAAATGCCGTTCGCGATGGCTATTTGCATGTTCACGACAAAGATTACTATCCCACAAAGAGTCTCACATGTGTTCAACACCCGTTGGATAAAATCCTTCATGACGGATTTTTTGCCGGGCATGGCGAGTCGAGACCGGCAAAACGCATCGAAACGGCCAGCATATTAGGATGTATTTCGATGGAAACCGCTCAGAACGAAATGCACGGCGGCCAAGCCATACCGGCATTCGATTTTTATTTGGCGCCTTTTGTCCGGAAAAGTTTTATCGAAGAGTTGAAGGTCATCCAAGAGTTGAATGCGGATGATTATTCGGCTTTATACAACACCCCCATCGAGGATTATCTTCGAAAAAGCCTGGACGGACTTAAGGGCAAAGAACGAATGATACAACACGCCATTAATAAAACGGTCGAACGGGTTCATCAGTCGATGGAGGCGTTCATTCATAATATGAATACCATCCATTCGAGAGGAGGAAACCAAGTGGTATTCAGCTCCATCAATTACGGTACCGACACATCGGCCGAAGGGCGCTGCATTATCCGCGAGATCCTGAAAAGCACCTACGAAGGGGTCGGCAACGGCACCACCGCCATTTTTCCTATTCAGATATGGAAAAAGAAACGGGGCGTAAGCTATTTGCCGACCGACCGCAATTACGATTTGTATAAATTGGCTTGCGAGGTAACAGCCAAGCGCTTTTTCCCGAATTTTCTGAACCTCGACGCGGATTTTAATCAGCACGAGAAATGGAACATCGATGATCCGAAACGGTATCAATATGAAGTGGCGACCATGGGATGTCGTACACGTGTTTTTGAAAACCGGTACGGGGAGAAAACATCCCTCGGGCGTGGGAACATCTCATTCTCGACCCTCAACATCGTACGGATCGCCATCGAGTGCATGTCTATAGAAAATCAACAAGATCGCATAAACACGTTTTTCAACCGGCTCGACCAGGTGCTTGAGATCACCGCCAAGCAATTAAAAGAACGTTACGACTTCCAAAAAACGGCCTTAGCCAAGCAATTTCCATTGCTGATGTCGAAATTATGGATCGGAAGCGAAAAGCTGAAGCCAACCGACACCATCGAAACGGTCATTAACCAGGGGACGCTGGGCATCGGGTTTATCGGCTTGGCCGAGTGCCTTGTAGCCCTCACCGGCAAGCATCACGGCGAAAGCGAAGAGTCGCAAGAACTGGGCCTGAAAATTGTAAGCCACCTGCGCGATAGAGCGAATGAATTTTCCGAGCGTTATCAACATAATTACAGCGTGCTCGCTACGCCCGCCGAAGGACTTTCGGGCGGATTCACCAAGAAAGACCGCAGGACATTCGGCGAAATCAAGGGAATAACCGACCGCGAATTTTACACCAATTCCAATCACGTCCCCGTATATTATAAATGTACGGCATGGCACAAAGCCGAAGTCGAAGCGCCTTACCATACGCTCACCCGTGGAGGACATATTTTCTACGTCGAGCTCGATGGAGATGCCACGCACAATCCGGAAGCGGTGATGCAGGTGGTCGACCTAATGGATAAGTTTAATATGGGATACGGTTCGGTGAACCACAACCGTAACCGCTGCATCGATTGCGGATATGAAAATGCAGCTAAAACGATGGATAAGTGTCCTAAATGCGGCAGTAAAAATATCGACCGGCTTCAGCGGATTACGGGCTATCTGGTAGGATCGACCGAACGGTGGAATCATGCAAAACTTTGTGAACTGAACGCCCGTACGACTCATGAATAAAATTTCGGTATTGGATATTGTACGTTGGACAACCGTCGACGGCCCGGGGTTCCGCACCTCGGTCTATTCGGCCGGTTGTTCCTTCCGCTGCCCCGGCTGCCACAATCCGCAATCATGGGATATCCGCCGGGGGAGGAAAATGGATGTTGACGAACTCATGGACCTGTTATGTGAAGATGAAACCAACGTGACTTTCTCGGGTGGCGACCCGCTGTTTCAAGCGGAAGGATTCACGGAATTGGCCAAACGCCTTAAGCAGGAAACGAAGAAGAACATCTGGTGTTACACCGGTTACCGCTTTGAAGAGATATTGGCTTCTGCTAAATTATCGGCGTTGCTTCCCTATATCGATGTACTGGTCGACGGTCGATTTGTTCAGGCCCTGCGTGATGAATCGTTGCTGTTCCGGGGAAGCGCCAACCAACGCCTTATTGATGTGCCGGCCAGCCTCCGGCAGGGCAAGGCCGTAAATTATGCAACAGGACAAGCTCTTATGGGACTATATCGGGCCGGATAAAAGACATAGTATTATATTTTATTCTCAGGGTGTACTATTTTTCCTTCAGGGTATAATATTAATTTTACAGAATATCATATTGGGACTATAGAATATTATATTTTATCAAAACGTTATTATTTTGTATAAACAGGATATCATTTATTATAAACGGGGTATCATTTTATATATACGGGGTATTATTTATTATAAACAGGGTATTATTTATTATAGCCGAAGCGTTATATTTTAAAAACAAACCGTTATATAATAACAAAAAAAGGAACTTTTCGACAAGCAATATTCAAAAAAATATCTTTATCTTTGTCGGAAACAGGCACAAACCTGTTTTTATCGGTTAAACAGGATGATTAAATAACAAGACAATGGCAACAAATAAATCCGGTTCTTTTCCGCATAACGGCAATTTATTGATGAGCGCCGTGCGGGAGGCAAAAATTCCCATCTCCGAATTATCCCGGCAAATGCATGTGCATCCGACCTCATTTTACCAATACGTTAAGAGTGATTCCTTACAAATGAGAGTTTGGTGGAACCTCAGCTTGACGTTAGAACGAAACCTCATCGCCGAATTAGGCGAGCGGCTCCCGGTCGATTACGAAACGAAAAAAGAAAAAGAGTTGAAGAAGAAACTCGAAGATGTAAAAAAAGAACTCGAAACGCTGAAAATACAACTCGAAGTATATAAAAGTATCATCGGAAAATAGAGAAATCGGCGCCAATGGGAACAACAATACAGAGCTTTCAGGTATTCACCCTTTTGGGACTCAACTTATTTGGATAATTCTTTCTTCCTTCTAACCGCTCGAAATTGATGAACGTTTATTTCCGGTATCTCCAGATCTGTCAGCACTTGTTCGGGCCGGCTGATAACAGTTGATTCGGTGTGAACTGTGCTGGATTCGAACCAGCGACCTCTGCCCTGTCAAGGCAGCGCTCTAAACCAACTGAGCTAACAATTCGAAAGGTCAAAAATACAAAAAAAAGCGATACAAACAGTCTATTTAAAAGAAAAAGACAAGAGTTGCCAAAGAATATCTGAGAACCGGACTAAACCAATATCGGTAATAAGTCCGGCGTATGCAAGCCTGCCATGGTTTTAACCAACGTTTTTACAATGAAATTATCGTTTTCAAATTTCGTCAAACAAGTAGCGGTGAAAAAGTTTAATGTATTGTTTTTTTACTAAATTTGCATCTTGAACTGTTTATTATTATGGATATCATTAAATTAAAAGGAGAAGACAGACGCCTTTATTGTTTAGTCGCCCATCTTGTAATGAGCGAGGAAGCGATAAGTTACAATCTGAATTACCCTTATAAGACATCTTCCGATTATGTATGGTTCATTGCTGAAGATAAAGGAGAGACCCTCGGTTTCATGCCTGTGAAATTGGAAGAAGGGAAAGCGAAGATAAATAATTATTACGTGGCGGGCGATGACCGTTCTGTTTTCTCTGCGTTGCTGAAAGAAATTATCAAGGCGCTTTCAGTTGATCTTGAAATTGAATCAGTCACACAAATACGGCACATACCCGTTTTTGAACGGAATGGTTTTGCGGTTGCTTTTTATTGGAAAAGGTATGCGAAAATGAAAGTATTCAGGGATGAAAAAGAACGTTTATGAACTGGCCAAAGAAAGGATAAGAATATTATTCAATGAATTTGATAATATCTATGTCTCTTTCTCCGGCGGTAAAGACAGCAGCGTAATGCTGAATCTTTGTATACAATATATAAGGGAGAACAACCTGAAAAGAAAGATAGGTGTTTTCCACATGGATTATGAAATACAATACAATGAAACGATTCAATATGTTGACCACGTGTTGCAAACAAATGCCGACATCATTGAGGTATACCGTATATGCGTACCTTTCAAAGTAACTACTTGCACATCGATGTACCAGACCTATTGGCGTCCTTGGGATGACGATTACAAGGAGTTTTGGGTAAGGGATATGCCGGCGGACAGCTATCGAAAAGCAGACTTTCCATTCTATAATCCGGAAATATGGGATTCCGAATTTTATATTCTTTTCGCCCAATGGTATCATTTATTGAAAAATGCAAAGAAAACTTGCTGCTTGGTGGGGATACGCACACAGGAAAGCACTCATCGCTGGAGAACGATATACGGTAATAAAAGATATCATATGTATCGCAACCTGAAATGGACAAAACAAATTTCAAAAGATATTTACAATGCGTATGTAATACATGATTGGCTTACGACCGATGTATGGACGGCAAACGGCCGCTTCGGATGGAATTACAATCGATTGTATGATTTATATTATCAGGCAGGCGTACCATTGGAGAAACAGCGCGTAGCCAGCCCTTTCCTTCTGGCTGCACAGGAAAGCCTGCATCTTTACCGGGCTATCGACCCGGATATGTGGGGCAAAATGATCTGTCGCGTGAACGGAGTTAATTTCACAGCTCTTTATGGTCAGACAAATGCTGTTGCAAAGAAAAAAGCCGCCCTGCCGGCAGGACATACCTGGGAAAGCTACATGTATTTTCTTTTGTCCACTTTGCCGGAAAAAACGCGGCAGAATTACCTGCAAAAACTATCGGCGAGCATCAATTTCTGGCGTAACCGGGGAGGTTGTCTTCCGGATGAAACGATAGCGATATTGCAAGCTAAAGGAATCGATATAGAGGTAGCGGATCATACAAATTATAATACGGATAAACATCCGGTCAGGATGGAATATCTGGATGATATCCATGTTCCCGGATTTAAATATCTCCCTACCTTCAAACGAATGTGCATCTGCATTCTTAGAAACGACCACTTGTGTAAATATATGGGCTTTGCAATGACTAAAAAAGAAACTGAACGTCGTAAAAGAATTATGGATTTTTATCAAGGCATACTATGAGTGACGACAAAAAATATATAAGTCCGGCCTATGCTGTACGAGCCGTGCCGATAGAGAAAATACAGGCAAATACCTACAATCCGAATGTGGTTGCCCCGCCTGAAATGAAACTCCTCGAATTGTCGATATGGGAAGATGGTTACACCATGCCTTGCGTATGCTATTACCTTGCGCAAGAGGACAGATATGAACTGGTGGACGGCTTCCACCGGTATCTTGTCATGAAAACATCAAAGCGCATCTATGAGCGGGAAAACGGATGTTTACCCGTAACGGTAATCGATAGGGACCTGTCGAACCGCATGGCTTCAACCATCCGGCACAACCGTGCCCGTGGCACGCATAATATTGAATTGATGACGCATATTGTAGCGGAACTCAAAAAAGCGGGCATGAGTGATGAATGGATTATAAAAAACATAGGAATGGACAAAGACGAATTACTTCGTTTCAAACAGATTTCAGGTATAGCGGCACTCTTTGCCGATAAAGATTTTAGCATCCCTGAGAAGCAAAACACGAAATAAGTTTTCCGCCACTTTCAGTCCCCTACGCTACATAAAAAAAGCCGGAAGAGAACGCTTATGCATCTACTTCCGGCCTTTACAGGTTTTGTGTCCGAATGACTATAATATGCGAGCGCCGTCGCTGATTACGACATCATACACTTTCGGTTCATGACCGTATTTGGCGGCAAATCGTTTTTTGGCATCGGCAATAAACGAATCATGCAATTCGTCTTTTACCAAGTTGATGGTACAACCGCCGAAACCGCCGCCCATTACGCGCGAACCGGTTACGCCATTTTCCTTCGCGATATCGTTAAGGAAGTCCAACTCTTCACAACTCACCTCATACAGTTTACTCATGCCGTGATGCGTTTCGAACATCTTACGGCCGACGGTTTCATAATCGCCTTTCTGTAAAGCGTCCGACACCTCGAGCACACGCTGCGTTTCTTCAATCACATATTCAGCGCGTTTGTAATCTTCTGCCGAAATATCGTTTTTCACTTCATTGAGCATATCTATCGATGCGTCGCGCAGGAATTCCACCTCAGGATGATTTTTCCGTATGGCTTCGGCCGCACGCTCGCACGATTCGCGGCGTTTATTATAAGCCGATGAAGCCAGTTCGTGCTTCACCACCGTATCCAAAAGAACCAATCGGTATCCTTTGGGATCGAACGGAAAATATTCATAATCGAGCGTCTTACAATCGAGACGGATAAGATGTCCTTTTTTTCCGAAAATCGAAGCGAATTGGTCCATGATACCACACTTCACGCCGACATAATTATGTTCGGTCGCTTGACCGATCTTAGCCAATTCGAATTTATCAATTCCCAATCGGAGCATATCGTTCAGCGCATACGCATAGGTACTTTCCAAAGCAGCGGAAGAAGACATTCCGGCGCCCAAAGGCACATCTCCGGAAAACACGGTATCGAAACCTTTTACTTTTCCGCCTCGTTTGATAATTTCGCGACATACGCCGAAAATATATTTCGCCCATCCCTGTGCAGGCAGGTCCTGCTCGTTCAATCCGAACTCCGCGCTTTCGTTCAAGTCGATTGCAAAGGCGTTGACTTTGTCGGTTCCGTTTAAGCGGATAGCGGCGATCATTCCTTTGTCGATCGCGCCCGGAAATACAAAGCTTCCGTTATAATCGGTATGCTCGCCGATAAGATTTACACGACCGGGAGAAGTATAGACTTCGGGATTTGCTCCCTTAAATTTCTCTTGAAATAGTTTAATTATTTCGTCTTTTTGCATTTGTTATTCTATTTGAAATTATTCCTGAGTGGGGATGTTTCCTGTAGCTGTTTCAACCGGAACATCGGCTTCATCAACGGTCGAAATATTCGTGTTTACATTTTTCGACCCGACCAATGCATAATAGAGCAAATAAGCCAATCCGGCAACAATGAGCCAATAACTATTTAAGAAACCGGCATTATCCGCGATAACGCCTTGAATCCAAGGCAAGATACCACCGCCACAAACCATTACCATAAAAATACCGGATGCCATTTCGGTATATTTACCTAATCCTTCAACGGCAAGATTGAAAATACTTCCCCACATAATAGAAGTACACAATCCACAAAGGATTAAGAACAAAATCTTCAAAGGCACAACAGCTCCGAATAAACTAATTGTCGGTGCAACAGGAGTAAATATAGCCAATAATACAAAGAAAATTCCTAAAAGAGAAGTAGTCGTAAGCATCGACTTACTGGATATTTTAGCGCCAACAGCGCCTCCGGTCAAGCGGCCCACTAACATAAGCAACCAATAAGCGCCCACAAACGATCCGGCAATACCGGCGGCAATTCCTAATCCTCCTCCTGCAACATCCGTAGTCATATACAAGTTGGCAATATTCGGTATTCCTACCTCTACGCCTACATAAACAAAAATACCGATGATACCTAACACAAAATGACGAAATGATAACGCGCTGTGTTTATCTTGGGTCTTTGTTTGCTTCTTCGCCACTCCTAATCGGGGCTCAGGAATTTGAACGACTAACAGGACAATGAAAGCAAATGCAAAAATGCCCATTGCTAAAAATAACGCAGGATTAGCATCGCCGATAGAAGCTTGAGCCACATCACCCATCAGGTATCCGACAAGAATCGGCACAATTGTCGCACCAATAGAGTTGATGGAACCTCCGAATTGAATCAATTGATTACCTTTGTTTCCTCCACCGCCTAATGTATTAAGCATCGGATTAACAACCGTATTCAACATACACATCGAGAAACCGGAAACAAAAGCGCCGGTAAGATAAATCGGGAAGTTTGCCGCTTGTCCTGAAAGGAAAGTAATTAAAACGCCTACAAATCCAACCGATACAGCGAGTAAAGAAGTGAATTTATATCCTTTTCGTTGAAGAATAACGCCGGCAGGCCATCCCATAAATAAATAGGCAATAAAATTAGCCAAATTTCCCAATTGCGACATGGCATTACTTGCCCCGAATTGGTTTTTAACAATTACCCCCATCGGATTCTGCAATCCGGTCACGAAAGAAATCATAAAAAATAAGAGAAACATTACCGCGATAGGCAATGCATAACTCTTTTTTTGAATTGTTGTATTCATACTTTTGTTTGTTTATTAATATTTTGTTTGTTTAAAAATGAGAAGTTCATTTCTATATAGTTGAGAATCTAAAAGACGTTCTGGAGGAAAATTTCTCTCCGGGTTCAAGCACGACCGAAGGATATTCGGGTTTGTTGATACTATCGGGGAAGTGTTGCGTTTCGAAGCAAACGGCCGATCGTTCGGGATAATGATGTCCTTTTTTAGCGGCAAAATTGCCCGTCATCCAATTACCGGTATATAACTGAATACCCGGTTCGGTCGTATAGATCTCCATGCGAATACCGGTTTTGGGCGATTCACATACGCCGGCATACGCATATTCGCCGGGCGTTTTTTTATTCAAAACATACGTATGATCGTATCCTTTTCCAAAATGAAGTTGTTGAAAATCGTCATCGATCCGTTCACCGATCAGATGAGGAGTCGTAAAATCCATAGGAGTACCGGTCACCGGTTCGGGTTTGCCGTAAGGAATGGCATTGGCGTCGGTCGGCAGATACGTATCGGCACGAAGCGAGAGCAAATGATCGCCGATATGGGGATCGCCTTCGCCTGAAAGATTGAAATACGAATGATTGGTGAGATTGAGAATCGTTGCCTGATCGGTTTCCGCATGATATTGAATATCGACCGTATTGTCGTCAGTCAACGTATAAATAACGGTGACTTTCAGATTGCCGGGATATCCCTCTTCCCCATCGACGGAAAGATATGAGAACTCGATACTATCGTCTGACACATTATTTACTTCCCATACAACGGCGTTGAAACCTTTAATGCCCCCATGAAGAGAGTTGGGACCGTTATTGATCGCCAAGGTATAGTCTTTTCCCTTTAAAGAGAAACGCCCTTTAGCGATGCGATTGGCGACTCTGCCGCAGACGGCCCCGAAATAGGGCTCCTGCGAAGAGAGATATTCGTCAATGGAACGATGGCCCAAAACAATATCCCTTTCCTGACCGTTTTTATCCGGTACCAGCAAAGAAACAATTTTGGCTCCGTAGTTTGTAACTGCTAGTTCACAACCTTGTTTATTTTCCAAAGTGTATAAACCGGTTTGCTTACCATCAACAATTTTTTCAAATGTTTCGATCAACAAACCGGATTTGCTATACGTTTTATCCATGTAAGTTCTTGGCTTTAAATTAAGATATTGATGAAGACTGGATCTTTCTATAAATTTCCGTAAAAGTAGTACAGTATTCGGTGATCTCCTAATTAAAAAATATGTTATACAACATAAAACCTATTAATTAACATTCCCGCCGGTTTACCTTCTGCTTTTTTTATCATGCAAACGTTTGCCTTAATCATTCATTATGAACGAAAAACATATCAAACATCCGCTTCATCAGTATCTTGTACGTTTTTTTTAATTAATACCTTATCAATTTTATTCCCGTCTATATCCATAATTTCAAAAGACAGGTTATTAAACACAAATTTATCTCCTACGCCCGGAATTTTGTTAATACAAGCAAAAACAAAACCGGCCACCGTAGAGTAATCGATTTGATCGAAATCGACCGTGAAGTCGTCAAACAAATACGAGAGGACTTCAATAGGCGCTTCACCGCTGACGAGAACCGAATGATCGTCCCTCATATAAATTAAAGGATCATTCGATTCGACGGTATCTTCGTCCATGGTTTTGCCCACCAGGTTTTCGAAGACATCAAACAGGGTCACAATTCCGTCCAGACTTCCGTACTCATCCACCACCACAACCAACGACCGGGGCTTGTTCTTCAACAATTCCAGCACCTTTTGCGCCTTTAATGTAGTCGGAACAATAATCGGCTCTTGCAATAGTTCTTCAATATTGACATTCTTCCGGTGCGTTAGCTCAAGAAGAAAGTCACGCATCAGGATAATTCCGGTGAAATCATCGATTCTCTTATTACACGCCAATATTTTACTATGCCGCATATGAAGGAGGTCTTGCACAATCTCTTCCTGCGTTTTCGAAATATCCACCCACTCCACGTCGGTACGATGCGTCATGATGTGCACGGCACGCTTGTCGGAAAAATAAAACACCTGCTCGTGCATGATATTCTCGGCAGCATCAATCACCCCTTCGTTGGAAGCCGTCTTGAGCATCGCCCGCAACTCCAGTTCGGAAATGATTTCATTCTTAGGTTTGAGCCCGATCATTTTATTAAACAGCGCCGTCGAAGCAGCCAATAACTTCACGAAAGGGTAGAAGATGAAACTGACCCACCGAATAGGCCTTGACACCGTGCAGGCCATCTTTACGGCATTGTTCAGCGCGATGGTTTTGGGAACCAATTCCCCGATGACAATCGAGACATACGTAATAAGAATGACCACGACCGTCATCGCAATGCTATCGGCAAATGCCCTGCTCCAGGCGAACTGTTCAAAAAAAGGCACTAAGTAAACCGCCAGGGTCGCCCCGCCGTAAGCGCCGTTAACGATCCCTATCAAGGTAATACCCACCTGTACCGAAGACAGGAAGTTGTCGGGGTTAGACTGCAGCTTCAACGCTTGAGCGGCACCCTTGCTTCCTTTTTTCCGTTCCGTTTCGAGTCTGTTTTTATTGGCCGACACCACAGCAATTTCCGAAAGAGCGAAAAACCCGTTCAGAATAATCAGAAACAAGATGATTAAGACATCGACCATCAACAAAATTCCATTAGATATTATCGAAGATATCGCTTGAAGCGGCGCCTTCGCTCACAAAATCACCATAAAGGAGACGGATACACCCCGTCGTCGGCAAGCTTTTGCAATTTGGCAACCACACCCGGGCGGTCTTCCGCATACGTTACTCCAAACCATTTAGAGGGAGTGTCGAGCACTTTCACGGTAGCTTTTTTATCCACAATCAGATTATTTACCACCAATGGAATAAAGAACTCCGCCTTATGATTGCCGGCATTTTCTTTGAGGAATTCCACAAATTGCTTTTCGGAATAGTCGAAATAATCGGGCGTAAAGCCCCACATATTCATGGAAACAGGCGTGTTATCACCAATAGCCACCCATTCGCCGTTATCATCCTTATATTTTACCGCACCGTCGATACGCTGTATTTGCGTACGTTCGACCACGCCGGTGAGATGATTGTCGGAATCCGTCTCACAAATGCCACGAGCCACCGTTCCGCTTTCCGAAAGGGTATTCCCCACGCGATAACCCACCATGGCATACGCATTTTTCGAATGGTGAAGTGAGGATAGAAAATCCGATAATACGCCGAAGCTTTCACGTCCGTAAAAATCATCGGCATTGATGACGGCAAACGGTTCGTGGATGACATCGCGCCCCATCATCACCGCATGATTCGTGCCCCACGGTTTCACTCGGTCGGGATGCGGAGAAAAACCTTCGGGAAGGTCATCGAGTTCTTGAAATACCAGTTCGACGGGAATTTTCCGCTCATATTTTTTGACGATTTTTTCTCGGAAATCTTCTTCAAAAGATCGACGGATGACAAATACCAGTTTGCCGAATCCGGCGTTCACAGCATCGTAGATAGAGTAATCCATGATGGTTTCGCCGTTGGGGCCTAAGCCGTCCAATTGTTTGAGGCCGCCATACCGGCTGCCCATACCTGCTGCTAATACAAATAGTGTTGGTTTCATTTTATTATTCTCTGTGAAAATTTCATTTTCCACAAATTTACGGATATCCTCTTTACATTTTATGGTTTTAACAATATTTTCAGGTGAAAAAATGGGAAAATGATCCGATTTGAGGATTTCATGATCCGATTTTTTCATTCAAGTTTCGCAAGTCGTATGATGGCAACTAAATCCTCCGACTGACGATGTTTAATATTTAGAAACTATTTTGAATTTTCCGAATGATCTGATTTTGTTTATTCCATGATTCGAACGGAAATAGTATCTTTGTAACCCTATAATAGGGTAACGAATGATGAGTTTCGATTGGGATACATTAATAAATGAATGCACTTTCACCGCGTCGAGAAGCAGTGGAAGCGGAGGACAAAATGTGAACAAGGTATCTACAAAAATAACGTTGTCGCTGAATATCGGGGACTCGAAAGCCTTGACCGAACGCCAAAAAGAATTGATTTTCGTCCGCCTGAAAAACAGGATCAATAATGAGGGCGTATTACTGCTTAGCAGCGACACGGAACGAACACAGCTCGGAAATAAAAAAGCGGTTTTGAATAAACTCGAAAAACTACTGGAGAACGCCCTTCGAGAGGAGAAAAAACGGGTGGAGACCAAACCCACGCGCGCTTCGCAGCAGAAAAGAATCGAAAGCAAGAAACACCTGGCCGAAAAAAAGAAACGCCGCTCCGATAAAGGCTTTTGATTTAAGATTCAATATTTAAGACAACGCTCATTCAGTCTCCGGTCTTCAGTCTCCGGTCTTCGCTCTTCGGCATCCAGTCTCCGGTCTCTAAATTCATAATTCATCACTCATCCCTCATACTTCATCCCTCATACTTCATCCCTCATACTTCATCCCTCATACTTCCTCCTCCGCCTCTTTTTCAAACGCTTTCCATAAGGTATCATCGGGGACGGGTGCCGTAACCGCAATATTTTCTTGGGACACGGGATGCACAAAAGCGATACGGCGGGCGTGCAACGAGATGCTTCCATCGCGATTGGAGCGCGGAGAACCGTACTTCAGGTCGCCTTTCACCGGGCAACCGATGGCCGACAACTGCACACGGATCTGATGATGGCGGCCTGTTTCGAGTTGCACTTCCAACAAAAAATAGTTATCCGACCGGGCTATGACTTTATAATGCAACACGGCTTTCTTGGCGTGCGGTTTCTCGGTATCGTAAAAAACCGACTTATTGTTTTTTTCGTTCTTGACCAGGTAATGCGTCAGGGTATCTTCGTCTTTGGGCGGTTGATTTTTCACAATCGCCCAATAGGTTTTCCCGACTTCGCCGTTGCGGAACATATCGTTCAGGCGGGATAATGCCTTACTTGTTTTGGCAAACACCACTACCCCGCTTGTCGGGCGGTCGAGGCGATGCGTGACTCCGCAAAAAACATTCCCCGGCTTGTTATATTTTTCCTTCAGATAGGATTTAACGATATCGGACAGGGGCGTGTCGCCCGTCTTGTCGCCTTGCACGATTTCGGAAGGCGCCTTGTTCACAATGATGATATGATTATCTTCGTATAATATGGTCATAAATGGAAAATAGAGGATAGAGGTTGGAGGTTGGAGAATAGTTGTGAAAGCTGGATAAAAGATAAAGAAAGAGGGATGAAGGGGAAAGCCTGTTTTTTATCAGAATCACACCTTCATCATCTCGTTCATGCTTCATCATTCATCCTTCATACTTCATACTTCATACCTCATCAAGTATTCATTCCGCCGCAAACATTGATGACCTGCCCGCTTACATAGCCCGACAAATCGGAAGCGAGAAATAAGGCAACGTTTGCTACATCTTCGGGAGTTCCCCCGCGACGCAAAGGTATCTGCTCGGCCCATTGCTTGCGAACATCTTCGGATAGCGCGCCGGTCATTTCGGTGATAATGAATCCGGGGGCAATGGCATTCACGCGGATATTGCGCGAACCGATTTCTTTAGCCATCGACTTGGCCAACCCGATCATTCCGGCTTTCGAAGCCGAATAATTGGATTGTCCGGCATTTCCCGATACTCCTACCACGGAACTCATATTGATAATGCTTCCCGCCTTCTGACGCATCATGACCGGTGTGACGGCATGGATAAAGTTAAACGCCGACTTCAGGTTGACATTGATCACCATGTCCCATTGTTGTTCGGACATCCGCATCATCAAGCCGTCACGGGTAATCCCCGCATTGTTGACCAACACATCGATACGCCCGAAATCTTCTACGATACGGCTTACCACTCCCGCCGTATCTTCAAAGTCGGCGGCATTGGAAGCATATCCTTTGACTTTCACCCCCAATGCGGCTATTTCCTTTTCCGTCGCCACGGCTATATCATCGATCTTCAAATCGGTGAAAGCAATGTTTGCACCTTCCGAAGCAAACTTCAACGCAATCGCTTTGCCGATGCCGCGTGCGGCGCCGGTGATTACGGCTGTTTTACCTTCTAATAATTTCATTGTGTAAGATAATTTAGAAAAATTGTTCTTTATTGTTTTTTATATAATCCTCTGAAAATAAGCGTCGAGATAACGTCCCGGTCTTCTTTCCGTTGATAATCGAGCGTCATCACGCCGCGTATGGCCGGCACTTCGAGGCCTTTGAGGGCATAGTGAAGGATACCGGCGGTTTGTCGCACGTTTGCCATTTCAAGCAAACCGCTATCGCATCCATCCTGTAAAATGCTCTGCAAATAATGGATTTCTTTTTGATCGAATTCTTTGCGCACGTTTTCCACCTTCCAGATATCCCGGAAAAAATCGGCCTTAAGGGTTCCGTTGCGCCGCACGACTTCTTTTATCGCGCCAAGGCGGGTAAAAGCGAAAAGCATCAACTTTTCATCGGCAGGCAATTGGCGTTCGATGACAGACTCGAGCCTGAGATAAAGCGTTTGCAACTCCGACTCGATTACCGCCTTGTAGATATCCGTTTTACTGCGGAAGTAGGTATACAACGTCCGTCGGCCGCGCTCCGAAGCTTCGGCAATATCATTCATAGTGGTATTCTCTAAGCCGTTTCGGGCAAAGAGTTGACGAGCAACTTCTATCAGTTTGCGTTTTGTTTTGGATACGGGAACGACCATCATATTATGCACATGTATTGAATGATTGTGCAAAATTAAAATAAAAGATTCAATTCGGAAAAGAATTCGGCGATAAATATGTGGTGCAAGATGTGGGGCACGTTAGATGAAGTCTTGAAATCATCCCAATGGCGCGGGTCTCCAGCCAAGTCGTAAACACATTGTTATTACTACAAAAATATGTTTCTTTACACTATTGTCATAGCATATAATTTAACAATAACTTAAAAAGACGGATGCTTACTTAAAAATTTGTTTGTCTCCTTCCATCAGGAAAACTCTCTCTTCGTTTCCGGAAGAGTGGTTCTTCAGGTAATATAAACCGCCCGACGGCACATTCTCATAATGCAGGGAATCAGAATCGGCAATTTTCACTTCCAGCGATTTCCAACCGTTTTTCCCATTTATAAATAATTCATATTTCTGTCCTTTTTTCACATAATTGTCGTGGTTACGGGGAGTATAAGCGATTGCCGATATTTTTTGAGGAATACCGAAGTCCAATCCCGCCCATCCGTCATCCGGAGTATTATGATCGAATGAGGTCTCAGTCACCCCATCGAAGACATTCACATATTCGTGCGAGCCGTCAGCCTCCCAACATCCGGGTGTTCCGATTGTTTTTCCCGTCAAATAGCCGGTATCCGAAGAAAACCGGACTTCGGCTATATTGCAGTAACTGTCCGCAGCTCCTTTATAACGGACATACCGGTATTCCTTGTTCGCAGAAACAGGAACCTGCGTAATCAAACGGTAAGGCATGTCTTTTATAACATAAAGCGTATCCGCATCGAGAAACGAAGGATTATCGCTCCCTTCAAAAACCCCGCCGACCATCCGGCTCCTGAACACGACATCATCTTCTATAGGATATTTGCTGAACAATGTTGCGCTGGTTACTTCCTTTCCGCCAGCATACCTGCATATCCGGTGATTTTGCTCATCTATTTTAAAGGGATCGGTAAGGAACGAAAGCCGGCCGTCCTCATAAGTAGCCAGGCGTGCAATATCGCCTATATTCTGGTTATGGAAAACAATCCTTCCCTTTTTATCCGGTACCGTCCAATCCACGGGCTTCCACCCCATCCAGGCCGGGCCGCACAGGTAAATAATCCTATTTTGGGGAACCGGAGAATAAAGCATATCCGCAGGAATGGACACCGTTTGCAGGAAATTGTTCGAGTACAAGATTGTCACATCCTTAAACCGATAATTTGGAGTTGCAAATAATGCAGGGATATCCTCCTGAATTTTTTCCATGGCTCTCATAGCGCCGATGTTGTTGGAGAAGGTTTTCCGGTATGCCTTGTGTTTTCTTAATTTCCGGACATAGGATTTATCCGATATATACTCTATTTCCGCAAAAAAATCCATTACATAGTCATTCCCGTTTTTATCTTCGAATACCACCCATGAATGCCCTAAATTGTAATTGCCACATATAATAACGAAATCGATGGAACAGGGGATGCCTGCCGCCCTGAAGGCGAAAAGGGCAAATTGAGAAATATCGTCGCAGGAACCGTTGAAGGACAGGGCATTGAAAGCATCGAGGCTCGGGTAACCTCCCGGCCTTACCATCGTAAAGCGAGGCTTTCCCTTTTCCCTTATAATTGCATCCCTCAAATATCTGGCGGCAACGACAGGGTCATCCGTCTCAAGGGTTTCCAATAACGGAGCGACCCGTTTATAATATTCCCTTCTCCAGTTAGTCAACCTTTCATTGCCGATTCTGTAAGGAAGGATATATTCGCAAAAATCATCGAATGAAGTATGCCTGTTCCAGGGATATTTTGTCCAGGCCAGAAATGCCAAATCAATATTCTCGCATAAATAAGCGGAATCTATTTCATGAATATCATATTTCAAGTCAAGAGTATTCCGATTAAAACGCCCTAACAGGGTATGAAGGGAATCCAAAATTTGTTCAGGTTGTTTTTTGCTTTTACCCAACGCATCGAAATAGACAGCATGGCGATTCAATTCTTCTCCTTCATAGTAATAATATCCCGGCATATTTTCTATCAGAAAACAGGCTGCCCGGTATTTAAGGCTGTCGGCCGGATATAGAGCATAATGTTTTAAAACTTTTTCTAATTCTACCCTGTTTTTCCCGGAAAAATCAAGTGCTTGCTCCAGCCTACTATAAGTATTTCTGCTACATCCTAATATAAATACCAGAAAATATACATAAATAATTATTTTTTTCATATTCTTCTTTTAAATGATGGATAAATAACCGTTTCCTTTTTTACTTCTGAGCCTACGACTGTTTGAATATATCTCTAACAGAGCAAGATTGTCGCTTTTGACGACTCCATCGGTTGCCAATTATATTCACATATGATGAAAAAGACAAAGGGGAATCCCATTCTATCATAACCCTCTTTGGTTAATTCTGCTCTCAAAGTAATATCGAAAATGATTTCATTTTTTATCCGCTTATTATATAGTTCCACCTTTCCACACTTGATGTAATTGCCAAAGTAGGCAGTTTTATAATATACAATTACAAAACGACCTACTTTATAGCTCTGCTATTATATTTTATACTCCAAAGAGAATATCATATAATTCATTTTTCCTCTTTCATTGTTTCTATAAATAGGAGTTGCCTTTTTTAATTCTGACAAAAAGTTTATTTATTATAAGCAGAAAATATAACGGCTTTATTTATATTTAATCTCTTTTGCCGGAAATACTTGATAACTCCAATTAATATATCCATCTTGAACTATTTTGGAAGAAAAAGTTAATTTCATCTTGAACAACTCCTTTATTTCTTCCCGGTATCTGGCAAGCTTTTGCAAATCGATTTTCGGATCAATACCGTTAAAATCAAAACTTACCGAAACAATCCGACCATCGGTATGAACGATACATTGCATAATATTTACCCGTCCGGGCTTATTCAATTCAGTTATCTCCTTTTCCGTAAAAATAGTAGTTTCTATTTTCTTTATAATTTCAGGATTTATTTCGTTGACGCCTATTAATTCCGGTGTGCTCATATTTATGTCTCTGGGACTTTCTGTAAATTTATATGCGTTTGTATCCTTATAGCATGTCATGATTTCGCCGTAATAGTTCTTCCGATGTTGTTTAGTGAATCCATGTTTGCCGTGATCTTGTCCGGCATATACCGGAATTATAAAGAGCAAGAAGAAACCATATAGCCATATTTCTTTTAACCGTTTCATAATCAATTACAATTTGATGTATTTATTAATTCATATAATGCATTAGGGTTCTGCAATTCATAGTTAAATGGAGAGGCATAAGTCGGATAGTATTTTGCAAATTCATTGATCCCGTAATTATATTCTTCATTAAGAAGGATGCTTGAAGCCCTTTCCCTGAGGCTATATATCCAATTATTATAAGCATTGCTAATATTCTCAGGAATATCTATTGTTTGAAAAAGACCACAACATCCAAATTGAAAAATATCTTTAAATACTTTTTGGGATAATAGGATTCTATCGCGCATAATTTTGTGCCCTATTCTTGTTTACTAATCTGAATTCTAATTTTTTCTCAATCATTAATCGGCAATTCAAAATACGCATTTTTTCCGCATTAATCGCGATTCTCAAATGTTAAATCGGCAATTCAATGCACGCACTTTTGTTATCATTAAAAATCTGGATTTGCGTCAGATTTAATGTCTGTATATGCTAATAATTTTAGTGTTTCAGAATAGTATTTTTTACTCGAATGTAACCATATCTGAATCTTTTCCTTCATATATTGACCAATAGGTGTACTCATCTTCTCCTTTGTACCATCTGTATCTGGATTGACTAAACCGGAACATCATTAATGCTTCTTGGATAGTTTCCTGATATTCTTTTTTATTTTTATTTGCAGCAAAAATACCACCAGTCAAATTTAAATATTTAGATTTGTCACCGCTCGCGCTTACTTCGATATCATGCTCCCACATTTTTTTATTGAGAATATCGGCATATTTATGCCTTAAAATTGGGAATTCTTTTATTTGTAACTGAATAACATCATTTTTTAATTGCGCCGCAAGACCTTTTATTTCCTCATCTATTGAGTTTTCTCCTTTACCTATAACTATTCCCCACATATTGAAAAGAATTAGTTCTGATTGTAATGATTCGACAGTTCCACTATAGGACGAAAAATCAACACCTTCCTTTATGGACTTAATTTCACGCTCTAATTGAGCCTTTAAGTCGGAGTTGAGTTGTTCTTCTGACTTTTCAGAACTCTTTATATCATCTTTAACTAAATCCTGTTTTTTATTGTCATTGTTGGGTATTAATGTACTAATAATAATTATTATTGTAACAATTAAAAAAGTTATTAGACATCCTTTTTTTGTTTTTGATTTAGGCTTATTGATCATATACTTAAATTTAAAGAGTAATTAATTATTTCTTTTTCTTCAATTCCTGTTCTGCCACATAAGTTGTAGGATAATTTGCAATTGGATATTTTTTTTGCTCTTGCAATTTATTGATTTCTTGATGTAATAATGTATTTTCTTTTGTTAATTCAATAATTTTATCCAAAAGCATTTTATCATTCTTCGCTGGATGTGATGATCTTTCGTCCAAATTGATCATTTCTCCTTTGCCGGTAATTAGCCAAACCAAATCAATCTGAGGATAATTTTCCGCAATAGCAGTTATCCACTTACTTTGTATATCAGTATGATTATTTATAGCTCTTCTAATCATCCCGTCGCTCGCACCAATGGACTGTTCGAAAGCTCGAACACTTATATTGATATACTTAATAAATTGACTAATTCGATCTGTCATAAGAATTATTCGTGATATTTTTCACGATTTGTTTTGTTGTTGTGAAAATTATCACGATATTTGCATCATATTTATGAACAAAAGTAAGTAAAAATATGGAATTAGCTGAGAAACTCAACAAAAAATACCGCTCCATCTACGTGCAAGTAGCTGAGAAATTTGGTGTAACTCCACGCTATGTATGGCAAATAGCCAAAGGGGAACGTAAGGCTACGCGCGGTAAAGGTGCGCAAGTAAAGGAGTATTTGATAAAACTGGCGGAGAGTTAGATTATGGAAGACTGTCGCTCAAAGCTAAGGGAAATATTATCGGCTATGCAAAGTAGCCCTCATGTAGTTGCGGTAATTCCCACTAATTTAAATAAAAACGAAATGAAAACAAAAATCAACATCAAAGTATTGTCGTCACAGGAGAATAAAGATCGTCGCGAGAACCAAGTAAACCGAAGTACCCTTGGAGCATCTGTGCAGCGTGATGAAAATTGCTTAACTGTTTCAATTGACATTGAATGCGAATCTGAAGATACGTTGTCTGTATTCCAGTCGCAAATTCCATTTCTGACGTCTGTCTTGAAAAGAAATTCACTTCGCCGGCCATCATCGGAAGGCACCCTTTCAAATGCGAGATATCAGTATTAATATCTTTTTGAAGCCTGTCGACCGCATTTTTGTCGTACAGGGCAGCTTCAAACTCAATAAACAAAACGTACATAGTTCAATATTTTACTCAATAACTGCAAAGTTAGGATTTTCTCTGAAAATGAGAAATAATTAATAACTTGCGAAGCCCCATCAAGCAAGTAAACCACAAGTTATCTTGGATACGATTCCAATGCAAAGTACGGTTCCGGTTTGCTTGTAATGAAATACTTGGTTCCTATGAGACCTTATAGAAGATTATCAATCATTTAAGCATCCCGGCTTGATGAGGCTTTTATGTATTCACAAGTTAAAATTATGGCAAAGAAAGCGAAAAAAATCAAGACAAACAAGGGATTGAAATTGGAAATCGTGAATCCCAATTCGGCGGGTATCGATGTTTCTTCCACCGAAATGCAAGTATGTGTCCCTGAAGAGCGGGATGGGGAAAACAACCGCCGCTTCGGCACGTTTACGCAAGATTTACACCTTATATCGGATTGGCTTAAAGCCTGTGGCATTGAAACCGTCGCCATGGAATCCACGGGGGTGTATTGGGTCCAACTCTACATGATACTGGAATCGGATGGATTCGATGTGTTGCTGGTCAACGCCAAGGCCATCAAAAATATCAGTGAAAAGAAGACCGACCGGGTAGATGCCGAAACCATCATGGTCTTGCATAGTTACGGGCTTCTGAGAGCCAGTTTCCAACCCCAGAACCATGCCCGGCGCATCCGCAATGTATCGCGCCACCGTGACGGGTTGTTGAAAGCTTCTTCGCGGGAAGTGCTCCACATGCAAAAGGCCATGGAATTGATGAACATCAAATTGGGCAATGTCATCAGCGATATTTTGGGAAAATCGGGACAGGAGATTATTCGCGCCATTCTGGCCGGGGAACGCGATGCCCGAAAACTATCGGCTTTGGCCGATCCCCGATGCAAATCTCCCAAAGAAACCATCGCCAAATCCCTGCAGGCCAATTGGGACGAAGACCTGCTGTTCATGCTCAAACAAAGCTATGAACTGTATGTATATTACCAAAACCTGATGAAGGATTGTGACAAGCAGATAGAGGGCATCCTGCAGGAGTATCTCAAAGACGTTAAACCCGAAGAAACTTCCAAGCCGGAGCAAAGGGCGAAAAAAGCAAAAGCTCAAAAGAATGCCGTCACGATAGATATCGAAAAGCACGCGATCCGATTATGGGGTGTCAACGCGATGCGCATACCGGGTGTCAGTGAAGCGGCCCTGTTGCGGTTGGCCGGTGAGCTGGGACACGATTTTACCGATAAGTTTGACTCATACAAACAGTTTTGTTGTTGGTGTAATCTCACACCCAACAACAAAATATCGGGAGGAAAACTCCAGTCCAGCAAAATTCCAAAGCGGAAGAATCCTGTTGGACAAATCCTGCGTTCTTCGGCAAACTCCCTGAAAACAAGTAAAACGCCCTTAGGATATTACTTCCGGCGTATACAGGCAAAAAGCGGTTACTTGCCGGCTATTATCGCTACTGCGAACAAATTGGGAAGAATACTCTATACAATGGTTAAATACAAGGTCGAGTTTGATGACTCTTTTACCCAAACCAGCGAAACCGAGATACTTAGAAGAAAATTGATTAAGACCCAAAGAACCCTCGAAAAACTTCAAAATCAAATCAAAGAATGCGGATGAAATGGTTTGTTATATAGAAGATATGAAAGATATTCTATACCGCTTATTCGACCAATTTTTTTCCGAGCCATTGAATACGCGGATTTGTGCAATCGGCGTCGGATTATGCGCTGCTTATGTCTGTGTAATGATAATCATGGCCTTATTATGAAAACAGTATCTCCATTATTCATTACAGAACGCAACGTTGAAACTTATCCGTTTACCGGCGACTGGGAGAAGATCCTCGGAGAACCGGACATCCGTTTCAGTTCGTTAATTCGGGGCGAAGCAAAGAGCGGCAAAAGCACATACGCGGCTAAATTCGCTCAGTATGTAAGTCAATTCGGGCGGGTATTGTATGTGTCGGCCGAAGAGCGCCTAAACTCGAAAACTTTACAAAACCGCTTGAAGTATTGTGGTGTAACAAGTGAGAAGGTTCGCTTCATACACACTAAGAGCACCGATCAAATCGAAAAGACAATACAAACAGGTGGATATCGCTTTGTAATCATCGACAGTGTGCAGCACGTGCAGATGAGTTACCTCGATTTCGAAGTATTAAGACAGAAATTCAAACGGCGTAAGCTATCATGGCACCTAATCATGCAAATGGGCGAAAACATTACTAAGTGGAAGCATGAGGTCGATGTGCTCATAGACATTAAGAATGGACGTGCCCAGGTACATGGGCGATACAATGCCGCAACATCGATACAAGTACTTAAAAACAATAATAATCAACCCTCTTTATTTGACTGAATTATGAAAGAAGAAACTAAAAAACAAAGCGTATTTATGCAAATCCGAAATGGCACACGGACTGGCGAAGGTTCTTTTAATGTGGCACTGGCCGAACTTTTCTATAAGGCAGACAATGGTAATAAGCGGAAACTTGTAAAGGCATTTCCCGATTTTTTTGGCGATGAAGTACCTGAGTTTGAAATATACAACGATCAGCTTTAAACGAATAAGATATGTGTAAAATTTACGTAGCCAGTAGTTGGAGAAATGAGATTCATAATATCGTTGTCCAAGCCCTTCAGCGTTGGGGACATGAGGTTTATGATTTTAAAAATCCACCAAGTCGTACCGGTTTTTCATGGGCACATATAGATAATAAATGGCAAAACTGGAATACAACACAATATCGTGAAGCATTAAATCACCCATTGGCTGTTGCTGGATTCAACTCAGATTTTAATGCGATGAAATGGGCAGACATCTGTATTATGGTTCTATCTGCACATACTGAGGCCGGTTGGATGAAGGGAGTCGGAAAGGTTGTTTATGTCGTCCAGTTTTCGACCGAACAACCTGAACTAATGTATAAAATTTATGATGGCATCATAAGCAGCTATGACGAATTAACAAAAATGTTTTCCTAAACGGTTCTCGGGGCGGTTCGATTCCGCCCATAGGAACAATAAGCATAACGGTATGAATATCACATCAGGCGAAATAATCACTTACAATGCAGGTTTATGGCTTTCACAGTCGTACGTGCAAGCCAATACCGATGTGGATACAAATTATCTGCGCGTGGCCAAATCACGGGCAAAAGGCAAGGAAAATGTATCGTGGAATCACATGGTTATTAATGATACTTGCTTTTTCAACTACAACGGTTTGCCGACTGTTGTGAGATCACAATTGCCTAATGAAGATTTTTTGGAAGAGAATGCGATAATTGTAAAGCCGATCAAACCTCAGAATGATATTGAGGACATAATCAATGAAGCTCTTTATAATTCATTCAAACAGTTTCTGCCGGAGTATGCCAATTATAACTACAAAAAATCGAAAGAACTATCGCAGGCGGCTGCCGTTATCTATGAGGCTCGGAATTACGTTGAAATAAAGGGAATACCATTTACAAAGAGTGAGTTTTTCGATCAATTGGCCAATGAAATCCGACTGCAAGAACTGAAATATCTACCGATTACCTGGCGAAACATCCGTGACAAAATTCAGGCCTATGCTTCCGGTGAAAATATGACCGATATCATCGGGACGAAAAACATAGGCAATGCAAATCGGGCGGAATTCAAAAACAACGATTTTATTAAAGGAAGATTGGTCGAACTGGCATCCAGTCAGCGAAACTACTCATCCGCTTTTATATACCGTAAGTTACGGCTCATAAGCCAACAAAACGGGTTTGATAAATACCCATCCGAACGATGGGTAAGCAACGAACTAAAATCGCCCGAGATAAAATATCTTATCCAACAGCGGTACGGTGCAAATACCCGCTTTAACGCCCATTATAGAGGCTATACACCGGCACAGTCGGCTCTCTTTGCCGGCGATGCCTGGATGGTTGACGGTACGCGTGTAAACATCGTAGACCATAAAGGAAAGTGGACGGATGCAAACGGCAAACGCCACACCGGACAAAAGTTCCTATATATCGTAGCTGTACGTGACGTTATGAGCGGTTTGCCAATCGGTTGGGAGTATTGCTACGACGAAAGCGCCAAAGCGGTTATCGGGGCGCTCTCAATGGCTGTACGCAATGCCGGATACCTTCCGTATGAGTTTATCTATGACCGGTTCCCGGGACACAACACTGACGAATGGTTATGGACGGAAGAACAACTTCGTATAAAGGGCGTAATCATGACGAAAGCCCATAAGGCGGAAGGCAAGGCGAATATTGAGCGTTGGTTCGGGACATTACAATCCGTCTTTATGGCCGAAAGTGATCTCTACTACGGTGAGGGAGTGAAGTCAAGCCGAAGTTACGCTCATCGGAGCAAAGAATACGTCACCGAGATGCGTATGTGGGCTACAAAGAACAATTTCAATTTTGATGATGCATGCCGGGAGACCAATACCATTATCGAAAACTACATCAATACCCCCTACAGCCATTATTCGCGTAAGTTCAAGAGCATAGACAAGAGTCCGCAGCAATTACATGACGAAAGCGATAAGCCTAACGTGTATCCGGTGGATCAGCCTCAATATTGCTTCCTATTCGGACTTCGCAAACAGGTTAGTATCCGTAATTACATGATTCAAACGCAAATTGAGGGGGCGACTTACTATTACGGCATCGATGATGTGGATTTGACAGAAAAATATACCGGTGTGAAACTTTGGAATTGCTTTGATTACGAAGATTTGAGTACTGTTCATCTCTTTGATGGAAATAATTACCTCGGATCATTCAATGAGGTACCACCGGCACAGCGTTTCGGGCCGAAGAAGGACATGAGAGCCGTCGGGATAACCAAGAAGATTGCGGAAAAGAACGAAGAACGCCGTCAGCAACGCCTAAAGGATATCGAACGTCGTAAACAGGCTTCGATCGAGACGGATGATGAAGATGCGATATCGCCCGAAGTGGGAATCATGCAGGGTGGAAACATCGCGAAGCGATTGTATGAAGCGGCTGAAACGGCTTTCTTAAAAAATGAATGGAATACCGAGGACGAAGAGGAACCGGTACATGTAAATGCAAGGAACCAGTATTAATCAAACATCCTTTAAAGTTGCTTTGAAGCGTGTTTAAAACTCAATAACAACAATGACAGACAATCAGAAAAAAGAAATCTTGGAACTCGTTGAAGCCGAAAAAGAACGGATCGGGAGTTATCGCTCTGTGGCAAAAAAGTGCCAACTCAGTGAGGCGACCATTTCGCAGCTTCGGAAAGGAACTTACTTGGCCGAAGGTGACGACGTATATGAGACCATCGCCCTGGCGTTGGGGTATGATTTCGATACCGGTGATTGGCAAATAGCTACCGATATCACCGACTTTCGTATCGTATACCAAACGCTGGATGATGCAAAGAACGAAAGCATGTTCATCGGGATCAGTCACCGGGCCGGTAGTGGAAAAACAACGCCGGCGGACTATTTTCTGAATCAACATCGCCGTTTGGGAGTGTTCAAATTGAACTGTAAGGAATGGGGCGCACGCACATTCCTGACAAAGCTGGCACAAGAAGTCGGAGCGGATATTCCAAAAGGGTATATTACTTCATCGACCATCATCGAAAGTGTTTCAGAGGCTATAAAACGGATGTCTCGAACCCGTCCGCTAATAATCCTTGATCAGGCGAATTCTCTTAAGCCGGCAGCATTACGCAGCATCATCCACTTATTTAATGAGAATGAAGATGTTCTCGGGATGGTGATCATCGGCACCGACAATCTTGAATATGAAATTAAACGCGGTGTAAGACTTAACAAACAGGGTTACGATGAAGTGGACAGCCGCTTCGGGCGTAAATATGTGCATTTGGTTGGGGCAACGCTCTCCGATACACGTAAGATATGCGAAGTCAACGGATTCATGGACAGGGAACAGCAAAAGCAATTCTTTGAAGAATGTGAGCCGGTTACCGTTCAGCTCTCCGATGGTACCCGCATCCGTGTGGTGGAAGACAAACGCCGTATCAAAAGAATTATTGATCGCGAAAAACTGAAAAGACGTCATGCAACAGCAAGTTAAAAAGCATAATCCATTCGCAAAGTTTCACGTATTACTCGGACAAATGCCCGGCGTGGATAAAGAAGAAATGGTTTGGCAATATAGCGGATTGCTCACAACTTCGCTTCGTGAGTTTTACGATAAAAAGCCATACGAATTCGGGAAAATGATTGAAGATATGCAACGTATTGTAGATGAAATGAACGGAAAGAAACCGACACAGAAAAGGAAAGCACAGTCTTGGGATAAAACCGAATTGAAAAAATTACGCAGCGCGGTTTTACACAGGCTGCAAAAGCACGGAATCGACACGACGGACTGGGATCGGGTGAATAGCTTTATGCATCAGCCGAGGATTGCCGGTAAGACTCTCGGTGAGATGTCCATTGAGGAACTGAGGAAATTTATCCCTAAAATGGAGAGCATCTTGGTAAAAGACAAAACCATACGGGACGAATATAAACGATTGGCACAAATTAATTGATAATGAAGAAAGATCATATCCGGAAATTGCAACTCGGCAGGCGTGCCGCTTACCTCAAACGCTGCATTCGTGTACTGGAACTACTGGAACAGCACGAAACCGACTGCAGCGTTCGTAAGCGTGTATTCTATAAGCATATCAGGCCTGAAGTCGGCGGAAGCTACACTTCATTCAATAATATGCTAAATGAGCCAAACCCGCGCAATCAACTGGATAAGATTGAAAAAGAATTAAATGAATTATAATTATGGGAATTAAATGGCAAACAAGCAAAGAGGACGGTGAGTTGATCAGCCGTATTTCGGACAGGGCTTCGTCTCTGGATTTGACAAATGATCAAATAGAGGTACAAATGGATATTACAGCCGTTCATTTGAACGATGTAGAATTGGACTTGCGAAGGCTATTAGAGGAGTTTGACGATTTTAACTTCGCACATGACATAAATGGTATTCGTAGGCATATAGATACGGAAACAGGTAAATTAACAGGCGGATTTTTGCCTCGGTGCACTAAAAAAAACAACTTATGACAACAGCAGATAAACTTTTAGAAATTAAAAAGATGGCCAATGCGATCGAAGAATTTGACAACGATAATGAAGCCATCGTACAATTAATAACCGCTGATGGTAAATTTTATCCATTAATCAACGGTAATTATACCGCAATTCAAGCAATTATCGAATCTGCATACAGACTATTCCCGGACTTTAAAGATATCGTCGATGAAGTTGTAAGTGGCACATCTGTAATTAAGGAACTTCAAACAAATCATTTAGGTTAGCAATAATATGGAAAATGAAATTGTAACAATGACTCCCGAAGAACGCAAAGAGTTTGAAGCGTTCTTGGCGGAAAAACGGCGTAAAGAGGCTGTTGAACGGGAAGCCGCCGAGCGAGAAACTTATAAAACACTGGTCGATGAAAGCATCGAAGCATGTTTTCCTTCTTTGAAATCGACATCGGAGCAATTGAGTGATGGCAAAAAACTTTGCTATAACACCTTTGCCCAGGTGGTCGATATGAAGGCGGATGTGTACGGCATAAAGGATGGACAGAAGTCTCATACATTCACACATCGCAACGGAAAGATGCGGATTACCCTCGGTAATTATGAGACAGACAATTACGATGACACAGTTAATGTGGGCATCGAAAAAGTGAAGGAGTATTTGAAATCATTGGCAAAAGATGATGAAAGCAAGCTATTAGTCGGAGGTGTATTAAAGCTACTTAGCCGAGATCAGAAAGGGAACCTGAAGGCATCCCGGGTGCTGCAGCTTCGTAAGATGGCCGAACAAAGCGGAAACGATCAGTTCATTGACGGCGTCCGGATTATTGAAGATGCTTACCGGCCGGCGATATCCAAAACCTACGTAAAGGCAGAGTACAAGAATGAGCAAAACGAATGGATTGCCATTCCCCTCGGCATGACAGAGGCCTGATCCACGAACGGTTCTTTTTGGCAGGGTTCGATTCCCTGCCGTGGAACGATTTTAATTTAATATTTCGAATTATGATAACAATTATTACTATTGGACTATTGGTCTTGGCAGTATTCGCTTTGGGACTGGGCTGCTTGTTTCAGAAGGTCGATATCGAAGACCTGAAGCTACAGCGAGATCGGATGAATGAACTGTACCGGCTTGAAAGCGACCGTAACATCGAGAAACTGAAAGAAGAAATCTTCCGGGATGATAAGGATGAGATACTTCTAAACACGAGGGGCTTATGATACATGAATTTGTCAAGTTAACAAGTATATCAGTCGATGATATCCTCGGGAATAAAAAGGATAAACGAACGAGTGATCTGCGACATCTCTATTGGAAGCTGTTGCGTGATAAAGAGAATTTTTCTTATCCCGCCCTTGCACGGATGAATGGCCGGACATCAGCTTCAATCATTCATGGCATTAGGAAGATTGAAGGCTACCTACAGAACGGAGATAAATGGACAACAGAGATGTGGAACCGGGTAAAAGCATTGGAATATGGATCGGAAACTAATTGAGGCGACAATGGAGGCTATGGGCTATACCGATATGACTGATATATGCTCCAATTGTTCCCATTTCACAAAGGATTATGATGAATATGCCGGATATATAAATTATTGCACATATAGTAATCTTTGTTCTTTTCCGGTGGAAGAAACGGGGAATTGTACAAAATTTAAACAAAAAGAAAATGATTAAAAAGCTATTACGAACTCTCCTGCCGCAAGCGTATATAGAAACGTATACCGGTAAACTGGTGAATGTTTTCAGTATTCAACCGGATGATATTTATATAGAAGATATCGCCCATGCATTATCGATGCAATGCCGATTCTCAGGTCATACAAAGCAGTTTTATTCCGTGGCGCAACATTCCTGCTGTTGCTATGAATTGTCGACGGATTACCCGTTTGAATGCCTCATGCACGATTGTGCTGAAGCTTACCTTCACGATGTGGCCTCGCCTATAAAGCGATGGTTTTTTGTCTATAAATGGGTGGAAGACCGGTTACTGAAAGTATTGGCAAAGAAGTTTCATTTCGCCTATCCTTTTCCGGAAGAAGTGCATAGGATAGACAAATACATGCTTCACAACGAAATGTGCAGTCTAATGCACAAACAAAGTGATGCTTTTCTTTTTATTGAGGCGTGGGATCACTATGAATCGGAGCAAGAATTTATACGCATTTTCAACCTATTCAAGAAATGAAAAACATTGAATGATGAGATTTTTCTGATTGACCGCTCCCGTTTGTGAAAAAGGGAGCGGTTTTTTTTGAAAATGAAATAGTTTTTCTCTTTTGTATAAATATCCAATTCTGTGAAAAAAGAAGACACATCAGAAATAGCCGATATCTATTATATAAGAGTATGTGGTTATAGTTTGGATCGATTGTTTTCTTCTTCAATTACAGTGTCTTCAATATCCGTATTTAGAGCATGTATCTTACGGAAGTTGTAAGTTTCATAAATAAGCGATAGGCTTACGATGGTAACGGCAATTAACAACACATCTATTGTGCACCAACCAAATGTGTAACGCAGATTTTCTGTATTCCAAATTAAAGCTATTACCAGAGCAATTGTCGACACTCCAAAGTCAAGCAGCAACATATTTCGAGTTTGAGAAATTGAAGAACGTAATTTTTTGCGTATTTTTTTATTAAGTATTTTGATGAGGCTAAAGGATACTAACAAACTCATAGAGATAGAAAAGACTATACCCAACACTGTAAATAGTGTTTGCAATACTGCAACATTTCCATTTACACCTATGGAAGCCATTCCTATTGAAAGAATAACTGCAATCAGTATTCGTGCTATGAGTTTAAGCATTTTCTTGTGCTCTTAATTCAGAGAGGAAAATTTCCATCTTTTGTTTTAACTGTTCCTCTACAATCCGGTTTCCCGTAGTTCTTTCCACCTCCACTTCTTTTTTAACTTTAACAGTCTCACCGGTATATTTGTTTCCATCCTTGGTTCTTAAAATGATGCCGCTATCATTCGTAATATTAGTTGCTATAGCGCCCATTACCCGTTGAAACTCTTCTTGAGCCAAATCTTTAGGTTTTCTTTTAAGTTTAGCCTCTATAAGCTGACTGTTACGTATCTGCTGAAGGCTGTCAGCATCACTAATAATATGTGACAAAACTTCATCGGTTAGATTGAATAAATTTGTACTAATTGTGGTCGGTTCACGACTCGTAGGAGAAGCACTAACTACTCCGCCTCCTCCAATAAACTCAATCTGGCTTACTTGCGATAAGGGAACACCATCTGGTAATTTAGTCAACTCGGTTAGTTGAAAATATCGTTCACCTCGAACAGGGTTCAATAGCCAATTTAAATAGGTTTGTACACGATCAATGTTAATGTTTCCCGCGAGATTTGTAACCAAATGATTGTTATTTAGGGCAAAGTAAAAATGATTTTTATATTGGCTCTGCGTGGGATTGCCTGTAATTACATCTGCAATAGTAATGGTATGTTGATTAAATAGTTCTTCACTTATTACCCCTCCATTCTCAGCAGGTATAACACGAAGCATCATACTAAATAAATACGTATCATTTTGGTGCCATACAAAATTTGACAATAAATCTTCATCTGCATCATCTTCATTTAATGTCATCCGTCGTTCTGAAGCAATTGAATTCTCTGTAAGCACCTCTTTAAGCAAAAGTAATATACCCGAATGAGCTTCTGTTAGACTTGGGTTTTCAATTTTAAAAGCTCTCAATTTAATTTTAGCTGGTTGATTTGTCATATTACCATATTATTGATTACAAAGTTAGGATTTTCTCTGAAAATGAGAAATAATTAATAACTTGCGAAGCCCTATCAAGCAAGTAAACCACAAGTTATCTTGGATACGACTCCAATGCAAAGTACGGTTCCGGTTTGCTCGTAATGAAATACTTGGTTCCAATGAGACCTTATAGAAGATTATCATTGTTTAAAGCATCCGGGCTTGATGAGGCTTTTATTTATTCACAAGTTAAAACTATGGCAAAGAAAGCGAAAAAAATCAAGACAGGCAAGGGATTGAAATTGGAAATCGTGAATCCCAATTCGGCGGGTATCGATGTTTCTTCCACCGAAATGCAAGTATGTGTCCCGGAAGACCGGGATGGAGAAAACAACCGCCGCTTCGGCACGTTTACGCAAGATTTACACCTTATATCGGATTGGCTTAAAGCCTGTGGCATTGAAACCGTCGCCATGGAATCCACGGGGGTGTATTGGGTCCAACTCTACATGATACTGGAATCGGAGGGATTTGACGTGTTGCTGGTCAACGCCAAGGCCATCAAAAATATCAGTGAAAAGAAGACCGACCGGGTAGATGCCGAAACCATCATGGTCTTGCATAGTTACGGGCTTCTGAGAGCCAGTTTCCAACCCCAGAACCATGCCCGGCGCATCCGCAATGTATCGCGCCACCGTGACGGGTTGTTGAAAGCTTCTTCGCGGGAAGTGCTCCACATGCAAAAGGCCATGGAATTGATGAACATCAAATTGGGCAATGTCATCAGCGATATTTTGGGAAAATCGGGACAGGAGATTATTCGCGCCATTCTGGCCGGGGAACGCGATGCCCGAAAACTATCGGCTTTGGCCGATCCCCGATGCAAATCTCCCAAAGAAACCATCGCCAAATCCCTGCAGGCCAATTGGGACGAAGACCTGCTGTTCATGCTCAAACAAAGCTATGAACTGTATGTATATTACCAAAACCTGATGAAGGATTGTGACAAGCAGATAGAGGGCATCCTGCAGGAGTATCTCAAAGACGTTAAACCCGAAGAAACTTCCAAGCCGGAGCAAAGGGCGAAAAAAGCAAAAGCTCAAAAGAATGCCGTCACGATAGATATCGAAAAGCACGCGATCCGATTATGGGGTGTCAACGCGATGCGCATACCGGGTGTCAGTGAAGCGGCCCTGTTGCGGTTGGCCGGTGAGCTGGGACACGATTTTACCGATAAGTTTGACTCATACAAACAGTTTTGTTGTTGGTGTAACCTCACACCCAACAACAAAATATCGGGTGGAAAACTCCAGTCCAGCAAAATTCCAAAGCGCAAGAATCCTGTTGGACAAATCCTGCGTTCTTCGGCAAACTCCCTGAAAACAAGTAAAACGCCCTTAGGATATTACTTCCGGCGTATACAGGCTAAAAGCGGTTACTTGCCGGCTATTATCGCTACTGCGAACAAATTGGGAAGAATACTCTATACAATGGTTAAATACAAGGTCGAGTTTGATGACTCTTTTACCCAAACGAGCGAAACCGAGATACTTAGAAGAAAATTGATTAAGACCCAAAGAACCCTCGAAAAACTTCAAAATCAAATCAAAGAATGCGGATGAAATGGTTTGTTATATAGAAGATTTCCCGCCAGTTTTACAGGAGCGCTCCGAAAAGCCAGCGCGATAAGTTTTCGTTTAGCGCCATCCTCCGCCAACAGGGCCGTGCCATTAAGAAGGAAAAAGAAGAAGAAAAAGAAACAGCGAAATAACAAGTTTAATCTAAACGGGGGTATCTGTTTTTACAGCCTTTGTGCAATTAATTTAAACAGGCACAAGGGCTGTATTTCGTTGAGTATCTTCCACTGAAATAAGGATAATCACACTTAGCTAAAAATACTTTGAAAACTATTATCACCGTCATCCGCAGGAAAATAATGACTGAATTTAAAACATTAAAGAGGATGATCATGAAAAGAACGGTCACAATATGTTGACGTGGCAACGGTAGTTAGGCATTTGTCACTTTCCGCAATCGGTTTGGCAATCAGAGCAATCCATTTGGCAATGATAGAAGCCCGTTTGGCAACGCCCTTTATGATTTTGGCAATACCCTTTAGACGTTTGCCGGCGCTCTTTATTGTTTTGGCATCTTTCAAAATGTTTTCGACAATAATAGAATCTGTTTTGGCAACGCCCTTTGCATTTTTGGCAACGCTCTTTATTAATTGGGCATAAAAAACAAGGCCGAGACCTATTCCGGCCGTTGCAGTTTCTGTTTCAAAAACTCCTGTATAAAATCGGTCGTGGCTTCGATGCCCAATATCGACGAATTTATACATACATGATACGACGCGGCGGCGCCCCACACCTTGTTGCTATAATAATTGTAATACCCGGCACGTTTTTTGTCGATCTTTTCGATCAACTCGAGCGCTTTTTTACCCGTCAATCCATAGTAATCCTCCACACGCTTTATCCGGTCATCTTGCCCGGCGCTGATAAACACATTCAACATGCGCGGATGGTCGCGCAAAATATAGTCGGCGCAACGCCCGACAAAGATGCACGATTTCTCACGGGCCAAATCGCGTATCACATCGCTCTGGATCTGGAAAAGCGTTTCGTTCCAAAGATAATTATTGGAAAAGCCTTCATCCATGATCGATGTTTTAATTCCCAGGAAACCGCCGGTTAATGTGAAGCGTTTTTTTTCGTCCGCCTCTTCAAAAACTTCCTTTGACAATCCGCTCTGCTTGGAAGCCAATGCAATCAATTCCTTATCATAAAACGAAATACCTAATCGCTCCGACAAAAGCCGGCCTATCTGACGGCCGCCGCTTCCCAATTGGCGCCCGATGTTAATAATAAAATTGTCCTTCATATTTTTATTCATCTAAGAAACTGTTTTGAATTTTCCGAATGATCTAATTTTGTTTATTCTTTTATGCGTTCTGTCCGACCGGAGGTAGCTCTTCGCGCTCTTTTATTTTAAATTGACGGAATTGATAAATCAACATAATGGCCGCGACAACGCTCGAAATCAAATCGGCAACAGGCATGCTGTACCAGATGCCGTCGATTCCCCAATAACGGGGAAGAATTAACAAACAGGGCAACAGGAATAATAGTTGCCGGCTGAGCGACATAAATATCGCTTTGCCCACCATCCCGATGCTTTGGAAAAAATTGGAGGTAACCATTTGAAATCCGATAATCGGATAGGTCAAAAAGACAATATGCAACCCGTTGCGCGAAAGGGCTATCAGTTCTTTGTCACTGGTAAACATCGAAGCGATCTGTTCCGGAAAAAAGTACACCACAAGGAATCCGAAAGTCGTGATGCATGTCGCGGCGATGATCGATTTTTTCAATACCTCCGTCACTCTCTTGAAAAGCAGGGCGCCGAAGTTATAGCCGGCAATCGGCTGCATACCCTGATTCAATCCCATCACAATCATGACAAACAGATAGGCGATACGGTTGACAATGCCGTAAGCTCCTACCGCTAAATCGCCTCCCGTGCGCAACAACCCTTGATTGATCACAATCACAATCAGGCAGGCCACGGCATTCATCATAAAAGGCGACAGGCCGATGGAAAGGGAATCCACTACAATTTTTTTATGAAGTTTAAAGGCGCTTTTTTGAAGGTAAATAAAATTCTTTTTATTACTGAAGAATTTCAATTGCCAGATCAGCATCACCGTTTGTGAAATAACGGTAGCCCAAGCGCTTCCCTTTATTCCCCACTGGAATACGAAAATAAACAGCGGATTGAGCACCAGATTGATCAAAACGGTAAATATAGTCGCATACATGGCTTTCTCGGGACTTCCGGCCGAACGAAGCATGCCGTTTAATCCCAGGTACATGTGTGTCACCACATTTCCCAGCAAAATAATATGCATAAAGTCCCGGGCATAAGGGATGGTGGCATCGCTGGCGCCGAAAAAATACAGAATCGGATCCAGAAAAATAAAAGCGACAACCGAAAAGCCTACGCCGAAAATAACATTCAACGTGAGTTCGTTTCCTAAAATAACATTCGCGGTTTCGTAATCTTTCTGTCCCATGCGTATGGAGAGCAACGTTGCCGCGCCCGCCCCCACCAGCGAGCCGAATGCAGCCGCCAGGTTCATCAACGGGAACGTAATGGCCAATCCCGAGATAGCCAGCGCACCGACACCATGTCCGATAAAAATACTATCGGTAATATGGTATAGCGAGGATGCCGTCATGGCTATAATAGCCGGGATGGCATATTGAATCAGCAACTTGCCTATTTTCTCCGTTCCTAATTCCGTTGGATTTTTTACTACACTCATTCTTTTATTTTCTTTTTTCTATTCAATTTGCGGGCGCAAAGCTACTAAAAAAGAAGCATACCATTTTGTTAAACATAAAAAAGAATTGTTTACTCTAAAAAGGTTCCAACCGAAGCTTCCGATAAAAAACACATTTAAGAAGGAGAATAAACAGGTTTACCCACTCTGAGGATATGTTCCTTGAGATCAGCATTATCCAGCGTTGAAAAATTTATAACATCGACATTATAAGGCAATGAACTTTCATTAAAATCGTTTTTGATTCTTCTGACGACTTCATGCGAAATGTCGCTGCCGGTAATAGCTAAATCGATGTCGCTGCCGGCATGAAAAACGCCTTTGGCTCGGCTTCCGAAAATCAGAACGTGTTCAACGCCTCGATGTTTATTAAAGATACTTGCAATGGTCTGTCTGTCGCGCCGGCTGAGTCCGAATTCATCAACTTCCTTCATACTCCGATTCAAAAAATTGATATAATTGGGTTATTGCCGGAAAAATGTCATTTCGTAATTCTATTTCCGCCAAGCGAAACAATTCTCCGTCGTAATCGTGCGACAGTTCGTTGCGTATATCCAAACCGTCAATCAACGGCTGGGCATAATCGATGTATTTTGCCTCCTGCGCTTGACGGAAAGTATCTTTGGGAGAAGGTTTAAAAGTAAAACCCTTCTCTTCCAGAAAATCTTTCGTGACTTTCCAGGCAAGCTCAATGGTAAATTCAAAACGCTGTAGTAAACCATTACGTTCCAATTCGTTCAATTCCTGCTGGTATAAAGCTTCCTCCAACCGCAAAAATGCCCGTTCGAAATTCCGAAAACGCTGTTTCCAACGTATATCCCTATCATCCATAGCTATAAATAATCAATATTGATAAGGCAAAGATAAAAATTAATTACGAACTATCAGCTACCGACCGTCAGTTATCGGTCGGACACGTATGATGGTTATTGTAACCGATGAATAAGGCATATGGATAGGAGCAAGAATGAATTTCAATATTTTATATTCTTAAACAGCACGCGGTTCTCCCGAGCCTCGTTTAAGCGCGACAACATATCCTCCCGGGTAAACCGGGTGAAATCGGTATGTTTGTTTCCTAAAATCTGTTGCAACAATGTCCGCAGCTCGTCCTCCGAAAACTGTTCGATGATTTCATTGAAAGGCTCTTTCGAACCAATCTCAAAGCGAATAAACGCCAACCGGGATTTAGCGGTCGGATAATCGGGCGACAAATTCAACAATTGATCAAGATAACCGGCGGCTTGTTCATATTTCTCTTGTGCAATACTGATGTTGGCCAACCGATCGATAATATCTTCATTCTCTTCCGAGATAAGCGCCGCTTTCATATAAGCCGCTTCGGCCCGCACCAAATCATTATCGTTGAAAGCCAATTCGCCTTCGAGCATAAAGTAGTCGAGCGATGCATGGTCTTCTTCAGGCACCTCCTCAAACAACCGGTGCGCCATATCCGTATCCCCTTGATAAATATACACAAAAGCGCGTTTAATAAGAATGCCGGCGGGGCCGAACTGCGCTTCTTTTTTGTCGAGCAACTTCATCATCCGGTCGTACTCCCCCATCACTTCGTATGCCTCGAACAACGAATCATACAAGCTTTCGTCATTCGGTGCTTGTGAAATACACTCTTCAAACAGCCGGATGGATTCGGCTACGTTTTCGTTCAGATAAAGGGCCAGAGCCTTTAACTTCCGTACCGATACATCTTTATCATTGATGGTAAGTGCAAAATCGAAGGCATCGATGGCTTTGTCGTACTGCTCATTCATCGAATAGAGTTTTCCTATATTCACCCAGGCTTCAAACGAATACGGGTTCGCATCGAGCAGAAGGTTATTATAGAGGATGGCTTCTTCAAAGTCGCCTTTCATCTCATAAGCATATGCCAAGTCGGTCAGGACATCGGCATTATCGTCCTCAATCTTGAGGCTTTCCTGCAAAAAAGAAATGGCCCGGTCGAACAAATCCACATCATTAAACAAAAATCCGAGCTCCGTGATAAATTCATAGAGGTCATCAATAGCCAGTTCACTGTTTAATAATTGATTGATCAACTCATCGACTTCCTCATTGCGTTGCAGATGCAATAAACACTCGATTTTGACGAGTGCCAGGTCTATTTCATCTTCCGCAGAAGTGATGTATTTCAAATAATCGAGCGCTTCGGTGTATTGTTCGGAAAAAACGAGTGTCTTTGCTCTTAACAACATCAGTTCGGGACTACCCGGATGCATTTTCAGCCCTTCATCCAACAACAGGAGCGACTCTTCCTCGTCGTCCATCGAATGGTAATAATCGGCCAACAGAGCAAATTCATCGGCATCCAGATACATCTGTTTACCGATGAAACGCATTTGCTCGTATTTTTCCACTAACGCTGTTATATTGATCTCGTCATCCATTGGCTATGATTGCTTCGATTTAATTTTATTCCACGAATCTTTTAACGAAACGGTGCGGTTAAACACCAACTTTCCGGCCGTTGTATCGGGGTCGACACTGAAATAGCCGATGCGCTGAAATTGAAACCGTTCAAACGGTGCGGCATCCTTCAGGAAAGCTTCCACTTTGCAATGGCTTTTCACAATAAGCGAGTCGGGATTGAGCAAGTTGCGGAAGTCTTTGTCTTTTTCTCCCGCAGGATCTTCCACCGTAAACAACCGATCGTACAGGCGTACTTCGGCATCGATGCTATGACCGGCGGAAACCCAGTGAATGGTTCCTTTCACCTTCCGGTTGGCCTCGGGCAACCCGCTTTTGGTTTGCGGGTCGTATTCGGCATAGACACTCGTCACGCGGCCATTTTCGTCCTTATCGCAACCCGTACATTTCACAATATAGGCATTCTTCAGACGCACCTCGTTGCCGGGAGTCAGGCGGAAATATTTTTTCGGCGCATCTTCCATAAAATCGTCGCGTTCTATCCACAATTCGCGGCTGAAGGTGACCAAGCGGGTGCCCATCGAATCATCTTCGGGATTATTGACCGCGTCCAGTTCCTCCGTCTGCCCTTCGGGATAATTGGTAAGAACGAGTTTAACCGGATCGATGACGCCCGATACACGCATGGCTTTTTTATTGAGATCCTCGCGAATGCTGTGTTCGAGGAGCGACACATCGATGACGCCGTCATATTTGGTATAACCGATATTATCGACAAAGTGGCGGATCGATTCGGGGGTATATCCCCGGCGGCGCAATCCGCAAAGCGTCGGCATGCGCGGGTCGTCCCACCCGTTGACTAATTTCTCCTGCACCAATTGCAACAAACGGCGCTTGCTCATCATCGTGTAGGTCATGTTCAGGCGGTTGAATTCGATTTGCCTCGGACGGTAATCCTTTTCAGTCAATTGATCGAGAAACCAGTCATATAAAGGACGATGCACTTCAAACTCCAACGTGCACAACGAATGGGTCACCCCTTCGAAATAGTCCGATTGCCCGTGCGCGAAATCATACATCGGATAGGCTTTCCATTTCGTGCCGGTACGATGATGCGGGATATGAATCACGCGATACATGATGGGGTCGCGCATGTGCATGTTCGACGAGGCCATATCGATTTTAGCCCGCAGCACCATCTTTCCCTCGGCCACTTCGCCGCTGTTCATCTTTTCAAACAATTCGAGCGACTCCCCAATGGGTCGGTCGCGATAAGGACTATGGATTCCGGGAACGGTAGGCGTACCCTTTTGCCGGGCAATCTCTTCGGCCGACTGTTCATCGACATATGCTTTGCCTTCCTGAATAAGGCGGACGGCAAAATCCCAAAGCTGTCCGAAATAATCGGACGCATAATATACGTTCTCCCAATGGAAACCCAGCCAGCGGATATCTTCCATAATGGAATCGACGTATTCCACATCCTCCTTTACCGGATTGGTATCGTCGAAACGCAGGTTACAGATGCCGCCATATTCTTCGGCAATACCGAAGTCGAGGCAAATAGCCTTGGCATGCCCGATGTGCAGGTAACCGTTGGGTTCCGGCGGAAAACGGGTTTGTATCCGTCCGTCGTTCCTGCCGTCTTGCAGATCCTTTTCGACAATCGTTTCAATAAAATGAAGGCTCTTTTTATTGTCTCCGGAATTATTTTCGTTTGTACTCATTATTATATTATTATGTATTCAATTTTTACAAGTTATTTCGCCTGAAAGTCGCCGGTCTACAGTTTGCAGTTTACAGTCCCTTCTCACTTCATACCTCATACCTCATACCTCATACCTCATACCTCATACTTCATACCTCATACTTCATACTTCTATACACTCTCGCGTAAGGCGTGGCCTCATACCCGCAAAACTCGCCTTTTAAATACTTGTAATAACCGGTTATCGCCACCATGGCCGCGTTGTCGGTTGTATAAGAAAATTTGGGAATGTGGATCTTCCATCCGTAACGGTCGCGATGTTCTTCGAAAGACCGTCGCAATCCAGAGTTGGCAGAAACGCCTCCCGCTACGGCGACTTCTTTTATATGTAAATCGTTCGCCGCGCGGCGAAGTTTATTCATCAGGATATCGATGATGGTTTTTTGAAGAGATGCGCACAGATCGGCTTTATTCTTTTCGATGAAGTCGGGATCCGTTGCAAGACGGTCACGCAGAAAATAGAGGAATGAGGTCTTCAATCCGCTGAAACTGTAATCGTAACCGGCAATATGGGGCTTGCTGAACGTAAACGCATCGGCATTTCCCTGCGAAGCGAGTTTATCGACGACCGGACCTCCGGGATAACCCAATCCCATGACTTTGGCGCATTTGTCGAATGCTTCTCCGGCAGCGTCGTCGATGGTTTGCCCGATAATATCCATCTCATAGACCGACTTAACGACGATAATCTGAGAGTTGCCCCCCGAAACCAGCAGACAGAGGAAAGGGAAGCGGGGTTGATTCAGATCCTCGGCATCTTCTTTTATAAAATGAGCCAACACATGCGCCTGCAAATGGTTGACCTCTATCAACGGGATATGTAATGCCGAAGCGAACCCTTTGGCAAAGGAAGTTCCGACCAACAACGATCCTAATAATCCGGGGCCTCGCGTGAAAGCCACCGCCGACAGTTCTTCGCGGGCGATTCCGGCCTGTTGAAGGGCATCGTGCACCACCGGAATGATATTCTGTTGATGCGCGCGCGAAGCAAGCTCCGGTATAACTCCTCCATAACGTTCATGCACCGACTGATTGGCAATCACATTCGAAAGGATTACCCCATCGCGTATTACCGCAGCCGAAGTGTCATCGCATGAAGATTCTATACCCAAAATAGTTATCATTTCTCTCATAAACAAGGTACAAATGTACATAAAAAATCATTAATGAATACATACCCCATCCATGAAAATTCCCGTTTGGGCATGCCAAAAGCCCCTTGTGGTTCTCTGAGCCCTTGCTTTGCGTTTCTTTGTGTTACTTATTTTATTGTCACACAAAGTTTCACAAAGCAGGCATCGAGTTACACAGAGAATAATAGACATAATTGTTACAACACTTTTGCGAACCAACTTCCATCAATCTCCCAACCGTACAAAAAGGCAAAATATTGTCGATTCTTTGAACATATTCCCGTTAAAAGTGCTATCTTTACCGTCGATATTAATATTAATAATGTACAACATCATTAATCTTAAATTATGGCAACAATCAAACCGTTCAAAGGTGTCCGTCCTCCTAAGGCAATCATAAAGGAGGTCGCTTCGCGTCCTTACGATGTGTTGAACTCGGAAGAAGCGCGCGAAGAAGCTATGGGCAACGACAAATCGCTCTATCACATCATTAAACCCGAAATTGATTTTCCTCCGGGAAAAGACGAACACGATGCCGACGTATACGAAAAGGCGGTGGAAAATTTCGGGAAGTTTCAACAAAAGGGATGGCTGCTTCAGGACGAGAAGGAAATGTATTATGTGTATGCACAAACGATGAATGAAAAGACTCAATTCGGTCTCGTCGTAGGTGCTTATGTCGATGATTATCTTACCGGAAAAATCAAAAAGCATGAATTGACCCGGCGCGATAAGGAGGAAGACCGCATGAAGCATGTACGCATAAACAACGCCAATATCGAACCGGTGTTTCTGGCGCATCCCGATAACGATGAAATAGACGAAATTGTAAGGCGTATTACGCAACAAACGCCCGAATACGATTTTGTGTCGGACGATGGCGTAGGGCATCATTTCTGGCTGATCCCTGACGACAGAGATATCGAAGCCATTACCCGCATATTTGCACGTTTCCCGGCCTTATATATCGCCGACGGACATCATCGTTCGGCTGCGGCGGCTCTTGTCGGGGCGGAAAAAGCAAAAAACAATCCCCATCACCGTGGCGACGAGGAATACAACTATTTCATGGCGGTATGTTTTCCCGAAAACCAGTTGTCTATCATCGATTACAACCGTCTGGTGAAAGACCTCAACGGGCTTACTCCCGACGAGTTTATCAAACGGCTCGAAAAAAACTTTGTCGTAGAGCCTACCGGCACGGAACTTCAAAAGCCCAAAAATCTGCACACATTCTCCATCTATCTCGACGGACGTTCGTTCAGCGTAACGGCTAAACCCGGCACGTATGACGACAACGACCCTATCGGCCAATTGGACGTAACCATCACATCCGGCTTAATCCTCGACGAGATACTCGGCATCCGCGACTTGCGATCCGACAAACGGATTGATTTCGTGGGGGGCATCCGGGGTTTAAAGGAATTGGAACGCCGCGTCGATAGCGGGGAAATGGCACTGGCAATCGCCTTGTATCCGGTCTCCATGAAACAATTAATGGACATCGCCGATACGGGTAATATCATGCCGCCCAAAACAACCTGGTTCGAGCCCAAATTACGATCAGGACTCGTGATTCATAAATTAGACTAACTCATTCATCGATTTTTTTCACAATGAATATCGCAGAGACTATTCATAGACAAACCGAGGACGTATATACGGAAATCGTACGGCATTATCAGTATTTGCACCGGCATCCTGAATTGTCCTATCACGAGGAGAATACAAGCCGGTATGTGGCTGATTTTCTCGAAGCCGAAGGGATTTCTTTCCGGAGGAATATCGGCGGTAACGGTTTGCTGGCATGGGTGCAGGGTACAAAGCCTGACAATGGCCATACGGTAGCGTTTGTAGCGGATATGGATGCTTTGCCGGTTCAGGAAAAAAACGAGATCCCTTATAAATCGGTTCATAAGGGGGTGATGCATGCTTGCGGCCACGATTCGCATACGGCATCGTTAATGGGGGTGGCAAAGATGGTGCATACGCTACGGGATGAACTTGCGGGAAGAGTGTTATTCGTTTTTCAACCGGGCGAGGAACAATCGCCGGGCGGTGCCGATCTCATGCTCAAAGATCATCTTTTTGCCGACCGGGAACCGGATTTTATTGTAAAGCAACATGCTTATGTCGATCTCCCGGCAGGAAAAGTAGCGTTTCAGACGGGTACGGTGATGGCTTCCGCGGATGAAGTACACATAAAGATAATCGGTCACGGAGGACACGGCGCCCTACCCCACGAATTGAACGATACGGTTTTGGCCGCATCGAATGTTATCGTTGCCTTACAGCAGATCGTCAGTCGCCGGCGCAATCCGTTCAGCCCGATGACTCTCTCTTTCGGAAAGTTTATTGCACCGGGCGCTACGAATGTCATTCCCGATGAAGTCGTTTTAGCCGGATCGCTGCGTTGTATGGACGAGAGCGAGCGTTTTAAAATGTGCAAAATCATTCCCGATATCATAGAATCAACGGCTGCCGCCTACGGATGTTCGTGCCAAGTAGCCATTCCGCAGGGATATCCCTGTACCGTTAGTCACGAAGACATCACGGCACAGGTTCGCGCACAAGCCGTAAACTATCTCGGTGAGGAAAATGTCGCGGAATATCCCCGCCGGATGACGGCCGAAGATTTCGGATTTTTCACACAGAAATATCCGTGTTGCTTTTATCGTTTTGGCGTGAATAACGCACAACAGACCTGCGGCAAGCTGCATTCTTCCACTTTTCTTATTAATGAAGATGCGCTTAAAACAACGTCTGCTTTATTTGCTTTCATTGCTTTGACATCATTCCTCAAATAATGACGAAGCTAATTCGAGTCTTTTCTATTGAAAAAATTACTACATTTGCACACAATTATTTTACGTTTCAATAATAAATGCATATATGACCCACTACGAATTTGATGAATTAGATGAAAAAATATTAAAACTGATTGTAGAAAATGCCCGTATTCCGTTTCTGGAAGTAGCCCGCGCATGTGGGGTATCAGGCGCAGCGATTCATCAACGTGTACAGAAACTGATCAATCAGGGCGTCATTAAAGGATCGGAATATTTGATCGATGCGGAAAAAATAGGCCTCGAAACATGCGCTTTCATCGGGCTGTTCCTCAATTCCCCAACCTCTTTCGACAAAGTCGTAGCCGAACTGGAAAAAATACCCGAGGTAATAGAATGTTATTATACCACCGGACAATACGATCTGCTGATCAAAGTTTTTGCCCGGAATAATAAAGATTTATTACACATCATCCATAATAAATTGCAACCTATAGGATTATCCCGAACCGAGACGCTCGTCAGTTTTAAAGAAGCTTTTCGGAAAAAGCTCCCTATTAATGTATCAAAATGAACCGGACACCTGCTTCCGGGTTATTTTCTTTATATAAATAGCCTGAAATGACAGGCTAAAAGAGAGATCTCTTACGTTTAAGGTGTGTGTTTTAGAGTCATTTTAAATAATTGATGCCGGAGCGGATAAACACTCGGCGGCTTTTATTTAATTCAGTAATGGAATGGAGAAAATGTTTCACCCGGATAAATTTGCAGAGATATACGATGCCTATTATAAAAAATGTTTTTTATTTACAAAATCCTATGTACATGAAAAACAGGCTGCGGAAGATATTGCATCCGACTCGTTCATCCATTTATACGAAGCTCTGCAAAAAGGAGAAGAAATAAAAAACATTCCGGCCTACCTATTAACCTTAGTAAAGAATAAGGCCGTCGATTATCTGCGTCAAAAGACGATACGGATGAGGACACACGAAACATTCTCCAACATCGATGCCGAAGAACTCGAGTACCGTATATCCACGTTGGAAGGATGCAACCCGGAACTTATCTATTCTAAAGAAATTCAACAAATTGTGGATGCAACCTTGAAGCAATTATCTCCTAAAACCCGTGAAATTTTTAGAATGAGCCGTTACGAGAACTATTCGAATAAACAGATCGCTACGGAATTAAACATCCATATAAAAACCGTAGAATACCACATTACGCAATCCTTACAACTGCTGCGGCGAAACTTGAAAGACTATTTGCCGCTGTTTTATTTTTTCTTTTATTTTTAAAAGGACAAAAGGAACATCCGTCTTCTAAAGAACCTATCTGGTAACATTTTCACGATCAGCGGATAGCTGTTTCATTGCCCTTTTTGTTGAAGGTGAAAATGAAAAATTACTCAACAAAAATATTTTTCCGTTTAGGGTTAACGTCCGCTCAAACGTCATACTTACTATAACCGGGAAATTTCCCCTATTGCTATAATAAAAGAGAATGAATTCTGATCTGATAAAAAAATATCTGGAAGGAAATACAACGCAAGCCGAAAACAGAGAAATATACCGATGGATAAAACAATCTCCCGAAAACGAAAAGGATTTTGAGAATCTGAGGCGCTTGTATGATATTACGCTCTGGCAAGACGTATCCTTCCCTGATACATCTGAGCAAAAACGCACCGTTATCCGTAAGCGAAGACTTTCTATTCTTGCGCGCATAGCAGCCGTATTTATCATCGGGGCAGGATTATTCTATCTATATCAATCGGATACGTTCAAGAACATTTTTGATACTATTTATCCAAACGAAGAACCGGCTCTCTATACAACAACGGTTCCAACAGGAGAATATACCCGGTTGGTATTGGACGACGGGACAAGCGTTTGGCTGAATTCCAAATCGACCCTCGACTATCCCTTACATTTTAGTGACGACCGGCGACTCGTCCGGTTGTCGGGGGAAGGTTATTTTGACGTAACCCATGATCCCGACCGTCCTTTTATCGTCGAAACCGCGGAATATACCGTACAAGTATTAGGAACCGAATTTAACGTAAGAGCCTATGATTATCAACATACTTTCGAAGCCTCATTACTGCAAGGAAGCGTGTTGATAAAAGCATTAAACACCGCAGACGAACTGTTACTCGAGCCCGATCAACGAGCGATAACCGAGAATGGCAACTTGCAGGTCACGACTTTTCACAAAGACGAGTTTTTATGGCGGGAAGGGATTCTTTTTATCGATAATAAAACGATTTCGGAAATCCTCGTCATTCTCGAACAATATTATGATATCCATTTTATTATCGATGAAAACTTACCGGAAGAATCGAAAAAATATACCGGCAAATTCCGCATTCAGGATGGTGTAGAACATATTCTTAATGTTCTCCGATTACAAAACGAATTTAATTATATACACACCAATTGGCAAGAAAATAATTATTATAAAATAATCACCACTAAACAACAAAAGCCTATGTAAATAACCAAATGAGAAGAGAATGAAAAGAATGAAGTCAAAGATAAACAAACAGTAAAAATGAATTAAATGAAAAGAATGAAAAACATTCATGAAAAAAATTTGAATATATGAATATTTTAAAAAGACTAATCACATGTTATCAGGTAAGAATGCGCATATCCATTTTGGGCGTTTTTACATTTTTTGCATTTTCATTAGCAGCAAACTCTCAAAATGCAAAAGTCGATATCAGAATAAATAATCAAACCATCCAGCAAGTTCTAACGGAAATAGAAAAACAAACCGGTTATTTATTTGTATATGACAAGAACGAAGTGGATTTGAATAAACGGGTGACTCTCCGGGCAAAGAACGAATCGGTAAAAGAAGTTTTGAACGACCTTTTTGCTCAAACCGATATTGTATCCGCCATCGAAGGCCGCAACATCGTATTGATGAAAAAAGACCGTTCGTCATCGACTTCTACGGTTCAGCAACAAAATCGGAAAACAGTTACCGGGCAGGTTTTAGATGGAAATAACCAGCCTGTTATCGGAGCGAACATCATAGAAGAAGGGGCGCCCTCTAACGGCACCATAACCGATATCGACGGGTACTTTTCGTTACAAGTAGCAGAAGATGCCATCCTTAAAATATCCTATATAGGTTATCTCAGTCAAGATATTCCGGTTTCAGAAAAGAATAACGTGAGCGTTATCTTACAGGAAGACACCAAAATACTGGATGAGATAGTTGTTGTCGGATATGGCACTCGTCAACGTAGGAGCATTACAGGTGCAATAGATCAAGTGAATTCGGATGTTTTCGAGAACAGGCCTGTCGCCAACGCCGTGCAAGCATTGCAAGGAGCTTCTGCGAACCTTATCATTCAACAAAGGAATATGAATCCGAACGACAATACAATGAGCATAAATATTCGCGGCGTTAGCACAATGGGAAACAATGACCCGCTTATTGTAATTGATGGACTTATTTCCCGTTCTGAAACGTTGAATAATTTAAACCCGAATGATATTGAAAATATTTCCGTACTGAAAGATGCGGGAAGTGCGGCTATATATGGTTCCCGGTCAGCGAACGGCGTTATCCTGGTTACGACAAAGAAGGGTGCGAAATCAGACAAACCGATTGTTACTTTCAGCGGAATGTTAGGCTACGAAAATCCCGATATCTTATACCAACCGGTAAAAGGATGGGAAAATGCCATGTACCGCAATCAGGCGAATATGAATAGTGGTGGGTCTCCGGCATATACCCCCGCACAAATCCGTGACTTGTATGAGCATCAGAGCGAAGAATATTGGTATCTGGATAAAATCATGCAGAAAGGGCTCCAACAGAATTATAACCTCAACGTTTCCGGGGGAACGGGAAACTCTACTTATATGGTTTCCGCCGGCTACTTAAATCAGGAAAGTAATTTTGTAGGAAACTTCGGAATAGAACGATACAACTTCCGCAGCAATCTTAGTACGGAATACGGCCGTTTTAAATTTAGTTCCATCATGGCTTATAACCGCAAAAACGAGCGTACGGTTGCCGGCGGAACAGGAAATGTGATTATCAATTCATCCCGTATACCACCTTACTATTATTATCAATTTGAAGAAAACGGAAAATGGTTGGTTAACGAAGCTATCGGCGACGATAACACGATGGCTTATCTGAAAGACGGAGGGTATGAAAAGAAAGATGAAGACAACTTTATCGGTAGTTTAAACTTGGAAGTAAAACTCATCGAAGGATTAACCGCAAAAGGATTAGTCGGGTTGGACTTGACTCAGCATCATCGTTTTCGTAGAGATAAAAGGGTTCCTCTTTATGCCTCGGGATCGCAAGAAACAACAGAACTATATATTCATCCCAATAGGATGACTGAAGATTACAATAGTAAAAGACATACATTAAGTACGCAGTTCCTATTAGATTTCAATCGCACTTTTAATTCGGCGCATAATGTCTCGGGATTATTAGGAGTATCCAACGAATCCTATACATTTAAGGCAAGCCGGATCGCGTGGGAAAGAACCGATGAAGACCTGGGACTTCCGACGACGGATGAAGCGATACAAAATAAAGATAACAAGAATACAAACGGCGACACAGACCAAACGAGTATCACCTCCTTATTCGGGCGGGCAGGGTATAATTACCGGGATAAATATTACGGCGAGGTTTCGTTCCGTTACGATGGCTCATCCAAATTCGATAAAAATCATCGATGGGGGTTCTTCCCTTCATTTTCGGGTGGATGGAGGCTTTCGGAAGAAAGTTTCATGCAAGCGTACAAGGAAAAAGCAGGAGATTTAAAGTTACGAGCTTCTTATGGTATATTGGGAAATCAGAACGTAGACAATTATTCGTATCTGACCTCATACGAATTAGATCCCAATTCGTATGTTTTCAATAATATTTCGCTTCCGGGAGTAAAATATAAATACGGGAATCCCCTATTGACATGGGAAAAAGCCGCAAACTTTAATATTGGTCTCGATGGTACATTTCTCAATAACAATCTGTTCATCGCATTAGATTATTTTAATAAAACGACGTGGGATATCCTTTTAGCACCCGTAGTATCTTCTGTCTTCGGAGGATCTCAAGCCACCGAAAATGCCGGCAGAATGAGAAATCGCGGATGGGAATTAACAGCGAATTATAAATTGAATTCGGGCGAATTCCGCCATAATTTTAATCTAAACATTTCCGATTCAAAAAACAAAGTGGTTGATTTCGGAGGAAAAGAGGATATTCATTCAAATGATGAATTGTATAAATTGATTCGCGAGGGTGAAGCATTAGGCTCGTACTACGGGTTAAAAACCGACGGCCTCTTCCAAAGTTATGAAGAAATCGCCAACAGTGCCGTTCCTATCGGAGTTGTGGCACAACCGGGAGACGTAAAATATTTAGATCAAAATAATGATGACATCATCGATGACAAAGATCGGGTGGTATTGGGAAACGCTTTTCCAAGATATACATTCGGTTTTACGTATGATGTCGCTTGGAAAGATTTCGATCTTCGGATTTTCCTTCAAGGAACAGGAAAACGGGAAATGTTTGTTCGTGGAGAATTAATCGAACCGTTCCACTCCAACTATTCATATGCGATCTACCAACATCAACTGGATTTTTGGACACCGACCAATCCCGATGCCAGATGGCCCCGTTTAGTTGCTCCTAGCACGCCATCGAGTACTAATAACTGGAAACAAAAAGGCTCCGATATTTATCTTTTAAGCGGCGCTTACCTCCGAGTAAAAAATATTCAACTGGGATATACGTTGCCTAAACATGTAACCAAACGATTCGGAGTAGAAAAATTGCGTTTAAACGTCAATGCTCAAAATCCGCTGACGTTTTCTAAAAATTCGTTTATCGATCCGGAATCTTCGGAATTCGGCAATAATATGGGAGGCATCGGCGGCGTAGGTGCAAACAGCGCCCGTAATTATCCTACTTTAGTATATTATGGATTCGGAATAGATCTTGAATTTTAATAAATGTACAACATTATGAGAAAAAAATATTCAATTATTATAGGTATATGTATGGTCCTTGCCCTATTTATTTCGTGCAACGACCTGGATTTAGCTCCTACAAATAAATTTACCGACCCTACTTATTGGACATCCACAGAGAAAGCATCCGCAGTATTAAATAAAGCATACCAACAGATGTTTGGAGCCAATTACTTTTTTGCAAATGAAAAACTTTCGGACAATCTTTATGAAGGACGGGGTAGTTCGGATGAAAAGACCATTACTTCCGGACAAGCCGATGCAGCGTTGGGACGTTTTGCGAATGAATGGAAAGATAGTTACGAAGGAATTAAAACATGCCACATCTTTCTGGAAAATGTAGACAGAGTGCCCGCCATGGATGAAACATTGAAGGAAAGGATGAAAGCGGAGGCTCGTTTTATCCGTGCTTTTCTGTTCAACCGGTTGGCCTCTCATTACGGCGATATACCTTTGTTTGACCGAAGCTTGACGTTACAGGAGGCAAATAATGTAGAGCGTACGCCAAAATCGGAGGTGCTAAAATTTGTACGGGACGAACTGAATGCTATCGTTTCTATTCTCCCCACAAAACAGGAATATAAGGAAAAAGACCAGGGTAGAATTACTCAAGGAGCGGTTATGACCTTGTTGGCTCGTACGTATCTATACGAAAACGATTGGACAAACGTGGCTTCCATTTGCGAAAAAATTATAAATGGCGAATTTGGAAAATATGAATTATTCCCCAGCTATGAAGGGCTCTTTCTCCCGGAAAACGAATATAACAACGAAGTTATCCTTGACCTCGGTTATACATTGGAATTAAGGACATGGTCGGAATACTACGATGCCATTCCTCTCACTGAGGGGGGCCGTATCAACGGTTTTGCTCCTACTCAGGAATTGGTAGACGACTATGTAATGAAGAACGGAAAAACCATTAATGAAGAAGGATCGGGATATAATGAAAATGCTCCCTATGCCAACAGAGATCCTCGTTTCGACGCCACTATCGTGTATCATGGATACAAATGGAGAAAAGAGAACGGTTCGGTTTCGACCATTTACATCAGGCCGGGATCTGCGGAAGAAGCCGGAGAAACAGATAAGAGGGACGAATATGCCGGTCCGGGACAGAATGCCACGCCGACAGGATATTATCTCCGAAAATATTACGACCCGACTGCGCCGGAAGGAATGGCTGCCGGACTCAATTTGATATTGATGCGATATGCGGATGTATTATTAATGTATGCTGAAGCGAAAAATGAACTGGGACAAATGAACGAGACGATTTGGAACCAAACGATTCGACCGATACGTGAACGCGCCGGGTTTACCGATGCTTCTGCACTCAACTTCCCGGCTTCGAAGCTACAGGAAATTATTCGCCGCGAACGCCGTTCGGAATTAGCGATAGAAGGCTTAAGATTGTTCGACATCCGCCGCTGGAAACTGATCGAAACCGTACTGAACATTCGTCCCCGGGGAGATCGCTTCGGAGCAAATAACACGCACATCCTTCTTGATCAAAGGAAGTTCAACAAAGATCGCGATTATTTATTCGCTATTCCCCAATCACAACGGGATATCGATAAAAACCTTACCCAAAATCCGGGATATTAATGAAAGTAACAGTTTTGAGTTTAAACAAAGAGTATATGAAAACAATAATAGTAAAAATAGTACTGTTCGCCTCTCTGTTTTTTGCTTTTGCAGCATGCAGCAACGACGGCGAAGTACGCGAGACGGACGTAACAGCCGTAAAAAAGCTCTATGAACCGAACGATGGAAGGGCCATTATCCTAAAAGCCTCCGACAATGCTTCGGTGTACTTCGAATGGGAGCCGGCCAGAGCCGAAGATAACGGAGGGGTATTGTATGAAGTAGCCTTCGACAAACAGGACGGAGATTTTTCAAATCCGGTTTATCTGTTGGCTTCGGATGATAACGGCGCTGCCACCTCTGCGACAATAAAGCATAAAGATTTGAACAGGATAGCCGCTTTGGCCGGCATTGAATCAGCTCAACAGGGAACACTAAAATGGACGGTTTATTCTTCGAAATCGTATAAAGCGGTAAAAGCGGAGGAGGAACGGACATTGATACTCACCCGTTTGGCCGGATTCGCCGAGATTCCTGAACAGCTATATATTACCGGTGATGCAACAGAAGCCGGCGAAAATTTGGCGGAAGCCCTTATCATGAAGAAAACGGATAAGGGAATATTCGAAATCTATACGAAACTGACGGAAGGGAAAACATTTAAGTTTGTCAGCAGCACGAACGGAACGCCCGAAGAATATTCCGTTGACGGAGAAAAAATCGTATTAGGAGGAACAAATACCGTTGCAAAAACCGGCATTTATAAATATTATCTGGATTTCAATATAGGCGCTTTCACCATGAAGGAAGTAACGAAAGTAAGTTTGTTCCTGAACTGGTCTCAAAAGAAAATAGAATTACCCTATAAAGGATTGGGGTTATGGGAAGTGACGAACCAGAACATTACCGGACTTTCGGGAAATGACAATTCCGACGATCGATATAAATTCAGAATGGAGAGCTCCGCCGGTGAAACCGAATGGAGAGCGATAAGAAACGATAGCAAACCAACAGGTGATGCATCGTATTATTATATGGTCGAGAAAAACAATGTGGAGCAATGGACGGATAATGAAGTATGGAAGACGCCTTCAACCACCGGATGGAGCGATAAAACATACGATATCACTTTCTCGTTAAATGCTCAGAGTGAATATACCCATAACTTAGTTATCAAATAATAAAAGAAAGAGTATGAAAACAATCGTAAATAAACTGATCTTTTTAGCTTCTTTCATCCTTATCGCCACGGCATGTAACGATTCCATGGGGAAGCTCGACCATCGCCTGTCGGAGGTTAAAACGCTCATTGAGCCGGTTGAAGGGAAATCCATAGAATTATCTCCTTCCGCCAATGCAGAACTCTATTTTGAATGGGAACGAACCAATGCGGCAGAAAGCGGCGCAGTAGTCTATCAGATAGCTTTCGACAAAAAGGACGGAGATTTTTCAGATCCCGTTTATGTGACTTCTTCCGATAATAACGGATTCCAGAATCATGCGACCATTTCCCATAAATTAATGAACAAAATTGCCGGGAAAATAGGTATTAATCCTTCCGAATCAGGCACTTTTAAATGGACGGCCTTTTCTTTGAAAGGAACAAACGCTCTAAAAGCGGCGCAAGAACATTCCATTACGGTTACCCGGTTGGCCGGATTCGACGAAATACCGGACGATGTCTATTTAACGGGCGAAGGATCGGAAGCGGGAGATGACCTTTCGAAGGCATTAATAATGAAAGGCGTCTCATCGGGAAAATTTGAAATATATACTCAATTGACCGCTGGAAAACCGTACTTCTTCACGAATGCAAATTCGGGAACTCCTCTTCAATATTATACGGATAGCAAAGGAGTATTGAAGTTAGACGGTACGAGTACCGTTACAAAAACAGGTGTTTATAAAATCGAATTGGATTTCACGATCAGTTCTGCCGTCTATAACGAAATAACCGGAGTAGGATTGTTCTTCAGTCCTGAAAACAAAGTTATCTTCCCGCTGAATTATATCGGAAAAGGTGTCTGGAAGGCATCCTCTCAACCCGTTACTTTCAAACAGGAGGGTTGGGGACGTGATGAACGTTACAAATTCGTGACGACAAGAATCAACTCGAACGGCGAAGAATTTATCCAGATGATCGGTACATTAAACGACACCGACAGCCGCCCGAGCGCTGCAAGTCCCGAATCGTACTATTACGTAAAAGAAACCCCGACAAATCAATGGGATCAAAAATGGAAATTTGCCGGAGAAATGGACTTGGCTCTAGTCGATGTAACATTGTATATGCAGGCAGATAAACCGTATACCCATGAAATAAAAAAAGTGGGCAGCCAATAAAACGGTTAATAATTAAAACTATCTGAAAAGGTTGCCTGAAAATGAAATTTACATCCATTTAATTCATTCAGGCAACCTTTTAAATGTAAAATAAAGTATATTTTATGAAACGGAATATTATTCTAATTCTATCAATACTGTTTTTTTGTAATCATCTGCCCGGACAACAACCACGGACTCATTACGTCAATCCTTTTTTAGGCACGGCGACTCTTTGGGACGCGAACGATTTGGGCTACACCCCTACCCGTCGTACATGGGGGGCAGAAGTATTTCCCGGCGCCTCTTTACCGAATGCCATGGTGCAGGTAAGTCCCGTCACATTATTCGGAAGCGGATCGGGATACCAATACGAAGACTCCGTCATTTATGCGTTTACGCATACCAACAAAGGCCACTGGAACTTATGCCATGTGCCTTTATTGCCGGTGACGGGAAAGGTGTCTCCCGACAACTACCAATCTCCTTACACGCATAGTAACGAATCGGCACATCCGGGTTACTATCAAGTTTTTTTAGAACGATACGGAATAAATGTCGAATTAACGTCTACCCTTCGGTGCGCTTATCACAAATATACCTACAAGAAGGGGGATCACATTCAACTATTGGCCGATTTATCCAAATCGAATGAACGGGTAAGGGATTGGCACATCGAAAAAACAGGGAAAAATGTTTTTACCGGATTTCAGGAAACGGGAGAAAAAATTTATTTTTATGCCGTTTCCAATTATGGTATCTCGACGGTTCAATCATTGGGCAAAGACAAAAACATCGTCTCTTTAGTCGACTTTGTTCAAGACAACGCGGCTCGACCGTTGGAGCTAAAGATCGGTTTTTCTTTTGTGAGTATTGAAAATGCAAAAGAAAATCTTTCTAAAGAAATAGCCGGAAAAAGTTTCGCTCAAATACAAACGGAAGCTCAGGAAACATGGGAAGCGTTATTGTCGAAAATCGACGTATCGGGAGGGAGTGAAGAGCAGTACGAAACATTCTATTCCTCCTTGTACCGGTCATTTTTATGGCCAGCACTTCGAAGCGATGGAAACGGTGAATATGTTGATGTAAACGGCAAAGTAGCAAACAACGGATTCCGTTATTATACCAATCCTTCGTTTTGGGACGATTATCGGAATAAGCTGATATTATTGGGAATACTATCTCCCGATGTGGCAGCGGACGTAATCAACTCCATCACCGATAAAGGAGAGAAAAAAGGATTCATGCCCACCTTTTTCCATGGCGACCATGCCTCCGTTTTTGTGGCCGGAACGTATTTAAGAGGCATCCGGGGGTTCGATATCGAACGAGCTTACCGGCTGATTCTGAAAAATGCGACGATTGAAGGCGCCGAAGGACGGCCTTATTTGAATGAATATATCCGCAAAGGATATATCTCGGAGATGGATATTCCTCATCCCAAACTCGAGACCGTGGCCAAAGCGGCGGTTACCAAAACACAAGAGTATGCGTATGATGACTATGCCGTGGCATTGGTGGCTAAAGCGCTGAAAGATGAAAAGAATCACGCCTCGTTAATGGAACGGAGCAAGAATTACAAAAACTTGTTCGATCCTGCCACCGGGCATATGCGTCCTCGACTCGAGAACGGAGAATGGATTAAAAACTTCGATCCGCAAGTGCCGTATTATGAATATATGTACCGGGAAGCGAATGGCTGGCAATCGACCTTCTTCGCGCCCCACGATCCGGAGGGTCTGATCGGTTTATATCCCGACAAAAAAGCTTTTGAGGACAAGCTCGACTCGCTGTTCTCCATTCCGTGGAGAGGCTACGAAGCGCATAATCTGTCGGTTTTCATCGGTCAATATTGCCATGGCAACCAACCCGACCATAATTTTCCTTACTTATATTATTTTGTAGGCAAGCAAGAAAAGTCACAAGCCATCCTCGACCATATTATGAATCATTTTTACCGGATGGGGAAAGAAGGATTGTCATTGGCCGGCATGGACGATGCGGGAGAAATGTCATCGTGGTATGTACTGAACGCCATCGGGCTATATACTTTTTCGCCCGCCGACCCGGAATATATTGTTTCTGTTCCGCTGTTTAAGAAGACCACCCTTTGGCTCGGAGATGATGACAACTGTACGATCACAAAACAAAATTCCGGCACCAAAATAACCTCTATTATTTCCGGAGGAAAAAAAATAGACGGATATTTTATTACACATAATGAATTGAAAAATAACAAGGACTTAATCATTCTAACAGAATAACCAACGCGTAAAACTTATTATTACAATATGAAAAGAATAGTATACTTTGCTCTTATAGGATTGCTTTTTGCAGCATGTAGTGAGAAAGACGAACCCACCCCCAACGGAGAAGACCCGTATCAAGTAAGTTGGGCGGCCGCGGCAGATAGTAGCAGCAAATCATTGGTAAATAATTTTTGGAATACTTCCGGCAACTATTTCAATAACAAAAGCGCACAAGACCTGTCATTCGGTTATTGGCCGCAAGCACACGGACTGGATGTATTGGTAGACGCTTATAACCGGACAGGCGATTCGTTTTATAAAAATTATTTCGATAGATGGTATGAGGGCGTCCGTCAAAAGAACGGAAACACTTTCGATAATCATTTCTACGACGATATGGAATGGATCGGCCTTGCGATGCTCCGCACGTACGATGCCACACAAGACACGAAATTTAAGGAGGCGGCATTGCAGATATGGGAATATATCAAGACCGGTTGGAGTGAAGAAACGGGAGGCGGCATTTATTGGAACAAAGAAAGGAAAAGCAAAAATGCCTGTTCCAATGGGCCTGCCTGCATCTTTGCCGCGCGCCTCTATCAACGGTTTAAAAATGAAGAAGACAAAGAGTGGGCTCTTAAAATTTACAATTGGGAAAAATCCGTCTTGTTTAATGCCAATAACGGTGCGGTATTCGATAATATAGAAATCGCCACCGGCAATACTAACAGAGACTGGATATTTACCTATAATCAAGGCACCTTCATCGGTTCTGCCGTAGAATTATACAAAATATTCAATGAAAAAGCTTATCTGAACGACGCTGTGTTGGCAGCAGATCATACGACAGGTAGCCTGGTTGACAATTCGATTTTGAAAAGCGAAGGAACCGGCGACGGGGGACTTTTTAAAGGTATTTTCATCCGTTATTTTACAGAACTGATCCAACAAGACCGGTTGGACGCAACGGCAAAAAGACGGTATATCCAATTTATAAAACATAATGCCGAAACATTGTGGAAAGAGGGTACCACAAAACCCACCGTTTTATTCGGCCCGAATTGGAGGCAAAAGCCCGGTTCTACTACGGGATTAAGCGAACAGTTAAGTGGTAGCATGCTTGTAGAAGCGATGGCCTTGCTCGAGAGCAAAGAACTTCTGCCTTAAAATTGAATGTAACAGAGAAATAAAAAATCATGTTAATAATGCAACCAACCATCCAAAGAACGTTTTACTTATTTTTTATTCTTTCCTTTATCCATTGTGGTTCGCCGCGCGAAAAAAAGGTGTCGGAAACTGTTCATCAGCAGCCGGGCGTTGTTGCCGACTCGATATTGGATAGGATACTGGAGTTGTATGCCGTTCCGCATCATGGTTTGCTGACGGAAACCTATCCGGTAAACCCGAATCATCAGGTAGATTACCTGGCCGACGGATCGGCTCAAAAGCAAAAGCAGGAGGTGTCGTTTTTGTGGCCGTATTCGGGCGTGATATCCGGGGTGGTGTCGTTGTATAAGGAGACAAAGGACTCAACGTATTTGTCACTGCTCGAAGGACGGTTGCTCCCGGGGCTGGATAAGTATTTCGACGCGTCGCGGCAACCGGCGGCTTATCAATCGTATCCGGTTTTCGCGGGACATAGCGACCGTTTCTACGACGACAACGTGTGGCTGGCGTTGGATTTCTGCTCGCTCTATGAATCGACGGGCAATACAACGTATCTCGATAAAGCATTGCTTTTATACGAGTTCATCTACAGCGGATGGGACGATAAACTCGGCGGCGGCATCTATTGGTGCGAACAAAAGAAGGAAAGCAAAAATACCTGTTCGAACGCTCCCAGCGCGGTGCTTTGCGCCCGCTTATTTACGATTACCGGCGACAGCGTGTATTTGCATCGAGCCATCGACACCTACCAATGGACAAAGCAACACCTGCTCGATCCCTCGGATCACGTGTATTGGGATAATATTAGTTTGACCGATGACATCAGCAAACACAAATATACCTACAACAGCGGACAAATGATCGAGGCGGGGGTTTTGCTGTACCGGGCAACCCGAGACACAACCTTCCTCCGCGATGCGCAGCAAACGGCTGAAGGTTCTTTCAAACATTTCGCAAGCAACAGGCCGACAACCGACGGCGAACAATTATTTTATCCGTCGTCGCCATGGTTCAACACCATCCTGTTCAGGGGACTGAAAGCATTGTATGCGGAAGATGGAAATGAAGCGTACGTTTCGCTGATGCGCGATAATGCCTATTACGCCCTGAATCATAGCCGGGACGAAAACGGATTATTCGGCAACTCGTGGAACAAGCCTTCCGATAACCGCTTCAAATGGTTATTGGACAATGCGTGCATGATAGAACTTTTTTCGGAGTTCTCCTCGCTCAATCAAAAATAAGTATCGATTTTTTTTTATCTTTGCAGCAACGACTATCAATAAGCATGCGAGAGTCGCCACCCGAAGCGCGGCTCTTGTTTATGACTAAAATTCAATATTAAAACAACATGACAACTCGAAGAGATTTTCTTAAGAAAGGCGGTATAGGACTTGCCGCATTAGCAGTACAACCCTCGATGGTTTTTTCCTCCACCGGCGCCATCCGGCAAAACGGAGGATTCGTATCGAAGCGTCCGGCAGCCAAAAGCCGTCATTTCACCTCACAATCCGTCGAAAAAGCCATTCAACGCGTATCCTCCAAAATAAAAGATCCGAAATTGAAATGGATGTTCGGGAACTGTTTTCCGAACACCTTGGACACCACCGTCAACTATTCCGTTAAAAACGGGAAGCCCGACACCTTCGTGATTACCGGCGACATCGAAGCCATGTGGCTGCGCGACTCCTCGGCCCAGGTATGGCCTTACGTTCCTTTGACAAAAGACGATGCGCCGTTGAAACGATTGATTGCCGGCGTCATCCGCCGTCAAACCCAATGCATTCTCATCGACCCGTATGCCAACGCTTTCTATGCCGATGGAAAGGCCGGAGGCGGCGAATGGATGTCCGACAAGACCGATATGAAACCGGAACTTCACGAACGCAAGTGGGAAATCGACTCGCTCTGCTACCCTATCCGGCTGGCTTATCATTACTGGAAAACCACCGGCGACACGTCGGTATTCGATGCGGACTGGAAACGAGCGATGGCCCTCGTGGTGAAAACGTTTAAAGAACAACAACGCAAAGACGGATTAGGTCCCTACAGCTTCCTGCGCGTGACCGACCGGGCATTGGACACCGTTCCCAACGACGGATACGGACACCCGGTGAATCCGGTGGGATTGATCGTCTCGACCTTCCGCCCTTCGGATGATGCCAGCACATTCGGATTCCTGGTTCCTTCGAACCTTTTCGCCGTAACCTCCCTCAGGGAAGTGGCCGAACTATCGGAAAAGGTGACGCAAGATAAGAGTTTCTCCCTGGTTTGTACCGCTTTGGCCGACGAAGTGCAACAGGCCATCGAAACGTATGCCATCACCACGCATCCCAAATACGGACGGGTATATGCTTTCGAGGTCGACGGTTTCGGTAACACGTATTTCATGGACGACGCCAACGTGCCGAGCCTGCTGGCCCTTCCTTATCTGGGAGCGGTCGATAAAAACGACGAGGTCTATCAAAACACGCGCCGGTTGGTGTTGAGCGAGGACAATCCGTACTTCTTCAAAGGAACTGCCGGCGAAGGTATCGGCGGCCCGCATATCGGCTATGACATGATTTGGCCGATGAGCATTATCATGCGCGCCATGACAAGCAGCGACGACAAGGAAATCGCTCATTGCCTGCAAATGCTCCGCGACACCGACGGCGATACGGGCTTTATGCACGAATCGTTCCACAAGGACAATCCCAAAAAGTTCACCCGTACCTGGTTTGCTTGGGTGAATACGCTTTTCGGTGAATTGATTCTGAAACTCGATAACGAAAACAAATTGCATTTGCTACCTGCATAAGACATTAGCAAATTAGCAGATTAACAGATTAGCAGATTAGTAAATTAGCAGATTAGTAAATTAGCAGATTAGCAAATTAGCAGATTAGCAAATTAAGTCAAAGGTCTAAAGACTGGAGACCGGCGACATTAGACTTTTAGACATTAGACAATAAAATGAAACTGACAAAAACTTTCTTTTTACTCTGGATTGCAGCCGCTACCTCCGCTATGGCACAAACCTCCCACGAACCGGTGGACTATGTGAGCATATTGGTAGGGACTCAATCGAAATTCGAGCTATCGACGGGTAATACTTATCCGGCAATAGCCGTTCCGTGGGGAATGAACTTCTGGACTCCTCAAACCGGAAATATGGGCGACGGATGGCAATACCGCTATGATGCCGATAAGATAAAAGGATTTAAACAAACGCATCAACCTAGTCCTTGGATGAACGATTACGGACAGTTTTCCATCATGCCCATGACCGGCAAGATGGAGTTCGATCAGGAAAAACGGGCCAGTTGGTTTTCGCACAAGGCCGAGGTCGCACGCCCTTATTACTACAGCGTGTATCTGGCCGACTATGACGTGACCACCGAGATTACGCCCACGGAACGTGCGGCTATCTTCCGGTTCACCTTTCCCGAAACCGAGCAGGCCATCGTTCTGGTCGATGCGTTCGATAGAGGTTCGGCGGTGGAAATCATCCCGCAAAAAAATGCCGTTATCGGTTACACGACGCGCAACAGCGGAGGGGTGCCCGAAAACTTCAAAAACTATTTCGTTATGGTATTCGATAAACCTTTCGCCGAAAACCATGCGGTAAAAAACGGAAAAACGGAGGTCAACGCTCTTAAAGCCGAAGACAAGCATGCCGGGGCATTCGTTTCGTTCCGCACCGGCCGGGGCGAACAGATAACCGCGCGCGTCGCTTCGTCGTTTATCAGTTACGAACAGGCATGGCAGAATCTCAAAGAGGTCGAAAACAAAGATTTCGAAACGGTGAGAACAGCCGGCCGCGCCGCTTGGAACGAAGTGCTGGGTAAGATTGAGGTGGAAGGCGCCACGCTCGACGAAAAACGCACGTTCTATTCCACGCTCTATCGTTCGACCCTCTTCCCGAGGAAGCTTTACGAGATAAACGCCAAAGGGGAGGTCGTGCATTACAGTCCCTATAACGGCCAGGTATTGCCCGGCTACATGTATACCGACACGGGATTCTGGGACACGTTCCGCGCACTGTTCCCGCTATTGAATCTGGTCTATCCGTCCATCAATGTAGAAATACAGGAAGGACTGGCGAATGCTTACAAAGAGAGCGGCTTCCTTCCCGAATGGGCCAGCCCGGGACACCGCGGCATCATGGTCGGCAACAATTCGGCCTCGGTCGTCGCCGACGCTTATCTGAAAGGGTTACGCGGATACGATATCGAAACATTATACGAAGCCGTACTGCACGGCACGAAAAACGTGCATCCCAAGGTTTCGGCTACCGGACGCCTCGGACACGAATATTACAATACGCTCGGCTATGTGCCTTACGACGTGAAGATCAACGAAAACGCCGCGCGTACCCTCGAATATGCCTACGACGACTGGACGATTTACAGACTTGCCAAAGCGTTGAACCGCCCGAAGGAAGAAATAGATCTCTTCGCCAAACGTTCGCAGAATTACCGCAACCTATATTCGCCCGAGCACAAACTGATGCGCGGCCGCAACAAAGACGGCTCGTTCCAATCGCCTTTCAGCCCTACCAAATGGGGCGACGCCTTTACCGAAGGCAATAGCTGGCACTACACCTGGTCGGTGTTTCACGACCCGCAAGGGCTCATCGACCTGATGGGCGGCAAGCGCGAGTTTGTACACATGCTGGATTCGGTGTTTCTTATGCCTCCGGTTTTCGATGACAGTTATTACGGCGGCGTGATTCATGAAATACGCGAAATGCAAATCATGAACATGGGGCAATATGCACACGGCAACCAGCCCGTACAGCACATGATTTACCTGTACAATTACGCAGGCGAGCCCTGGAAGGCGCAGTATTGGTTGCGCGAGGTGATGCACAAGCTCTACTCGCCGAATCCCGACGGCTATTGCGGCGATGAGGACAACGGCCAGACCTCGGCTTGGTATGTATTCTCGGCGCTGGGTTTCTATCCGGTATGCCCGGGCAGCAACGAGTATGTAATCGGATCGCCGCTGTTCAACAAAATGACAGTGCATCTCGAAAACGGCAATAAAATTGAAATCAATGCCGGCAATAACGACTTTTCACGCCGCTATATTTCCGATTTGAAGCTGAACGGAAAATCGTATTCGAAGAACTTCTTTACCCACGAAGACTTAACCAAGGGGGCAAAGATCGATATCCGCATGTCGGAATCGCCGAATAAAAACAGAGGCACTCAAAAAGCCGATTTCCCCTATTCGTTCTCAAACGAGAACCGCTAAAGGGAAAAATGACAGCTTCTTCCGGGCGAGGACATCCGTGCAAATGGATGTCCTCGCTTGCTTTTATAAGCGGGAACGATAAAACTTTGTTAAAAAAACAGCATCTTCCCAAAATAACGCATTTTTCCTCTTGTTTTTATTGGAAATATCAAAAAGACCCGCTATATTTGCTATGTTTTTGTTGAAAATCAACAGAAGAAACGCAAGTAAGCAGATGTTTCTTCCGGCAAAGCTTCAGGTAGAGCGAAAAAGTTCATTTGCATACCGGATGAGCCTCAGATGAAGTGAGAAGATGAATTTTTGTTTCAGATGAGCCTCGGATGATATCAAAAGCTTAAGTTTTATTACAGATGAGGCTCAGCCAACGCGAAAAGCTTAATTTTTATTACAGACGAGCCTCAGACGAGGTAAAAAGTTTCCGGATCACATCAGCCGAGCCTCAGCCGACATAAAAATTAAAAATATCACGCCTGACAATCCTCCATCCTATCTTAAAAACTACTTTTTTAAACCTGCCGGGCCTCAGCCGGTAAACATCGTTTTACTTCCAAGACCAGACGAGCCTCAGCTCTCTACACAATGATTCCATTATGCTCATCCGAGACTCATCCGCGCCTGAATCGAAAGGGAAAAATTCTCCTTAACGATAAGGATATAATCATAAAAAGGATGTATCATTTTAAAATTAATCAGACATGAATGAACTTGAAAGTGTAAGACAGAGTGCTCTCCAAAACATGGAGTTTGTCACAATGGAACGTGAAACAGTGGTTGATATCGAAGCCACTGCCGTGGAAATACTCACCGCCGATGCTCCCCTGAAAAAGTATGTGGTGGATGTCAAAAACGGTATTGATCCGCTCGAAGCGGCAACAAAAAACCCGAGGAAAGACCCCAAAAACAAGATTATCAACGAAAAAGATGAACGCCGGGATAAAGCCATCAGCCGTTTCGGAAGGCGGCTCTATTATTTCGAACTCTCGGAAGATCCCGACGAGCGTGCGGCATTCGAAACTCTCGAACCGCTGTGGATTCAACATCGCGACATCTTGTCGATGAATAAGAAAAACCAAACCGGGTCGACCGACAATTTTATAAACGACCTCAAGAAAGAACCGTTCGCTTCGGCTGTCACCACCTTGACCATGTCGCCGGAACAGAATGCTATCGAAGAAACGAACAATGACTTCCGCGCCTCCGAAAGCGACAAACGTTCGGTCAAGACCACCCATGAGAATGTCAAAGCCAAAGATTTGCGCAAAACACTTGAATCGGCGAACAACAACCTTTGCGAATATGTGTATGTCATGGCCAAAGCATATCCCGACAATGCACAGTGGAACAAACTGCTCACCGTTATCAATGTAATCCGCAAACGTTATTCCGAGTTGCTTGTCCATCGCCAAGCTCACAGTAAAAAGAAACCGGATAAAACGGACGATAAATAAGTATTTTCACCGGGAGGGCTCCGAGTTAAACGGGCCTTCCCGTTAATGCGACCACAGAATATTGATTCTTAGAAACTGTTTGGAATTTTCCGAATGATCTGATTTTGTTTATTCTTTATTTTATATCTTTGTCTGAACAATATAGGAGAAAATCAGTATGGCTATTAAAAAGAAAACAACGGAAAAGGCAATTTCCTTTCCAAAAAAAACAGCCCCGAAAGGAAGCTTTAAAACCGGTGCCGATGTCATCCGGGAACTGGAAGAACAAGGCATCAAACTGGGACAGGGGCCGAAATCGAAATTAGAATTGTTTTGGGAATCGATACCTGATGGAGCGATTGAAATTGTAGATATGGACGCGATCCTGCAATAATCTTATGCAGTATTACTTAGACACAAATATTTTAGTCTTTTTTCTGTCAAAGCAATTTGACGAAATAGACCGCAATGTACAGGCCATTCTTAGAGATTATGCGTCTATTTTGCATGCGAGCAATATTGCTGTACAGGAACTACTTCTTTTGTACCGTATCGGGAAGTTCAAATCTAAATTTTATAAATCCGAAATTGATTTGATAAATGGCATAAAGAAAGCGAATATACGCATTGTCTATTTTAATGAATATCACCTCGACGCCTATGCATCGTTGCAAATAGAAGACGGGCATAAGGATATGAACGACCATGCCATTATCGCACAAGCCATCTCGGACAGGATACCGCTCATCTCTTCCGATCACGAGTTTGGGTACTATACCGGACAGGGATTGGATTTTATATTCAACCAACGATAAATGTCCTTAACGATTCTCCGTCGCCGGTCGCTGCTCTGCGGCAATCGAAGGAATAGTATGCAATCGCAAATCCGCATAAATTTCGTCCGTCGATTTCGTGCGAATGAACCATTCGTCTTTATCAAACAGCCAGGTAACGGGAAGCACCGGCTTGAAGCGCCACGGTTTAAGTTCGACCGTAGCCACACCTTGCCCCACGATATCGAGTTCTTTGGCGGCAGCAAACGATAAATCGATGATCCGACTCCGATGTATCGGCCCGCGATCGGTCACTTTCACCACAACGGTTTTCTTATTCCTCGGATTTGTCACCTCGAGCAATGTCCCGAAAGGCAATGTGCGGTGTGCGCAAGTGAGGCTGTCTTTGTGGTAGGGCTCTCCGCTCGACGTCCGTCTTCCGTGAAAACGGGAAGCATAAAATGACGCCTTGCCCGAATCTTGTGCAAGGATTGCCAACGTACAAATAAGCGCAATAATGAAAGAATAAAATCGTTTCATAGTCCTTGTATATGACTTTACGAATTGCAAATTAACACATTTTCCCCGACAAAAACAAACCGATGGGCCTTAAAATGCAGAATAGACAATGAAGAACGAATGATATTTGAAGTGTAAATAACCAAAATAATTGATTATTTTTGCGGAAAACAAGTAAGTTATGAACGATGAAACTATAAAGCAAGAGGCCGATCCGTATCGTATTCCTCCGGCAACAAGAATCGGACACATTCATCTGAAAGTTTCCGATTTAAAACGGTCTCTTGAATTTTACTGCAATCTATTGGGGTTTGAACTCACCATGAGGTATGGTGCCGATGCGGCATTTATCTCGGCCGGAGGTTACCATCATCATATAGGATTGAATACGTGGGAGAGTAAGAATGCGCCTCCTGCGTCTCCTCATTCCGTGGGCCTGTACCACATGGCCATCCTCTACCCTACCCGTCGTGACCTTGCCGTTGCGGCAGACCGGCTTTTAAAAGCAGACTATCCGTTAACGGGAGCGTCCGATCATGGCGTGTCGGAGGCGATTTATCTGGATGACCCCGATGGAAACGGTGTGGAACTTTATTGGGACCGCCCCCGCGACCAATGGCCTAAAAAACCGGACGGATCTCTCGACATGTATACCCGCCGGCTCGATTTTCAAGGCTTGTTGAGCTTACTCTGATTTCATCCGAGGTGTGAGTATCCCGTTTAAATAGAATCGGGGGCATCGCCTTACGCAACGCCCCCGATAAAAAACTGCGACCCGATTATTTTTTCTTCGAAGTGATAATGATAACGCCGTTCTTGCCTTTATCCCCGAACTCTTTTGTGGCCTGAGGCACCTTCCAAACAGAGACCGATTCGATAGCATTCGCATCCAACGCATCCATTTCTTCGGCGCTTATCGTCTTTCCGTCCAGAATAACCAACGGACGTTTTTCAACCGGAATATTCTCCAACGACGGATTATCGGCGGACTGCCCCGTCACCACAAATTTATCCGGTGAATACTGTATCGTCGTCTTTAATTTGCCTTCCGGTTGCCCGGCTTCCTCTTTCGACGTCACTTTTTCCTTCGTCGTGTTATCCGTGCCCGCTTGTTTTTTAGAGGTTATGAGAACTACTCCGTTCTTCCCTTCTTCTCCATATTGTTCGACGGCGTATTGATTTTTCAATACCGATATCGACTCGATATCCTCGGGATTGATCGAAGAAATGTCTTTCACTTTTTCCCCATCCACGATATAAAGAGGATTATCAAGGGGACTCTTTTTATCTCTGGCAAGCAGGTGAATAGACGTAGGCATATCACCATAACCGATAACCTTAACACTATCGTCCGGCAGGTTTTTGTTTTTTTCCACTACCGGTTGCGCCTGTAACGAAGGCACGGAAAGAATCACGGCCGATAAAGCCAGCACAGGAACTCCTATGGCATACAGCCATTTCTTTTTGTTGTTTGATTTGTTTTTCATCATCATGTAAATACGTTTGTGCAAACCGCGCCGTTGAAAATTATTTGCCAGAGCAAATGTTTGTTCTCCCACGCTTTTGCGGATTAATAATAATTGATATTGTTTTGCATCGATGCCTTGAGTAAGTACCTGTTCGTCGGCCTGAAATTCATGTACGGCTTGGACCTCCCTTCGGAGCAACCATGAAAAAGGATTGAACCAAAACAGGCAAGTGAACAAGTCGGCCAAGAGTACGTCAGCCGAATGCCGCAGACGAACATGGGCTTCTTCGTGATAAATAACCGCTTGATGATCCGGCTGCCGGTCGTTGCGTGAAATCACCACATAGTTCATCCAACTGAAAGGTGAAACAGTTTGTTCGGTAATACACAATTGCGTTTTTCCTGCAAGCGAATGTTTCTCCGACCGCCGGATAATACGCATCAGGGCATAAAAGCCGATCAGAAACCGCATCACCGTCCATGCGCATCCGGCAACAAAAACAACCATGAATGCCGGAACCCAGGGAATGGCGGCCAACGGCTGAGCTGCTTTATTCTTTTGAAAGTCGATAGGGATTTGCTCCGTATCGAAACCATTCCTTTTCAATGTTTGCTCTTCCGAAACGGGCAAAAATCCGTAATCGAACAAGGGCAGGACACAGATCAGGAACATGATGATGAGTAACATCACCCGGTTTAATCGATAGAAGGTGTTCCGGCTTAAAAACAGTTTGTAAAAGCCATAGAACAGAGCCAGCAGGACGGAGGCACGCAACAAATAATACAAAAAGGCTTCCATCGGTCATGATTTTTTAGTGTCGGACTCTCCCACTTCATCGAGAAGTTTGCGCACTTCCTCTACCGAAAGCGCCTCTTCCTTAATCAGGGACGAAACAACACTCAAGTAGGAGTTATCGAAATATTTTTTCACGACCTGCCTCAGTGTTTGGTTTTTATAATCGGTTTCTCCGACGAGGGAAAAATACCGGTACGTGGCGCCGAACGATTCGTGAGAGAGAAACCCCTTCTCTTCCAACGCCCGCACATAGGTCGATAACGTATTAAAATGGGGTTTCGGTTCGGGATGCATCTGTACGAGTTGCCGGACAAACAAAGGTCCGTTATCCCAAAAATAGCGCATGATTTCTTCTTCTTTTGCCGTTAAATCTTTCATATAAATTTTCATTTTATGATTCACACGACAAAGGTAACTATTATTTTTAGTTTAGCAACTATATAATATAGTTTTTCAACGATTCGTTTTAGTTAAAAATAAAAAAGACAAAAAATAAGATTATCAAGACGCCAAGAATACGATCACAACATCACTCCATTTATAATTTTTTGTCATTAAATATCTTTGAATGGTATTTTTTGTACCTTTGCCTCACGAGTTTGTGAAAAGTGCAAATAAACAGTCCATGGACAACGAGTTGGATTATAAGATCGAATTTGAAAAAGTTTATTGTTCCTATTATTCAAGAATGAAACGCTTTGCGCAAGAATACGTCCTTCACGAAGAAGATGCGGAGAATATCGTGCAAGACGTCTTTCTCGAATTATGGGAACACAAGGAAGTCCTTTCTACCTACGTTTATTCGTCGGGATTCTTATTCACCTCGGTCAAAAACCGTTGCATTGACTTTCTTCGCCGAAAAACCCGTTCGCTAAAAATCTCCTCTGAGCTCCAAGAAGAATATGCTTACACCCTTCAGATGAAACTACAGTCATTGGAAGCTTTTGAAGAGGAACTGTTTTCGAAACCGGATATAGAAGCAATCATCACGAATGCAGTCAATAACCTTCCCGATAAATGCCGGGAGATTTTCATTATGAATAAATTCCAGGGGAAAAAACAGCGAATCATTGCCGAGGAACTCGACATTTCCATTCACACGGTCGAAAGCCAGATGGCGATTGCTTACAAAAAACTCAAAGAAGATTTAAAAGATTTAGCGCCACTTTTTTTGTTCCTTTTTAGTATATAATATTTTGCCAATCCCCTTGTCTCCTGTCTAAGACTATCGGCGTTAGCCATTATCGCGCGCAGCGTTTGTCGCCGAAGGCATTATCGGGCGAATCTTCACGCTCTTCCGGTTTCTCTGTATGACTTTATTTTCATTTTTTTCTAAATTCTTTTAGCGGATTTTTCCAGTTCGTTCGTTTTATGAATATCAAAGATTAAAAAATGGAGGATCGAATACTAAAATATGTCCTTGGAGAACTCAATACTTCCGAAAAAGCGGCATTGAGAAAACAACTTGAAGCGGATAAGTCGTTGAAAGAAGAATTTATCCGTATACAAAACACCTATGCACTCACGCTGTTATCGGAACAGGCTATCAATAAACAAGAAGGACAAAAGCATTTCGATTGTTTCCTGCAACAGCTCAAACACCAGAAAAGACGAAGGATCATCAAGACAACATTACAATATGCGGCCATTGTTGCCCTTCTTATTGCGTCGACTGTTTTGGCAACACTTCATTTCTCAACTTCCGAAACACCTCCGCTAGCAATGAATAGCTTGCATGTCCCTGCCGGACAACGAGCCCAACTCACCTTAAGTGACGGCACGGTTGTTTGGCTTAATGCACAGTCGACCTTCACTTATCCCTCCCAATTCAAAAACAACAGCCGCGAAGTAAAAGTGATAGGAGAAGCATTTTTCGATGTCGCCAAGGATGCGAAGAAGCCTTTCATTGTTTCGTCTCAAAATATAAAAATGGAAGTATTGGGAACGCAATTCAACGTCTACAGTTATCCCGAAAATGAGTACATACAAACCGACTTGGTAGAAGGATCACTCAAGATCGTACAAAGAGACAACGAGAAAAATACAACGATATTGAAACCGAATGAACAGATGATCATTCGGGATGGGAAAATGCATGTAAATGATATAACTGATTATGAGCATTTTCTTTGGAAAGAGGGGATTTATTGTTTTCAGAATGAACGGCTGATCGACATCCTAAAAAAACTCGAACTATATTATGATGTGGAAATCATCGTGAAAGATCCGGGAATCTTTAATGTTCGCTACACCGGAAAATTCCGTCAACGGGATGGTATCGATGAAATCCTGCGCATTATCCGGAAAGTGAAACCGTTTAAAATAAATAGAGACATCGAAAATAACAGAATCACCATAACAAAGTGACGGTAGAATAAGCAACCGATTAAAATATAATGTAGAACCCTTTAAAACATATTGCCTATGGTCAATGAAGAATAAGAGCAAAATCAAAAGAGCGATAAGCGCTGCCACGCCTATCGCCCGAAAAGCAAACACTCAGTATAGTATAGTATTTACTTAAAACAGTTACAAATATATGAAAATAAAATTTCTAATATCGCCTTTTCATTCAGAAAAAGACGCATTTAAACATTTACTTAGAATAATGAAAGTCGCTTTAATTTTTTTATTTATAGTATCCTTTCAGTTGGCGGCGAACAGTACAAAAGCACAAGATGCTGTTATAGAATTACAGAACAGCCAAATAACCGTCGGTCAATTGATCAACGAAATTGAAAAGCAAACGGACTACTTAGTCGTTTACAGTAATCGGGAATTAGATACATCACGGAAAATAAATCTAAAACACAAATCCGACAAAGTATCGAATTATCTCCGACAAGCACTTCATGATACCGATATGGGATATGATTTTGAGAATAACTACATCGTCCTTTCAAAGAAAGCTTCTCAAAATGCAACTACCATTGCCCAGTTAATGGGGCCGTCCCAACAACGAAATAGAACAATATCGGGCAGAGTAACCGATGAAAAGGGTGTCCCGGTTGTAGGGGCTAATATCATGGAGAAGGGCAAAATAAATGGTACGATAACGGATATAGACGGAAGTTTTACGCTACGAGTTGAAGATAATACCACACTCCAAATTTCGTATATCGGATATCTCACACAAAACATTAATACTGCAGAAAAAACGACGTTTAATATTATTCTGCAAGAAGATACAAAAGCGTTGGAAGAGCTAGTGGTAGTGGGGTATGGTACAAAAGCAAAAAAAGACATTACAGGATCAGTAGCTGTAATTGACACAAAAGCGCTATTAAAAACAACAGGTTCATCTGCCACACAGTTGCTACAGGGTAAATCGCCGGGTATATATATCGGACAGACCGGATCCCCTGGATCAGCAACGAATGTGCGTATTCGTGGTTTTAATACGATTAACAACAATGGGCCATTGTATGTAATTGACGGCGTTTCCACAACAAGCCAAAATTTAAGTAGCCTGAATCCCAATGACATAGAGTCGATGCAAGTTTTGAAAGATGCTTCGGCATCCGCTATTTATGGCGCACAAGCTGCAAATGGCGTTATTATCATCACAACCAAACAGGGTAACCGTTCCGGTAAAACTACCATATCCTACGATTCGTATTATGGAGTTCAAAAAGCAGTGAATAAATGGGATTTAATGAACTCTGAAGAAAGGTTGGCTTATGAATGGGAGGGTAAGCTAAATCAGTTAAGGTTGAGAGGTAACACAACTGACTGGCCCAGTAATCCACAATTTGGAACAGGCCCTGAACCTAAAATACCGAATTATCTGACGTACTCAGGAGCTGGAGGAAGGCAGGATCTTGATCCCAATGATTACTCTTTCCCTGATAACATTATGTACGAGTTTTCCGATACCGACTGGTGGGCAGAAGCAAACCGTTTGGCTCCAATACAAAACCATCAATTCTCGGTATCTGGAGGCAATGACCGTGGACAATATTTGGTAGGTTTGAACTATTTCGATCAACAAGGCACATTAATTCATACATATTACAAACGTTATCAAACTCGTATTAATGCTACCTTCGATATAAAAAACTGGCTACGTATCGGTGAAAATCTGCAATTCTCTTTATCAAAAGCTAATGGACAACAAGACGACACCGGTGATGCATCTTATTATTCAGGGCTTTATCGCACTAGTCCTTGGTTACCGGTAAAAGATATAGGCGGAAATTGGAGTGGATCGGAAACCGCCGGAATTGGAGGATCGGACAATAGAGTAGCCTTATTAACAGAAAGAAAAGATAACTTCGAACAAAATACGCGGTTATTTGGAAATGTGTGGGCCGAAATTGATTTCCTACCAAAAAAAGAATTGACTTTTCGCACCAGTTTTGGATTTGATTACACCACCGGTTGGGCTTATGCTATGAGTAAATCAATGCCTGAACTAGGATATCATGTACAAAATTATTTCGATGAAAGTACAAGTTTCAATACCCGATATGTATGGACAAATACATTGACTTATGATAAAACGTTCAATAAAGTTCATGACCTGAATGTCATCTTGGGGACGGAAGCGATTCGCGATGGTATAGGTAGAGGAATGAGTGGTCGCCGATACAATTATCTCTTTGAAGATAATGTGAATACATGGACTCTTGGAATGGGCGAAAATAATCTCCAACGAACTAACAATTCTTTCTATAATGGAGAGTTTGCCTTGTTCGGAACTTTTGCTCGGGCCGATTATGATTATGCTGACAAATATCTTTTAACAGCAATCGTTCGCAGAGATGGAACATCTCGCTTTTCTAAAAAGTATAGATATGGAATATTCCCTTCCGGATCAGTAGGATGGCGTATATCGGAAGAGGAATTTATGGCTGATTCAAAAGGTTGGCTCGACGACATGAAGTTCCGTGTCGGTTATGGGCTTGTAGGAAATTCCGAAATACCTCGTTCGACTAACTTCGCTAATCTTTTCACAACTGATCCTCAGTGGACAAATTACGATTTAAGTGGAGCCAATTCGACATCTGATTTGGGATATCGCTTAAATTCAATAGGGAATCCCGACACCCGATGGGAAACCATCAAAATGTTAAACGTAGGATTGGATGCAACGTTTGGGGGAAATCGTTTCAATACAACTTTGGAATACTATCATAAAAGGACTTCCGACATGCTCATTGGAGCTGCTTATTCTTCTTTAGCGGGTAGTGTCAGTGCTCCCTATGAGAACTATGGTAGTATGAAAAATTATGGATGGGACTTCATGTTCAACTACAATGACAAAGTCGGCGATTTTGCATGGGACATTAGCTTGAATCTTTCGACTTATAAAAACAAAGTGCTTAGCCTATCTTCCGAATCAGCTGAATACGCTCTATGGGGAGACGCTTATAGACTCAATAATTCAACGAACAAAACGATGGCAGGCTATCCTGTTGCCGAATTTTTCGGATATGATCTGATTGGTTTTTACGAAGATGAACAGGATGTATTAAACTCTCCTACACCTTATGGAGCTTCGTCCCAACAAATAAAAGATAATCCTATGGCTTATGTCGGAAAATTCAAAATAGCCGATCATAATGATGATGGAAAAATAACCGCTTCTGACAGAATTTATTATGGCAGTCCACATCCCGACTTGATTGGCAGTATAAATGCCAGCTTGACATGGAAGAATTTTGACTTTACCATGTTTTGGTATTCAGTATTAGGAAATGAGATTATGAATACGACAAAGGTCTTCACTGACTGGCATATGCATAATGGGAACCGTTCCAGAAGAATTATAGGAACACATTGGAAATTGGGTGCTGATAATTCAAATGCAAAGCTACCTATTTTGGATTATGGAGATAATTGGACAGGAACAATTCCTACTCAATATTTTTTGGAAGACGGCTCTTTCTTAAAAATGAAAAATATTGTGATTGGATATTCTTTCCCTAAAAGCTTATTAAAAAAGGCTACAATATCAAACTTGCGTTTATATGTACAGGCTGAAAATTTACTCACAATTACAAATTATACAGGATTAGATCCGGAGATTACAAATAGAGACACAGGCAGCACAGGTGCAGGTACCGATCTTACTAGAGGAGTCGACACCGGAGGTTGGCCAACTACAATGCGTTTTCTCTTCGGAGTAAACTTTGAATTTTAAATTTATAACAGATGGAAAAGATGAAACTAAAAATTATAACGATCTCATTCATTCTTTCAACAGCAATTTTGCTTATTTCTTGCGGAGAAGAATTTTTGTATAGGGCTCCTCAAGGAAGTATTGATCAGGAATCATTAGCAAATGAACAAGGAATTGAGCTTCTGGTAACGGGTGCTTATGCTTGTCTTACTACGCCTAATTGGGGAGCCGGCCCTTTTAACTGGATTTATGGCAGTATTTATGGGGGAGACGCCAATAAGGGCTCCTCTCCTTCCGATCAGCCTGCGATAAACGATTTTGAAACATATAATGCTCTACCTTCAAACAGCTATCTAACTCAAAAATTCAGTTGGGTTTATCGAGGAGTCAGACATGCAAATACAACTCTACAAACGATAGCTATGGCAAAGAATACGCCTGAAGAGTTTTTAAAGAACAAAAGTGGAGAGGCATATTTCTTAAGAGCCTACTTTTATTTTGAAGGAATTAAAGTGTTTGGACCTTATCTTCCATGGTTAGACGAAACCATGGAAGACCCAGACCCGAAAGTCTACAATGATATAGATATATACACTAAAGTATTGGCTGACGCCGATAAGGCTATACAAAATCTGAAAGATATACAAGATTCCCCGGGAAGAACAAATAGTTGGGCTGCGAAAGCATTGAAAGCAAAAATATTAATGCAACAAGGAAATTTTACAGCGGCAAAACCGATATTAAAAGACGTTATCGACAATGGGCATACAGCAAAAGGTGTGAAGTATGGGTTGGAAGATGATATGAATGCCAATTGGGATAGTTTTCGCGAGAATGGAAAAGAAGCAATCTTTTCCGTTCAGTATAGCTATGAGCGAAACAATGCTAATTTTGAAATGGCATTAGCTCACCCCAGCGGCAGTGGCCCCGGCGGATGTTGCGGTTTTTTCCAGCCATCCAACGAATTGGCTAATTCATATAAAGTTGATGCTAACGGATTGCCGTTTCTTGATAATTCTTATAGAAATGCACCTTATGTAACGGAAAGAAATCCAATAGGAGAACCCTATATTTCTATCAATAACGATATGCCTGTAGATCCGCGCATCGATTTCGCGATTGGCCGCTTTGGAATACCTTACAAAGATTGGGGAATACCGGAAGTCAGTTGGGCTCGGAATATTGAAAATGGAGGTTTTTTCATGCCAAAAAAACATGTTTTTAGTAAAGCTGAAAAAGATGCTAATCTGGCAGGGGATATTAATGAGGATGTAGGCACGGGCTCTTCTATGAATGTACAGATACTGAACTTAAGAGATATTATACTTCTCTATGCCGAAAGTTTGGCCTACGATGGAGAATTATCGGAAGCTATGGAAATGGTGAATAAAATACGCGAAAGAGCCGGAAAAAAGGATAATATTATCAGACTCGAAAACGGAGAACCTGCGGCAAACTATAGTATCTCCACCTACCCCACCTCACACGTGGCTTATAGTAATAAAGAAGAGTGTATAAAAGCTGTCCGAATGGAGCGAAAGCTTGAACTGGCGATGGAAGGCCAGCGTTGGTTTGACTTAGTACGTTATGGGGGAGACTATATGAGTGCGGCAATCAGTGAATATATTAATTTTGAGAAAACGTTTATAAATAAGTTTACTATGGCAGCAAATCTTCCGGCTACCAATACAATATTCCCTATACCGGAAGGAGAAATCCAAACAATTGGAGTTGATGAAAACGGTAAGCCATATCTTGAGCAAAATGATCCTTGGAGATAGTGGCCTTTTATTAAAATAATTCTTTAATAAGGGAGAGAATTTCTCTCTCCCTTATCGGAAGCTTTAAAACATTTAAATTTTAACGATATAAAACATGTCATCAAAAATATCCAGAAGAAAATTTATTCATGCAGGAGCTACTGCTGCGGCAGGCTTAACAGTAATACCTTCAAAGGTATTAGGTAAAAGCATGGGATACACTGCTCCCAGCGACAAACTGAATATAGCAGGTGTAGGCGTTGGAGGAAGAGGTTTCTCTGTACTGAGACACATGGAAAGTCAAAATATTGTTGCTCTCGCCGATGTGGATTGGAAATACAGTAAACCCACTTTTGATTACTTTCCTAAAGCAAAAAGATATTACGATTATCGTAAAATGTACGATGATATGGGGAAAACCATCGATGCCGTAATGGTTGCCACCTCCGATCATACACATGCGATTATAGCAGCCGATGCAATTACAATGAATAAACATGTATATGTGGAAAAGCCATTAACTCATAGTGTTTACGAATCGCGCCTGCTAACAAATTTAGCGAAAAAGTATAAAGTTGCGACACAAATGGGAAACGGAGGGGCTTCTTCTCCGGGACTTCGACAAATTATCGATTGGATATGGGATGGTCAAATTGGTGAAGTCCGAAAAGTGGAAGCTTTCACCGATAGACCTTTCTGGCCGCAAGGGCTATCACGTCCAAGCGAAGCGGAAAGAATACCCCAAACGATGGATTGGAATCTGTTTATAGGTCCCGCCCATAGGAGATCGTACCATAGTATTTATACTCCCTGGAATTGGCGTGGATGGTGGGATTTCGGTACAGGGGCTCTAGGCGATATGGCTTGTCATATTCTGTTCCCTGTTTTCAGGGCGCTGAACCTTCGGTATCCGTCAAAAGTACAAGGTTCTTCTACTATGTTAATGTCCGAGAGTTGTCCTACAGCACAAATGATCAAATATGTTTTTCCACCTCGAGACAATATGCCGAAAGTGGTTATGCCGGAAGTCGAGATCAATTGGTATGATGGCGGATTAACGCCATTCCGGCCCAAAGGGATGATTAACGGTAAAGCGTTGAACGTAGAAGGTGGAGGTGTTATTTTCTATGGTTCAAAGGATACTTTGATTTGTGGTAGCTCTGGTGCTGAACCCTATCTGTTATCAGGTAGAACTCCCTCCTCTCCAAAAACACAACGCGAAGTGACACTCTCCCATCAAATGGATTGGGTGCGGGCGTGTCATCAGAGCCCTGACAACCGTGTGGAAGCGGCTTCTGATTTCTCTATTGCCGGGCCGATGAATGAAATGGTAGTCATGGGAGTGTTAGCCGTACGCCTGCAGGGATTGAACCATGAATTGGCATGGGATGGGGAAAATATGAAATTCACTAATATCCCGGCTGATGCAACTATCAGTACGGTTGTAAAAGACGGCTTTAAGATCAGTGAAGGACATCCAACATTCGACAAAATATGGACCGAGCCGGAAAATGCTCAACTGTTCGCACAGGAATTAATCAAACATACTTATCACAACGACTGGAAACTACCGGATATGCCTTAGACAGATTTCTTATTCGATTAAAAAATAATAAAGAATATGAAGCATATAATAGGAATAGATTTAGGAGGAACGACCATCAAAGGTGGTGTAATCGAAAGTAAGAATTTAATCAAACAAATTGTACAGAATACCGAAGCTAATAAAGGAGGTGAAACGACCTTAAATCATTTAAAGGAAGTGATTCGAAAGTTGAGAACAGCAGAAACCAAAGCGGTAGGTATAGGTGTACCCAGTGTCGTCGACAGCGAACGAGGCATTGTATATCATGTGCAAAATATTAGGGATTGGGAAGAGATTCATTTGAAATCAATTCTCGAAAAAGAATTTGATATGCCCGTGTTTATCAATAACGACGCCAATTGCTTTGCTATGGGAGAACGTATCTACGGGTTAGGACAAAATTTTGAAAACTTTGTAGGCATTACTTTAGGAACCGGAGTGGGTGGAGGAATCATCCAAAAGGGAAAATTGCTTTCCGACATGAATTGTGGCTCGGGTGAATATGGAGAAATGCCTTATCTGGACGGTATATTGGAGGACTATTGCGGAAGTTTCTTCTTTACAAAGAAGAATAGTAACGGCTACGATATAATGCAGAGAGCTGAGAAAGACGATAACAAAGCGATCGAAATCTTCGATGAATACTCGAAACATATGGCAATACTGGTAAAAATGATCGTCCTATCTGTAGATCCCCAAGCCATTATTTTCGGAGGAGCTATTTCTAACTCATTTCATTTATTCGAAAAAAAAATGTACGACAACTTGACCGATTTCCCTTTTCCAAACTCTATTCGTAATCTCAAAATACTGAAATCAAAATTGCAAAATATTGGCATATTAGGAGCTTCGGCTCTCTGTTATTGAGCTTATATTAATAAGTTTATTGATTTAATATTTCACGATTACAATAGCTACAAACGAAATAAAAACAACAAAATAAAATTAGTATGACAACGTATATAAAATATTTAACTATTCTTGCTTTTTTAGCATTTCCCATAACTTTTTCTTTTAGTCAAGAAAAGAAAATCAACGTAATTGTCATTGGAGCGCATCCGGACGATGCGGACGGCACAGCCGGCGGCACCGCTATTAAATTGGCGAAACGGGGACACAATGTGCTTTTCGTATCGCTTACCAATGGTGATGCAGGACACCAAACCAGCGGAGGCGGTGCGCTCGCCGTAAGACGACGCGCAGAAGCTGCAGAAGCGGGAAGAAGATTTGGGGTTACCTATAAAGTGCTGGAAAATCACGATGGGGAATTACTTGCAACGCTCGATGTACGTAAAGACGTCATCAGGCTTATCAGGCAATGGGATGCTGATGTTGTAATTGGTCACAGACCTTATGATTATCATCCCGATCACCGGAACGCCGCCATCCTAGTACAGGATGCCGCTTATTTGGTGATTGTACCGAATGTGGTTTCAGAGACCCCTCCGTTAAGGAAAAACCCTGTTTTTCTGTACGCTCAAGATAGTTTCCAAAAACCTTATCCTTTCAAACCTGATATAGCAATTGATATATCTGATGTTTTCGACCGGAAAGTATATGCCATGTCTTCTCACGAATCTCAATATTTTGAATGGCTTCCATGGACCGAATTAGAAGAAGTTCCGAAAGGTGAAAAGGAGAAGATGGAATGGTTCCATGCAAACCGAAAAAGACCAATCACTCCTGCTGTTAGAGAGTCCCTTATAAAGTGGTATGGGGAAGAAAGAGCGAATATGGTCACGGATGCGGAAGCGTTTGAGATTTGCGAATATGGTCATCAACCTACGGAGGAAGAGATTAAAGAATTATTCCCCATGTTAAAATAGATATTGGGGATTGAAGCAAAACATCTAACTACCTGCAAGGTAGTCTGTAAATTCAGGTTTTATGTTTAATCAAAATAAAAAATGAAATTAAGAATACTTTTTATTATCGCAATAATATTGACGCCTATGTGTTTTTCATGCCAACACAACGGGCAACACAATACATTAACAGAGAAAGAAATAGCTGAAGGATGGATACTCCTGTTTGATGGTAACACTTTGAATGGCTGGAGAGACTATAACGGAGAATATCTGACCATTCCATGGTTTGTGAAAGATGGCACGATACAAGCAAAAGGTACCGGTGCTGACGAACACGGATATATTGTAACTGATAGGATTTTTGAAAACTTTGAACTGATGTGGGACTGGAAAATAGCGGAAAAAGGCAACAGTGGAGTGCTGTATCACGTAGTAGAAGGCCCCGGTTTCAATGTGCCTTATGTAACAGGGCCGGAGTATCAGTTGATAGACAATGCCGGTTGTGAAGCGCTTGAAGATTGGCAGGTAACCGCAGCCGATTACGCCATGTCCCCCCCCAACCCGGAAAATCTTATCATTAGCCCTCCGGGAAAATGGAACACCTCTAAAATTATTTTTGATAACGGACATGTAGAACATTGGCTGAATGGAAAAAAAGTTATAGAATTTGAAGCATGGTCTGATGATTGGTATAAACGTAGAAATAGTGGGAAGTGGAAAGAAGCTCCAGAGTACGGTTTAGCTAGAAAAGGGGTGTTATGTCTGCAGGATCATGGCTCAGCCGCTTGGTTCCGAAATTTAAAAATCAGAGAATTACCGAATAAGCCGAAAGAGGTTGTGTTGTTCAACGGAAAAGACCTCCATGGTTGGGAAATGTATGGAACTGAAAAATGGTACGTTCAAAATGAAACTATCATATGTGAAAGTGGTCCCGATAAAGAATATGGCTATCTGGCAACACGCGAATATTATGACAATTTTGACCTTACACTTGAATTCAAGCAGGAAGCGGATGGAAATTCGGGAGTGTTCTTTAGAACACATGTCGAACCTGGACCAACAACCTACGGATGGCAGGTAGAAATCGCACCTAAAGGAATGGATACAGGAGGAATATACGAGTCTAACGGAAGAGGATGGCTAATTCAAATATCCGACGAAAAGGAATCTATTTTGAAGGAGAACGAGTGGAATAGTATGCGTATCCTTGTTCAGGGCGACAATGTAAAAACATGGCTCAATGGCGAAATGATGGTCGATTATTCAGATGAAAAAATAGAAAAAAAACAAGGCCGTATTGCTTTACAGATACATGATGGCGGAGGTATAAAAGTTTTATGGAGAAATCTGAAATTACATACATTATAATTGTTTTATTTGTAGTCAATTATTTATACATAAAAATGCATGAAAAAAATTAAATTCAATTCTTCGATAAGCAACCTGATACTCTTTTTATTCCTATTCGTATCTTGCATTAGCGGTGGACAAACCAACAGGGAAAAGACAAATACGGAACAAAATGAAGAAAATGAATGGAAAACGAACTTAGCATCCGATTCTGTGAGTTGGGCCGAAAACTGGATAGATGACTCTTCAAGAACGGATTCAACTCAATATAAATATGAAAACGGGAGTCTGCGTTTCTGGACAGAAGCGGAAAGCAGACAAAGGCCCAAAATAACATATAAAAATCGAGATTTTACTACAGGACAATATTTTTGGAGGGTATATATTCCGAAAATGGGAATGTATGAAAGAGCAAGTGTCGGTGCATTCTTGTACCATGACGGTGACCACGAACTGGATTTCGAGATAGGATCGGGAAGAAAAGAAGTACGGGAATCAGTCAACGCGCAAGACGATGAAGTGGTAATGTATCTCACTTCACAAGAATTCCCTGCACATCAGTCCATTCATCCTATCAAGACAGAACAATGGTACGATCTATCAATGAAGCTCACCGAAACTGATGATACGAAATATTTTTTAGAATGGTTTGTGAATGGTGACCTAATTGATTCAGTAAAATTGGAATATGGTTCGGAAGTGCAATTTGGCATCCATTGCAGCCTCGAAAATATTCAGTTTATGGGCGATATGTACGCTACCCAAGATCACTATTGCTTGTTTAAGTCCGTTGGATTGAAGAAATTATAAATACATTATGAAAAACTTTAAAATGTCATTTATCAGAATTTTTGCAATTATTTTTACGGTAATATCTATATCTTGTAGCAAGCAACCGTATGAGTATAAACACCCGGATATTGATAAAAATCCAAATCCTGAAAGTAGGATTACTAAATACCCCACAGATTTTCTTCCATACATAGGTAAGATAAACTGGGTGGGAAATTTAGCATCTGACGCTGAAAGTTGGACCGAAAACTGGATAGACGATTCTTCAGGAACAACTTCAATTCAGTATAAATTTGAAAATGGGAGCCTTCGTTTCTGGACTGAAAAAGGGAGTAAGCAACGTCCTAAAGTAATGCACAAAAACCGTAAAATTTTTACAACCGGCGAATATAAATGGAAAGTCTATATCCCGAAAATGGGAATGTATGAAAAAGTAAGTGTGGGAGCATTTCTATACCACGACGGTGACCATGAATTAGATTTCGAAATAGGGTCCGGAACAAAAAAGAATCGAGAGAAATATCAAGCTCTTGATGATGAGGTTTTAATGTATCTGACATCACAAGAATTTCCTTCACATCAATTTATCCATCCCATTAAAACCGAAGCATGGTATGATCTTACCATCAGGCTCACAGAAACAGAAGACAAAAAATATTATTTAGAATGGCTGGTAAACGGTTATTTGGTGGATGCTGTGAAATTAGAGTATGGTAAGGAAATACCTTTCGGCATTCACTGTAGTCTTGAAAATCTGGAATTCATGGGGGATTCCTATAGCTCAAGAGAACACTATGCTTTGTTTGAAAAAATGGGCTTTGAATCTTTCGACTCATCCTACGAAGAACCATTAGGATCCAAAACAACTATTATTACCTCAAAGCAGATTGGCGAAGAAATAAATATAAGGGTCGATGCTGAGGAATCCGAACAGCATGCTTGTTGGATAGATTTGAATAATAATCGCATAAAGGATTCTAACGAGAGTATTACAAAATTCGGCGATAATACAAGCTATACAATCGGCAACCAAGAGTTTACCATTTATGGAATAATAACGAGACTGGATTGTATGGATAATCAACTTACCGCATTAGATGTAGGCGAACAAACGGCATTATTCTGGTTAGATTGCGGTGGAAATGAAATTAGGACTCTGGATCTGAGTAAAAATTCAGAATTAATACGACTCCGTATTGACGGCAATTCTCTTACAGGATTGGATCTGTCCCTGAATAGTAAACTAGAATACCTATCGTGTGAGGGTGGTTTTAGTGCAGAAGTTACGACATTGGATGTGAATCAAAATACAAAGTTAGAATTCATGGATGTTTCAGAAAACCGACTGACCACACTAAACGTGAACAGTAATACCAAACTTACTTTTTTAAATTGCAATAGCAATGCCCTTACCGGAGCATTAAACGTAAGCAATAACACAGAAAGTTTGGAAGAATTACGCTGTGCGAACAACCAACTTACAGAACTGAATATCAGCAATAAAAACTCAAATCTCAAAAAGCTAAGGTGCGATAACAATCAAATTAACGGCGTTAATATGACCAATTTGGTTAACTTACTCCCCCCACGTAGTGGGCGCGACGGAGAATTATTTATTATCAATACGGCGAGTGAGAATGAGGGAAACATGGCTACTGCGAAAGATGTAAGTGCAGCTAAAAACAAAGGATGGAAAGTACTTGACCGGAATGGGAACATTGAATATCCCGGCTCCTAAGCAGATTATATAGAAAAGTGTACAGTATGGACAATAACTTTAATTTTGAATGATAAATTCGACGACAAATTATCTATAGATTAACGTGTCCTTCTGTACACTAATCCATAAATTGATTAACATTAAAACACATGATTAATAAGATTAATTTTTTGAATATTCTTTTCATTGTCATTTTTATATCTTATATAAGCGCTAGTAATATTAAAGAGAATGGAAATAATGTCCACTATGTAAATAAATCAGATGATTTTAGTATTACAGGTGAAGGTAATAATAAAAATTGGGAAAAAGCCGAATGGATTGAACTTACTAAACGTAAACAATTTGAAAAAACGCCCTTAAGGACAACCGTAAAAATGTTGTATTCTAAAACAGGACTTTACTTCCTTTTCAATTGTCAGGATAATAAATTAACATCCTCAATGAATGCGGATTTTATGGAATTATGGAATGAAGATGTAGTGGAAGTTTTCCTTTGGCCAGACGAAAACTATCCGGTATATTTCGAATATGAACTCTCACCCCTGAACTACGAATTACCCATTATGGTAGCCAACATAGATGGTGAGCTATTAAGATGGCAGCCCTTTTACTACGAATCCAATAGGCGCACAAGACATAAAACAAATATCATAAATGGTAAAAAGGAACCGCATGCATTTATTGAAGGATGGACAGCGGAGTTTTTTATTCCTTATACGCTTTTGATGCCTCTTAATAATGTTCCGCCTCGGAAAGGAGAAAAGTGGAGAGCAAATTTCTATCGTATGGATTATGATCACCCAGAATCAATCAGTTGGTTATGGCAGTTGACAAAAGTAAATTTCCACGATTATAAAAACTTTGGCACGATTATTTTCAACTAATTAATCTTGTATTTAAACACATAATAATGATAACTATATGATAAAAACAATACTCTTATTTATTGTATCTCTTTTCTTAATCTGTGGATGTAACAGCTATTCAGATAATTTACCCTTTACTTATAAATATAGCATAGAAAGTATGGGCAATTTTAAAGTAAATTTTGAGCTAAACTCAGATTCAACCTATAAAATATCACAATTTAATTACTTTTTTGATAGGCTAGAGGGACGAAAAAGGGCTTTTCTTAAGGACGGAAAATTAACCAAACAGGAATTTATCACATTCCAAACTTTAATATCCGCCAGCAAAATAGAAAGATTGAAAGATACTTATGGTTTCGAAGATGCGGCATCAGAAAGAGAAATTATTTTTATGATCGAACTGATTCGAAACGGAAAATCCAAATATGTATCGATAAATAGCCATACCAGCAATAAATTTCCAAAACATTTTCCAGACCTTATAAAACATACCAATGAATTTATTAGTGAAAAGATAAACTAAAACTACGATTTACTCGCGAACGAGAAAAATATCCGATTAAATGAAACTTGAAAATAACATATACAAAAATCAAGCCCTGATGCCAGAGATAATAGAAGACCCACCCGAGCAGAAACCGAAACTCACTCTTGAATTCTAACCCTTATCAATTTTCGACATTATTTATTTCATCCGATTATTTTTTTTAAGCATCTCGTTCAGCATCCATTGAATTTGGCCATTAACGCTGCGGAACTCATCGGATGCCCATTTTTCAATGGCGTCCATCGTCTCCGAGTCGACACGTAATGCAAAATTCTTTGTTGTCTTTTCTTTCTTAGCCATTTATATCTCCTAAACAATCATTCCAACCCTTTATACACTATCCGAACTTCTTTTCTGAAGGAATTTGCATGAAGCTCTTCTTTATATTATAAATACCGACTATTGATAAAGAGTCCCCGTATTTAAAACCGGCTGCGCAGATTCATCGGCACAGAGCACGACCAGTAAATTACTTACCATTGCCGCCTTTTTATCGGCATCCAACGCAACAATATCCTCATCTTCAATCCTATCGAGTGCCATTTTCACCATGGTAACAGCCCCTTCCACAATTTTTTCGCGTGCCGATATAATGGCTTCAGCTTGTTGGCGACGAAGCATCACCGCGGCTATTTCGGGTGCATAGGCTAAATAATTGATCCGCGCCTCCAGCACTTCGATACCGGCCATTTCCAACCGGTTATTGAGTTCTGTCAATAAATCTTCATTTATTTCTTCCCCTCCCGATCGAAGCGTCACTTCATTATCGGCGACCACATTATTGTCATACGCATAATGACCGGCTACCTGCCTTAATGCGGCATCGCTTTGCACGGCCACGAAATCCTCGAATGCATCCATTTTGCTGGCTACAGAAGAAGACTCTGCGGTTCCCTGCTTACCGGGACCCGATGAAGCCATTGTCTGCGCATCTATTTCGAACATGGCTTTATAGGTATCTTTCAGTCTCCAAACCAACACTAAGCCGATCAATACAGGATTCCCCACCTTATCATTTACTTTTATGGGTGCTCCATTCAGGTTTCGCGCCCTCATCGACAGCTTTTTCTTGGTCATAAATGGATTTATCCAGAAAAATCCGGTCTCCTTAAACACGCCTTTATATTTTCCGAAGAAAATCATAACAATCGCTTCATTCGGCTCTAACTTGACGAACCCGAATAAGCAAATCAACCACAAAACAGATAATAAAATACCGGTTATAATACCCGGGGTACTTAAAAAGAAGCTTCCCACCGTTATTCCCAATAACAGAAACAAAACAAAGAGCATCAAAAAACCATTTGCTCTAAAACCTTTGAAACTAAATTCTTTTGCAGTCATAACAAAAAATCGTATTAATATTATTTTGATATCACAAATATATAATCTCTTTCCACATTAGCCAAATAAACAAACACGTTTTAATATCTTTTAATATGATTATGCGACTCCGGGAATTACTTTAGGTTCCTTTTTATTCATTTTCCGCTATTTAAGGTGCCGGATATAAGGCAAAAATGCTATCTTTGTCAATTATTTAAGTGATGGAAGAATAGTTTAATTCCATATAGAGCAATTATTTAATTCATTATTTATATTTTAGATGAAAAGAACAATATTAATCGCATTAGCAGCTATGACATTATTTGCATGCAATAATCCGACAAAGAAAGGGACTTCACCGACCAGTGAACCCGGAACAATTTTCTACACCGACTATGATACTCCTTATGCTACGCCTCCTTTTGAGAAAATTACGGAAAACGATTACCGTCCGGCATTTGCATTCGGCATAGAACAACAATCGAAAGAAATAGACTCCATCGCCAATAATTCGGATGCTCCGACATTCGAAAATACGATTGTCGCTCTCGACAACAGCGGAAGCATTCTCGACCGGGTATCGGCCGTTTTTTTCGCATTAGAAGGAGCCGAGAGAACGGATACCATCGAACAGATCGCTTTGGAAATTTCGCCTGAACTGACGGAACATAACGATAATATTTATCTAAACCAATCTCTTTTCAATCGTATCCAAACGTTACACAATCAGGCTGACAGTCTCGGATTAACAACCGAACAGCATCAATTGCTCGACAAGTATTACAAGCGTTTTGTGCGTTCGGGTATCGCCCTTGATGAAACGGCAAAAGCGCGACTTCGCGAAATCAATAAAGAGCTATCTTCTTTAACATTGAAATTCGGAAACAACGTAGTAAAAGAAACAAATAATTACCAATTGGTTATCGACAATGAAAAAGACCTCTCCGGATTGCCGCAAGCCGTCATCGCGACCGCCGCAGAAACAGCCAAAGACAAAGGACTGGAGGGTAAATGGGTTTTCACGCTGCAAAAAACCAGTTGGTTACCCTTCTTACAATATGCCGATAACCGGAACCTTCGCGAACAGTTATATAGAGCAATGTATACTCGCGGCGACAACGACAATGAATTTGATAATAAGCAAATCATCAATAAAATTATCAATCTCCGTATCGAAAAAGCTCACTTAATGGGTTATGACTCTTTTGCTGATTTCTCTTTGGAAGAAACAATGGCTAAAACACCTAAAGCCGTTTATGATTTACTGAATACTATTTGGAAGCATGCTTTGCCTCAAGCTAAAAAAGAAGCGGCTGAATTACAAACCCTGATTGACAAAGAAGGCGGCAATTTCAAACTGCAATCGTGGGACTGGTGGTATTATACCGAAAAGTTACGCAACGAAAAATATGCGCTGAATGAAGCGGAAATAAAGCCTTATTTCAAGATGGAGAATGTTCGCGAAGGAGTGTTTACCGTAGCCAACAAGCTCTATGGATTAAATTTTAAAAAGCTGGATAACATCAATGTATATCACCCCGAAGTAGAGACTTATGAAGTAACCGACGCCGACGGCTCACATCTGGCGGTTTTTTACACCGATTATTTTCCTCGCGCGAGTAAAAGTGTAGGCGCATGGATGGGTAGCATCCGTGACCAATCGAACGTTAATGGAGAGAATATCCGTCCGCTGGTGTACAATGTAGGCAATTTCACACGGCCGACCAACGATACGCCTTCGCTGCTTACGCTCGATGAAGTGGAAACGATGTTTCATGAGTTCGGTCATGCTCTTCATGGAATGTTATCCGATGTTCATTATAAAGGATTATCCGGAACCAGCGTTTATCGCGATTTCGTAGAACTGCCTTCGCAAGTTCTGGAACATTGGGCTTTCCATCCGGAGGTACTTAAACTCTATGCGAAACATTATGAAACCGGTGAAATCATTCCGGACTCGCTCATTGAAAAAATGAATGCCGCAGCCAATTTCAACCAAGGCTTCACGACGACCGAATTGGTGGCTGCCGCCTTGCTCGATATGGATTGGCATACGCAAAAAGAACTGAAAAAGTATGACGTCCGTAAGTTCGAGAAAGAAGCGATGCAAACAATCGGTTTGATTGACGAAATCATTCCCCGTTACCGGAGTACTTACTTCAATCATATTTTCAGCGGAGGCTACTCGGCGGGCTATTATAGCTATCTATGGTCGGAAGTATTGGATGCCGACGCATTCCAACCTTTTCTGGAAAAAGGCATATTCGATGCGGAAACCGCCGCTTCTTTCCGGGCGAACATTTTGTCGAAAGGTGGAAGCGACGATCCCATGAAACTTTATATTCAATATAGAGGTTCCGAGCCCAATGCCGTTTATTTATTAAAGAACAGAGGCTTTGTAAAATAATTCATTTGCGAAAGGGCAGAATCATCCGATTAAAAAATAATCGGATGATTTTGCTCTTAAAAAGATAAAAAAGGTGTATATTTGCAACCTCAAAATAAAGGGCATGGATAATGCCTTTATTTTTGGGAAGATATCTTTTAAGATCCTAATCAAGAAACAATTTGTAAATAATCTATAAAAAAGTAAACGTAATATTGAAATGCAAAACAAAGGATTTATTCAAGTTTTCAGCATTATCCTCACGCTTATTTGTTTGTTCTATCTGTCCTTTACTTTTGTAGGTTGGCAGTATAACAAGAAAGCCAATGAGTATGCAAACGGGAACTTAGCCCTAAAGAATCAATACCTTGATTCGTTGTCTACCGAAAAAGTATATTTAGGATATACGCTAAAACAAATTCGAGAAAAAGAAATCGGATTAGGTCTTGACCTTAAGGGAGGTATGACGGTGACGCTCGAAATCGATGCGTCACAAGTTGTCCGGTCGTTAGCCAATACCGACGATCCCGTATTTAATCAGGCTTTGAGTGAAACAGTCGCCCAAAACCGAAAAGGTAGTTCTTCGGACTTCATCACCCTTTTCCTTCAAAATTACGAACGTCTGAATCCGAACGGAAAATTAGCCAATATTTTCAGCATCACGATGAGCGACCGGGTTAGCCCTTCGGCTAGTAACGCCGATGTAGCATCGGTACTTCGTAAAGAAGTAGCGAGTGTCGCCGACAACTCTTTTAATGTATTGACTACGCGTATCGACCGTTTCGGTGTGGTATCCCCAAATATCCAACGATTAGACCGCGCGGAGAGAATCCTTATCGAACTTCCCGGTATAACAGAACCCGATCGTGTGCGGAACCTGTTGCAAGGAAGTGCAAATTTGGAATTCTGGAAGACGTATAACTTAAATGAGCTGAGTACTTATTTTAGTGAAGTTAATTCCCGCTCGAGCGAGTATGCTGTGGCAAATTCACCGTTGGCTAAAGACTCGACCGCCAATGATTCGACAGCGATAGAAACCGGAGCTGCTATCGTCGATTCGGCAGGTGTCGCACTAGCCGAAACAGCGGAACAAGACAGTGACAAGGTCGTTATCACGAAGAGTTTCGCTCAATACTTCAACCAACCCTATTTTGCAATGGGACAGGCAACAGGACCTATCGTAGGGACTGTTGCAAAGAATGATACATCGGCAGTTAATTATCTTCTACAACGGTATAAAGATATTTTCCCGGCGGATGTCCGCTTTAAATGGGGTTTCAAACCAATCGATCAACGTGAAACCTATTTTGAGTTGTTCGCTTTACAGGGAGACGGAACCAAACGCGGGCCGGCTCTTGAAGGCGACGTAATTACAAACGCCCGGGCCGACCAAGGACAACAAGGTTCTGCATGGGAAGTCAGTATGACCATGAATTCTTCCGGTGCAAGCCGTTGGGCGACCATTACCGGAGCCGAAGTGGGAAATTCTATCGCGATTATACTCGATGGATATGTATATTCTGCTCCCCGTGTAAATGACAAGATTGAGGGCGGACGCTCATCGATTACCGGCAACTTCTCGCCCCAAGAGGCTCAGGACTTAGAGAACGTGCTAAAATCCGGTAAAATGCAGGCTGGCGTACGTATTGTGCAGGAGGATATCGTCGGTCCATCGTTAGGACAGGAATCGATTCAAGAAGGGATGATTTCATTTATCATCGCACTCATCGTCTTATTTATTTTTACATGTCTTCTCTACGGATTCACTCCGGGTATGGTTATCAACGGAGCGTTACTATTGAACTTCTTCTTTACATTGGGAGCATTAGCCGCCTTTCAGGCCGTTTTGACACTCCCCGGCATCGCGGGTATGATTCTATCTCTGGCCATGGCTGTCGATGCGAATGTTCTTATCAACGAACGTATAAAAGAAGAGCTAGCCGGAGGCAAGACATTACGTCGAGCATTGGAAGACGGATATAAGAATGCCTTCTCAGCTATCTTCGACTCGAACCTGACATCCATCATCGTCGGTATCATATTAATGCTCTTCGGAACAGGTGCCATCAAAGGATTCGCAATAACGCTGATTATAGGTATTGCCGTATCCTTCCTGACGGCTGTATATTTGACCCGTATTCTTTACGAATATCAATTGGATAAAGGAAGATGGCAGAAACTCGATTTCATGACGCCTTTCTCCAAAACATTCTCTAAAGAATACAGTTTCGATTTCCTCAAAGGGAGCAAGAAGGTATTAGCCGGAATCGCGCTTTTCATTTTAATCTGTATCGTTTCGCTATTCACCTTGAAGCTGAATTCAGGAATCGATTTCACCGGCGGACGCAACTACATTGTGCGCTTCGATCAACCTGTAAGCACGGCGGATGTTCAGGATGCCCTTACCCCCTATTTCGGGGAATCGGTTCGCGTTATTACCATCGGGTCCAGTGATCGGGTACGTATTTCGACCAATCATCTGATTGAATCGGAAAACGAAAATATCGAACAAGAACTGGTTGATCTGTTAGGCCAAGGATTAAAAGAATTTATTACTCCCGGAAAGACGATAGACGACCATATACAAAGTTCTCAAAAAGTAGGGCCAAGTGTGGCCGAAGACATGCTGAAGAATGCGGTCTTGGCATTGGCTATAGCTTTGTTCTGCATGGGACTTTACATCTTACTGCGATTTAGGAATTGGACGTTCTCGGTAGGAACAACAGCCGCCCTTGCCGTAGATGCTTTCTCGGTTATCGGATTGTACTCTCTGCTTTGGAAAATCATGCCGTTCTCAATGGAAATGGATCAAACATTCGTTGCGGCTATCCTTACGGTTGTCGGATATTCGCTGAATGATAAAGTGGTTGTATTCGACCGTGTCCGGGAATATATGACGCTATATCCGAAACGCGACTTGAGATCGTTGTTTAACGATTCGTTAAATGCGGTATTGGCCCGTACAATCAGTACCGGTTTAAGTACGATATTGGTTATTATCTGCATTCTTTTCTTAGGAGGTGACTCCATCAGAAGTTTTGTGTTCGCCATGTTGATAGGTGTCGTTGTCGGTACAGTAACGAGTTTGTTTGTTGCAGCACCGGTAGCATTCAAAATGATGACTAACCAACAAAAGAAAAAAGAACAACAGGGACTAAAGAAATAATTCTTTTCTATTAAAAAAACGGGTTGCGAGTTTCGTAACCCGTTTTTTATGCTTAAAGGTAGATATTGGTCGTAATATTATCGCATATCTGAAAAGGAAAAGCTTTTACGGATAGAAAATTTTCAGGAAAAGAGAGCTTTATATCGTATATTTTTTATACTTTTGCAACCTGAAATCACGCCACAATAGCTCAGTTGGTAGAGTAACGCATTCGTAACGCGTCGGTCGCGAGTTCAAGTCTCGCTTGTGGCTCATCAATCGAGTAGGTAGGAGGATTACTCCCCCGCCCTCTCACACCACCGTGCGTACTTTCGTACACGGCGGTTTCTGTAAATTGTTTAATGTTTCGTAATTTAATGTGAGATTGTATAGTTTCAGTTTCGTAAACCAGTCTTTTCCCATAGCCTGACTAGCTTGGGGACAGCCTGATTTTCGCCATAAGCCCTTGCCTGACAGTGCAAGTATCCAACTCTGCCACTTTTCAACACCTTGTTTGTGTAAAAATTGTTGTAGCGTATAAACACGTTTGCATTGTTTAATCCGGTAACAGCGTAACTTACGCCTTATCCATGCGTCAAGGTTTCTCACAAGCTTATGGCATTTAGCATATCGAAAGTAATTTAACCACCCTCGCAACTTTTGGTTCAACTCGACTATGATTCGTTCGAGACTTACACCTCTGTTGCGTTTGGTTACTTCCCGTACATTCTGCTTTAACCGCAATAAGGCTTGCTTGCTTACAACGAGCATGCCATTGTTTAGAATGGTATACCCCAAAAACTTACTTTCCATTACCTCACAGACCTTACTCTTGTCTGGATTGACTTTGAGTTTCAGTTTGTTTTCGATAAAACTACACAGACTCGACATTATCCTTTCGCCTGCTTCCTGGCTGCGTACAAAGATATTGCAATCGTCTGCGTAACGAACAAAGCAGTGTCCCCGACGCTCCAGCTCTTTATCCAATTCATCCAAAACTATGTTGGACAACAATGGCGAAAGCGGACTGCCCTGTGGCGTTCCTTCGGTTCGTTGACTTACAATTCCCTCAAGCATAATTCCGCTTTGAAGATACTTTCTTATCAATTTTAACAGACCTTTGTCGCCGATACGGGTCGATAAGAGGTACATCAGGCGGTCGTGGTTGACAACATCGAAAAAGTTCTTCAAATCCATGTCAACTACGATGGTACGACCATTCTCTACATAACCGCCCGCCTTTTGTAAGGCTTGGTGAGCACTACGGTTAGGGCGAAAGCCATAACTATGGTCGCTAAACCCTGCTTCGTAAATCGGGGTCAAAACCTGACTTATCGCTTGTTGGATAACTCGGTCTATAACCGTTGGTACACCCAATTTGCGTGTTCCTCCATTGGGCTTGGGGATTTCGACATGACGGACGGTTTGAGGTTGATATGTTCCCGACAGCAGGCTTTCGAGTAATACAATACCGTTTACTCTATACCAGGCAGAGAACTCTTCAACACGCATTCCGTCCGTGCCACCGACACCCTTGTTACGTTTTACCTGTTTGTAGGCGGTTAGTATATTATGGCCACCGCATACAACCTCCATTAAATTATACACTAAGGCTTGTCCTTGTTTGCCTGCCTCATCAACTTGCAAAGCCTTTGCCCATGATGCTTCGGGTACGCCCTTACAGCTTAGGGAATGGCAAATAGCATCCTTGCCGTTTATTCCAAACAGCTCTTGTTGGTATGCTATTACTTTCTTCTGCTCCATTGATGTGATTTTAAACCGACTACTCCTTAAAATTACAGATTTAGTCCTTCGTCATTTGTGTACACAAATGACTACTATGACCTCGGCTGACTTCTTACAAGACTTTTCGGGATGTTGCCATAACGATAGCGTTATTAACGCGTCTTGTAAGACCTCTTGGGATAAACATCTACTCTTTCGGCGGGTTGTGCCTGATTTACTGTAAACGATTACGGTTGGTTTTGGGGCGTTCGCAATCCATTGCTCGCTTGCCCACCGTTTGTCAGCCTTATATCAGATTTCTGTGCGTCACAACCTCGCTTTTGCTAATGGCTTCCTTCAGATTCGCAGTCACCCACGACACCCTTGCCAATCACTATTGCTTCCTTCCAGCTCGGCGCAGTCAGGGACTCACACCCTGATAGAATAAATGTATGCCCAACATACAAAAAAGAGGGTATCTTGATGAAGGTACCCTCTTTCTTTATTTCTAAAATGATTTTTTACGATTACGATTCAATGACCTCATTAATCTCTTTCATAAAACGTTCTTCAGCTTGATGTACCCATTCCTGAAAATTCTCATCGGGGCTATAATGGGGAATAAAATCAATGAGTTTACTTAGTTTAAATTTTTTACTGCTGATACCCGCACCCGACAATGCCGCATCGAAAGCATTAAACTCTTGCTCGACATGCACCGGAATCATCAAAATAGGCTTCTTATAATACAAAGCTTCACAAACCGATTCGAATCCCGAAGTGGTAGAATAAGCCATGCTTCCGGCCATGCTTCTCAGGAAGCGCTCATCATTGAGACGGTAGAGCACAAAATTATCATCAATCCTGGTTACTTCATCGGCATCTTTCTTGTCCCAGAAAAAACGAAGAGGTATTTGCGGATTTTTCGTGTGCCAATCTAAAATCTCTTCAAAGTAACCCGTATTCAACATATATCCGTGTATATAATCCCCTTTTGAGGGTTCTATTTCAAAGACTTCAGGGCGTAACAAGGGTGGTACCGTCACAATATTCCGTTCCTCAGAACCGGGCATATTTCTAAACGATAACGCCAATAATTTGGAGGCTCCCTGAGAGGTAATCTTCGAAAGCATACGAAGAAAATAATATTTTATATCTTGTTCGCGAGTTGTTTTATAATGGGGGTTAAGAAGGACATAATGGTGAGCCACGCAGATCATCTTTATACCGGTTTTCTTTTCCAAACGATATATTTTGAAGGTCATACCCATGATAAGTTCATAGAAATTAATGATGACATCGGGCTTGTATTCTTCAATCTTAGATCTTAAGAATAAAATACTCTTTCTGAAAAAGAATGGCTGTGCAAAATTGCCTAATACGCTTAACAGGACATTGGGACGCTTCTGTTTATAAAAGGATGTAAAATTAGGACTGCTATACCTGAATACAGGGGCACCTATTTTCGTAGAGAAAAACTCGGGTATCTGCCGGGATTCGCTTTTCCCGACTAACACGGCTACGACTTCATGCCCATTCTTTCGTAAGATGGATGCCATCGACAACGCTTGGGTAAAATGCCCTCTTCCTTCTCCTTGAACAGTAAATAGAAATTTCACGAACAAAGGGTTTAAAAATTCGGAACAAAAATACGAAATTAATACTGAAAATAGCGTATAAAAAATATAAATCCGATAAATCGTAACACAAAGATAACTATCGGTTATCAAACATCAATCGTGCATTGAGTCCTATCGCTCGAATTGTAAAGGTAGTCCCCGAACAGAATCTTTCACCTGTCCGTCTGCAAACACAATCGCCCCGTTGACGAAGGTCTTTTCGACCGTATGGGAGAATGTTTGTCCCTCGAAAGGCGACCAACCGCACTTGTATAAAAGATTGTCTTTCGAAACGGTATAAGGTTTGGAAGGATTGATCAACACTAAATCGGCAAAATAACCTTCGCGTATGAATCCCCGATCCTTAATTTTGAATAAACGTGCCGGTGCGTGACACATTTTTTCTACGATAAACTCCAGACTAAAAACGCCCTGATGCGCCATCTCTAACATTACCTGCAAAGAATGCTGAACAAGAGGGCCTCCCGAAGCCGCTTTCAGGCATCCTCCTTGCTTTTCGCTGAGCAAATGCGGTGCATGGTCGGTAGCGACCACATCGAGTTTCCTCGACCGTAAGGCATCACGCAACGCATTTCTATCCTCTTCTTTTTTAACGGCAGGATTCCATTTAATACGGGCGCCTAACCGGGCATAATCTTTATCGGTAAACCATAAGTGATGAACACAAGCCTCTGCAGTAATCTTCTTATCTTTGAGCGGCGCCGTAGAAAAAAGGCTCATTTCACGCGCTGTAGACAAATGCAGCACATGCAGTCGAGCATGGTATTTGTCGGCGAGCTCCACAGCGTGAGCCGACGACCGGTAACAGGCTTCGGCGCTTCGAATAAAAGGATGGTATTCGATAGGAATATCATCCTCTCCGTATTCTTTTTTATAACGATTCAGATTATCCCTGATAATTTCTTCTTTTTCGCAATGAACGGCAATCAACATATCGACCTCGGCAAAAATCTGCGCTAACGACCGCTCGTCATCCACCAACATATTCCCGGTAGAAGACCCCATAAACACCTTCACTCCACACACCTTTTTCGGGTCTGTTTTCAACAATTGTTTTACATTTTCGTTGGTAGCTCCCATATAAAAGGAATAATTCGCTACCGATTTCGTCGCTGCAGCCTCGAACTTTCTTTCAAGGGCATCGATCGTAACCGTTTGAGGATTGGTATTGGGCATATCCATAAACGAGGTAACACCTCCCGCCACCGCGGCGCGGCTTTCTGTGAAAAGATCCCCTTTATAGGTAAAGCCCGGATCGCGGAAGTGTACCTGATCATCTATCACGCCGGGCATCAAATACAATCCGCCGGCGTCGAAGACTTCCGATTGCTGCCGTACCTCTATAGGAACATCCTGCCGATATATCGCTTTTATCCGTTCGCCGTCAATCAGTATAGAGCCTACATACGATTCGTTTTCATTAATAATGAAAGCCTTATCAATCAATATCATTTGGAAGATAATTAGGATGTATGGATTTTATTTTACCGGTTTCTTTTCTCCAACGCAACTCGATGACACCAAAAAACGCTTCACTGAAAATGCTTGTGTTCATCTTTGAAACTCCTAATCGCCGATTGACAAAGATTACCGACACTTCTTTTATTTTATACCCAAGCACATAAGCGGTATATTTCATTTCTATTTGAAAGGCATATCCTTTAAAGCGGATTCCATCCAAATCAATACTTTCCAAAACCTTCCGTTTATAACACACAAAACCCGCGGTGGTATCACTGACTTTCATCCGAGTGATAAAACGAACATATTTGGAGGCGAAATAAGACATTAGAACGCGCGTCATGGGCCAATTTACGACATTGACTCCGGTACTGTAACGTGATCCGACAGACACATCGAAGCCTTCGTCATGACAAGCACTGTATAGTCGAGGCAGATCGTTGGGATTGTGTGAAAAGTCGGCATCCATTTCAAAGATATATTGGTAGGTGCGCTGCAAAGCCCATTTGAATCCATGGATATAAGCGGTTCCCAGCCCAAGTTTTCCGGTACGTTTTTCCAAGAAAAGCCGTTCGGGAAATTCATTTCTCATCAACCGTTCCACAATAGAAGCCGTACCATCGGGCGAACCATCATCAATAACAAGAATATGAAAGTCATTTTTTTGTGTAAACACCGCACGGATGATACTTTCTATATTCTCTTTTTCATTATATGTCGGTATAATAACAATGCTATCAGGCATAAAAAAATATTTTCGTCAAAAGTACAATTTTAAACAGAGATAGGAAAAATAATCGAAGAAAAATTTTGATTTACCCGACAAATGATGTATCTTTGCAGTCCAATTAAAAAATAAAACATCGCGGAGTGGAGCAGTTGGTAGCTCGTTGGGCTCATAACCCAAAGGTCGTAAGTTCGAGTCTTACCTCCGCAACAGGAAAAAGAAAGTATTTCAATAGAAATGCCTTCTTTTTTATATACGTGTTTGCACTCTATTTTGGGATCAACCGGATCAATTCCACTTGGTCCAATTATAAGTAAAAGATAGTATCGAGAAAGACCAGTCAGCATGGAAATTTCAATTCCACTTGGTCCAATTATAAGACAAGAATCATTTACGGGAGAGTGATGATTCAGTAAAATTTCAATTCCACTTGGTCCAATTATAAGAAAAAGCTTCGTCAAGAGTATCATAAAGTCCAATATATTTCAATTCCACTTGGTCCAATTATAAGGCAGCATGATCGCTCGTAGCGATAAACCGAACTGCGATTTCAATTCCACTTGGTACAATTATAAGACCTATATAGGTACCATGTTAGAAGTCAAATATAAATTTCAATTCCACTTGGTACAATTATAAGTTGCGTATGTAAAATCACGTATATATTCTCCTCTTATTTTAATTCCACTTGGTACAATTATAAGTATCGGGGAGGCATTCTTGAACGCTTTGGATGGACTTAATTTCAATTCCACTTGGTACAATTATAAGCATTGGTGTCTTCTATTAATTCGGCTATCGCAAACGGATTTCAATTCCACTTGGTACAATTATAAGCCGCCTCTGCTTTCTTCTTTGTCGATTTTAATGTAAATTTCAATTCCACTTGGTACAATTATAAGTTATTTGTTTGTCCGGGAACTACCAACCTCTACCAATATTTCAATTCCACTTGGTACAATTATAAGGGCAAAGGGGCAATCGGAACTCTTTACGATAAGCAGATTTCAATTCCACTTGGTACAATTATAAGCGATTACGGTAGACAAGACGTATATCGATCATGAAAATTTCAATTCCACTTGGTACAATTATAAGAGGCAAACGCAAGCCTACAAGCGACAATCAGAGGTGAATTTCAATTCCACTTGGTACAATTATAAGCAGTTCAAAAGCAGGTCACCATCGCACAACAGGAAAATTTCAATTCCACTTGGTACAATTATAAGTATATATCTAATATTAGTAAACCCACTTAAATCTATATTTCAATTCCACTTGGTACAATTATAAGTGGTTGCCACATGAGTGTTTGGATTCACTATAAGCAATTTCAATTCCACTTGGTACAATTATAAGTTGTCCTTATATGGTATAAGGTTGCCCAAATTATCCTATTTCAATTCCACTTGGTACAATTATAAGTTCCGCCGATACCCTCCCTGTCTCCGCTGTCACACGATTTCAATTCCACTTGGTACAATTATAAGAGCTCGACGATTTTAGGGCTCTTCTCCCGCCATCTCTATTTCAATTCCACTTGGTACAATTATAAGAAGGACGGTGAGTATGTGTTTGAGCAGCAAGAGGGATTTCAATTCCACTTGGTACAATTATAAGTTGAATGTTGCCCAGCCCGACCCCGACGCCTTTCATCATTTCAATTCCACTTGGTACAATTATAAGAAAGAGGGGTCTGCCAATTCGGGAAACGAGGTTCTATATTTCAATTCCACTTGGTACAATTATAAGTTATACTGTTCCTTATTCCGTTTTTTTTTGCTGTAATATTTCAATTCCACTTGGTACAATTATAAGTCCTGCATCTTTTATATATTTTCCTTGTATTTTTAGATTTCAATTCCACTTGGTACAATTATAAGTGGGAGGATTTAAAAACAAGCTTCACCCTTACACGATTTCAATTCCACTTGGTACAATTATAAGATCAGACAGATTAAACCATTCGCCCTTTACGTTTTTAATTTCAATTCCACTTGGTACAATTATAAGCATTTTCTGAATTAAATGCAGATAGAGATTATCTATATTTCAATTCCACTTGGTACAATTATAAGTTCATAGATGATGCAATTACCTTCAAATCGGATAAAATTTCAATTCCACTTGGTACAATTATAAGAATAAAGAGCGGTATTCCGCTTACCGGAGAAGTGCTTTATTTCAATTCCACTTGGTACAATTATAAGCGCTGTCGCTTGTATGTTTGCATTTAGCCAGACATTATTTCAATTCCACTTGGTACAATTATAAGTTTGGGAGCGGTAAGCTATAAGGAAACAAAAAGAATATTTCAATTCCACTTGGTACAATTATAAGTGACAAGGGATTATTCGACTTTACAGATCAATGGAATTTCAATTCCACTTGGTACAATTATAAGAAATTGTTGAGATATAGCCTCTTCTGCCTGTCTTCATTTCAATTCCACTTGGTACAATTATAAGAATACCCAATCAAATTTGACGCAAGACACAATATAGAATTTCAATTCCACTTGGTACAATTATAAGTTTCTCCCGCGTTCGGGGATAAGTTATACCCCTACTTATTTCAATTCCACTTGGTACAATTATAAGCCTTTGCTTGTACATTTCATACACTTCCGCCTCGTATTTCAATTCCACTTGGTACAATTATAAGTTTTTCTATATCTTTTTCGATAGCCGCGAAGTCCCGATTTCAATTCCACTTGGTACAATTATAAGGAAACAGAAAAAAAGACAATGGCAAGTAAGACTCAAATTTCAATTCCACTTGGTACAATTATAAGAACCGTAAGTAACTATTTTAAAGACGATACAAATTTATTTCAATTCCACTTGGTACAATTATAAGAGGCAATGATTGGGATGTTAACTTGCAAACAATGAAATTTCAATTCCACTTGGTACAATTATAAGGAGATGGTACCCTTTCTCCTGTTCCGTTTATGTTATTTCAATTCCACTTGGTACAATTATAAGAACCGTAAGTAACTATTTTAAAGACGATACAAATTTATTTCAATTCCACTTGGTACAATTATAAGAGGCAATGATTGGGATGTTAACTTGCAAACAATGAAATTTCAATTCCACTTGGTACAATTATAAGGAGATGGTACCCTTTCTCCTGTTCCGTTTATGTTATTTCAATTCCACTTGGTACAATTATAAGTCAACATCCAACCCGTCGTGCTCCGCCCAATCATTTATTTCAATTCCACTTGGTACAATTATAAGTTCGATTTTTAATTAATAATACAAAAATACCTAGCGTATTTCAATTCCACTTGGTACAATTATAAGAATATTTTAAATCAGTCCAGTGTATAATTTTACCCTATTTCAATTCCACTTGGTACAATTATAAGAGCCGGAATTCGGCAAAAAAAATCAAGCGTTTGTGGAATTTCAATTCCACTTGGTACAATTATAAGTTGAAATCGGGGATCGATGGCGATACCAACGTGGAGGATTTCAATTCCACTTGGTACAATTATAAGGCGGAATTAATCGACCTCGATAAAGTAGTCAAAATCAAATTTCAATTCCACTTGGTACAATTATAAGAGTCTTTTTGTCTTTTGTTTCGCTCGTACATATATAAATTTCAATTCCACTTGGTACAATTATAAGCAGGGGTTGCAGCATATGCAGCAGGTGACCCTAATGGATTTCAATTCCACTTGGTACAATTATAAGCACGCAAAGCGCGCTGTTTAACATCACGAGTAATCCAATTTCAATTCCACTTGGTACAATTATAAGTTGTTAGTTTCGGTTTTGTAGAGATAGTAGAAAGATATTTCAATTCCACTTGGTACAATTATAAGTACGTGAAGCGATATTTAGCGACGTATGCCGGTAAGAATTTCAATTCCACTTGGTACAATTATAAGAATACTTGTCAAAAACATGTAAACTTTTTACCACTAATATTTCAATTCCACTTGGTACAATTATAAGGAAACAGAAAAAAAGACAATGGCAAGTAAGACTCAAATTTCAATTCCACTTGGTACAATTATAAGCCGTCAGGGATCAGGCTAGACATGCGGATATATTAAATTTCAATTCCACTTGGTACAATTATAAGGTTACCGGACGAATCTTCTACGAATATTTCATAATAATTTCAATTCCACTTGGTACAATTATAAGTGGGTAAAAAGCTACAGGATCTACTTTGTATTTAAAATTTCAATTCCACTTGGTACAATTATAAGGTTCAGTCAGTTGCTTGAACGCGCATATAAAAAGAAATTTCAATTCCACTTGGTACAATTATAAGCATTGGAGCCGTATTTGGGACATTATGGAACGCCGATTTCAATTCCACTTGGTACAATTATAAGTTTATATAGGCCTTTGCCGGCTCCCTGCTGGAATGAGATTTCAATTCCACTTGGTACAATTATAAGATTTATCCGAATCTTTAACCGCCTGATAATACCCGTATTTCAATTCCACTTGGTACAATTATAAGCGCCTGGCCGTAATCGAAAGGGCTTACGGTAAAATATTTCAATTCCACTTGGTACAATTATAAGTTGTGCTGAATCAGGCATCCGGTTTGACGCAATAAAATTTCAATTCCACTTGGTACAATTATAAGTTTTGCTTTCTATAGAGTAATATGCACTATATCTAATTTCAATTCCACTTGGTACAATTATAAGTCAATAGTGGCATGGAAATAATCTCTGCTATAAAAGAATTTCAATTCCACTTGGTACAATTATAAGACGGGATTTGGAAAAATTGGATAAACAGGAAGATTAATTTCAATTCCACTTGGTACAATTATAAGCATCAAAGAACTGCCAGCCTCCAAGTTTCGAAGAAATTTCAATTCCACTTGGTACAATTATAAGATAATTGTTTTAGAAACACAAATATAGTATTTAATATATTTCAATTCCACTTGGTACAATTATAAGGCTCAATTCGCTTGTGATCTTCTTTCAATTCCCTATTTCAATTCCACTTGGTACAATTATAAGTGATCCGGTCAAGTTCGATATCAAGTATGTAAAACATTTCAATTCCACTTGGTACAATTATAAGTTGAAAACCAACGCAGATATTTACGAGTGTGGAATATTTCAATTCCACTTGGTACAATTATAAGACAGCATCTTCTTTCATAGTACAGCCCTTTCTGTAAATTTCAATTCCACTTGGTACAATTATAATATAATACTCCCCAAAATTAGGACAAGAAGTTAAGTAGTATCTTTGTGCGTAAAAGACAAAGAATTATGAATAAAGGAAGTCGGAGAAAATTCAGTGCTGAATTTAAAGCCAAAGTAGCGTTGGAAGCATTGCAAGAACGAGAAACCATTGAAAGTTTGTGTAAAAAATATGATTTGCATCCCAATCAGGTAAGCCAGTGGAAACGTTCTTTCAAGGAAGAAGGAAGCAAGGTCTTTGAAAAGAGTGTCGGGCATGATGAATTATCAGAAAAAGACCGTCTGATAGCAGAACTTTATCGTCAGATAGGGGAATTGAAGGTTGACAATGACTGGTTAAAAAAAAAGCTGCGATGATGCCTCCGGAAGTACGCCGCGAATTGGTCGAACGTCAATCTCCGGAGATGAGTATAGTGCGTCAATGCAAGCTGCTTTCGATTCACCGTAGCGGGTTGTACTACACCCCTTCTCCTGAAAGTGAGGAGAATTTGGGGATTATGCGTTGGTTGGACGAACAATATCTTTCCACTCCATTTTATGGTGTTGAGCGACTTCTACCCTTACTCACCCTGTTAGGGTATAGAATCAACCGTAAACGGCTCAGACGGTTAATGCGCATGGTGGGTTGGCAGACCCTTTATCCGGGCACAAGGACCACTATCCCGGGAAAGGATGGGCACAAATACCCCTATTTGTTGAAAGGGCTGAAGATTGACAGGCCGAATCAGGTTTGGGCCATTGACATCACCTATATTCCCATGTCGAAAGGGTTTATGTATTTGTTTGCCATTATCGATGTTTACTCACGTTATGTGGTGGGCTGGAGCCTGAGTAACACGATGAGCGCGGAATGGTGTGTGGATTGTATCGAAGAGGCTATCTCGGTACATGGAACACCGGAAATAATCAATTCTGACCAAGGCAGTCAGTTCACTTCGGATATTTACACCGATTGCCTGAAAAGGCATGAGATTCGCATCAGTATGGACGGTAGAGGTCGTGCCATCGATAATATCTTTATTGAACGTTTATGGCGCAGTGTGAAGTACGAACACATCTATTTGCATGCGTATGACGATGGAAACAGTTTGTGGAAGGGATTGAACGGGTACTTCCGGTTCTATAATCACGACAGGCTCCATCAGAGCCTTGGCTACCGACCGCCGATAGAAGTCTTCCAATGTGGAACGGGACGGCTGAAAACGGCCTGATAGGGAGAGCCTTTTTTTAGCTCATTCCGCTTCGGCTACGCCTTCGCTCCATGAGCTAAAGAAAAAACAGCGAATAAAATGAAAGAAAAGTATTATAAACCAAATAATAAGTATAAATTTGTATGAAGATATTTATCTTAACGCACTTAATAAAGTGATAATACCTGTCCTACAACTGGGGAGTAGTGTACTACCCTTACTCACCCTGTTAGGGTATAGAATCAACCGTAAACGGCTCAGACGGTTAATGCGCATGGTGGGTTGGCAGACCCTTTATCCGGGCACAAGGACCACTATCCCGGGAAAGGATGGGCACAAATACCCCTATTTGTTGAAAGGGCTGAAGATTGACAGGCCGAATCAGGTTTGGGCCATTGACATCACCTATATTCCCATGTCGAAAGGGTTTATGTATTTGTTTGCCATTATCGATGTTTACTCACGTTATGTGGTGGGCTGGAGCCTGAGTAACACGATGAGCGCGGAATGGTGTGTGGATTGTATCGAAGAGGCTATCTCGGTACATGGAACACCGGAAATAATCAATTCTGACCAAGGCAGTCAGTTCACTTCGGATATTTACACCGATTGCCTGAAAAGGCATGAGATTCGCATCAGTATGGACGGTAGAGGTCGTGCCATCGATAATATCTTTATTGAACGTTTATGGCGCAGTGTGAAGTACGAACACATCTATTTGCATGCGTATGACGATGGAAACAGTTTGTGGAAGGGATTGAACGGGTACTTCCGGTTCTATAATCACGACAGGCTCCATCAGAGCCTTGGCTACCGACCGCCGATAGAAGTCTTCCAATGTGGAACGGGACGGCTGAAAACGGCCTGATAGGGAGAGCCTTTTTTTAGCTCATTCCGCTTCGGCTACGCCTTCGCTCCATGAGCTAAAGAAAAAACAGCGAATAAAATGAAAGAAAAGTATTATAAACCAAATAATAAGTATAAATTTGTATGAAGATATTTATCTTAACGCACTTAATAAAGTGATAATACCTGTCCTACAACTGGGGAGTAGTGTAAACAACCGTAATAATTTGAGTAATAAGTTCATCATTTCAATTCCACTTGGTACAATTATAAGATAAGCCATTTCACGTTCCCACTGTGAAAGGTTCCATATTTCAATTCCACTTGGTACAATTATAAGCTTCACGCCAAAAAAAGAAAGAAGCTGTTCAACATACCGATTTCAATTCCACTTGGTACAATTATAAGAAGCGGTACGACGCGGACTATTAGCGCGTATACTGTATTTCAATTCCACTTGGTACAATTATAAGTGTCCCGGTTGTTTTCAGCCACTTTCTGTATTACATCCATTTCAATTCCACTTGGTACAATTATAAGTTTGTAATGAGGGGAATAGTTGTAAGGCATATTACATTTCAATTCCACTTGGTACAATTATAAGGAGGTTACGCCATTCGGCTCAATCGGACAAATGAAATTTCAATTCCACTTGGTACAATTATAAGGGTGTATACGAGTATGCTTCAGAAGAATTATCCCCATTTCAATTCCACTTGGTACAATTATAAGCTAGAATATCTAGAATTAAATGCTCTTCTTCCTAAAATTTCAATTCCACTTGGTACAATTATAAGCGCTGATTTAACAGGTGTATCTAGTGCAACTATTAAATTTCAATTCCACTTGGTACAATTATAAGCCAATAAGGCAAATCGTAAGTTGTGGCGTGAACAGCGATTTCAATTCCACTTGGTACAATTATAAGAGCCTAATCCTATGTATTCTCCTGATTTCGATATTGTATTTCAATTCCACTTGGTACAATTATAAGTAACCCGGACTTTAAAATCCGGTACTATCTCGTAGGATTTCAATTCCACTTGGTACAATTATAAGTTTTATCGAGTCTTTTAAGAACGTTTTTTAATTCCGATTTCAATTCCACTTGGTACAATTATAAGTGGCACTTTCCGGCGCTTTCCTGCCTACATAATAAATTTCAATTCCACTTGGTACAATTATAAGGGATTACCGGGCTTGCGTCGGGTAACCCTCAGCAAAATTTCAATTCCACTTGGTACAATTATAAGCTCGAGCCTGCTCCGGACGGCAAAATCGAATACGTAATTTCAATTCCACTTGGTACAATTATAAGTCGTCCTCCTCGTAACCCGCCGGCTGCTCCGTCTCAAATTTCAATTCCACTTGGTACAATTATAAGACAACCCTTTGTCGGAAGGGGATGTATTTAAAGAAAATTTCAATTCCACTTGGTACAATTATAAGCACCACCGGCTCGGGCAGTTCAGGAATATCGTACAAATTTCAATTCCACTTGGTACAATTATAAGAGAGGACAATGGCCAGGACTTTTCATCGCTAATTTGATTTCAATTCCACTTGGTACAATTATAAGCGAGTAGCTGCCGGGCGTGAGCGCAGCCATCTTCATTTCAATTCCACTTGGTACAATTATAAGTAACAAGCAGCGGAATAGGAAACAATTACCTTAATAGATTTCAATTCCACTTGGTACAATTATAAGATTTTAAAGTTGTCCCCTGGTAGTGCTACTTGCTTCAATTTCAATTCCACTTGGTACAATTATAAGAATGTAAGTGTTATAAATTTTGCGTTTTTGTTATTTCATTTCAATTCCACTTGGTACAATTATAAGACATTTAAAAGGGCAAGCAGCAGATATAACACACATATTTCAATTCCACTTGGTACAATTATAAGATATTTGCAAACGGAAGACTAGACGCGCAGAATTTCTATTTCAATTCCACTTGGTACAATTATAAGTGGAAACCGAACTACACAATTATAGCAGGTCAACGCAATTTCAATTCCACTTGGTACAATTATAAGGCCAGGGGAACGATTGGGACGTAAATCTCCAGACAAATTTCAATTCCACTTGGTACAATTATAAGAAACGAAGGCGGGAGGGCGGGATGATTTAACAAAAAATTTCAATTCCACTTGGTACAATTATAAGCCAATTCGGCAAGTTCTGTTTTGTATTTATCAATACGCATTTCAATTCCACTTGGTACAATTATAAGGTTGCACATGAACGCGCTAAACGTAGGGCTAGACAATTTCAATTCCACTTGGTACAATTATAAGCGTCGCCGTGGGATGTGGAAAATGCATCGAGTGCAATTTCAATTCCACTTGGTACAATTATAAGGATAAACTTATACAAATCAGGTTCAGGAATTATAATATTTCAATTCCACTTGGTACAATTATAAGAACAAACATCCAAATGATTGAATATCAAGCGGATATAAATTTCAATTCCACTTGGTACAATTATAAGCTGTTTCTTCTATTTCATACCGCCTGTTTAAAGTCAATTTCAATTCCACTTGGTACAATTATAAGCAAAACCTAAACAGGCAAATGTACGACTATACGTAATTTCAATTCCACTTGGTACAATTATAAGACAGACGGGGCGCCTGAAATATACACAAAAAGGAGATTTCAATTCCACTTGGTACAATTATAAGATGGGTCTTTTCCTACTTCTGCGTTACTTATTACTTCCATTTCAATTCCACTTGGTACAATTATAAGGGTACCTATAAGGCTGTACAACGCCATGCTGCACAATTTCAATTCCACTTGGTACAATTATAAGTAGGAAGCAATTACCTTAAGAGGGAAGACAGTAAAATTTCAATTCCACTTGGTACAATTATAAGAGTATACAACAATACGAGGCAATGGAGGGCGAAAGCATATTTCAATTCCACTTGGTACAATTATAAGTATTGTATTATCAATACCTTTTTTTCTCGCTGTCGCATTTCAATTCCACTTGGTACAATTATAAGCATGGAGCTATACAAAATATGGGATTACATACAAGATTTCAATTCCACTTGGTACAATTATAAGTTTAAAATACTCCATGGTATTACGCGCCCTATTCTATTTCAATTCCACTTGGTACAATTATAAGCAAGACTCGGAAAAGGGCGAACAATTTCAGGAAAATATATTTCAATTCCACTTGGTACAATTATAAGTTAAAAATTGTTGTACCTTTATCGCGTCTTTTCTTAAATTTCAATTCCACTTGGTACAATTATAAGAAAGGTACAACAATTTTTAATAACAGAAATATGACATTTCAATTCCACTTGGTACAATTATAAGGCAGCAGGGAAAAACAATATTAAAATAATGTAGTAATTTCAATTCCACTTGGTACAATTATAAGTTTTTAACCTTTTAAAGGTTCTTGTCTGTCGCTCGTATATTTCAATTCCACTTGGTACAATTATAAGTACGTCGCCGTGGGATGTGGAAAATGTATTGAATGTAATTTCAATTCCACTTGGTACAATTATAAGCTTTGTTTAGGTTTTGCTCGTAGTCTGCTATTTCCTATTTCAATTCCACTTGGTACAATTATAAGAACCGCTATAGATACAAGCACAGGAGAATTTAACATATTTCAATTCCACTTGGTACAATTATAAGAAATTGCGAACGAAACTAAAGAAGCGAATATGCAAAATTTCAATTCCACTTGGTACAATTATAAGGAAGAGTACAATGGCACCCGGCACATTGGTACCATTTAATTTCAATTCCACTTGGTACAATTATAAGAGACATCGATAACATGCGAAAACATATATTAAGAAAATTTCAATTCCACTTGGTACAATTATAAGCGTACATCCATTTTTGTCTTATATATTCATTCGCTATTTCAATTCCACTTGGTACAATTATAAGTATACAGCAATACGAGGCACTAGAGGGCGAAAGTATATTTCAATTCCACTTGGTACAATTATAAGTACCAGATGCATGCTATAGAGCAAAAGCACTCTGATATTTCAATTCCACTTGGTACAATTATAAGACACTAAACCAAACAAGTGGAAAAGCAGTAAACACGGATTTCAATTCCACTTGGTACAATTATAAGAAGAGTACAATGGCACCCGGCACATTGGTACCATTCAATTTCAATTCCACTTGGTACAATTATAAGCGAGTACACTTATGTATGCCAACACACAGGACAACGATTTCAATTCCACTTGGTACAATTATAAGTTAGTTACTTCTAAGGTTCTTGTCTGTCGCTCGTATATTTCAATTCCACTTGGTACAATTATAAGTTAATTTTTATTAAGTTTACGCGTCTTTTGTATTCCTCATTTCAATTCCACTTGGTACAATTATAAGAATCAGGCTCCAACATTATAACGGAAAAATTTAAGCATTTCAATTCCACTTGGTACAATTATAAGTTACTAACAGATCCAGTTTGTAAAAGAACCCATTGAAATTTCAATTCCACTTGGTACAATTATAAGTTGGTGGAATCTGAAAAATATTCATCGCCCCAAGCGAATTTCAATTCCACTTGGTACAATTATAAGTTCTATCGGTTGAGCGCTTTCAATCTCACCCTGATCATATTTCAATTCCACTTGGTACAATTATAAGCCGGATTGCCCCTCATGGTAGAGACCTGTACATTAATTTCAATTCCACTTGGTACAATTATAAGATCCGGTCATGGAAACAATTCGTCCCGATCCTCGAATTTCAATTCCACTTGGTACAATTATAAGCGCCGTGAATTTCTGAAAGAAGCAAAAGAGATGAAATTTCAATTCCACTTGGTACAATTATAAGCCCTTCTTTGAGAATAAAGGAAACGACGGTTACGGAATTTCAATTCCACTTGGTACAATTATAAGATAATACAGCGCAAACCCGCGACAATTATCTTATGTTCTATTTCAATTCCACTTGGTACAATTATAAGATTTCTGTAAAAATAAAAGGCAAAAAGCAAGCATCAACAATTTCAATTCCACTTGGTACAATTATAAGGCAGTACCTATACCTACTAATTCTATCAATTCTTTATTTCAATTCCACTTGGTACAATTATAAGCACACCGTAATAGCCTATCCGGTATATCTTTCCGGATTTCAATTCCACTTGGTACAATTATAAGCCGGATTTGGATTTATAGAGAACATTCATGAATTGATATTTCAATTCCACTTGGTACAATTATAAGTCCTAAAGCTAATGTTTCAGAAACGGAAGGTTTTAAATTTCAATTCCACTTGGTACAATTATAAGGTCGAACAAACCGGCGAACGCAATTATACCCTGAATAATTTCAATTCCACTTGGTACAATTATAAGCGGCATATTGTTTCTCCGTCAGGCCCTTTTGTTCAAGTATTTCAATTCCACTTGGTACAATTATAAGAAAAACAGTTTGCTACTTTGAAAAGGCGCTCATTCAATTTCAATTCCACTTGGTACAATTATAAGATACCGGGCAAAGGACGGTTAAGGCTGTAAAATATAAATTTCAATTCCACTTGGTACAATTATAAGCCATTTGCCTCATAGGAGGTTCTGTATCCGTTATAAATTTCAATTCCACTTGGTACAATTATAAGTTCTTTCCTTATCAGCCCTTCCGGACAACAATAAAATATTTCAATTCCACTTGGTACAATTATAAGTCAATTTTTCCAAAAGTGGAACGGGTTTTTGGGTAGGAATTTCAATTCCACTTGGTACAATTATAAGGCATCTTCACACGTGCAATCCCGGATATTATTCGAGAATTTCAATTCCACTTGGTACAATTATAAGCTATGAGTGGCATAACAAGAAATACATTAAAGCCGAATTTCAATTCCACTTGGTACAATTATAAGATTGTATTCTTTGTCATCCGTTTCCTTATAAAACGGATTTCAATTCCACTTGGTACAATTATAAGGCGCTTTGCATTTCAGGAGACAATCCCCTTAACGCTATTTCAATTCCACTTGGTACAATTATAAGCCCTTTTCCTAAAGAAGATACCGCCCCTTTTATAGCATTTCAATTCCACTTGGTACAATTATAAGGCCGGACAATCTCACCGTTGGCGGTTACCTTAACCTATTTCAATTCCACTTGGTACAATTATAAGCTTCAACAGTGAGCACTCCGATTTTACTACTCCCGTATTTCAATTCCACTTGGTACAATTATAAGCGTATGCCCGGCAAACAACAAGCAGCTCACTGGATAATTTCAATTCCACTTGGTACAATTATAAGGGTCGATTATAACCGTCATGATAACTCATCATTCGATTTCAATTCCACTTGGTACAATTATAAGAAGGTATGTCGTTACTCAGCAAGCAAGAGGTAAATAATTTCAATTCCACTTGGTACAATTATAAGTTAAGTTAAGTTCACTGGCAATCCAGAACACCTTGGGATTTCAATTCCACTTGGTACAATTATAAGCCAGCCTCACTTTCATATTTAAATAACTTCTTGGAAAATTTCAATTCCACTTGGTACAATTATAAGGCGCGAAAGCTAATGAAGATACACCGGTAATGACATCATTTCAATTCCACTTGGTACAATTATAAGGTATCTTCCGGATCCTGTTTTTGTATTTCGATCCTGATTTCAATTCCACTTGGTACAATTATAAGAATGATTTTATTTTGTTTCATATCTATAGTTGCTTTATTTCAATTCCACTTGGTACAATTATAAGTATATAACAGCCACTATACGTAACTGTTATAAGGCAATTTCAATTCCACTTGGTACAATTATAAGAATAACGTTCGATAGTTGCTGCTACATCTTCTACTTATTTCAATTCCACTTGGTACAATTATAAGCGGTAAAGGTTGGCCGCGGCTTCCTCGATCAATAGCGATTTCAATTCCACTTGGTACAATTATAAGCGTTTCCGATTGTATCGATTACATCAATCGAGCAATATTTCAATTCCACTTGGTACAATTATAAGTACGGGTATGCGCTCTTTATTCGAAGATCAGGAAGAATTTCAATTCCACTTGGTACAATTATAAGTGGCCAATGGGAACGCGGCCGGGAATATTTCAATAAATTTCAATTCCACTTGGTACAATTATAAGGGAAACCGGGGAAGGACGGGTTCATCGAGGATCGGGAATTTCAATTCCACTTGGTACAATTATAAGGCAATCAATTCGAGATAACATTGCCTGCGTTTCTTTATTTCAATTCCACTTGGTACAATTATAAGCGGAGGCAAGATCGATATCGTGAACGCTCTTCCGGAATTTCAATTCCACTTGGTACAATTATAAGTCAATACTGGCATTGGTTCGTCAGCCTTAATACTTGATTTCAATTCCACTTGGTACAATTATAAGTTATATATTTCATCTACAAACACCTACGCATTAAAATTTCAATTCCACTTGGTACAATTATAAGTGCATCTTTCGCTCCATTAAATATAAAATATAAGATATTTCAATTCCACTTGGTACAATTATAAGGAATTTGTTCCTAAATTTTATCGTTGTTTTCATAATATTTCAATTCCACTTGGTACAATTATAAGAGGCGTTCGCCGGTTACCAAGAGAATTTGAATTTATTTGATTTCAATTCCACTTGGTACAATTATAAGCAGCCTCACTTTCATATTTAAATAACTTCTTGGAAAATTTCAATTCCACTTGGTACAATTATAAGATTAACGAAACAGCATCATCCGGCACTATTTCTTCAATATTTCAATTCCACTTGGTACAATTATAAGCTTTAGTAAAGCTAGATTAATTTTTCCTGTTAATAAATTTCAATTCCACTTGGTACAATTATAAGACAAAAAAGTACGGCTGTTTTTCGGGACTTATTTCATATTTCAATTCCACTTGGTACAATTATAAGAGATGAAGAAAAAGAAATTATCAGATTTATCGTATAAATTTCAATTCCACTTGGTACAATTATAAGAGCCTCACTTTCATATTCAAATAACTTCTTGGAAAATTTCAATTCCACTTGGTACAATTATAAGATATCAACACTATTTTTAAAGGGGGGGATATTCCTTTATTTCAATTCCACTTGGTACAATTATAAGACTTAAAAAAAAATCTTCATTACTTTGCAAAGAACTATTTCAATTCCACTTGGTACAATTATAAGTCTTTTCAATAATAATAAAACGTGGATAGGGGCAATATTTCAATTCCACTTGGTACAATTATAAGTACTTGTCAAAAACATGTAAACTTTTTACCACTAATATTTCAATTCCACTTGGTACAATTATAAGAGTTCGGCGTACATCAATTCTTCTATATGTTTTTCGAATTTCAATTCCACTTGGTACAATTATAAGTTTATCCTGTATATTCGCACGCTGTATTTCAACCTGATTTCAATTCCACTTGGTACAATTATAAGACTTTCGAATCTCCTCATTTGCCTGCTTGTTGGCATATTTCAATTCCACTTGGTACAATTATAAGAATACAGCGGCACAGGCAGCACAGGCAACAGCAAGATTTCAATTCCACTTGGTACAATTATAAGATAGACAATTTTGGTACGAAAAAGCATTAAAGGTATTAATTTCAATTCCACTTGGTACAATTATAAGTCTGCTTCTGTTTTCATACTCCTTGTTCTTGTTCTTGTATTTCAATTCCACTTGGTACAATTATAAGCTATATCGACTATTTCGTGATGCGGTAAGTCAAACATATTTCAATTCCACTTGGTACAATTATAAGGATAAAAGCATAAAACAGTAAAACCTGTTCTCCCTCATTTCAATTCCACTTGGTACAATTATAAGTCTATTTTCAAATACATTTATTTCTCCGCCGAGGCTCTATTTCAATTCCACTTGGTACAATTATAAGATTAAAAGGATGGCAATATGGCATTACATGAATAGATTTCAATTCCACTTGGTACAATTATAAGGAGTACCCTGTTTGCAAGCCGATTGCTATAACTCCATTTCAATTCCACTTGGTACAATTATAAGTTGACTTGTGATTCTTATAAACCTTCATTGACTTGATTTCAATTCCACTTGGTACAATTATAAGAATTTTTCTTGAGACCTAAACTATCAAACCTCCTAAATTTCAATTCCACTTGGTACAATTATAAGTTTGGGCTAAATTCTTGGGATATGCGCATAGATTTATATTTCAATTCCACTTGGTACAATTATAAGTCAGGATAACATTAATGTGTTAGCAAAGTTAACGCATTTCAATTCCACTTGGTACAATTATAAGTCAAACTACTGAAGCAGGGTTAGTTGGCATACACTCTAATTTCAATTCCACTTGGTACAATTATAAGTATTTTCAAATACATTTATTTCTCCGCCGAGGCTCTATTTCAATTCCACTTGGTACAATTATAAGTTTTAAAACCATTTAGATAATCACATATAGCATCGTTATTTCAATTCCACTTGGTACAATTATAAGATATTCCAATCCCCTGCTTCCCATTGCCAAATTCTAATTTCAATTCCACTTGGTACAATTATAAGCAAGCTTAGTCGGCACAACGCTAGGTTCAGGAAGTAAATTTCAATTCCACTTGGTACAATTATAAGCATGGGTGATGTTTGATTTTTTCCGCACTTTTGCTATTTCAATTCCACTTGGTACAATTATAAGAGCGCCTTGCCAGCTCATCCCAGACATCCTTTTTTAAATTTCAATTCCACTTGGTACAATTATAAGTTATCTGTCTCCTCGCCATATATAATGTTGTATGTTATTTCAATTCCACTTGGTACAATTATAAGTTTCGCCCCATTTATTTTGTGATTTTGACTTGCCAAATTTCAATTCCACTTGGTACAATTATAAGAAATCATTTTTTGCATATAGATAGTGGCTACATAAAATTTCAATTCCACTTGGTACAATTATAAGTATCAGTGCATTATCAGTCAAATTATTTTATCAGGAATTTCAATTCCACTTGGTACAATTATAAGAAAAACCAAACATCGAATATGGTGCGCAATCCTTCATTTCAATTCCACTTGGTACAATTATAAGGATGAAGATGAAGAAATAACCGACAAAGTAAATGAATTTCAATTCCACTTGGTACAATTATAAGGGCACTCGAATTATACACCGTGCCGCCATCAAGGAATTTCAATTCCACTTGGTACAATTATAAGTGGCGCACGTATGATGGTATGGTCATCACTTCCCTAATTTCAATTCCACTTGGTACAATTATAAGTGGTGCTGGCGATAGTGGCGGAGGTGGAGGTTCTGATTAATTTCAATTCCACTTGGTACAATTATAAGTTGTTTAACTGAACACTACAAAGATAACACATTGTTTATTTCAATTCCACTTGGTACAATTATAAGAATGATGCATGATTTCGGTTTTGCTTCATTAATATAAATTTCAATTCCACTTGGTACAATTATAAGAATGATGCATGATTTCGGTTTTGCTTCATTAATATAAATTTCAATTCCACTTGGTACAATTATAAGCAACGCCGCTGGCTGGTCGATGGAGCAGGTTGGAAAATTTCAATTCCACTTGGTACAATTATAAGTGGAGGAGCCGAAGTACAAGCATGGCGATTTTCTTAATTTCAATTCCACTTGGTACAATTATAAGTCATTAGTCCCTGCTCCAATAGCTGCTTTAACCATATTTCAATTCCACTTGGTACAATTATAAGTCAGCGTCAATTAATAGGCTTAAGTATTCATCATGATTTCAATTCCACTTGGTACAATTATAAGCAGGATCGTCCTTTGCCGCGTTGAAGTAATTTTCTAAATTTCAATTCCACTTGGTACAATTATAAGTTACGGCAAAGAAGCTCAATTATATTACGATTTTTCATTTCAATTCCACTTGGTACAATTATAAGCCGTGCCGCCATCAAGGATGAACCATATCGTTAAGAAATTTCAATTCCACTTGGTACAATTATAAGAGCTATTCCGGAGAAGGAGCAATTTCAGATAGTCGAATTTCAATTCCACTTGGTACAATTATAAGTCTCTAATAAATCTCGACGCACCCTCTTTCTGATTTATTTCAATTCCACTTGGTACAATTATAAGGCACTGTCCGCTATAATCTCATCGTAATTTTTCTATTTCAATTCCACTTGGTACAATTATAAGTGTTGTTAATTGCAGTTGTACTGTCACGTATGTGAGATTTCAATTCCACTTGGTACAATTATAAGGATTAAAAGGATGGCAATATGGCATTACATGAATAGATTTCAATTCCACTTGGTACAATTATAAGCAACTGCCACTTCACCGGTTAACCCTTTGTTTTTGAAATTTCAATTCCACTTGGTACAATTATAAGCTGGAGAGACCCTGAAAAAGAATTACCGGAAAAAGAATTTCAATTCCACTTGGTACAATTATAAGCGTTGACGTTATATAGCTGGGAAGCGAAGGATTTCGTATTTCAATTCCACTTGGTACAATTATAAGACGTAAGAGATGCTATAAGCAAAACGGCATCAACAATATTTCAATTCCACTTGGTACAATTATAAGAAAAAAGGAGGATGGGAGACCACTTCCACCTAAAAAATTTCAATTCCACTTGGTACAATTATAAGTCTCTAATCAATTCAATCAGCTTTAGTATGTGAGAAATTTCAATTCCACTTGGTACAATTATAAGCAGGGCAGGCAGCATCACTATTGAAGAGATAGAGAGATTTCAATTCCACTTGGTACAATTATAAGGAAACGAAAATCGAGTACCGTGACAGATTGATGGTATTTCAATTCCACTTGGTACAATTATAAGGCATTCTTTGCCGCATCGGTGTTAACTGTTTCAAGTGATTTCAATTCCACTTGGTACAATTATAAGAACGAGAGTGAAACAATGGCAGGAATATTTGAAATGTATTTCAATTCCACTTGGTACAATTATAAGTCTGGGTTGTCAAGCTTGGATAGTCATCAGCCCCGAAATTTCAATTCCACTTGGTACAATTATAAGAGATATTCCAGCACTTACATTGCGTAGAGAGAACAAATTTCAATTCCACTTGGTACAATTATAAGGCATCCCAAAAGGATATTAACAGGGGCTTTTATAGATATTTCAATTCCACTTGGTACAATTATAAGTAAGCCTTTTCTATCCCGAATAATTTAACCAAATACAATTTCAATTCCACTTGGTACAATTATAAGAACAAACAAATCACGAATCGAAATTGGAGACATGGTATTTCAATTCCACTTGGTACAATTATAAGAAGAACGATTAGCCTGTACATCGTGAGGTGTTAAATATTTCAATTCCACTTGGTACAATTATAAGAGACCTTCCAGGAAAGAAATGGTTGAGGTGTATAAATTTCAATTCCACTTGGTACAATTATAAGTTATTTTTTCTAACTGGTGTCAGATAGATACTATTCCATTTCAATTCCACTTGGTACAATTATAAGGGTTACACCGACCTGGGAGAAAGAGGTAGTATCGGTATTTCAATTCCACTTGGTACAATTATAAGTGACCGTACGGTTTCCCCCTGCCTCTGCCGTACTCCTATTTCAATTCCACTTGGTACAATTATAAGTTTTGGTGCTAGAAATTTTGGTACATTCGCTCATGCATTTCAATTCCACTTGGTACAATTATAAGGTGGAGGAGCCGAAGTACAAGCATGGCGATTTTCTTAATTTCAATTCCACTTGGTACAATTATAAGTGTTTGGGCAAACATGCTAATGCCTGTTGATAGCAAATTTCAATTCCACTTGGTACAATTATAAGAGTTATTCCAGCACTTACATTGCGTAGAGAAAATAAATTTCAATTCCACTTGGTACAATTATAAGGAAAGGCTTATTACAGCCATGAAGCGTACAATTGTATTTCAATTCCACTTGGTACAATTATAAGTACTTCAACGCGGCAAAGGACGATCCTGTTAACGCTATTTCAATTCCACTTGGTACAATTATAAGTGCCATTATCGGCTTATTGCAACGCTGTCCTACTCGAATTTCAATTCCACTTGGTACAATTATAAGCTAAATCGCAATCAGAGTTACAAAGGAAATATAATATATTTCAATTCCACTTGGTACAATTATAAGTAACGTCTCTAATAAATCTTGCCCCGCCCTCTTTTATTTCAATTCCACTTGGTACAATTATAAGAAGGCACGGAGAGACCGTTTGTTTTATCATATAATAAATTTCAATTCCACTTGGTACAATTATAAGACAGAGAGTAAAGTAAAGCAGCCTAAACTAAAATATTTCAATTCCACTTGGTACAATTATAAGTTTTAAAGGATTATTACTGTAAAAATACCTGTCTGATTTCAATTCCACTTGGTACAATTATAAGCATTCTTTGCCGCATCGGTGTTAACTGTTTCAAGTGATTTCAATTCCACTTGGTACAATTATAAGCGAAACACTACCGCCCGCTACTAGTCCAATTACTCCATTTCAATTCCACTTGGTACAATTATAAGTGGGGCTTTATTTGGATATTCAAACGATGCTATATGATTTCAATTCCACTTGGTACAATTATAAGCATTATATCTTGCCCTTAGTTTTAATTGCGGTATACTATTTCAATTCCACTTGGTACAATTATAAGCCAACACCGTTTTATTTGAGTGGGTGTGGTTATTGGATTTCAATTCCACTTGGTACAATTATAAGGATCGCAACCTGACGGTTATGGCGGCAGTATTACTGTATTTCAATTCCACTTGGTACAATTATAAGAGAGTGTTTGAAGCTTTGCAAACTTTTGGTTCTCACATTTCAATTCCACTTGGTACAATTATAAGTGGGGCTTTATTTGGATATTCAAACGATGCTATATGATTTCAATTCCACTTGGTACAATTATAAGTATTTATTTGATAACACAAATATACTTCTTTATTTTATTTCAATTCCACTTGGTACAATTATAAGCGTTTCAAAAGCTTATCGGTGAACAGCTTAATGTTCGATTTCAATTCCACTTGGTACAATTATAAGTTGTTGAGTTTTCGTTAATTCCTGTCGAACATTCGTATTTCAATTCCACTTGGTACAATTATAAGCTGTCGCCGGACTGACGGCCGGGATAATATACTTTGATTTCAATTCCACTTGGTACAATTATAAGCGTACAGGCTTGTATCGTAGTCAAGAACATAATTAAATTTCAATTCCACTTGGTACAATTATAAGCAATGATAAGTTTAAGAGAATTGGCGATTTTATGTTATTTCAATTCCACTTGGTACAATTATAAGAGGCACGGAGAGACCGTTTGTTTTATCATATAATAAATTTCAATTCCACTTGGTACAATTATAAGTATATCCCTCACGTGGTTGAATTGTCGGATCCTGAAAATTTCAATTCCACTTGGTACAATTATAAGCTGTCGCCGGACTGACGGCCGGGATAATATACTTTGATTTCAATTCCACTTGGTACAATTATAAGTTAGGAGCACTGGCAAGCAAAGCGGCTCAAAACATGAATTTCAATTCCACTTGGTACAATTATAAGAGGAAAGGACGCTTCAATTCTCAACGTGGGTGATCGGATTTCAATTCCACTTGGTACAATTATAAGAGGTTGGCACATCATTAATAAAATTCAGCATGAAGCTATTTCAATTCCACTTGGTACAATTATAAGACAAAGGTTTTTCAGACCACTTGGCGCAATTACCTAATTTCAATTCCACTTGGTACAATTATAAGTTGAAGTTTCTAAAAATGTCAGTCCTTTATTAGCAGATTTCAATTCCACTTGGTACAATTATAAGTTTTATGTTCTTTGCTCAGCTTCATATCTTATCCTATATTTCAATTCCACTTGGTACAATTATAAGGGTAGACAGCGTTTCAACGACTGTCAACATAAGCGGATTTCAATTCCACTTGGTACAATTATAAGTTCCAATCGGTGGCCGCCTCAACTTACAATCAGTAGATTTCAATTCCACTTGGTACAATTATAAGTCTTCTGCAATATACTTGCTCCTTAACCCCTCACCAATTTCAATTCCACTTGGTACAATTATAAGTTGCATTGAGAAGCGGTAACTTGCCGTTTCAATTCATATTTCAATTCCACTTGGTACAATTATAAGATTAACGAAAAACTGCATCGCAATATCTTTCACCCATATTTCAATTCCACTTGGTACAATTATAAGGGAGCTCAAACATATATCATGTTGCAAGACCAGCAAAATTTCAATTCCACTTGGTACAATTATAAGTCCGTGCCTTATTCAGGGAGCGGGGCGGTAAACATATTTCAATTCCACTTGGTACAATTATAAGCCATTTCTTTTGCTTGACCTAAACTATCCTCGAGTAAATTTCAATTCCACTTGGTACAATTATAAGATGTTGAATTCAGGTATCTCGTAGATGTTTATTTCCGCATTTCAATTCCACTTGGTACAATTATAAGTGAAGAGCGAAAGAGCTTGGAGGGCAAATTAACGCATTTCAATTCCACTTGGTACAATTATAAGTCATTACATAATGTATGGTGGGGAGTATGTGAATTTATTTCAATTCCACTTGGTACAATTATAAGTAAGCTATCCAGTTCTTTATTGATCGCTGTTTTCTTATTTCAATTCCACTTGGTACAATTATAAGTTACTAATTCTCTCGAGTTTCATCAGGGCAATGATAATTTCAATTCCACTTGGTACAATTATAAGAAAGGCGGCGCGAGACATTGCCTCCATCTATGAAGAATTTCAATTCCACTTGGTACAATTATAAGAAAGGAAAGAAAAAATCAAAAGCGAAAGCCGGTGAATTTCAATTCCACTTGGTACAATTATAAGCGTGGTGATGGAAAACTTCAATGTTCGCCGTGATTTATTTCAATTCCACTTGGTACAATTATAAGGCAAATCCCCGGCATTCGTGAGCAAGTGTCTCTCGAATTTCAATTCCACTTGGTACAATTATAAGTCTTTTCATTTCCGTTTAATTGCTCTGAAACGAAATATTTCAATTCCACTTGGTACAATTATAAGTATTTGTATATTTGTATATTCAAAATCGATTAAAAAATTTCAATTCCACTTGGTACAATTATAAGTATCGGTCGCAAATAGCACGTTCCCCGTTTCTGGAATTTCAATTCCACTTGGTACAATTATAAGATATAAAATCGCTTGATGCCCTCTGGTTTAATTTTAATTTCAATTCCACTTGGTACAATTATAAGTACCCAACTTGTTACGGCTAACAAAGCTTCATACGAATTTCAATTCCACTTGGTACAATTATAAGGGGGCGATATAGACGAGAACGGCAAGCCTATCTCAAATTTCAATTCCACTTGGTACAATTATAAGTTTTTTCTCGGGCGGAGGATGCACAAGAAAGAGCCTTATTTCAATTCCACTTGGTACAATTATAAGGCTAAAGTAAGCCCCATCGCATTTAGGTTCTTCGTAATTTCAATTCCACTTGGTACAATTATAAGAAAAACTGAATCGTCTCCTTTTGTTAATAGCTTCCCAATTTCAATTCCACTTGGTACAATTATAAGTTTGTCATGATTCTTACACGTAAAACCGTTTATCTTATTTCAATTCCACTTGGTACAATTATAAGTTTACCAAATTGATCCACCTTATTTATTAGTACATTAATTTCAATTCCACTTGGTACAATTATAAGTAAAACAGTAACGGACAATATGATAAAACTTTTAAAATTTCAATTCCACTTGGTACAATTATAAGTGGAAGGCGGTTAAAGAGGTGCTTGACTTTACGGAATTTCAATTCCACTTGGTACAATTATAAGGAATATTGAGCACGTATATTCCATACAGGGGATAAAATTTCAATTCCACTTGGTACAATTATAAGCGGCGGGGAAGAACATTTCAGAAATTCCCCTTTTGTATTTCAATTCCACTTGGTACAATTATAAGAGTGGAAGGCGGTTAAAGAGGTGCTTGACTTTACGGAATTTCAATTCCACTTGGTACAATTATAAGTCGGCCGGAGATTTAAATGTACCAATACGGAACTATATTTCAATTCCACTTGGTACAATTATAAGTAAAGTAGAGGAGGATAACAAGCAAGATGGCAAAGTTATTTCAATTCCACTTGGTACAATTATAAGTATTAATAGCCTGCCTACACTCTTTCAGGGTACGAGGATTTCAATTCCACTTGGTACAATTATAAGGAAGACGTCAAAAGGATTTTCGCAAAAGTGCATTCCATTTCAATTCCACTTGGTACAATTATAAGTTATATGTCAAAGAGGAGAACGGATGTTTTCGAAAAATTTCAATTCCACTTGGTACAATTATAAGTTCAAAGCCGCTTGAACATCCATTTTAAAATTAAAATTTCAATTCCACTTGGTACAATTATAAGAAAGTAGATAGCTCCATCTTGCCGGCACTTACCGGTATTTCAATTCCACTTGGTACAATTATAAGTCTCCGAAGCCGCCTATTTAATCATGCAATTTAAGGAATTTCAATTCCACTTGGTACAATTATAAGTTTTTTATAAGCATATTAAATGCAAGAGCTTCGAGGATTTCAATTCCACTTGGTACAATTATAAGTAAAGGGCGCGCCGAACGCATGTGTAGCGTTAAAATATTTCAATTCCACTTGGTACAATTATAAGATTGACACGCTTATAGAGAGAAAGGAGATATCCTACATATTTCAATTCCACTTGGTACAATTATAAGGTTTATGGGGAGCCAGGGTGCACTGGCGGATATCATATTTCAATTCCACTTGGTACAATTATAAGACCGGATTGCCCCTCATGGTAGATACCTGTACATTAATTTCAATTCCACTTGGTACAATTATAAGTATATTCGGTAAAACGTCCTTCGTCAGTCCTAACGGTATTTCAATTCCACTTGGTACAATTATAAGCGTCGACGAAAAAAGTGAAATCGTTCAGATAATGAAATTTCAATTCCACTTGGTACAATTATAAGCAGATGCTATTTATCAGAAAGCAAAAGCGCAAGTCATATTTCAATTCCACTTGGTACAATTATAAGAGCGGAGAAGAGAGGAATTGTCCTTTCGGATAATGTATTTCAATTCCACTTGGTACAATTATAAGTCAGGCTACAGGGGTAAAACTCTCCATTCACACCCTATTTCAATTCCACTTGGTACAATTATAAGGCATTTGTTGCGAATGAACGCCGCGCCGTATGCGAATTTCAATTCCACTTGGTACAATTATAAGTATTCTACCATCATATAGTCGGATGCCGGTACTGGATTTCAATTCCACTTGGTACAATTATAAGAGATGATCGATATGTCGTTACCGGTTATCCTGAAAGATTTCAATTCCACTTGGTACAATTATAAGTAGTCCTTGCATCATGCAGTAAGGTGGAGCCTACAATATTTCAATTCCACTTGGTACAATTATAAGATTGGTTGAAATTGAAAGAAAGCCCGATGAAGTGGATTTCAATTCCACTTGGTACAATTATAAGAAAAAGAGGATAAGACAATCGGTGAATATGAGTATTATTTCAATTCCACTTGGTACAATTATAAGACGATGCGGTAGACCCTTTTAAAACAAGCAATTACTAATTTCAATTCCACTTGGTACAATTATAAGTTCGTTTGTAATAGGCTTCCGTTTTGATATACTCTTATTTCAATTCCACTTGGTACAATTATAAGTACACGATAGCGTGACGTTTCACCCGCTCTAATGCGATTTCAATTCCACTTGGTACAATTATAAGAAAAAAAGGAAATATGAAAGAATATTATATGTCCGTATTTCAATTCCACTTGGTACAATTATAAGTTGTAGGGGCGGGATTGAAGCCGGAAGGGGTGAATTTATTTCAATTCCACTTGGTACAATTATAAGTATATGTCAAAGAGGAGAACGGATGTTTTCGAAAAATTTCAATTCCACTTGGTACAATTATAAGATTGCGGTTTACCCTCCACCCACGAAACCATAATCGATTTCAATTCCACTTGGTACAATTATAAGAATTACTTCGTTAAATCGCTCTTTTTCAAATTGACAAGGATTTCAATTCCACTTGGTACAATTATAAGCTGTTTTTTCTGTCTTAAATCTATTTTTGAATCGGCATTTCAATTCCACTTGGTACAATTATAAGTGCTTTGATGTGGGTAACCCGACTGTCGGCATAAGACATTTCAATTCCACTTGGTACAATTATAAGACATTTCGACTACACAGAATCGATCTTCAAAAAATTATTTCAATTCCACTTGGTACAATTATAAGAGAGTAGTCCCCGCAAGGCTTGTATTAAATCCTCCAATTTCAATTCCACTTGGTACAATTATAAGCATAACTTATCGTAAATCCAATGCTCATCATAAGAAATTTCAATTCCACTTGGTACAATTATAAGTAAAATGGCTAATAACATTACAAAAAAAGAAATTATATTTCAATTCCACTTGGTACAATTATAAGCGAAGTGTAAGGCATTAATGAGACGTACAACCTTAAATTTCAATTCCACTTGGTACAATTATAAGTTCGCCGGAGGCTTCGGATTCAGTCATCCCGTCCAGTATTTCAATTCCACTTGGTACAATTATAAGCCCGATCTATTATGCTTTTCAGGCGGTAACAGAAGAATTTCAATTCCACTTGGTACAATTATAAGTTCATATCATGAACGTTCAACCCTTTAATTAAAGAGATTTCAATTCCACTTGGTACAATTATAAGGACACGCTTATAGAGAGAAAGGAGATATCCTACATATTTCAATTCCACTTGGTACAATTATAAGACATATATACAGCAACTCTCTAAATATATTGTTAGATTTCAATTCCACTTGGTACAATTATAAGACCTTCCGTCCATTTCACCCTATCAAGGCAAAATTATTTCAATTCCACTTGGTACAATTATAAGTACTTCTTTCATCCTATTCCTCCTCATAACTTTTTTATTTCAATTCCACTTGGTACAATTATAAGAGCCATTTTCGCATTACGCAATTTAACCCACTTTTGATTTCAATTCCACTTGGTACAATTATAAGCGGTCGTAACGAGGTAGCAAATAAGACGTTACGACATTTCAATTCCACTTGGTACAATTATAAGCTATCGCGGTTTCCAAAGCTTGCCTGTCGTAGAACCATTTCAATTCCACTTGGTACAATTATAAGTAAATTCGTCATATCTCTATCATCATAGGGTTACTTAATTTCAATTCCACTTGGTACAATTATAAGTAGACAAAAAACACATTACTGTTTCTATTATTAGCTATTTCAATTCCACTTGGTACAATTATAAGTGCCTTTTTTATAGACTACCTTCCCGAAATACTTTATTTCAATTCCACTTGGTACAATTATAAGTCATCTTTCTCGGCTGCCGGGATGCCAAATTTTTCTATTTCAATTCCACTTGGTACAATTATAAGTCGATGCGGAAATGTACGATCAGCTGACAAATGATAATTTCAATTCCACTTGGTACAATTATAAGTTATATGTCAAAGATGAGAACGGATGTTTTCGAAAAATTTCAATTCCACTTGGTACAATTATAAGCCGTTAAAAACGGCAAAAAATAATGCTGAATATCAGCAAATAAATTAATCTTTCGCATACTTTTTCTAATATAAAAGTTGTCGATCGCCAAAGGTATGAAAAACCCCGGAGATCGACAACTGATTTTATATCCTGATTTTCAACATGTCAAAGAACGCTTGAGGAAAATTGACTCCTTTATAAACTCCAGAAATTCTCCTTTGACAACTTCCTACAGAAAATTATCTACACTACTCTTCTCTTTTCCAATAATTTGCTTGTCCATCCATTTTTCACTCCTTCCGGAAAAAATAATGAGACTATCTTCCTCTTTCATCATCTTTTCGGCATGAATCGTTAACTCTTTTAGTTTTACGTCCGAAATTTCCCCTTCGAAAACCGAATTTTGTATCCAATTCAAATACTTCCGGCAAAGTTTAAGCATCTTCCCTACCCGCTTCTCTCCAATATCGTACACAAGAATCACATACATCACCAATACATTTTAAAAGGTTTGTATTCCTCCATGCCTAACAAGTGTTTACTTAACTTATAACATTCAAGCTTAATAAGATGCCGATAACTCACCTTTCGTTTTAGAGACCGATGCTGTATCGTTTCGGTCAAACGCTCTTCAAAGGCTTGCACAAATATCTTTTTTCCATTCGGATTTAATAAACAGCGGTTCAGTTTATGATCGAAATGCTTTTCCTGAATCGCTTTTTTATTCAGCAATTTGAAGATTACCCTATCGACCAATATCGGCTTGAATATTTCCGATACATCCAGTGAAAGCGAATATCGACGCTCTCCCGGCGTATGCAGATAGCTGATGGTCGGGTTTAGTTGTGTTTGATGAATCGCCCTCAAACATTGCGAATAGCACATCATGTTGCCGAATGAAATCAGCGCATTCACTTCATTGCTTGGCGGCTGTTTGCTTCGGCCATCCATCTGAAAATCATTAATAATCAAATCGAATCCATCGTAATACATCTGGTGAATATTCCCCTCCAATCCCATTAATTCGGGGACACTTGATGCGCCCGTCAACTGAGAACAATATCGTTCTATCGCTTCGATGACTCCATCTAAATCTTTTCCTCGCGTCTGATAATAACGAAGATTCTTTATCATGTTGAAAGCCGCACCTTCCACAAATTTACGAGCCAACACAATTCGTTTTTTCTTATCCTGATAATAACCAGTTTGAGCAAGAAGCATTCTCCCCGACAAAAGGCTGTCACGAGGCATGAACGAACCCGTATAATTCTCGTAATAATCAAAAAAATGGACGGCAATATCATTTTGCCCCAAGAAATTGTATAAGGCGCTATTAGCATTTAGGGCTCCGAAAGCATAAAACTCGCCAATATTTTCCACCGGAAGATACCGAGGCTGCCCGGGATGCTCCAATCCGTTTCCGTCTTCTTCCACCGGAGTAAACTTCAAGGTATTATCTTTACGCTGCAAGATACCCGGATTAAATAAATAATACGTTTTTTTCATTGAAATACAGAATCGTTCAGTAAATTAATCTTCTTCCACGTAATAACATTCATAATAGTTGCAATTCCTATCCATATCGCTACCCATTGGCAAACTGCCACAGTTTTGATAATGATTTATGACAAGCATACACGCAAACGGTTATTCTTTTGAAGAAGATGATTCTATCCTTTCGATGGTTTTTGCTCTAGCCGCGTTTTCGATGGCTTTCACGGCAATGTCTCTTACTCCTGCTTCAGCATGAGATGCTTTTTCGCCGTATTCTTTCACCTGCGCCTGTAATTCGACAATCTTCTCTTTCAATGCTTCTATCTGCTGATCTCTCAATTTTATTTCACCTTCCGACTGTTTGTTCATCAATTTTATGTCAAAATCATATTGCATTTTCAATGTTCTTGTAACTTCCTCTTCTTTTAAACGAACGGCATTTTTCAATTTGTCGGGGAACCCAGCACCCTCTTCCCTTAATCGAACGAACTCATCTTCCGAAGCTTTGACAGTTTGCTCACGTTGGGCCATCTCCTGTTCGAAAGCTACCTTCCGATCGGCCAATTCTTTTTCGAGAGCAGCTCTTTTCGTTTCATATTCATCCCTGTCCTTTTGACGGGTTACCTTCAAGGTATACAAATATTCATCTTCTTCGCGTTTACGTCGTTTAGCCAATTCGTCGGCATACTCTTTCTCCGCCGATTTATGTTTTGCTTGGTCTTGCTCCCATTGAGCCTTCTTTTCGTTCATTTCTTTGTTGAAAACTTCATCTTTTTCGTTCATCGTTTGTTCGAAGTTATCTTTCTTTTCCTTTTGAGCAAGCAGCATGGCTGCCAAGGAATCGGTATTGGCCGACAGGGAATAGAGGTCTTCGAGATATTGTTTTTCGGCTGTAATTGCGGCACGGATGTCCTCCAATTTCTTAAATTCGCCGCCCAAACTCAATTGCAGTTCATCCAACGAGTTGTTCAACGATGATTTCAAGCCGGTAATGCTTTTTACAATGCTATCATTGTTAACATCAGCAACCTTTTCCACGGTTTCTTTTCTCACTTTCTCTTCTTGTATCCTTTTGGGCACATCGGCTTTTTCGTCCTGTACTTTTTTCAATAAAGCATCATAGGCTTTAAGTATTTCCGCTTTTGTATTCTTTTCTGTTACCATAATATTTTTATATTATTCGTTTGTTTGCAAATTAGTCTTTCAGATTCATCCATTTTTTCAAATGATTGCCCAAAATTAGGATAATTACCTTATCATTCATAGAAAATAAAGGGAAATTTCCAATCCGGCAAAATAATCGTTCATCAACCTTCCTCTTCCACATAACAAAACTCGTAATAACTGCAACTCTTACATATCCGGGCATTTATGACCGGCGGACAATCATCGGAATGAATAATTTTTACTATCTCTGTTTTTATCTCCTCTATTTTCTTTCGATCTTCGTCGGACAAATTTACATGTTCGGTGTGCCGCAAGGTGGGATATTCCAACAGTCCGGTAACGCCATCGATGCCGTTTTGCTCCAACACAAAGATATAATATTTCACTTGCCATTGATGCGCACGCTCCACTTTATCGGAACGTTTTATCTCATGAATGATTTTATTGCGGGCATCATAAAAATCGATTTTACACCCATCGATCTCTAACTCTTCGTAACGTTCCGGACGTTGAGGATAGCTGTTCTCATGAATTAACTTTCCGTCATAAACCAAATCGGAAGTATGCTCGAAACGAATGTTATTGGCATGCAACCAAAGTTCTCTTTTACATACGTGATAAAGATTAATAAGAGTAGCCGTAATATCCATACTCTAAAAAATTAAAGCAGAAGATAACTGCTTATCCATAAGCCCAGCTTCATAACTATAAACAGCATCATCATTGCGTTCCAAACCATATAAATAAATGAATCCCAGATCATCATTAAAATATCCTCTTTCTATTAAGCGTTGTGCATCTTGAGAATACAAGAAGATGGAAAAAGTAAATTTAGACATAATACTCTGAATTTTTTTGATTCGCAGTTTTTGCTCGACAAAATCATCGTCTTTTGATTGAATCAATTCTATATATAAACCCCAAACCTCTTTTCCGGATACTGTTTCCGAATCATCATATTTACCGTTTTCCTTGAGAAAGTACAGTTCCTCCATAGAGAAATTTCGAACTGAAGTCGCCGGAACAAATACCGGTATATCCAATTCAACAAATGCAGAGATATTTTGTCCTTCAATTAAACGGAAAGATTGATCTACGATATTGAAATCAAGATTTTGTATTGCACTTCGAAAATCATTTAATCCACGATTAAGCAGCCCCTTATTATAATTAATACGCTTATTAATAACCTCATCATATACCATATCGAATGATTTATTTTGTAGAATAGATTCATATTCACAAAAAGGCATCTCCTTCAAAACTTTATAGCGACTGTCCGTTCCATAAATAAAGCGGGCGTCATCACAATTAAAAATAAACAGTTTACAATCATTTTTCTTAACATTCCGATTAATACGGCCGGCTAATTGCTCGTCACTATCAACTAACGAAGCATCTTTGAATCCTAAATCCATATCGATATCCACCCCGGCTTCTACAACCTGAGTGGTAATAAGCAATACCTTTTTGTCTCCATTATCGGGATTTTTCAGAAAAGAAATAATTTCTTTTTTCCGGGGTTCCAATATCGTTCCTGAAAGTAAAAATATATGATCGAAGGTATCGCTATTTACGTTATTGGCAATGGAATAAAATTCGGCGGCTGTTCGTTTAAAAATAAACTCAATGATCGTGAATACTTTCCCATTTTTTTGTTGATAAACTCCAGATTCTTCAAATAATTTCTCACACAATTGAGAAAGATATGCTGTTTTTTCTTCTTTATTTCCTTTTGCCGGCTTCTTCCAATCACGAAACACCGAAAAATCAAAAAGAACTCGTCCTTTAAAGTTTTCATTCTGAAAATATATATTTTTATCACGAATAAGATAAGTAAAATCAGGAACTTTCTCACTCCAGGTAAGTTTTCCGATTTTAGGAAGGGTGGCAGACATGAGGATAAATTTCATGTTAAATAGCTCAGCATAATGATCTATCAAATAGATAATTTTATCCCACTGTTCCGGGGGATAAGATTGTAATTCATCAATAATAATAACTGAATTAGCTAATCGGTGAAGCAAATAATTCGTCTCTTTCCGACACGTCTTAAGGAGGTCGAAAAAATGCACGTGAGAAGTAAGTATTACCGGATAATTTACAAACAATCCATCTAAATAACATTTCTTATTTTTCCCATACTCTCCGTCGTTAGATTTCTCCTTTAATTCAGCACGAGAATGTAATTCAATTATTTCATCTTCGTTTAACCCTAACGTTTTCTGAAGAACCGTATAAGTTTGCGTTATCAACGTAGTAAAAGGAAAAACATAAAAAACTTTATTAATGCTATTTTTTTTCGTACTTAAATCCTGTTCAAGAAGCTCCGATAGGGCAATCATCGACAAGTTCGTTTTTCCTCCACCGGTAGGTGCTTCAATATAAAACAAACGCTTATCGAAATTTAAACGAATATTGCGAATAACCTCAACGGCCATTTCAGAGCGAAGACGATTGAGATTATCATTATTTTTTTCTTGAGGACACAGCAATTTATAAGTATCAAGGTTATCATATACGCGTTTGTTGTAATCTTGCGACGTATGAATATTATAAATAATCCGTTTCTTTAATTCTTCATCTAGAATACCGAAATCCGAATACATTTTCTGCCAACCATTCATATAGTGCATCGTTGCCAAATAATCGGAAGCGGTTAATAAGGAATAACACAGTTTGATTAATGCAAAAAAAGAAAACTCTTCCTTACAACCGGCATAAAACTCCGATAGATTATCAAAAAGCTTACTTTTAAGCATCTCTTTCTCCAGTATTTTCGTTTTAAATGGTTCTTGAATCTCCCATGAGAAAAGCTTTAGATATCGATTGATGAACTCCAGCAAATCCGTTTTAAAATTAATTTCTTGAAAGGTGTTGTTGAGTTGTGAGGCATGATGTTTAGCAATAGGATATGAGAATGCGAATACGCAATACATTAATAGGAACTGATCGAGATTATTTTTTGCAATAAAGGGGATTTTATTCAGATGATAGGCTATGAAAAGATACTCGCTTAAGAGAGAATGATTGGTAGAAATAGGACTTTCGAGCATTCTAAATAACGAATTGTTCATTTTGTCCGGGGCAGCTTGAAAATTCTCATTTACTTTTCCAAAATCATGGAAAATAATCGTATCACAAAAGAGTTCTTTGATACTATTCTTCAGTTCAGGACTACATTGTCCCGAAAAGCAATTATCTGTAAAGCGCTGAATGATACTATTTATTACATCATCCAGTTGCAGGTGGTCGCAAACAGCGCAAAAATAATCGTTTACCAGATGTTGATGTTCTTCTAACGATTCATTTTTCCTCCCTTCTCTTATATGCGCATAGTAGTTTTCTTTATCCTTTAATTTAGAAAGAATAGATTGATTATTCGAAATAATTTGTCGTATTGAATTAAAAGAGTTGCACATAAACGTTCTCTGACTCTAACAAATATAAATCCCGTAATAGTGTATCTTTTTTTAATTTTGCCGAAGTGTAAGCAAAATCAGCCACTTCATACTGCAATAAACTCTCATTAAATCCGATGGGCAATTTTTCGAAATAAAAAAAGAGCGGTTTTTCAGTTTCTGTGGAAAAGAGATCGAATCCTTCAGTTAAACTTTCCTTTGATTGTCTTATAGAGGTGTCGTCTTTATGAAAAATGGATATAATTTGAAAAGATGAATCAGGCTTTTTTTCACTATAGACATATTCATGGACACTATTTCTTTCCCACCATGCAGAAAAATCATTTTTCCCAAAATACGGCAAATATTCAGCTTCCTGATTTACAATCCTTTTATATAAAACATTTTCGATTTCATTAGTAGTATCAAGCAGCAGATAACATCGAAAAGCAGGCTTTAAGAGTATTTGTTCAGAGACTATCAAATTTCCTCCGGCTTCAACACTTGCAAAACCAGTACTATTATTATAAGTGACAGTGGTTTTAGTATAATTTCCTTTATCACTATCCAATGGCTCTATCCCTATTTTGAGATGCTTGAGTTTATGATAATACTCCGGGAATTCACCATTTTTTTCATATCCTTTTAACCCTGCAATAGCACCTAAAATACCCAATAAGGCGGGCTTGTGTAACATATTATATGTCAAATATATTTTTTCATTTATATCGGGCTTTTTTAGAAAACCCATATCCGCACGCAGATCAAACGATATTAATTTCATACCAAAAATAATTTTTTATGCCCGGCAGAATATGCGCAAAAACCCATACACTGCCAGGCATTTTGTCAAACGCATTAAAGATTATTTTCCAAAACGTTTTTCGGAAGATTAAAAACCTTTGTGTTTACCTTATTATAATAGAGCTCTATTTTTTCTATTTGATCTGAATTTCTATCCAGAATTTCAGTTACATTATTAAAATCATAAACAACTTTTCCATCTTGTTTTTCATCCTGCATTTTAATTAAGTTCGTAAAGTTAGGCAGTACGATTTTGGAGTCTTTCTTTAGTTGTACCCACAACAATAACTCGTTCTCGCTACCGGCTTTCGAAGCAGAATCATACCATGTCACTCCACGACGCATTGCTTCCTTTAGTTTATCGATATCCTCCGTCGAAAGACTTTGCGCATCTTCACCTGCCAATGAAGCTATGTCAGAAAGATTTTGAGGATTGATGGAAAAATGGTGCACATAATGCCCTTCTTCCAATTTAGACTGGCGCCCTATCGTAGTCATGCCCTTTTCGGCTTCAGGATCGTTCGCCTTATTACTGAAGGGAGAGGTAATTTGTTCAGTAAATATATTATCTTCATGCCAAATGTTTATTCCATGATTGATCTGTACGGGTCCATGTACGGAAATATTCGTTTCTCCGGCAAAAGTCGCTCCGAAAAGGCGGATATCGATGCAAGACAAAAGATTTTTAGCCACAGCCGTTTTAATGATTCTATCATTGTTTTTCACTTTTTCTTTAGGGTAGTCTCCAAAATGTTTTTTGTAGGACTCATCCAAAGAAATAGGATTCATTTGATCGTTCAACGATTTGAAATAAAACACCCTTTCTTTGTCAAATACATCTTTAATGTAATTCTTGACCGTATATTTAAAAGCCTTATCGGTAGCATATACTTTACCATTCGGCAAACGGCGCGGTTGACCCGAAAAATCCGCATTGTAATTTGAGTTGATCGCTTTTACAACAGCGACTCCGAAAATTCTGTTATTGAAATTCATACTATTCTGTTTTTAATATGTGATTATTCGCTTTTCGTGTTTTCGTCATTCTTTTTTTCATAGATTATATTAGGAGCAAAGCATCCGGCAAGTAAGAAACGCTGATATTTTTTCATATCTTCATTTCCTTCATAAGTCAAAACATCTTTCGCTAAATTGGCAAACCGGCCCTTTCCCAAATCGATCTCATGTTTGTACATGCTGATCATTTCCGTTATTGCATCTTGTACTTGAGCAATACTATGCTTTTGTAAAATAGGTTCTAACATTGCATACGTTTTGTTACTGGCAGCACTCTTTGTTAATAAATAATAGATTACTTGTCCCGCAGCAAAAGCGAATTCGGCAGGATCGGAAGACAATTCGACCTCATGGTTATTGGCAACAGACCGCACATGATTCATTAATTCTTTAATTTTTGAAGCCATATTATTTTTATTTTTTGGATTATTCGTATCGAAATAATTATAAAGACTAAACCAGATATTTAATTTTTTCTTAATATCGTTTTCTTTTGAATGATATTTCCCTTCTTTAAATTCATCTTGTCGCATATCTGCAATGATAACGTGATACATGATATCATCAAACATCAAACAGGTTATGGCATCTTCTTTCGATTTATAGATGTAATCGTAAAAAGCTTGCCTATATTTCATTATCATTTGATAAACAATATCTTTCCCGCTTACATATTGCGGGTCTATTTCGTTGAAATAGTTAACCGACATTTTATTATCTTTGATTTTTACTAATGAATTATTGAAAACGGTTTGAACGATATTGCTTTCAAAACCAAAGATTGTATGGATTTCCATTGTCGATTCCGGCTGCTTACCGCTTGTTGATCCGAATAAATTCAATACTTCGCAGGGATGACCATTTTTCTCCATTTTGTATCGAAACAAAGAAACAAAATCAAAATCTTTCACTTCGCCGTTAAGCATGAACAGGAGATAGTAGTTTGCAAGATTCCTATTCCTTTCACCGCACACCTCTTTTAGAATTTCGGAATAAGCAGGCTTTCCGTCTTTTGTTTCATTATAAATCCGAATAATTTCAAGATTCGTTGCAAATTCTTTTTTATCAATGAATACCGGTAGCGGATTGGGTAATATCTTATTTGATAACAGCGTTTCAAAATTACTAAGTGCAAGAGCATCCTCAGCTGTAATTCTTCCACTTATACCTTTATACATAGAAGCGGTTTTATGCTCTAAGAACGGTTTTTTAGCATTCAATCCATTCAAGAAATTACTTAACCCGTAAGTGGCATCTGTTATTTCCTCTTCACTATTGTAATCATTTTTATTAAAGAGATTTTGTTTTAAATAGTTTGCATGTGCTTCCTTATATTTTGTCAAAGGGACGTCTTTCAAATAAATATTGACAAAAAAAGAATCTTTCATTTTATCAAAAATAGTCACTTCCAATTCAGAGCCATCTTTTTGTTTTTCAGGAATTAAAAAATCGTTTATATTCGTCAGGACTTCATAGCAAACTTGCTCGAAAGCTTTTGATTTTTGGATAGAAATTTCATCATTATCATTTAAACAAATAGCTCTTGCATTTTCAAAATAATATGAAAACAGACTCGTTACCTTATCAGTTCCAATACCTTCTAATTTCGAATTCTGAAAAGACTTCTTTTTGAAAGTCACTATAAATGGGGAACACGAGAAAATTTGCTTTTTCTTATCGAAAACTTTATTCATAGTTGTTCCCACACGCCTGCCGCAATCTTCGTATTTTATGATTTCTGATAATAATTCATCGGTATCATTTTTTCCGTCATAATAATCATAATCCACCTTATATCGAGGAGGCTTATTTTTCCATTTTCCTTCTTCATCCAGTTCTATGAATAGGTGCAACCCTTCAGAAGGTTCTCTATTAATGGAGAAAATTTGAGGATTACTTTGAGATATTTCATTCATAAAATTCACAAGTTCTCGTATCATGTTTTTTTCTTTGATTGACTAAGATTTGTATTTATATTTTTCATTTCATGCCGCAAGATAACACTTTTCAATGAAAGAAATAAATTTAAAAACAGAAATATTCATTATTATTTTAAATTATATTTTCATACTCTCCAACCGTGGGGCAACAGCCCTGCGGTTGGAGATGAATAGATAAGCCGTTAGGGTCTCTTGCCGGGACCGTTTGCTTAGACCTCCTTTTCCTCCTTTTCTTCCTTTTTCTTGTCGGCCTCTTTCCGTTCGGAATTGACTCTCTTGATGAGGTAACTCATCGTGTAGTCTTTCAGGCGGGCGGGATCGACACCTTTATAGATGGCTCTTCCGGCAATCAGATATTTATTCAAATCATGCCAGAAATCATTACACGTCAAAAGGTTTTCCTGCGTGTTCAACCCGCGCTTGCTTCTTATGGATTCTTGCGCGTTATTGAGTGTCTCGATCTCTTCTACCGTATCTTTGATAGTCGCCACTAATTCGGGCTTTAATCCTTGCGATTGCAGCACTTCCAAATGTAAATTGATGTTGGCCGACAATTCGTGCCCTTTCTTCACGACCCCTTCGGTATTTCCGTTGCCGATTTCCGTTCGCAGGTCGCCCAATCCCAAATCATCACCGTTCAATTCGGTGGCTGCAAACCGGGCATATCCTTCCAGCCGGTTGAGCGGCTTTCGAAGTTCACGGATCTTCCGGTCTAACGTTTTGGTTATGCTTTTCATTTCCCTATTCAACGTATCGGTCGATACGGCATTCGCACATCCATTCCTCTTCGTTTCTAAAACGACAAGAGATTCTTCACTAAACTGGTCGGAATAAGCCGTAAAATCGGCCAAATCGCGACGTACACTTGTGATTGCATACCCTCCGATGATGGGTAATTCTTCCACTTTACATGGGAACTCTTTTACTACTTTCATTTTCTTTTTGTTTTAAGTTATGAATGAAATCTTAAGAGCGCTCGATTCCCGGGTGTCTATAGATATTAAATGTATATTGTCTCCTTCAAAAAGGATTGATTCGTTTGATATGGATGAGTACGATGCCCTCAACGCTTAGCCCGAAGCTCCCAATGAGTACCATGATGCTCCCAATCGTTACCCCGATGCACATAATCAGCAACCTGATGCAATTTTTTGCTACCCCGGTGCTTCCAAAGAGTTTCCTGAAGCTCCCAACGAGTTTCCCGAAGTTCCCAACGAGTTTCCCGAAGTTCCCAACGAGTTTCCCGAAGTTCCCAACGAGTTTCCCGAAGCTACTAATGAGTACCCTGATGTTGTTTTTTAGTTTCCCGAAGCTCCCAAGCATCATCCCGGCCTTCGTACCATCGATCCGTACTAACGAATTCCGTTTTCAATATGTCAAAAAACACAATCACGATTTGATTTTTATCCATGATCAATACCGCACGTTTTGCGGGTAAAATGTCTTTACATTCTTCAATTAAATTCGTTTCAAATATACATAAAAGTATACACATATACACAGACCCATAAAAATTGAGTGTTCTGTTTGAGTCCGTTTGGGCCGGTTTTACACATTGATTTGAAATAAGCCACAACTTTCTCTATATTTGAAGATCATTAACCACTAAAATATTCAATAATGAAAAAAGTATGTGGCTTAGATGTGCACAAAGATAATATATTCTGTGCAATCTACAATGGAGAGAGTCATTCTCAAGTGAAAGAATATGCAACGCTGACCCCTGCAATCTATTCGATGGGTGAGTACCTGCAGTCGGAAGAGGTGGAGGAGGTGGCCCTGGAAAGCACGGGTATCTACTGGATTGCCGTGTGGGACATATTCTACGAGATGGGGTTCAAGTTGACGCTTGTCAACCCGTACCTGATCAAACAGATGCCGGGTCGTAAGAGCGACATCAAGGATGCCCAGTGGATAGCCAGCCTGTTGCACAAGGGCATGATGCGCGGCAGTTTCGTTCCTGCTCCCCTGATACAGGAGTTGCGGGTCTATTCCCGCAAATACGGCAAGCTCAGGCAGCAGGTGACCCGTGTGCTGACGTGTATGGACGCCATCCTGGTAAAGGCAGGTATCCGGGCGAGCAGTTGCCTGAGCAGTATCAGCACGAAAAGTTTCATGGGTATCGTCGAGGCGCTGATAGCCGGATGGACAGACCCGGGCTATCTTGTAAGCCTGGTGTACGGGAACAGGAAAAACAAGCAGAGCGGGAAATTAAAGGAGGCCCTTAGGGGCAATATCAGGGCGCACCACCGCCAGGAATTGTCCTGGGCGAAACAGGAGTATGACATATACCAGTTGCAGATATCGGAATGTCTGTCACAAATGGAGCGGATATGTGGCCTACATTTTGCGTTGCCGGTAAATCTTTTACAAACCATTCCGGGAATAAGCCGGATAGCGGCGATGACCATAATAGCCGAAACGGGTGGGGATATGAGTGTCTTTGAAAATAGCGGCAAGATTGTCGGATGGGCGGGATTGCGCCCGAGGAATGATGAAAGCGCCGGCAAATACAAGAGCACCGCTACCACCAAAGGCAACAAGTACCTGCGTTCGATCCTGGTACAGGTCTCCTGGGCGGCTTCCCGGTCGAAGGGTTCGTTTTTCAAGGAAAAGTTCCAACGCATGACCATGCGCAAGCCAAGGAAAAAGGCTCTGGTCGCCATAGCAAGGAAACTGCTCGTTGTCATATGGAACGTGCTCAAGCACACCAGGCAATACGATCCCCGGCTGGCCCCTGTTTACGATCCGGTGAAGATGAAAGCCCGGCTCGCATATTACAAGAAGGAGTACGAAAAAACAGCGAACATACTGAATATTAATCTATAATACAAGCGTAAAGGCCGGGTAACTTTGTGGTGGCTCAAGACCCCGTTTACAAATAGGCCAATGTCACAGTCGTCCCTGAAACGACCTCAAGAACACAGACCGGGGTTAATGCTGCTCCCAATAAGAGAAGACAAGCCCGCAGAAGAAAATCGCATATCGGAAGGCGTCACCGCGTCTTTGCCTGCAACCTTGTGGGTAGGGTGATTTATGCCTGTATCCAAACATCTTTCTCTATTTAGCTCCATTTTTCTTTGAATATGGGGGGAATTTATAGAAGAAAGTTATAAAAAGTAATCGCGAAAAGAAATACTTTTTTTTCGAAAAGATATGCTAACAGGCGATTTTTAACTTCATTTAAACCTACCGGACTTAACTTGCTTCATTTTTAACCGATTAAAAACTTTTCTTGTCCTGACAAAAGCGATTCGGAAAGGGCTCGATTTAATAAAAATTCAATAAAACAAGCATCGACAGGCATACCTGTCATTTTTCTTTTACGTTAAAAACAAAACGAAAAAGTTTCGGGATGTAAGGAAATCGGCATTTTCTACGTTTATTTTGAAAGAGATGCATTATATTTGCAAGAACATTCACACTAAACGAAGGAACGGTTTTGAATTTTCCGAATGATCTGATTTTGTTTATTCTTTTATGCTGTTTTTTGCCTTTTTTGCGCCTTTGAACTTTCCTATCTTTCAAATAACCCGCTATTTGATGTGAAACGAAAGTTCAAATCCATCAAAAAATGACTAAAAAACGCCGCATAAAAAAAATTCAAACCAGTTTCTAAGAAACTATTTAAATTTCTTGCGAAAGGCTTTAATTAAACTATTCTTTATGAACAGACGAAATTTTATCCATACGGGCAGTCTGGCATTAGCCGGGACCATCGTTACACGCCCGTTCGCTAACGCGTCCCCCAAACACACCGCCGCCACGGCCGTAAACGCCGCGATGGATCATTTCGGGGTGAGTAAAAACGATATCCGAAACACCTTGGCCGCTGCCCTCGAAAAAGGCGGCTATTATGCCGATTTGTTCTTTGAGCATACATTCAACAACTACGTGGGATTGCAGGACGGCGCCGTGAACCGCTGCAACTCGAACATCGACTTCGGCATGGGCGTGAGGGTGTTGTCGGGCGACCAAACGGGGTATGCCTATATCGAAGACATCACTCCGCAAGAGATGCTCAAAGCGGCGCGTACGGCGGCACGTATCGCCGACGGCAGCGCAAAAACAGCTCCTGCGGCGCTGACCGAAAAACCGCTGAAGAAAAACTATTACACGGTTTCGACCCGCTGGGAGGAGGTTTTACTGAAAGATAAAACGCCGTATCTGCAACGGCTCAATGAAAAGGTCTTCGCTCTCGACAAACGGGTACAGAAGGTGTCGGCCTCGCTGAGCGACAGCACCACGCACATTCTTTTCTGCAATTCCGAGGGTGTCAGTTACTACGATTACCGCCCCATGTCGTCGCTCTCGGCGCTTTGCATCATGCAGGAAAACGGGCGCACCGAAAGCAATTATGCATCGCGGGCTTACCGCAAGGGATTTGAATTTCTGACGGACGAACTGACGGATGTCATCGCCCGCGAAGCCGTCGAAAAAACGGCTCTCCTATTTAAAGCCGTGAAGCCCAAGGGCGGCGAAATGCCGGTGGTGATGGGCGCCGGCGGATCGGGCATCTTGCTGCACGAAGCCATCGGACATGCTTTCGAGGCCGACTTTAACCGGAAAAACGTCTCGATATTTGCCGGACAACTTCACAAGAAGGTCTGCAACGAACATATCAATGTGGTGGACGACGGCACCATCCCCTTTAACCGAGGGTCGGTGAACATCGACGATGAAGGCACGGACGGGCAAAAGACGTATATCGTGCGCGAAGGCATCCTGACGAGCTATCTGCACGACCGCATCAGCGCCCGCCATTACGGCATCGCTTCCACCGGTAACGGCCGCCGCGAATCATTCCGCTATCCGCCCATGCCCCGCATGCGCGCCACGTACATGGAGGCGGGCGACCGCAAGGAAAAAGACATTATTGCCAGTGTGAAGAAGGGGATCTTCGTCGATAACTTCACCAACGGGCAAGTGCAGATCGGCGCGGGCGACTTCACCTTCTTTGTGAAATCGGGCTACCTGATCGAAAACGGCGAACTGACCCAACCCATTAAGGATATCAACATCATCGGAAACGGCCCCAAGGCATTGGCCGACATTACCCTTGTCGCCGATAATCCGGCCATTGACAACGGCACTTGGACATGCGGCAAAGACGGGCAATCGTGTCCCGTGACCTGCGGCATGCCTTCGGTCTTGGTCGGCAAACTCACCGTGGGAGGAAACAGCTAGTAATGACTAATGACTAATGACTAATGACTAATTATAAATGGCCAATGAATCATAAAAATCATTCACCAGTCACAGTTGGTCACTTATCATTTTAAACAACCAAATAAATACGCACATGCTATCAAACAATCATAAAAAATTAGCCGAATGGGCTATGGATTATGCCCTATCGAACGGATGCCAGGCCGCCCGAGTCTCTCTTTACGCCGGATCGAACAGTTCGTTCGAATTACGCGACGCCAAGATGGACAAGTTGCAACAGGCATCGGAAAGCGGCTTAAGCCTGTCGCTGTATGTTGACGGCCGTTACGGAACCTATTCGACCAACCGCCTCGATAAAAAAGAACTCTCTTCTTTCATCAAAAACGGAATCGAATCGACTCGCTTCCTGGCAAAAGACGAGGCCCGCATACTCCCCGACCCTGCCCGATATTACCAAGGCGGCCGCCCCGACCTGCAACTGCTCGACCCGGATTTCAACTCGGTCGATCCCGATGCAAAAAAGGCTCTGGCCGAAGACATCGCCCGGGAAGCTCTTGGCAAAGATCCTCGCATCATCTCGGTCGAATCATCGTACGGCGACGGCGACTCGTTCAACTATTTGCTCGCGAGCAACGGTTTTAAGGGCGAAAGCCAACGTTCATGGTATTCGCTTTCGGCCAGCGTGGCGGTAAAAGGCGACAACGAGGCGCGGCCGTCATCCTACTGGTACGAATCGTCGCCGCAACTATCGTCCCTCATCAAAAAAGGCATCGGCGAGAAAGCCCTGCAACGGGTACTGCGCAAAATCGGACAACAAAAAGCGGCCTCCGGCAAATACACGCTCATCGTCGACCCGTTGAATGCCGCCAACTTGTTATCGCCTCTTATCAGCGCCCTCTACGGCTCGGCATTGCAACAGAAAAATTCGTTTCTGCTCGACAAAATCGACACCCAGATAGGCAGCAACGCATTCACCCTCATCGACGAGCCGCATCTTACCGGTGCACCCGGCGCGCGATATTTCGACAACGAAGGCGTGGCCACCCAACGTCGTGAAGTGTTTCGCCAAGGAGTGCTCAAAACATATTTTATCGACACGTACAACGCGAAAAAAATGCAGATCGAGCCGACCATTTCCTCGCCGTCGATACTGATATTAACTCCCGGCACCAACAATCTCGACGCGTTAGTCGCAGGGGTAGACAAAGGGATTTTGGTTACCGGTTTCAACGGCGGCAATTGCAACGCCACCACCGGCGACTTCTCCTATGGCATCGAAGGATTTCTGGTGGAAGGGGGAGCCCTGAGCCGTCCGGTATCGGAAATGAACATCACGGGCAACATGATCCGGTTATGGTCGTCGCTGACGGAAGCAGGCAACGACGCCCGCCTCACTTCGTCCTGGCGCATACCGTCATTGGTCTTCGACGAAGTCGATTTCAGCGGATTGTAATTAAATTGGAGGTTGGAGGATAGAGGTTGGAGGATAGTGATGGAGAATAGTGGCTGGAGGATAGGGATGGGTTAGGAATGAGCAACTCGAGTTACCGTCCAACGTTTTTTAATAGGGTTTTTAATCGCTTTCTCAACGGTTTTCGTTACTTTTGCGTGGAAATCAAAAAGCAACTTATTTTGCATAGCACTTTGTGACACATTATGGCTAAAAACAAAACCGTTCGCGGCAAACAAAAGAAATCGCAGAAAGATACTGCCAAACCCGGCATTGTCAAATGGATGTGGCGCATCTTCGGCATCGCCTGCATCGCCATCGCCCTCTTTTTCATGCTCATTGCAGCCGGCGCTATCGGCTACATACCGGAAATCGACGAACTCCAAAATCCAATCGATAAATATGCCTCCCAGGTACTCTCGTCCGATGATCAATTGCTTTTCACCTATTCGCAAAGCGACGAGAACCGCTTGTTCATCGATTACTCCGAGTTGTCGCCCTATCTCATTCAGGCGCTCGTTTCGACGGAAGATGTCCGCTATTATTCACATTCCGGCATCGATATGATCGGTTTGGGAAGAGCCGTCTTCAAAACCATCCTTTTACAACAGGAAGGCAGCGGCGGCGGAAGTACCATCACCCAGCAATTAGCCAAACTGCTTTATTCGCCTACCGCGAGCAACAAGTTGCAACGTCTTCTGCAAAAGCCCATTGAATGGGTGATTGCCGTCAAGCTCGAACGCTATTATTCGAAAGACGAAATCATCAACCTGTATCTGAACAAGTACGACTTCAATTACAACGCCGTCGGCATCGAATCGGCCGCCCGTACGTATTTTAATAAAACGCCCGACAAACTCACTATCGAAGAGGCCGCCACCCTCATCGGCATGCTGAAGAACTCGTCGCTCTACAACCCCGTGCGGCGCTCCGAAATCACCACGCAACGCCGAAACATCGTGTTGGGCCAAATGCAAAAGGCGGGCTACCTGAAGAAACAGGAGGCCGACTCGCTCAAAAAGCTGCCTATCGACCTCGACTTCAACCGTTCCAGCCATGTGAATGTGCTGGCGCCTTACTACCGCCAACATTTGGCTATTATGATGATGGCGAAGAAGCCGGATAAAAAGAATTATGCTTCGTGGCAAGGCCAACAATTCACAGAAGACTCGCTGGCATGGCTCGAAAATCCGCTCTACGGATGGTGCAATAAAAATAAAAAAACCGATGGGGCGAACTATAACATTTACACCGACGGACTCAAAATTTATTCGACCATCGATTCGCGCATCCAGCGTCATGCCGAAGAGGCGGTGAGGGAACATCTCGGCGATTACCTGCAAGATATGTTCTTTAAAGAAAAAGCGGGACGCAAGTACGCTCCTTATTCGAATGAAGTAAGCGCCGAAGTGGAAGGCTTGCTCACTCGGGCCATGAAGCAGACCGAGCGCTACCGGTTGATGAAAAAAGCCGGTAAAAGCGAATACGAAATACTGAAGGTTTTCAAAGACAAGAAAGTGGAGATGAAAGTGTTTGCGTGGAACAATGCCGGGGAGATCGACACGCTGATGACACCCTGGGATTCGATACGTTACCACAAGAGTTTCCTGCGTGCCGGATTCATGGCGATGAGCCCTGTCACCGGACACGTGAAAGCCTATGTAGGCGGCCCTGATTTTCAGTTTTTCAAATACGATATGGTCAGTACGGGTAAACGGCAGATCGGTTCTACCATCAAGCCTTATTTATACACGTTGGCGATGGAAGAAGGCATGACGCCCTGCGACGAAGTGGTACACGAACCGCAAACGCTGATGACTGAAACCGGCGAGCCGTGGACGCCCCGCAACCCCGGAGCTAAAAACGTCGGAGCGACGGTTACCATCAAATGGGGTTTACAAGCGTCGAGCAACTGGGTAACGGCCTACCTGATGAAACTGTTTTCGCCCTATGCCTTCGCCCGCCTGTTGTCCTCTTTCGGTTTGAAAACGCCGGCTCCTCCGGTGGTATCGTTGGCGCTCGGGCCTAACGAAGCCTCCGTCTCCGAAATGGTCGGCGCGTACACCGCTTTTGTCCACAAGGGCATCCGCATCGACCCGATGCTCGTCACCCGTATCGAAGACTCGTATGGTAACGTAGTGGCCACATTTGTCCCCAACATGCACGAAATATTCAGCGAAAGCACGTCGTACAAAATGCTCGACATGCTCAAAGGGGTGGTCGACGGCGGAACGGGTAACCGCCTGCGATGGCGCTATAACCTGAAAGGGCAAATGGGCGGAAAAACGGGTACGACCAATAACAATTCCGACGGATGGTTCATGTCGTTCACGCCCGAGCTGGTAGCCGGCTGTTGGGTGGGCGGTGAAGAACGTTCGATTCATTTCGACCGGATGGCGTATGGCCAAGGTGCGAGCATGGCGCTGCCGATTCACGGATTGTTTTATCAGAAGATTTATGCCGATACGGATCTCAAAATGACGGACGACGGCGTGTTTGATATTCCTCCCGCCTATCAGAATCCGTGTTATGACTTACAAAAGTATTCTCCCGACTTTTATCAAAGTGAAGATCCTCTCAGCGGCAGCGAGGGTATCGACGATATTTTCGAATAAGCGGGATGAAAAGAGAAACGGGAAAAAGAATCATTTGTGTATGGATAGTATTTCTATCACTCATGCCGTTTTTCGTCGTGAAAAGCGTTCACGTTCATCATCATGAATCTGTTCTTTATTCGAGTTGCTGCGATCGTAGTTGCAGTGGGATCGACAATCTTCAGGATTCATGTCTCGTTTGTCATTTCATACTTTCCCCTTTCCTTGAGTCCGAGACTTTCGAGTTGACGTTTTACACGGAATTGCTTTCCTGTCAATTTTCCGGACACGAAATCGGGAAGGTGTGCGACATCGACTATTCTTACGGTTCGCGGGCTCCTCCCGTTTTCTAACCTCATTTTATTCTCATTTTCTTATTTATTTCATCGATAAACGGAGGCTGCGACCGGGGGATGCAACATATATTCTCTTTCCTGTGTCGCAGTCTCCCTATCAATATAAATTCAAAAAACAATAATGAAAACAAAATATATAATCATCATATTCTTTTTATCTATGGGTGCCTCCTTGTTCGCCGAAACGCCGACGGACAAACTCTCGTTAAGAGGAAAAGTTACGGATGAAATAAATGGAAGCGCACTCATGGGCGTGAACATTTATTTTCCCGAGTTGAAAAAGGGAACCGTTACCGACGACAAGGGTCATTATTTTATTACGGATCTTCCCGCCGTCACAACTACCGTGCAAGTGAGTTACGTGGGGCATCAGACCATCGCGCAGGCCGTGAATTTGAAGACGACCGGCAATCTCGACTTCGTGTTGAAAGAATCCGATGCGCGGATCAACGAAGTCGTTATCACCGCCTTGACGGGAAACGCTTTGATTAAAAGAACTCCGTCACCGATTTCCTATGTATCCGGAAAAGAATTGGAAGGACGCTCTGCTACCAATATTATCGACGCCATTGCAAAGCAGCCGGGCATTTCGCAAATCACAACCGGCAGCAGCATCTCCAAGCCGGTTATTCGCGGATTGGGATACAACAGAGTGGTTGTAGTCAATGACGGCATTCGTCAGGAAGGACAGCAGTGGGGCGACGAACATGGTATCGAAATAGACCCGCACACCGTTTATTCAGTTGAAATATTGAAAGGCCCCGCCAGTTTGATGTACGGTTCCGACGCCATGGCGGGTGTCATCAATTTCCAGTCCGACCCGATTTTACCGCAGGGAATGATGAAAGCGAATGTGGCTACGGAGTATCAAACCAACAACGGCCTGTTCAATTATTCGCTGAACTATGCGGGAAATAAGAGCGGATTCGTTTGGAACTGGAGATACAGCGACAAGATGGCGCATACCTATCAAAACCGTTATGACGGATATGTTTACGGTTCGGGGTTTCGCGAAAGGGCCGTGTCCGGATTGTTCGGGCTCAGCCGCAGTTGGGGCTATTCGCACCTCACGCTCGACTATTATCATCTTACTCCCGGCATTGTGGAAGGCGAACGCGACGAGGCCACCGGCAAATTTCTTAAACCGGTCGTAATCGACGGCGAAGAAGATGAAGCCGTAGCCACGGACAAGGACGGCCATTCTTACGCTCATCCCATGCCTTATCAGCAAATCTATCATTACAAAGCGGCCTTGAACAATAATTTCATCATAGGCGAAGGAAATTTGCGGGCGATTGTCGGTTATCAGCAAAACCGCCGGCAGGAGTTCGAGGATATTTTGACTCCGGACAATTACGGCCTTTACTTCCAATTGCATACCGTAAACTACGATTTGCGCTACACGTTTCCCGAAATGGGAGGCTACAAACTTGTAACCGGGGTGAACGGCATGTATCAGAAATCGTTAAACAAAGGCAGCGAGTTTCTTATTCCGGCATACCACCTTTTCGATGCAGGAGTTTTTGTTCTGGCAAGCCGTAATTTCGACAAGATGGATGTCAGCGGAGGTATTCGTTTCGACCATCGCAGCAATCACAGCGAAGCCTTGTATCTGAATGCCGGCGAAGAGCCGGTTGACAGGAATGCCGAGGGGGCGGAAGAGAAGTTTCCCGGTTTTTCACGTCAATTTCAAGGCGTCAGCGGTAGTTTAGGGGTTACCTATCAATTCTCCGATGCGTGGCACACCAAACTGAATTTGTCCAAAGGGTTCCGTGCGCCCAATATCAGCGAGCTGGCTTCCAACGGCGTCCACGAGGGAACGATTCGTTACGAAAAAGGCAATTCGGACCTAAAGGCGGAGAACAGTTGGCAAGCCGATTGGGGTATAGGATATTCCTCTTCGTTTCTGTCGATAGAACTTTCGCTTTTCGCAAATCGCATCGACAATTATATCTTTTCTCATAAGATAACGGATGATAAGGGGAACGACTTGCTCACCGAAGGTTACCGCACCTATCAGTTCATTTCGGGCGACGCCCGTATTTTGGGCGGAGAGGCAAGCATCGATATTCATCCCGTGGAGCGGCTACATTTTCAAAATACGTTTTCGTACGTAAATTCCGTGCAGCTCAATCAATCCGATTCCACCAAATATCTTCCCTATACGCCTGCTCCCAAAGGGATATCCGAGCTCCGGTACGATCTCATTCGCCATGGCAAGATACTGAACAACACCTATATTTCGTTGGAGTTGGAGTATAACCTGAAGCAAGATCATATTTATTCCGCCTTCAACACCGAAACCGTTACGCCGGCTTATGTATTGCTCAATGCGGCTTTCGGCACCGACTTCATGTGCAAGGGACGTACGGTGGCTTCGCTCTATTTTACAGCCGATAACCTGACGGACAGAGCCTATCAGAATCACCTGAGCCGATTGAAATATGCCGACGAAAACCCCGTTACCGGCCGAACGGGCGTTTACAATATGGGTCGAAACTTCGGAGTGAAACTGATCGTTCCTCTTGTTTTCAAGTAAAAATCGATTTTATCCCTCGCCTTTCCGACGAGGGATTTTTATGATTAAAATCGCTTGGGATGAGAACGCTACTTTTTCCTCGCACTTTCCTTCTTGTCCAACTCCCTTATGCGTTCCGAGGCTCTTTTGCTATACGGATTATGGATGGTATCAGGCGCAACTTCCAAAAGATGCCGATAATACGTGAGCGCCTGCTTTTCATCCTCCAAATAATCATACACCAACGCCAGACTGATTAAGGTGAATTCATTGTCGTTATCATATTCGAGGGATTGAAGATAATGTGTTATTGCAATTTCCGGCTTCCCGTTCATCATGGCCATTCTTCCCAACCGGTTCTGGACATTCACCAACTGTGCCGTATCCGGTTTGATTAATTGGTACGCCTCGTTATAATAGGTGTATGCTTTCTCCGTTTGGCCGATTACTTCGGCGGTGATCGCTTTATAAAATTTCACCTCAAAAAACTTTCCTTTCGATAAACTATCGGCTTTCAACAGATACTGATGGGCTTCCAGCGGATATGATTCATTCGCGCGGTAATGGGCTAAGCCGGCAAAAAGATTTTGATCGTAATCGAACTCGATACCCAGTTGTTCCAATACCGTATATCTTTCCACCGCTTTTTGAAAATGATTGCTGAGATAATTTCCTTTCGCATTCAGATTGAGGATATCCGCATTCACCGAGTCCTTTTCCAGATAAGCGTCGGTAATGAGGACTAATTTATCGACAGAATCCACGGCCAGACACAAGTTCGCCAATTGCTTCATCGTCATATAATCGTCAGGATTGCGACGATATTCGGTTTCCAACACCCGGATAGACTCGGCGACACTGTCGAGCCTCGCCAGACTTCTCGCTTTCAACCGGACGACCGACGGGACCGTCACCTCTTGCAGGATACTGTCTGAAAGAACAATCGCCTGCGTATAGTCCTCGGCGGCATAAGCAAACTCCGCCTTCTTTATCATCCATGCAGGGTCAGGCACTTTATCGGTTATGGCATTCGCAATCTGCATGGCAAGGCGGTTGTCCCCTATCTCTTGCGCGATTTCGGCAAACCGTTCCAGCAGGGCTGTACTATCGGGATAAGCCAGCAATCCGGCCCGGATGGTTTCTTTTGTTTGTGCGAGATACCCTAAGAATTTCTGAGCCTCTGCTTTCGTCTCAAAACAATAGGGAATTTTGCACTCCATTGAATCAATCAAATGAATCATTTCCTGAAATTGCATTGTTTTTTTCAGGACTTCAATCCGTTCGATCATTTTCTGTTCCGGTTCTAATACCTGTTCTTGAGAGAATAAGGACAGACTCCCAATAAAGAAAACAGAGACAATAAATAACTTGTACATCATTCCATTTACCATTTATCCTATTTATATAACAGGGAGCGTTACTTCGTGGGACGCTCCCTGTTATCAAAACCGTATTATTTTTGCAGACTGAAAACAACCGGCAACGTAAACAGGACATTGACCGGTTGTTTTTTCAATTTGCCCGGAATCCATTCAGGCATCACATTCACCAAACGCAAAGCTTCCGCATCCAATAGAGGATCCGCTCCCCGGAGAACAACCGCATCGGATATACGTCCGTCTTTCCTTACAATAAACTGTACAATAACCCGGCCTTGTATTCCTTTTTTCTGAGCTTCAACAGGGTATTGAATATTATCGTTCAAAAAACTCATAAGTTTAGGCTGTCCGCCGGGAAAAGCCGCTGGCTCATCTACCACTTCAAAAACTTCCTCATCTCCATTATCCATACCTACCTTTACATCCGTCACTTCAATTTTGACCTTTTTACCATCCGATAATGCAAAAACAACGGGAAGTGTGTATTCCACGCGTACAATCTCGCCTTTATGTTCTCCCGGCGTCCATTTGGGCATCGCATTCACCATCCGGACGGCCTCATTATCCAACGAAGGATCGATTCCTCTAATAATCTTCGCATTGGAAACCCTACCGTCTTTCTCTATAATAAACTGTACGATCACCCTTCCTTCGATACCGTTCTCCGCTGCTATTTGCGGATATTTCAATTCGGAATAAATAAAATCCATTATCGATTCGCTATGCGCCCCTTGTCCAAAATGCGGAGGAGTATCCACGACGTTAAATACCTCGTCGCTCTTACTGAGCGGCTTGTTCTTATCCTGCCACACCTGTTCGTCGGCGTCTTGCGGCCCATGCGAACGGGCATATACACTGTTAGCCGTCACGAAAAGAAACGCCAACGGCAACACCAAAAAGTATTTCGCCAGCTTCCGAGCAGGCGACTTTGTCTTATTCATCATCATAATACGTTGTTTAAGTTGTGATACATTAAAATTATTTACTATCTGAACTGCAGTTTCATGATACGTCTGTCGTAAAAGGTGGTATTGGTAATCACGGCTATCCACTCCCCGCTGTAACACGGCGCTATCGGCCAGATACTCGAGGTTGATGGCTATTTCCCGCTTCATCAGCCACGCTACCGGATTCCACCAGCAAAAAATGCAAACACATTCGCCCAATAAAATATCGACGGAATGCCATTGTTTTACATGCACCTGTTCATGCAAAAGAATCTGATTCAATTCGTTATCGGAATGCATCGCATCATCTATAAATATCCATCGGAAGAAAGAAAAAGGCCTTGCTTCTTCCGGAAGATGATACACAGGAATCGTGTGTATGCGGCATTTCATGCTTCGACGCTTTATACGCAAGATGGAAATAAGCTGTCCGAAAAAGCGCAGCAACAACAAACCGGTTCCTGCCAGCCACATCCCATATACGATCTTTTTCCAATTCACATGGAAGGCGTGAGCCGGCGGCTCTTCCACCACCGCCATCGTCGACTCGCCGAGCATGACCGTAACCGTTGCGTCTTGCTTTTCAGACACAACAGGCAGCATATTACCCAACGCATCGACGGTGAAAAACGGATAGGCTAATGAAAATACAATAGCCGACAGGAAATAGTAGCGGCGCAACTCTATGAAGGTATCCTTCCTCAACAGGAAGAAGTAAAGCAGGTAAAAAAACACCAATGCGGCGTTTACCTTAATGGCATATATAAAAAATGTTTCCATAGCCGCGAATCATTTTTATACGAATCGCCCGGTTCTTATTTGCGGGCGTTCTCGATTAAACGAATAATCTCTTCCAACTCGTCGGAAGTTACCTTTTGTTCTTTCGCGAAGAAAGAAACCAATTCTTTGTACGAATTATCGAAATAATTCTCTACCACACCCGATAAAAAATGGGTTTTATAGGCGGCTTCGGAAATTTTCGGTTTAAAGACCTTTACGTTTCCGAACCTTCTTTTCGTGAGAAAGCCTTTATTTTCAAGGTTTCGGAAGATAGATGCTACGGTCGTATAAGGGGGTTTGGGTTCCTCCATCTTATCGACGACATCTTTAATAGCACATTCTCCCAACGGCCATATAAGCAACATAACAGATTCTTCTTGAGGTGTTAACCGTTCCATATCATTCTATATTTCTATTCTTATTTATTTAAACAATACAAAACTACTATTTTTTAGTAACAATGAAAACATTTCACAGAAAAAAGACAGTTAAAAAAATAAAAAGGGGAAATATGATTAGTCGGGGACGCCGTTCAAAGCGACATCCCCGATTTAGAAACTGTTTAAATTTCTTGCGAAAGGCTTTCGTTCAATTATTCTTCGCCTTCAAAAAGTTTCTTTTTTGTATTCTTCTTCCTCTTATTTGGCTCAAATAGCCCGCTATTATCGCCAAAACGAGAAAGAACACTGCTAAAAAATAATTCTTTTTGAATCGCGAAAGAAATTTAAACAGTTTCTTAGTTTCGTGCATTTTCGAAGAAAGGGTAAAGATTAATTTACCCGAAAACGCGTAGTGCCGGTATGAAAGAAGTCCACGATTTGTTTGGCTGCCGCAAGCCCCGCATTGATATTGGCTTCAAACGTTTGAGCGCCCGACTTCTTGGGCGTGGAAAAATACCGGTTGCCGAATTTTTCCTTAAACAACGCATGATTATCGGGCTGAATGTCGGTAATGAACCGGAAACCGGGACGTTCGTCCATAATACGGATCAAATCTGCCTCTTTAATCACTTCTTTCCTCGCCGTATTCACTAAAAGGGCTTCTTCCGGCAAACGAGACAATAACGCATAATTCACGCACTCACGTGTTTCCTTCAAAAGCGGCATGTGCAAAGAAAGGATATCCGATGTTTCGAACAACTCTTCCACGCTATAGACCGATAAAACACCATACTCTCCTTCTTTCCGGAGATCGTCATGCGTCAACGAGGGTGAGTAGGTCTGGACACTCATCTCGAACCCGCGGGCAATTTTTGCCACCATTTTGGCGACATTCCCAAAGGCATACAGTCCAAGCCGCTTCCTTTTGAGTTCATGCCCCGATGTTCCGTCGAACTGATTACGCTGCATGAATATAATAAGTCCGAGGACTAATTCCGCGACCGCATTGGCATTCTGCCCGGGCGTATTCATCACACAAATATCGCGCTGAGTGGCGGCGTTCAAGTCAACATTGTCGTACCCGGCACCGGCGCGCACAATCACTTTCAACTGCGGTGCATGGTCGATAACCTCCTTGTCAATCTTATCACTCCGGATAATGAGGGCTTCGACATCTTCCAAAGCCTTTATTAATTCGGATTTATGCGTATATTTTTCTATTACGGCAAACGTATAACCTGCTGTTTCTATAATTCCTTTAATTTCTTTTACTGCTTGTGGGGCAAAAGGTTTCTCTGTTGCTAAAAGGACCTTCATTATTTCGTGTTATATCGTAAATTACTTTTGTTTTTCGAAATCCTGCATGCAATCGATCAATGCTTGTACACCTTCCACGGGCATGGCATTGTAGATAGATGCCCTGAAGCCTCCTACGGAACGATGCCCTTTAATACCCGACATGCCCCGTTTAACGGCAAAATCCAAAAACTCCGGCTCTAATTCTTTATATTCATCTTCCATCACGAAACACACATTCATGAACGAACGGTCTTCTTCTGCAGCCGGGCCTTTAAACAACCGGTTGCGGTCGATTTCATCATACAACCGGGCAGCTTTATCGATATTGATTTTTTCAATCGCTTTCACACCTCCCAATTCTTTCAACCAACGCAAGGTCTGCAAAGCGGCAAAAATAGGAACCACCGGAGGGGTATTGAACATCGAGCCGTTTTTGATATGAATACGGTAATCGAGCATCGAAGGAATCGGACGGGACACTTTTCCCAACACATCCTCTTTCACAATGACAAAAGTCACACCGGCCGGAGCAAGGTTTTTCTGAGCTCCTCCATAAATAAGAGCATATTTCGACACATCGAGCGGACGGGAAAAAATATCCGACGACATATCGGCTACCAATGGCACGGGACTATCGATATCGGTATGCAATTCCGTTCCGAAAATCGTATTGTTCGTCGTTATGTGAAAATAATCGGCATCGGCGGGAACCACATAATCCTTCGGGATATAGCTGTAATTGGCCTCTTTTGACGAAGCCACTTCCACTGCTTCACCAAACAACTTAGCTTCTTTCAAGGCTTTGTTGGCCCACGTCCCCGTATTGAGATAAGCGGCTTTTTTCTCAAGCAGATTGTACGGAACCATACAAAATTGCAGGCTGGCTCCTCCTCCCAAAAATAATATGCTGTAGCCTTCCGGAATATCCAAAAGTTCTTTAAACAAAGCAACAGCTTCGTCTATAACAACCTGAAAGTCTTTCGAACGATGGCTGATTTCCATAATCGAAAGGCCTATACCATTAAAATCCATGATGGCCTCTGCTGTTTTTTCCATCGTCACTCGCGGCAGAATAGAAGGACCGGCACTAAAATTGTACTTCTTCATAACCAAAAATATTTAAAAAATATGTTTCATTTTCCACTGCAAAGCTACAAATTTATTACTAATTTTTAGCCTTTCCTTTGAAATTATAGACAAAATAATCTTCAAATTCTTTCGACACCTGAAATTTGTCCGATCCGGTGAATCGTTGTATCTTTGTTGGGTAATCATATTTTCCTCGAATGAATCATCAGTATCCATCTATTTTACTTGAAAATGCGGTGAATGAATTTGCCAAACTTCCCGGAATCGGCAGGAAAACCGCATTACGCCTCGTCTTGCATCTTTTGCGCCAAGACAAGGAAATGGTCGATAATTTCGCACAAACGATCGTAAAACTCAGGCACGACATCCATTATTGTTCTTGTTGCCATAACATATGCGATAAGGATATTTGCGATATTTGCGCCAATCCGCAACGCGACCGTTCGATGATCTGTGTGGTGGAAAGCATTCAGGAAGTGATGGCTATCGAAAGAACCGGACAATTCAAAGGCTTGTACCATGTATTGGGGGGAATTATCTCCCCTATCGACGGCATAGGGCCTTCCGATCTGGAGATTGCAAGTTTGGAGGAGCGGGTAAAGAATGACGGCGTACAGGAAGTGATTCTGGCTTTAAGCGCCACGATGGAGGGCGATACCACCAACTTTTACATCTACCGTAAACTACAACCGTATGCGGCCAACGTCAGCATTATTGCCCGAGGGGTATCTATCGGCGATGAAATTGAATATGCCGATGAAATAACGCTCGGACGGTCTATTCTGAACCGGACGCCTTTCAATGAATCGTATAAATTAATATCAAAGTAAATGGAGAAAGCCAGAAATACAGGAACCATTAAAAGCCTGTCGACACATTATTATATACACGTGACTGTAATCGCCACCCTCTTGGCGCTGGTATTATTCCGCGTTATCGATTTGAGCCGCTATGCCGAATTCATAACCGTAACCGCGGAACGCTATGCCATCCTCGTTACGATCATCGCTATTCCTGTGGCATTGAAGACTTTTTCCGAAAGATTGAAAAAAGTTTCGAAAGGCTCCATCAACCGTCCGCCCGAGAAAGAATATGCCCGCGCCTATTTTATCCGTTTGTATAGTGTAGGCATTGTTACGGTGGCGAATATCGTTTTATTCTCGTGTTCCCGCAACCATAATTTTTTGTGGCTTACGATTGTATTACTGATTATATACTTCTTTTGCAAACCTTCCGATGCCGAACTGATTGCTTTAACCGATACCGAAAAAGAGGCCCATGAAGATGCTTGAAAATGATCATATACGACTGCGCGCTCCCGAACCGGAAGATCTCGACATTCTTTACAAATGGGAGAATAATACGGAATGGTGGCAATACGGGTCCTCGATAGTCCCGTTTTCCCGCTTCGCGCTTAAGCAATATCTTATCCAATCGAAACAGGATATTTATCAGGACAAGCAACTACGCTTAATGGTCGAGTTGAAAAGTACCCACGCAACGATTGGGAGTATCGATTTATACGACTTCGATCCGTTCCACCTGCGTGCCGGCGTGGGCATCCTTGTCGATGAAAATTACCACCGTCAGGGGTATGCTTCGCAGATACTGGAGCTACTCGAAGCGTATTGTTTCGGGTTCCTGAAACTGAATCAACTGTATGCCGTCGTCCCCGTACAAAACACCAGAAGTATCAACCTGTTTAAAAAATCCGGTTATATCCTTTCCGGCACATTACAAAAATGGTTATCTTCGGGCGATTTTTACGAAGACGCAACACTCTTTCAAAAAATCAATCACAAAACCTACGGATAAAATGAACGAAGATATTCAAAAAGCGTGTGAAGTATTGAAAAAAGGAGGCGTCATCTTATATCCCACCGACACGATCTGGGGAATAGGCTGTGATGCAACGAACGAGGAAGCGGTAAAACGGGTTTATGACATCAAGCAACGGCAAGATCATAAAGCCATGCTCGTATTGCTCGATAACCCGGCGAAACTCTACCAGTATGTGCAAGAGGTACCCGACATTGCGATGGACTTGATCGATCTCACCGACAAGCCGCTGACCATCATCTACGAAAAGGCGCAAAATCTGGCGCAAAATTTGATTGCCACAGACGGATCGATCGGCATCCGCATTACCGGCGAAGTTTTTTCGAGTGCTTTGTGCAGACAATTCCGCAGGCCCATCGTTTCCACGTCGGCCAATATAAGCGGACACGCCTCTCCGAAACGGTTTGCCGATATCGAAAAGGAAATTATCGATGCGGTCGATTACGTGGTTTCGTACCGGCAGCACGACAACACCCCTGCGGCGCCTTCGGGTATTATACGGTTAGGGGCCAACGGTTCCATCGAAGTGATCCGCAAGTAATGGCGACCGGATGGGGAGACAAGGGGACAAGGGGACTGTCGAATCCTGAAATCATTGAATTATTGAATTGTGGAATTTGTGCAACTAAAAAAAGCTTATGATAATTTTCTGTTGTGGCGTACTTCCCATATAAAAGAGCGCCCCTTTTTGCTATTTATCTGTTTTCTGGTAGGTATTTTTACGGCATTGGCATCGTTTATACTGAAAGAAGCGATTCATTTCATTCAATCGATGCTGACGGAAAGTTTCGTTCAAACCGGAGCCAACTATTTATATCTTCTCTACCCGGTACTCGGCATCCTTATCGCCGGATTGTATGTAAAATTTGTGGTAAAAGACGATATCAGTCATGGGGTAACCAAAATCTTATTTGCCATATCGCAACGCAAAAGCCGCATCAAACCACATAACATGTACACTTCGATGATCGCCAGTTCTATAACGATCGGCTTCGGAGGTTCGGTGGGGGCGGAATCTCCGATTGTATTGACGGGATCGGCCATCGGATCGAACTTGGGACGTTTTTTCAAACTCGACCAGCGTAATTTGATGATTTTGGTAGGATGCGGCGCAACCGGCGCCATTGCCGGAATCTTTAAAGCGCCTATCGCAGGTATTTTGTTCGTCATCGAAGTACTGCTACTCGATTTGACCCTCTCGTCAATCCTTCCGTTATTGGTTACGGCAGTTACGGCAACCACGGTTTCTTATATTCTCACAAGTCCCGATGCCCTCTTTGCTTTTTCACAAGTAGAGCCTTTCACCCTCAATCGTATCCCCTACGTCATCTTGTTAGGCATTTTTTGCGGACTGATCTCGTGGTATGTTATCCGTGCGATGAGTTGGATTGAAGACGTCTACAAAGCCTTGCCCCAATGGAAACGCTTTCTGTTGGGAGGTGTGACGCTCAGCTTGCTCATCTTTCTTTTTCCTCCGTTATTCGGTGAAGGATATGACTCGATAAATATTCTTTTGGCAGGGGATGAGCATTACAACAAATTATTGAACGGAAGTATCTTCTATGATATTCAAGGCCCTTGGGGGATCATTATGTTCTTAGCCCTCGTATTGCTCTTCAAGGCGTTTGCGACCAGCGCTACGAACGGAGGAGGCGGAACGGGGGGCGTATTCGCACCGACTTTGTTGATGGGATGTCTGGCCGGTTTTATTTTTTCGTACTCGCTGAATACGCTGGGATATTCTACATTTCTTCCGCAGGAAAATTTTGCATTAATGGGCATGGCTGGCCTCATGGCGGGGGTAATGCATGCACCGTTGACCGGGACGTTCTTAATCGCTGAACTGACGGGAGGATATGCCCTGTTTCTACCGCTGATGATCGTGTCGAGCTGTGCCTATGCAACGATTCTCTTATTTGAGAAGCATAGTATTTATGCCATGCGGCTGGCGAAACGGGGTGAATTGATTACGCACCACAAAGATAAAGCGGTACTTACGTTTCTTAAGATAAAAGACCTGCTGGAAACCGATATTCCGGTCGTGACGCCCGAAATGACCCTCGGCGATATGGTTAAGGTGTTATCCAAAAGCAGCAGGAGCATCTTTCCGGTAACCGATCATCAGGGTGTATTGCTGGGATTGGTATTGGTAAACGACATCCGCAACATCATGTTCCGGCCGGAGCTTTACGACCGGTTTCACGTCGAACGGTTCATGGTGGGAGCGCCGGCGAAAATCAATATTCATTCCACGATGGAACAGGTAATGAATACCTTCGAAGATACCAAAGCCTGGAACCTGCCTGTCGTCGACGACTCGGGGCTTTATCAGGGTATCCTGTCGCAATCGTCGGTGTTTAATGCTTACCGGGAGGTGTTGCTGAAGAATTATTCCGAATCGGATGAGTAAATGAACGGTGAGTAGTAAGTAGTGAATGGCGAGTAGAGAAAAATGATAAGGAGAAATCAGGATGGAAAAAAAAGATTTACGTATTGTATTTATGGGAACGCCGGAATTTGCGGTTCCCTCATTGAAAGCATTGATTGAACACGGCTATAATGTGGTCGGCGTTATCACGATGCCCGACAAACCGGCAGGGCGGGGCTATAAACTGCGCCCTTCGGCGGTAAAAGAATATGCTCTGTCAAAAGGATTGCACATTCTTCAACCCGACAAACTAAAGAATGAGGTCTTTCTCAACGAACTGAAACGCCTCGAAGCCGATTTGCAAATCGTGGTGGCTTTCCGGATGCTTCCCGAAGTGGTTTGGAATATGCCCTCGAAAGGGACTTTTAATCTCCATTCGTCTCTATTACCTCAATACCGGGGCGCCGCACCCATCAACTGGGCTATCATCAACGGTGAGAAGGAAACCGGTGTGACGACCTTTTTCCTCACGCACGAAATCGATACGGGAAAGATCATTTTTCAAGACCGTACGCCCATCGAAACAAACGATACGGCCGAAACGCTTCATGACCGCTTAATGGTGATGGGCGCCCACTTGGTACTGAAAACCGTCGATGCCATCCTCGACGATAACGTTACGCCTATTCCTCAAAACCGTTTGGTCGGGGATACGCCGGAGTTGAAACCGGCGCCTAAGATCTTTAAAGAGGATTGCCTGATCGATTGGAACAAGCCGGTAGAAGTTGTCCGCAATTTCATCCGAGGGCTATCGCCCTACCCTGCCGCTTACACGGAGTGGCAAGACGCCGACGGCGACACACACACACTGAAAATATTTGCAGCCGACATCATCGAAAAGGACTCTCCCGGCATCCCGGGAACGATAGACACCGATCATAAAACCTATTTGCATATAGCCGCCGCCGATGGGTACATGAGCGTTACGGACGTGCAATTATCGGGAAGAAAGCGCATGGACATCCGCGGATTCCTGAACGGATTCCACTTCAGTCCCACGACACAATTCGGTTCGTTTTCGTGATTACCATTTGTAGTTCAACCCGAACGTTAAGCTCTGGTTGACCTGCAAATATTTATACTTCTCGTTGGGAGGCACTCCATCGTCAAAACGAAGATAGAGATAAACGGAGGTAGAGAAATAATTACTCAACTTCATATCGAGCGTATTCTCAAATTCAGCCAACACATTTTCATAACTGGTGAAATACTTGAATCGCGAAGTCCAGGTAATATATTGATTGTATTTGAACTTGAAATTGGAAGTAATGGTAGAACCGAGTTCAAGCAAAGAGTTTTTTCCTTCGGGGATACCATATCGGGCAATATCGACCTTGTCATTCGCAATTAACTTGTAATTGACGGATATAGGAGCAAGGTCAATGGTCAAATTCAACTGACGATGCCTTACCGACTGGAACGATTTATTCAGTTCGTATCTCATACCGATACCGGCATTTACATATAAAGGAGCTAATAATGCCGAAATCAAATCATTCTTATTTACCGGATAGTTATTAAACAACTGCGATTTGATTTCCGTATTCATCGAATAAGACCATTTTTTCAAAAATGCATCGATACCTAAGTTCCCATAATAGCGAATCATGTCATCGCCTATCCGATAATTTCGCAAGGTGTCGTCGGGAGCGGTGGAAAGCGACAACCGCCATTCAAGGGAATTATTGAATTTAACTTTATCTTTAGCATAATCAGCCTTCAAAATATGTTTATTGAAGATATTGACATAATTCGTTCCGCCCTTATACCAGTTTTCCGAAAAGAAATACTGGGAGAACTGCAACGAGTGATCACCCGAAAAAACCCAATACTTACGACCGATCTGTACGCCCTCTATATTCGGAGCATCCAACGAAAAAGTGGACTGAGGTTTAATTAGTTCCCGCAAGGGATTGAAAGACTCCTTCACTTCCGCATCCCTTATTATCGGCGGGATCGAATCGAAATAAGCCACTGAATACTTCATCTGGTCGGGATGATCGATATAATATTGCCGTCTGACACTTTTCACAAAATCAAGGTGTCGTAATTGGGGCGCAAACGTTTTTTCCTGAGGAATAAGAAATCCGAGGGAGGCGGTATCTTTAGGCGGATAAAACGATAAATCCCGCGGCAACATTTCGCCGGTAAATATCATCGGCAAGAACAACGGATCATAAAAGAGCGTATCTCGGAAGGTGAGTCCGCGCATCGATTCGGAGTTATACAATACCGGAGGCAAGAGTAACGTTCCGTTGGGTTTACGCGAATAGACGGAATCTAACGGATTGACAGGGGGAAGATAGATAACCGGCCTCGTCTTTGTCTTTTGCACCTCGAAGCGATTCGTATCTATCGGTTGGAAAATGGCTTGCGGAACAACCGTAGGGGGATCGGGGGTATCCTGATTAACAGATCGTTTGACCTGGTTGCGGATATCGGTGATATCTCTAAAAAGATCCAAACTGTCAGACAAGTTTGTCGCGCCCTGATATGAATGACCATATAAGGGAAGCATTCCCACTCCACCGCCTATATAGGAAATGGCAAAAAAAATGAAAAACAAAACGGATTGTCTCATAATCTTTCAGTTGATATTCATTTTATACATTTTGGATACAAAGGTATAAAAAAACTTTCACTTTAAATATCCGGTTTTGCAAACGTAGCCTATTTTTGCGCCTTTAAACTTTCCTTTCTTTCAAGTAGCCCGCTATTTGAGGCGAAACGAAAGCCCAAATCCATCAAAAAATGACTAAAAAACGCCGCATAAAAAAATTCAAAACAGATTCTAATATATTTAAATAAAATGCAGCCGTAATCCAAAATATTTCACTACTTTTGCAGATATCATTTTATTGTTAATTATTAATTGATTAGTATTCATTTTATAACTTAATACGATATGCAAGAGTGGTGGTTAATGCTGGATTCTTTCATGAAAATAATATGGAGCATCGCTATTTTTTCATCGGCCATATTTATTATTCAGGCAATCTTAACGTTTATCGGAATGGACTCCGGAGCCGATTTTTCAGGTGATCTAGACGTTGATACTTCAAGCGATATAGATACGCCTTTTCAATTATTCACTTTCCGAAATCTGATTAATTTCCTCTTGGGATTCAGTTGGACGGTTATCGGATTGGAGTCTTCGGGGCTTTCTACGGCCGGAACGATCGTTTTAGCGGTTATCGTCGGGATATTATTGGTCATAGCAGTTATGCTTCTTTTCGTATGGCTGAACTCGTTTCAACAGTCCGGAACCATAACCATTTCGAAGACGATCGGCTGCAAAGGGAACGTTTACCTTACCATTCCGGGAGAACGAAAGGGTTTGGGATTAGTACAGATTACCGTACAAGGCGCCGTACGCGAATATAGCGCGCAAACCGACGGCCCCACGCTATCCAATGGGGCGCCAATCCGCGTAATGGATGTCCTTTCCTCGAATATTCTTTTAGTGGAACCTACTGATAATTGATAACTCATAATTCATAATTCATAACTCATAATTCATAACTCTATACAAAATGTATTCACCTCTGATTATTGTCATCTTTGCAGTGGTACTTATTGTTACATTCGCTGCCATATTATCTCGTTATAAACGTTGTCCGTCCGACAAGATACTCGTCGTCTACGGGAAAACAGGAAAAAATTCCGAAGGAGGCACGAGTTCGGCACGTTGCATCCATGGTGGAGCGGCGTTTATATGGCCGGTCTTCCAAAGTTATGCTTTCCTCGATTTGACTCCCATATCGATTGAATGCAATCTGACGAATGCCTTGAGTAAACAAAACATACGGGTGGACGTTCCCTGCCGTTTCACCGTCGGTATTTCCACCGATCCCGAAAGCATGACGAATGCGGCGGAACGATTATTGGGACAAAATACCGCCAGCATTCAAAATATCGCTACCGATATCCTTTTCGGACAATTACGTCTGGTGATTGCCACAATGGATATTGAAGAGATCAATGCCGATCGCGATAAGTTCCTTGCCAACGTAAGCGCCAATGTGGAAGCAGAATTACGGAAGATAGGATTGAAGTTAATCAACGTGAATGTTACCGATATCCGAGACGAATCGGGCTACATCGAAGCACTGGGAAAAGAAGCGGCGGCAAAAGCCATCAACGAAGCCAAGAAGAGCGTTGCCGAACAAAACAGGTACGGCGAAATCGGCAAGGCCGAGGCCGACAGAGACAAAGACATCCGCATAGCCGAGACTGTGCGCGACACGCGCATCCGCACTTCGCAAGCCAATGCGCTGGCAGTGGAGGGCGAAAACAATGCCAAGATAGCCATTGCCAATTCGGATGCCACACGCCGTGAAAAAGAAGCGGAAGCTGGCCGTAAGGCGGTCGCAGCCGAAAAAGTGCAGGCTGCGAAAGCGTTGGAAGAAGCCTATCAATCGGAACGAGATGCAGAAGTGGCACGCGCCGATCGTGAGAAAGCAACTCAAAATGCGAATGTGGTCGTTCCGGCACAAATAGATAAGGAAAAAGCTATTATCGACGCGGAAGCCGATGCCGAACGCATCCGCCGTTTGGCCAAAGGAGAAGCCGATGCGATCTTCGCTAAAATGGATGCGGAAGCTCGCGGTACATTGGAGATTCTTACCAAACAAGCTACCGGTTACGACCAATTGGTAAAAGCGGCGAATAACGATCCTCAATTGGCGGCCTTACTTTTAATAACGGATAAATTACCGGAACTGGTCGGCAAACAAGTAGAAGCGATCAAAAATCTGAAGATCGATAAAATTACGGTTTGGGACAGCGGCGCCAATCCGAACGGCGGGAACTCAACGTCGAATTTCATCTCCAACCTCATGAAGTCGGTACCTCCGCTGGAGGAATTGTTCAATCAGGCCGGACTAAGCCTTCCGTCTTATTTAAAAGGAGAAGATAAGAGCCCGGAAATAACCGATACTCCTTCGGTAGAGGTGAAAGAAGAATGAAAATCTCATGAATAAAAAACAAATAGCCCTTATAGCAGCAGGGACATTGGTCGCGGGAACGCTGATTTGGATGAACTCCCGTACATATGCCCCTCAAGGTGCCGTCCCCATTTCCCCATTTAATCCCGACAAATACCTTGGCAAATGGTACGAAATAGCACGCACGGACGTCCGATTTGAAAAGGATATGATTAAAACTTCCGCCGAGTATTCCATGAATGCCGACGGAAGCATTAAAGTCATCAATCGCGGTTATCACTCCATAAAGAAACAATGGTCACGTGCCGAAGGAAAAGCCAAATTCAGAAAATCGCCCGATGTGGCCGCTCTGAAGGTCTCTTTTTTCGGGCCCTTCTACGGGGGCTACAACGTAGTTGCGCTCGATGAGAACTACCAGTATGCCTTAATCATCGGTCGATCTCCCGAATACTTGTGGATCCTTTCGCGCCAAACCGTTATTCCCGAAGATATAAAAGAAACTTATCTGCAAAAAGCGGCATCCTTGGGTGTCGATATCGACAAACTCGTATGGCCACAACATTCCCGATAATAAAATAATAGGGACCTTCGCATATCATTAAAGGAATCAAAAGCAGACTATTCATTGTTTTTTTAATGTAAGCAATCATGAAAAAAGTACTTTTATTTTTTTGCTTGTGCCTCTTCTTTACAGGCGCCGCAGCAATAGCTCAGGAAAGTACGGAAGAAGCCGATTCTGTGAGCGTGCGCTTTATGGAGCAACTTTACGTTTTTCCCCAGGAAAAAATATATCTGCAAACCGATAAATCGGATTATCTTTCCGGGGAACAAATCCGGTTTCGGGCGCATTTGGTGAATGCCGCCGATCACAAACCGGTATATATAAGCCGCTATGTGTATGTAGAAATCATTAACCCGGCGGACGATGTGGTAAAACGGGTCAAAATACGCCCCGACAGCACCGGTTCGTATCACGGTTATCTCAATCTTGCGGACGATTTGCCCGAAGGCGCCTACACGCTGAGGGCTTACACGAAATATATGCGGAATCAGGGGGAGGACTATTTCTTCCGGAAAACGGTACGGATACTCAATCCTTTTTCCCTGCAATTGGGAACCGTTCCTTCTTTCGTTGTAGGAAAAAACAATGTACAGGCATCGTTCCGCTTCGTAGATGTGCAGAAGGGCGATACCGTGGCACCCGAAATCGTCTCCTGGAAACTTAAAGGGAAACCGGTAAAGACAGTGAATCCTACGGGAAAGACGAATTTCCAATGGAAATTTCAGTTGCCGGAAAAAGAAAAGAACCGATCGATGCTGATAAGCCTTGTCTATAAAAACCGTAAATACAACCGGTATTACACCCTTCCCTATGCAGCGGACGATTTCGAGGTGGCGTTCTTCCCCGAAGGCGGATATATGGTGCCGGCCAAAACCTGCCAGGTGGCGTTTAAATCACTGAACACTTCGGGATTGGGAGAAGATATTTCGGGCAACCTATATAATTCGAAGGGAGAAGAAATCGTCGCTTTCGAAAGTTTACATTTAGGGATGGGATTTTTCAATTTTGTCCCTGCCGCCAACGAAACCTACTACGCCGTTTGCAGGAATACACAGGGGGTCGATAAGCGATTCGCCCTACCGGCGGTACAACCTGGGGCAAAGGCCCTTTCCGCCCGTTTCGTAGGGGCGAAACTCATCGTTGCCCTGCAATCCGAAGCGAAAGTACAAGAACCTTTTTCATTGCTCATTCATCAGAGAGGGCAAGTACTGTATCACGCTCCCTGGAATCCGGCGACGGAAGTCTATACCTTTCCGGCCACATTTTTTCCATCGGGTGTGATCAGCATTCTGCTGCTCGATGCGCGAAAGCAAATCATAAGCGAACGGATGGTCTTCACCCTGAACGAAACGGATTTCCCGGCCATCCACACATCACTCTCCAAACCGTCTTACACCACCCGAGACCATATACTACTCAAACTGAATGCAGAGAATGCCGATTCTGTTTTTTCGGCCGGAAGTATCGCCGTCTCGGTGACGGATAATCATACGGTAGCCCTCGATACGACAATCGATATCGTTTCGACGTTGCTCTTATCTTCCGACCTGAAAGGATATATCGAATCCCCGGCCTCTTACTTCCGGGGAAACAAAATGAATAAATACGCGTTGGATGCGCTGATGATGACCCAAGGATGGCGAAGATACGACATCCCGGCTGTGTTACGAGGCGACATTCAGACACCCGATGCGTTCGCACCGGAGGTCTCCCAGCAGATATCGGGAAAAGCAGACGGCCTATTCCGCTCCTTAAAAGAAGGACATATCAGTTTGCTTGCCTCTTTGGATTCTTTAGTCACGACGGAAATGACCCAAACCGATGACAAGGGCCGGTTTACATTCAATGTGGAATTTCCCGAAGGCACGGCCTTTACCATCCAATCATTGAGCAAGAAAGGGAACAAGAACAATCTCATTGAAGTAGAACGCGAAAGCTTTCCCGAAAGCGCGTATGCAGGGCTACCGGAAAGGCTTGATTTCGCCAACGGACCGACGGACAATGAAAAAGCTTATCTGGAGAAAGCGAATGAAGCATATATTCAAAAATATGGTATCCGCACCATCGATCTGGAAGAAATAACGGTCACCGGGCATAAACCGGGAAAATACGAAGAATCCGTTTATTATTCCGCTTTATCGGCTACCGGCCTACGCACAGCGGAAGATATCGAGAAGATGGCCGTAAGCAGCTTAAAATCGCTCTTATATACGCAACCGGGGATCGTTGTGAGAAGTGACAAAATAACAACCTCCACCTCTCAAACACCCGTCGCTTTTATTATCGATAATATTACCTATGAAGACTTTTTTGACCGCTTGGACGATATCGATGTCAGTAGCATTGATAACCTGTTCGTCGTAAAAGATAATTCTTTCCTGCCGGGATATTTTCCCAACACGAACGGAGCGATTGTCATTACCACCAAAATGGGATATGAACCCAAACCGAGGAAATCGCTGAATATCGAACAGATCATTCCCTTAGGATATCAACAAGCCGCTGAATTTTATTCTCCCGTCTATGAAACGCCGGAACAAAAGAACGCGTCCGCTCCCGATCTGCGAACAACAATCTATTGGAAACCAAATGTCCGCTTTTCGGAAGACGGCGAAGCAACCGTAGACTTCTACTCGGCCGACAGCGCAACCACTTACACGGTAACCGGCGAAGGTGTAAGCGGTTCAGGAAAGATGATTCGTTTCTCTTCCGAAATCCAGGTGAAGGGAAAGGATGAGCCGTAATTCGGATACTCCCGCCTATCGGGCGAAACCTTTACTTTTTTGCAAGCTACGGTTGATATCTTCGATATAATCGAGTATTTCCTCCCGACCCGTTCCTTCCTCCGAAGAAGTGACGAAAACAGGCGGCAATTCCTCCCACGTTTCATGCAAGGTCTCTTTATAGGCATCGATATTCATTTGAAGCCGACCGGTTCCCAGTTTATCTGCCTTTGTAAAGACAATCGAGAAGGGAATGCCCTGCTCGCCCAACCACTCAATAAACTCCAAATCGATCTTTTGCGGTTCATGCCGAGAGTCGATGAGGACAAAAAGCGAGGTCATGGCTTCCCGCTCTAAGATATATCCCTCAATGATCTCCCGCAATTTCTCGCGGCTTTCTTTTCCTCTACGGGCATATCCATATCCCGGAAGGTCCACCAGATACCATTCGTCATTCACAACAAAATGATTGATGAGAACGGTCTTCCCCGGTTTGGCCGACGTCAGGGCCAAGCCTTTTCGGTTCGTCAACATATTAATAAGCGACGACTTCCCGACATTCGAACGCCCGATAAACGCATACTCCGGCTTCCCGTGTTGGGGGCATTTATGGAAATCGGTATTACTTATTACAAACTCAGCACTTTTAATGATCATATTCATTCACTTATCAATCTCATTCAATCTACATCAATCTCTTACGGCGTAAGCCATTATCGCGAGCGAAGCGAAGCACTATCAGCGGCGCTGTTATCGGCGAAGCTATGCCCCTTCCCCGACAGCAACCACAGTCCCAATGCCGTAAAACCTCCATTCATTAACAGCAATTCATATCCGACCGTATACTGAAACAGTTGCTTCATCCCTATTTCAATGACGAAACAAAGAATCGGCGACGCAACGGCCACATAAGGCACCCATTTATCCACAGGCCGTAGCTTCGTATAAAGTCCGCAGAAATAGAGGCCTAATAACGGTCCATACGTATACGACACGAGTTTATACAACGCCGTAAGAATACTGTCGGAGCCAATCGCATAAATTCCGACAATCACCAATCCGAAAGCGACACTCATGGCGATATGCACTTTATGGCGGATGGCGACGTTTTTCTTCTCCAACGTTTTATCTCCGCCACTGTCGCTCATCGCCATAATATCCACACAAAAAGAAGTGGTCAGGGCAGTTAGAGCCGAATCGGCACTGGCAAAAGCGGTAGCGGTAATTCCAATAATAAAAATAGCCAAGACGCCCGACCCTAAATATTCACTGATAATATACGGCAGGATATTGTCCGACACTTCCGGCAAGACGATTTGGTTTTGCCCGGCATATAATAATAAAAGAACACCCAAACTCAGAAATAGCAAGTTCACGGGAATAAAGGCAAAGCCGTACGAAAGCATATTCTTACGGGCATCCTTGAGGCTTTTGATAGTGAGGTTTTTCTGCATCATCCCTTGGTCGAGCCCTGTCATCACGATAGTAATAAACACACCGCTGAAAAACTGTTTAAAGAAGTTCTGGGTGCCGGCCCAATCATCGAACACAAAAATGCGGGAATGCGGATCACGAGCAATGGTCGTGACCATTCCTCCGAAATCCAACTTCAATTCGGAAGCCACATGCCAGACAATCAACACCAAGGCCGTAAAAAAGAAAAGCGTTTGCAGCCAATCCGTCCAGATAATCGTTTTGATCCCACTGCGATGACTATAAAGCCATATAATAAAGATGATGACGGACGTCGTCACAAAAAAAGGCACATTCCATGCATCGAACACCAAAAATTGCAGGATGGAAACGGCCAGATAAAGTCGTGTGGCAGCCACACCGATCTTGGATATCAAGAAAAACCATGCGCCGGTCTTATACGACTTTCTGCCGTAACGTTGTCCCAGATAACCATAAATACTGACCAGATTCAACCGATAATACAACGGCAACAGCACATACGCTATGACGAGATAACCGAAAAAGAAGCCCAACACCATTTGCATATAGGTCATATCCAAGCCCCGAACCATCCCGGGAACCGATACGAAGGTCACTCCCGAAATAGAGGTGCCGACCATGGCAACGGCTACGACATACCATTTCGACGAGCGGTTGGCGCGGAAAAAAGCATCGTTGTCCGACCCTTTCCGGCCGGTAAGATACGATATCAACATCAGTACCGCAAAATAAAGGACTATAATAAGCAGAATAAAGCCTGCGTGCATGGGACGATACGGGTTATAGAGTCATAAAATAATCGGTCATTTTCGCAAATGAATCAAACGCAAGGACATATCGGTCTGTTTTACCGAATCCGTACGTCATATAGATAAACGGCAACCCGGCAACCGACGATGCCCGGCTGTCGGTATCCGTATCGCCAATATATACCGGAGTTTGCAAACGATTTCTCTCTTTCAGGAGCTTCATATTAAACTCTTTCGGCTTGAGGTTTTGCCCATGCTCCATGTAATCGGTAAAAAGACGGGATGTATCGGTATAATGCATGAATTTGAGCAATCCGCCTTCTTCACAGTTACTCAGCAGGAAAAGTTTATACTTTTGCGCTAAATTCTCCAATCCCTGCACTACGCCGTCATACACGTTGGGGTGCATCGTCGCCGCTAATGCATGGTACTGCACCGTCACTTCCTCGAACAACGCATCACGCGCCTCTTCCGAAGCATCCGGCCTTAAACGAACCAGTATTTGTTTCGCTTCCTTGCCCATCAAGCCCAATAGTTCTTCACGCGTCACCTGCACATCAAGCCCTTGTATCTTCAAGGCGCGATTCCACGCAACGACATAATTATCGACATTATCCCAAAGAGTGCCGTCCATATCGAAAATCAAACTGTCCGGCCGTTCCAATATATGAGTATCCTTTTCCATTTCTGTGTGCAAAAATACGCAACAAAGGCTTACAGGACAAATAAAAAAAAGATTATCCGCTAGGCAACGGGTATCGATCCCCTCTGCTCGATCGTTCACCCTCCGTTCAACTCCCCACAAGGGAGGAAAAGAATTGAAAGGTGCAACCGGACATATCGGGAAGCGGGAATAGTCCATCCTTTAGGAGGCATCAAACCGGCGCTCTTCCTCTTCAGCAGGACACTTGCCGCTGCCGGCATTCCACCCGGCAATGCAAGAACGACGTTTTGTCAGACCAGTATGACACCGGGTCAGTCCAGCATGACACTTGGTCAGGCCAGTTGTTCACTTGACAAAGCCAGTACGCCATTCTGTCAGATCAGAAAGCCACTTGATGCAACCAGTACGACACTAGGTCAGGCCAACAGCCCACTTGATGCAACCAGGACGACACTAGGTCAGGCCAGCAGCTCACTTGATACAATCAGTACGACACTAGGTCAGGCCAGCAGCTCACTTGACGAAGCCGGCAGTCCACTTGACAAAGCCGGCATGTCACTTGGGCATAACAGGTGTTCTCCGGATTTGCGGAGAATGCTCAATGATTAAAAAGAACACGAAAAGCGAACTATATCAACTGATGACTGTTATGATACTATTAATAATTTCTTTATGAAAAAAACAAAAGTCTGCGTTATCATTAATCCGGTATCGGGAACCGAATCGAAGAAGAACATTCCCGACGAAGTGGCTGCTGCTTTCGATCAAAAAGAGTTCGATCTTATCTTCCGTCTTACAGGTTATCCCAATCATGCGACCGAAATCGCCCGGGAAGCGATGGAGAATGCATTTGATTCTGTGCTTACCGCAGGCGGTGACGGCACGGTAAATGAAGTGGCCAAAGCGCTTGTAAACTCCGACACGACCTTGGGGATTATTCCTTTCGGTTCGGGAAACGGATTAGCAAGGGAATTGGGTGTTCCGTTGGATTCCGAAAAAGCCATCGAGATCATTCTTAAGGGACATACCCGCACTATCGATTACGGCGTGGCCAACGAACATATTTTTTTCTGTACCTGCGGTGTGGGATTCGACGCTTTTATCAGCGGTAAATTCGCCGAAGAAAAGAATCGGGGCCCTCTCGGATATTTTCGGAACATATTGGAAGGTGCGGTGGATTTTAAGTCTGAAGAATATGAGATCACCTACGACGACGGGGAATTGAAAGAACGGGCATTCATTATCACGTGCGGAAACGCCTCCCAATATGGCAACGAAGCCTATATCGCACCGGGAGCCGATATGGAAGACGGCAAAATGAACGTGTCTATCTTAAAGCCGCTCAACGCGCTCGAGATTCCGCAAACCACCCTACAGTTGTTCACAAAAAACATCGACAAGAACAGCAAGATGACCACGCTTCTCACGAGTAACCTGACGATTAAACGATCGCATGCCGGCGTGATGCACGTCGATGGCGAACCCATCGAAACAGGCAAAGATATTCACGTAAAAGTTATTCCCCGCGGACTAAACGTATTTGCTCCGCCCAAACCGGCGAACAAACAAAAAGAAAACGAAACTGTTTTCTCGGCACTCACCCGCTGGTTTAGTTAAACCGTAATTTTACCGGGGGTGTTTAACGCAACGCCCCCGGCGATCCTACATCAAGAAAAGCCGCTTGTTATCCTTTACCCATGAACAAGTTCGTCTGCGAGATGTTATTTATGTACGTGAATATAGGCAAAATAACTATCTGTAATAATGAAAAATTTCATCTTTCAAAATCCTACCAAACTAGTGTTTGGTAAAGGACAAATCGCTAAGCTGGCGGAATTAATCCCTGCCGGAGGAACGCTTATGGTTACTTACGGCGGAGGAAGTGTTAAGAAAAACGGTGTTTATGAACAAGTGACGCACGCATTACAAGGGCGCGATTATATTGAATTCTGGGGAATAGAGCCTAACCCGCATGTGGAGACCTTACGCAAAGCCATCGATGTGGGAAAAGAGAAGAAAGTCGATTACTTGCTGGCGGTCGGAGGCGGTTCGGTCTTAGACGGAACGAAACTGGTAGCGGCGGGCATTGCTTCCGATACCGATGCTTGGGAAATTGTTTTGCAAGGCAAAACAGAGAAACAAATCCCTTTCGCTTCGGTCATGACCGTGCCTGCTACGGGTTCGGAAATGAACGGCGGCGCTGTGATTACCCGCAGCGAAACAAAAGAAAAATATGCTTTCCGTGGAAATTATCCACAATTTTCGATTCTCGACCCCGAAGTGACCTATACCCTCTCCTCTCATCAAATAGCTTGCGGACTTGCCGACGCGTACACGCATGTATTGGAACAATATATGACGACTCCGGGACAGTCCCGCCTTATGGATCGATGGGCGGAAGGCGTCTTGCTTTCCATTATGGAAATTGCCCCGAAAATAAAGCAAAATCCGAAAGACTATGACCTGATGGCCGATTATATGTTGGCGGCAACGATGGCTTTGAACGACTTCATCCGCATGGGTGTTACGGAGGATTGGTCGACCCACCAAATCGGGCATGAACTGACGGCTCTTCACGGCACCACTCACGGTCATTCATTAGCAATAGTTATGCCTGCGACCTTGCGGGTGCTGAAAGACCAAAAACACGCCAAACTGCTGCAATACGGCGAACGCATCTTCGGCATCACAGAAGGGTCGGAAGAAGAGCGGGTCGATAAGGCGATTGAAAAGACCGAAGCTTTCTATCGTTCCTTGGGATTAACCACCCGCTTATCGGAAGAGAACATCGGCATGGAAACCATCAACCTGATTGCCGATCGGTTCAATGATCGGGGCGTGGCATATGGCGAAAACCACAACGTAACCGGTGATGTGGCCAAAGAAATCCTTCTGAGTTGCCTGTGATTTTAATGAAAATAAGATCGGAACTAAATTTCTAACAAAGAATAATATGAAAACAATCCTAACTTTCTTACTCTGTATTCTTACCGCATCCTGTAGCGGCAAACAGACGTCCGGAGAACAACCGGAATCCTCCGGCAAAGATACATTGCCTCCTGTTGAAACTCAAAAGCCTAACACGAATTATCAACCGGCTTTTGAAGGACAAACACGTATAGCCGGGAGCAAAACCACTACTCCTTACGAAGCGGAAGTAATCGCCCGAGGGCTCTCTCGCCCGTGGGGTATCGCTCTCTTACCGGACGGACGACTGCTGATAACCGAAAAAACCGGCACGTTGCGCATTGCTTCGGCTACGGGAACGCTGAGCCCTCAGATAACAGGGCTTCCTGCAACCGAAGTTAACCAACAAGGCGGATTGTTGGGTTTGACGGTAGCTCCCGATTTTGAAACAAGCCGCATGGTGTATGTCGTTTTTACAGAGAAACAACCCAATGGGAACCTTACCGCAGTGGCTAAAGGCCGGTTATCCGACGATGAGAAGCGATTGGAAAAAGTGCAGGTTATTTATCGCGCCCAACCAGCCTTCGAAAGCGAATTACATTACGGCGGGCGAATTGTTTTCGATAAAGGAGGAAATTTATTTGTCACTACCGGAGAACGCTCTGATTTGCAAACACGCCCCAAAGCCCAATCATTAGAGAATGCATTGGGAAAGGTGATCCATATAACGATTGAAGGCCGTCCGGTAGCCGACAATCCTTTTGTAAACGAAAAGGAGGCTCTTCCGGAAATATTCACTTACGGCCACCGGAATCCGCAAGGATTAGCGATTCATCCGGCAACGGGAGATGTGTGGATAAGCGAAATGGGGCCAAGAGGCGGCGACGAGTTGAATTTGATTAAAGCCGGACGAAACTACGGGTGGCCAACCATTACGTATGGCATCGAATACAGCGGAGCAACCATCGGTGAAGGAATTACACAAAAGGAAGGTCTGGAGCAACCGGTTTATTATTGGGATCCGGTTCTTTCGCCAAGCGGTATGACATTTTATGCTTCCGATGCTATTCCCGAATGGAAAAATAACTTGTTTATTTGCGGGCTAAGCAGTAAGCATATCGCCCGTATCGTGATCGAAGACAATAAAGTGGTGGGAGAAGAACGCTTACTCGCGGACGAAGGTCAACGGTTTCGAGACATTACCGAAGGAAATGACGGCGCTTTGTATGCCGTGACGGACGAGGGGAATTTATATCGAATCCGGAAGAAATAACCGGACAATGAGCCTGAATAGAGGCATCTTAAAAGTATTCTTCAGAGGCCGTATAACGAAACGAGATACGTTCTTACTAAAAGAATACTTTAAGATGCTTTTTCTTTATTTTATTTCTCCGGAGAAAGAATCATGGCTACATCGGCAAAAGAAAGATACCACCGGGCGAATTTTTCAAGAGAGAAAAAAAGAAAAGATAATTCGACATGCTCTTCCGCCTCCTTTTCATCCATCAATCCGTAATAATACTTATCGTCTTCCAAAAGCGACATCCGGCCTTTTTTCACCCGGATAACAATTTTTTCTAACGCTTCCCCGTGACCAACGAATAGCCCACTCCGGGATTTTCGACAATGGGAATACCCGCTTCTTCCAACGCGCGGATATCACGATAAGCGGTCAATGCGATTCATAGTCTTCATCGGTCATCATAATGAGCCAACGAACGCCAAATGCATCGACAACCTCGCCTATAGCTTCCGAGAAAAAGGTTTGTTGCAACGGACTTACGATATTCCCGCCATCAGCCAATGTACGGTAAACCGCTTGTAATTTCTGCAAATCATGAAAAACGAGTACCAACTTACTACTTCCTGTCGATACGGGTACCCCCGCATCGGCATCTTCGCCTTGTAAACTAAACTGAGGGGTATTCATTACTATGTGGGAGATTTTATTCTTCTCCTCTTCCCCGACCGGCATCGTTTTGTCTTCCCCTTTACGAAAGACAAACACAATTTCTCCTTCAAACAATTCTTTGTAGGCGTTGAAAGCGTCTTCGCAATTTCCACCGAAAACCAAATGCACATTTAAATCCATACTACTTCTTTCTTATGTTTAGATGCAAAGATAAGCGGCCGGAATGTCAACCCTATGTCAACAAGTTTTTTATTTTTCTTTCTTCAATTTGAGGAAAGCCCAAAACACGTGAAACGAACGTTCTTCGGAATAACGACGGTGATTGCGGCGGTATCCGAAACGACCGACAAAGGACTTAACCGATGCGTTCCGCGCTTATCTCCGCCCTTGTCCGGAGCGTTTCTCCTCAACCTCTTTATTCACGGCATCTACACACGCTTTTATAGCTTGTTCTGCCGAAGGATAACGAAACTCGAATCCGGCTTTCCGGATCTTTTCGGAAGAAATACGGCTGCCGCCCAATAACATATCGGCGGCTTCCCCCATAAACAAGCGCATAAAAAAAGCCGGATAGCGAGGCAGAAAGAACGGCTTGCGCAACACGCGCGCCAACGTACGCATAAACTCGGTGTTGGTCATGAACTCGGGCGCCACGGCATTATAAGGACCCTGCATAGCGGCATCTTCAATCGCTTTCAAATACATGGCGCACAAGTCATCGATATGTATCCAACTCATATACTGCCGTCCGTTTCCCATGCGGGCGCCGAGTCCATAACGCGTAGGAAAAAGCATTTTGCGAAAGGCATCGCTTTTGCCCGAGAGCACTACGCCTTGACGAACCATCACGGAGCGGGCGCCCAGCTCATCGGTAAATCGTTGCGCTTCGGCTTCCCACTTACGGCACGTGCGGCTGAGAAAATCTTCCATTCGCCCATCGGCCGATTCATCCAAAACCTCATCGGATATATCATTTCCGTAGATACCTACCGCCGAAGCCGATATAAACGCTTCCGGTTTCTTATCCATTTCTTTCCATTTAGCGAGTATCAAAGCGGCCGATTTCACACGGCTTTCGACAATACGCTGTTTTTTGGCTCGGGTCCAACTATCTTCCGATAAATTCGATCCGGCCAAGTGGATAACGATATCGGCCTGTTCCAACGCTTTCTCATCAATTTCTCCTTTACGGTAATCCCACCGGTAACGGGGAATATCGGCTTTGACATATCGCTCGCGGCTCAACCAAATCACTTTATACCCTTTTTCGAGCAACAAATCCGACAGGGCCCTTCCGACCAATCCGGAACCTCCTGTAATAAGTACTGTTTTCATACGCGAAGCTTGTAGTTTTTTCAATCTTATAAACAAAAAAGAGGGTACATTGTTGGTTTCGCCGTTTTAAAAATGATAACGATGGAAGACGGATTAAAACGAACGACTGTGTGACAACGAAGTACCGGTCTTCTTTTATCTTCTACTGCCCGAAAGCGCAATAAGAACATAATAGATGAGCGTAGCCAACGAACTGACAGCAGCTACCACATAGGTATAACCGGCCCAGTTGAGGGCGTCTTCGGCCTGACGATGATTGCTGACATCGGTAATGCCGGCACCGCTCAACCACACCAACGCACGCTTGGATGCATCTCTTTCAACCGGAAGGGTAATGAAACTGAACAATGTCGTCAAGGCGAACAGTGCGATGCCGAACCATAAAAGGCCGGGGAAGCTTTGCAAGAGAATGATCCCCGCCAAAAGCACCCATGTGACCCATTTCGATGTGGCCGAAACGACAGGCACGAGGGCCGAACGCATTTTCAACGGGGCATATTGCCGCGCATGCTGAATGGCGTGACCGGTTTCATGCGCCGCTACCGCCGCAGCCGCCACGCTGTTGGTAGCGTAGACCGGCTCGCTCAGGTTGATGGTCTTATTGGCAGGATTATAGTGGTCGGTCAACGATCCGCGAGTGGATATAACCTGCACGTCGTATATGCCGTTGTCGTGAAGCATTTTTTCAGCCACATCCTTACCCGTCATCCCGTTTCGTAAGGGTATCCTCGAGTATTTTTTAAACTTGTTCTGTAATGTCGCTTGAACGGCATATCCGGCAACAGCTATTCCGATAAATAAAATCCAAATTAAAATCATAAGCTAAATGTAAAATGATTAGTTGTTCTTTAAACATTTTGTTTCACACAAAAGTTGTCTACAAAAAGTGAAAAACAAAAAACATGCCAAAAAAGGACCAGTCTCCAGTCTCCAGTCCCCCGGTCTCTCCCTCTCCCAGTCTCTAATCTCTATCCTCTATCCTCAGCGTATAATCGTCTGCGCCCTGTTAGGCCCTACCGACACAATGGCGATGGGCACCTGCAATTCATCCTCGAGGAAAGATAAGTACGCGTTGAATTCCTCGGGAAACTCGTTTTCGGATTTCATGTCCGTCATATCGGTTTTCCATCCGGGCAATTCGGCCCATACCGGCTCTATCTCGCAGTCGATATCGAAAGGCAGGTCAACAACCTCTTTTCCATCGATTTTATAGGCCACACAAGCCTTGATGGTATCGAACGCATCGAGGACATCGCTTTTCATCATCACCAGCTTCGTCACACCGTTGAGCATAATCGTATAACGCAAGGCTACCAAGTCAATCCATCCGCAACGCCGGGGACGTCCCGTGACCGAACCGTATTCGTGCCCTCCGTCGCGAAGCGCCTTTCCATCGGCATCCGACAATTCGGTCGGGAAAGGCCCGCTTCCCACGCGCGTGCAGTAGGCTTTGAAAATACCGTAAACATCGCCTATTTTATGCGGAGCGACACCCAAACCCGTGCATGCGCCGGCACATATCGTGTTGGACGAAGTGACAAAAGGATAGGATCCGAAATCGACATCGAGCATCGATCCTTGCGCCCCTTCCGCCAAGACCTTGTCGCCTTCGGCCAGGCGTTTATTGATGAAATGTTCGGTATCGACAATCGGAAATGTTTTCAGCTTTTCGACTCCCGCAAACCATTTGGCCTCGAGTTCTTCGAGGTCGTAGGCAAAATCGTAGCGGGCTAATATCTCTTTATGCCTTTCAACCGCATAGCGGTATTTTTCTTCAAACCGATGAAAAAGGTCTCCCACGCGCAGGCCGTTGCGGCTTACTTTATCGGTATAAGCGGGGCCGATGCCTTTTCCGGTAGTACCGATCTTCGAGTCGCCTTTGGCCTTTTCGAGGGCCGCATCGAGCAATTGATGCGTGGGCAAAATCAGATGGGCTTTTTGGGAAATATACAGGCGGTCGGTCAGGTTGTGTCCCGAAGCTTCGAGCCCTTCGATTTCCTCCTTAAACAACGCAGGATTGAGTACCACGCCGTTACCGATGACATTGATCTGTCCTTTTTGAAAAATGCCCGACGGTATGGATCGCAATACATATTTCTGATTTTCAAACTCGAGCGTATGCCCGGCGTTAGGTCCTCCCTGAAACCGGGCGACCATTTGATAAGACGGCGTGAGCACATCGACTACTTTACCCTTGCCTTCGTCTCCCCATTGAAGACCTAAAATTACATCTACTTTCATCTGTTGTTTCTTATTTGTAACACGTACTTGTTTATATTATTTGTTGTTCTTTTTATTTTTTTCTTCCCGCTCTTGTTTCATAAGTTCCATTTTCTTGGCGTGCATACATTTGCTGCACGTACCGTAAATGTACAAGTTGTAATAGTTGACGGTGAATTTCTTTATTTTTTTGAGCTGCGCGGCGGTGAACAGATTGCTGTTTTTGGCTTCCCACACTTGTCCGCACGTCGTGCAGATGATATGATCATGATTTTCATTCCCGTAGGTGCGTTCATATTTGGCTACATTGGCGCCGAACTGATGTTTAATGACCAAGCCGCAATCAAGAAGCAGCTCGATCGTATTATACAAGGTCGCACGGCTTACCCGGAAGTTCTCCTCCATCATCGACCGGTATAACGAATCCATATCGAAATGCCCCTTGGTTGAATAAATGTGATCGAGAATCGCAAACCGTTCGGGCGTTTTGCGATGCTTATGCTGGGTCAAATACCGGATGAACTCTTCCTTGACCTGCTTCCTCACTTTTTGATTGCTGTCCATGGGCACAAATTTATTTCTTTTTTATGATTTTTCCTAACGAATGATTCTATATTTTCTCCCTGTCTCCCTGTCACTTTGTCTCCGGTCTTCGGTCTTCGGTCGCCGGTCTCCGGTCACCAGTCGTCGGTCATCATCCCATCATCCCATCATCTCATCAACTTACAATCTCTCCATCACGATTATTTGACCATCTGGGAATGGAAGAAAAATGCCGGAAAGGATATCGCACTTTCATTATGATATGAATCCGAGACGGTAATAAAATAATAATAGGCTTTGTCATCATCGGGAACATCGTATTCAAAGACAGGGTTCTGGAGCCCTACAGCCAGTAAATGCGCTCCATTTTCGGTATCGAACAAGTCGCTATCGGTACGATACACATTATAGGTAACCCGCCGCGACGTACCGGACGACTTCCATTTCAACTGAAAACGTCCTCCGGGTAACCTTTCGGCCGTTAAATCGAAGGGCGCAGGCGGAACCGTGTCGGACAACCATTTCATGGGCGGTAATTTGGCCGGATAATGATAGTATTCGTCGAGCGCCGTGAGAATCTCCTTCGTATTCGACAAAACATTCTCGGTGCGGAAGAAAGCCTGCCCACCCACCGCTTTACGGCGGGTGTAATCGACCTGATGAAGGATATCCTGCCGGCTCCAACCTAATTCGGTCATCTGATAGGCTCCCAATCCGGGAACGACAATGCGGTCATTGGACTGCACCATCCAATCGTCGACGAAAGGATAAAACAATTGATCTTTATAATACATCATCGGATAAAGGGCGTCGTGCTTGCCGGCCTTCATCCATCGGGCGGCATCCTGATGCACCGACTCGTAGGCAGTCCAGCCGTGCCCTACACCGTTCAGCCCGCGATAGCGCCCCAGCGGGCTGCTGCTCACTTGCACCCACGGCTTGCAACTTTTCACCCAATCGTATACGGTCGTCACAAAACGGGTGATGTTGTCCCGGCGCCATTGCTCGCGGCTTTTTCCTTTACCGTAAAGGCGGTAAGTGCCCATATCGGGGAACTTGACGGTGTTATCGGGATAGCGGATATAGTCAAAATGAATGCCGTCGACATCGTAGCCGGTGACGATTTCTTTCACCAGCGAGAGCAAATAATTATCGGTACGGGGATTACCCGGATCGAGAAACCACTCGCCCTTATATTTTTTAACGAGGGCCGGTTCCTTGCGAACGAGCGATTTTGCGCCCATATTCCGCACATGTTTATTACCGCCAAGGGGGTACGTTACCATCCAGGCATGGCATTCCAATCCCCGCTTGTGGCATTCTTCGACCACGAAAGCCAGCGGATCGAATGCGGAGCGACCGTATCCGCCGGAGACAATAAGCGAAGACATCGGTTCGATCTTCGAGTCGTAAAACACTTCGCCCCGCGCACGCACTTGAAACAATACGGTATTGAAATGATGCCGTTGCAAGTTATCGAGGATGGCAATCAATTCTTTTTTTTGACGGGAGACATCCGTTTTATTATGCGGCCAATCGAGACCGTAATTCGTTGTAAGCCATACCGCCCTGACTTCGGTCGCGGGCGGTTCGCTGGGAAAAGCGCTGATCGTTTGCAACAGACAAGCAATCAGCATCACATATATTTTATTCATTAACCGGGTTTACTCAAACAAAAAACGTCTATTTAGAATTTGTTTAAATTTGTTTCGCGATTCAAAAAGAATACTTTCCTTACCGCTTTTCGTAAGGAATTTAAACAGTTTCTGACTTCGAGGACAAATTTAAAACAAAAATCAATCATCGAAAAACGTTTTTCTTATCATTAACACATATCGTCGCCTCCGAGAAGGACTGAATATAGCCGTTCTTTCAAAGAAATGGGGTGTAAAACGACTTTTAACTCCCGTCATTTAAAGGCGAAAGGATTCAAAAGTACTTTTAGAGGCCGTCATATCGATTTTTTAAGCCAAAAAAGACTTTTCAGGGCTATCGTATCGATTTTTTAAGGGCAAAAGTACTTTTGAAGGCCGTCGTATCGATTTTTCAGGGGCAAAAAGTACTTTTGAAAGCCGTCGTATCGATTTTCCGGGGGTAAAAAGTGCTTTTGAAAGCCGTCGTATCGATTTTCCGGGGGTAAAAAGTACTTTTAGAAGCCGTCGTATGAAGATTCCGGAAAAAAAAGCACTTTCAAAAGGTGTCGACTCAATTCGACGGAAATAAACAGCCCCTCCGTTTTGACCATTTGGATAGGTCTGGCCGGCAAACGAAAAATATTATGTACTTTTGCAAAACGAAAAGCCTGATCCGTTTTCAGGTTTGTAACAAAATTAAAATATGTCTGAAACAACCGATCATATCGTGTATAGTAAGAACGTGATCGATTTCGTGACAGTGGCAGTGGAGTTTTGCGCCTATCTCGAAAATGACGATTCCGCAGAACGGCACGTATGGATTGACAAAACGACCAAATTGCTTTCACTACTGTACGTAAAAGCGTTGCTGCTTCCCGAAACCATCTCTTTAGAAGAAGAAATGCTCGAGACTTTTGTCAAAGAAGAAGATTATGCCCGCATCGCCTCCAAAGTCACAGCCATCATGGGCGAAGACGATGTTTTTTTAGAGGTGTTCGTGGAAGATATGAAATACAGCGACACGCCGGTCTCGGCCTTCGTGTCGGAAAATATCGCCGACATCTATCAAGACGTCCGCAATTTCATATCCGTTTACCAATATGGGTTGACCGACCGAATGAACGATGCCCTTTATGCGTGCGTTAAAAATTTCCGCACCTATTGGGGACAAAAATTAGTGAATGTTTTACGTCCGTTGCACACCCTGCTGTTCAGCGACGCGACGCATTCGGAAGAGAATGCAGATTTAAACGAGGAGGATTTGTGGGACTGACAATTACAAAAGAAACCATAGCGCAACTACCGATAGAAACGTTTCCGGGCAAGATTTTCGTTGTCGACGAACCGGAACAGGTAGTACGCGCAGTCGACTATTTATCGCATCAACCGGCTATCGGCTTCGACACCGAAACAAAACCGTCGTTCAAACGCGGTGAAGTGCATAAAGTAGCCTTAATGCAACTTTCGTCCGACGACGTTTGCTATCTGTTCCGCCTCAACCGGATCGGATATCCCGATGCACTACAAAATTTGATGTGCAATCCGCAAGTAAAGAAAATCGGATTGTCGCTTCGCGATGATTTTGCGGCCATCGGAAAGCGTTCGGGGCGAAAGGTGGAAAATTTCATCGACCTGCAACAGTTTGTCGACCAATTCGACATCGAAGACAACAGTCTTCAAAAGATATACGCGATTATTTTCAACAAAAAAATAACCAAAAACCAACGTGTCTCCAACTGGGAAGCTGAAAAACTCAGTCCGGCGCAACAATCGTATGCCGCCATCGATGCGTGGGCTTGTCTCAAAATTTACAACCATTTACTATCAACGGACAAATGAACCATTACAAAGAAGTTATTTTACGCCGTAAGAAGGACGAATCGTTGCGCCGGTTTCATCCCTGGGTGTTTTCGGGCGCCATCGATCACCTTCCCGCCGATATCGAAGAAGGCGAAGTCGTGAAAGTTTTGGCTGACGATCGTTCTTTTTTGGGGACAGGTCATTATCAAAACGGGAGTATCGCCGTGCGCATCCTTTCGTTTGACGACGAGAGCATCAACCGGGACTTTTACGTAGCGCGCATCGCGGCAGCGTTCGCCTTACGTAAAAAACTGGGCTTGTTGCGCACCGACAATAACACCTTCCGGCTTATCCACGGCGAAGGCGATTATTTACCGGGACTCATCATCGATATATATGGTCATACGGCCGTCATGCAAGCCCATTCCATCGGTATGCACCGTGACAGGCATCTCATTGTGGAAGCGTTGGCGAAAGTGCTTCCGTCCGATATTTTGCATGCGGTTTTTTATAAATCGGAAGGAACTCTTCCCGCCAACATCGTGTCGGACACCGACGGATATCTGATGGGGAGCGCGGAAAACAGCGACCCGGTTGCGGTGGAAAACGGACTCAAATTCCATATCGATTGGCTGAAAGGACAAAAAACCGGCTTCTTCATCGATCAACGGGAAAACCGTGTCTTGCTCGAACGCTATTCCGCCGGACGGACGGTATTGAACATGTTCTGTTATACCGGCGGCTTTTCGGTATACGCCTTGCGCGGCGGAGCGCAGAAAGTAGATTCGGTCGACAGTTCGGCAAAAGCCGTCATGATTACCGACCAGAACATCGAACTGAATTTTAGCAACGATCCGCGCCATGCGTCTTATGCACAGGACGCGTTTAAATATCTCAAACAAATCGAACCCGGAAGTTACGATCTGATCATCCTCGATCCGCCGGCATTCGCCAAGCACCGCAGCGCCATCAATAACGCCCTGCAAGGATATAAAAAGCTCAATTTATCGGCCCTCCATGCCATTGCTCCGGGAGGAATACTTTTTACATTCTCTTGTTCACAGGCCATCACGAAAGAGCAATTCCGCCTCGCAGTCTTCAGCGCCGCCGCTATTTCGGGGCGGAAAGTACGCATACTGCATCAGCTTACACAGCCGGCCGATCATCCTATCAACATCTATCATCCCGAAGGGGAATATTTGAAAGGATTGGTCTTGCAGGTCGAATAAAAGTGTGAAAAAGATTCACAAATAGAAGAAAAAAGACCGAATCGAGTTAATAAAAACTAAATATAGAAGATTTCTTCTCGAAATGTATACGCCGTATTGAAAAAACGCCTATATTTGCAACGTGTTTTTCATGGTATTAGATTTAAGGTTAACAATGAAGATTGGTTGTCGTGAGACAACCTTTCCTTTTTTATATACCTCCCGTTTCTCTCCGTTTTATTTCACAAAATATATACGATAATATATCCACCCTGACCGCCTTTATTGCTACATTTGTGTAAAAATAATGAGTAATGGATTTCAGGACACCCATAACGATTTCACCGCCCGGATTCTCCATCGGGCACACCACGAAAGGAATGCTTTTCGGATCGTGTTTCTCCGAAAACATCGGGGCTAAGTTGATAGAAAGCAAGTTTCCTATCGACATGAATCCGTTCGGCATTTCTTACAACCCGTCATCCATATCCTCATCCATCCGGCGGCTGCTACAACGAAAAGGATTTACCGACGCCGACCTGCTTGCTCATCGCGGACTTTATTGCAGCCTGATGCATCACGGTTCGTTTTCGAGCACAAACAAACAGGCTTGTCTCGACACCATTCAGCAGCGCTTTAATGAAGCGGCCGATTTTATCCGTCAGGCACAAATACTCTTGATCACCTTCGGCACGGCCTATGCTTATTACTGGAAAGAAACCGGCGAAGTGGTGAATAATTGCCACAAGTTTCCGGCCGATACATTCGATAGGAAACGCTTATCGATACAAAAAATTACGGATGACTGGTCGGATTTGATCGCCCTGCTGAAAGAAATAAACCCGGAAATAAAGATTATTTTCACCGTAAGCCCCATACGACACTGGAAAGACGGGGCTCATGAAAACACGGTGAGCAAATCGATTCTTCAGGTATCGGTCGAGGCCCTGATGGAGCGTTTTGGCGGCAATGTGTTCTATTTCCCCGCCTACGAAATCATGATGGATGAACTCCGCGATTACCGCTTTTATGCCGGTGATATGCTTCATCCGTCGAACCTCGCCATCGACTATATCTGGGAGCGGTTTTCAGATACTTATTTTTCAGCATCGACCAAGGAGATTATACAGGAATGGGAAACCATCCGGAAAGCGCTGAATCATCGTCCGCTGCACCCTGAAAACAACTCCTACCGGGACTTTCTTCTACTCACACGCGATAAATTGCGTCTCTTTTCAAACAAGTATCCTTTTATTACTTGTACAAAAGAGATCGATGATATAGATTTACTACTAACCCATCAACAAGTTTGATAATTATGACGTATTCAATTACTGAAATTGCATCGATATTGGGAGTTTCAGACAAAAATATAATTCCTTCTGAAATCTCTATTCTACTAGTCGACAGCCGCAAACTGTCCGATCCCGAGAAATCGCTATTCTTTGCATTGGAGTCGAAAAATAATGATGCTCATCAATTTATTACCGATTTATATCAATCGGGCGTTCGGAACTTTGTCGTTTCTAAAAAATGGAAAGAGTGGGCGCCGTTTTCGGATGCCAATTTTTTTCAAGTGAAGAATCCGCTCTCAGCATTGCAAAAGATCGCGGCTCATCACCGGCGAAAATTCGACATCCCGGTTATCGGTATTACGGGAAGCAATGGCAAAACGGTTGTGAAAGAATGGTTATATCAGCTATTGCAGGACGACTATAATATAGTACGTTCGCCGCGCAGCTACAATTCACAAATTGGAGTTCCGCTATCGGTCTGGCAATTGAATGAACAAACGCAAATCGGTATCTTCGAAGCCGGAATTTCGCAACCCGACGAAATGGAGCATCTCGAACCGGTGATCAGGCCGACCATGGGCATTCTGACAAATATCGGCAAAGCGCATCAGGAAAACTTCGAAAGCATCCAACAAAAATGTATGGAGAAACTCGAACTGTTTACAAATTGCGAGATGTTTGTCTATGAAGAAGACGATAAAATGATTGACGAATGTGTCAATTTATCGGTATTGTCGCAAAAATCCTTCGCTTGGTCGTCTGACAACACAGATGCGCCGCTGTATATTTTTAAAATCGAAAAGAATCAATTTCAGAGTATTATCCATTATTCTTTTTTGCATTTCAATCATGCATTCGCGATTCCCTTTACCGATCAGGCTTCCATCGAAAACGCCATTGACTGCTTAGCGGTAATGCTTTATCTGCACGTTTCACCCGAAACGATATCGGAGAGAATGAAGAAACTCGAACCCGTAGCCATGCGACTGGATGTCCGCCGGGGAAAAAAGGATTGTCTCATCATTAATGATACGTATAATTCGGATATTAATTCCATCGAAATTGCATTGGATTTTCAGCAACAACGAAAGATGGATCGCCCGCTGAAAAAAACGCTGATTTTATCGGATATCTTACAATCGGGAATCTCATCCGAAGCGCTTTACCAAGAAGTGGCGGGAATGGTGCAAAAACGCGGCATTGAAAAAATTATCGGTATCGGCAAAAACATTTCCGAAAATGCCGGCGCCTTTAGAGTGCAAGAGAAACTGTTTTTTCCTTCAACGGAGGCATTCATTCAATCACAAAAATGGAAAAATTTCCACAACGAATTAATTCTGTTGAAGGGCGCCCGCGCCTATCACTTTGAGCAAATCAATGCGCTGATTGAAGAACGGCCGCATGAAACCGTCATGGAAGTCGATTTGGATGCGGTGGTCCATAATTTCAACTTCTATAAATCGAAACTCTCGCCCGAGGTGAAACTCGTTTGTATGGTAAAGGCTAACGCCTACGGCACGGGGGCCGTTGAAGTGGCGAAGACATTACAATATCACCGGTGCGATTATTTAGCTGTTGCGGTTGCCGAAGAAGGGATTGCCTTGCGGAATGCAGGGATTTCCATCCCGACGATCGTATTGAATTCGGAAGTAAACGGCTTCGAAGAACTATTCTCCAACAATCTGGAACCCGAAGTGTATAATTTCCGCATTCTGGAATCTTTTATTAAAGAAGCCGATCGAAGGGGAGTGACCGACTACCCCGTACATATAAAAATCGACACCGGAATGCACCGGTTGGGATTCCTTCCCGAGCAGCTTCCTCAATTGGTGAACATCTTGCAAGAACAAAAAGCGTTGAAAGTACGGTCGGTTTTTTCACACCTTTCGGCCAGCGAGAGTTGGATTTTCGACGATTTCACCGGTCATCAAATCGAAACACTAAAAAAGACGGCCGAAAGCATTCAGGACGCGCTTGGCTATCGAATCTACAAGCACATATTAAACTCTGCGGGAATAGAACGTTTTCCGGAAGCACAATGGGATATGGTGCGTTTAGGTATCGGACTGTATGGAGTAAGCGCCAGCGGATTACCCGGATTAAAAAATGTATGTACGCTAAAAACGACAATTTTACAGATTAAAGATATCCCCCGCCATGAAACAGTCGGATACGGACGTAAAGAAGAACTGAACCGGAACGCACGGATAGCGACCATACGCATAGGATACGCCGACGGACTGAACCGCCAATTCGGCAATCGGAAAGGTCAGGTATTAATAAACGGCCAACTGGCATCCATCGTCGGCAACGTATGCATGGATCTTTGCATGGTCGATGTAACCGATATCAGCGCTCATGAAGGAGATGCGGTGATTATTTTCGGAGAAGACCTCTCTGTAATTGAGCTTGCGGATAATATCGGCACGATTCCTTATGAAATTCTTACGGCAATATCTCCCCGCGTAAAACGCATCTATATCAAAGAATAATTATAACCGGAGACGTCGTTCCAAGCGACATCTTCGGTAAATTCTTTTCACAAAAAAAAGCACCTCTTTAAAAGAGATGCTTTTTTTATTATGGTAATCTTATTTTCTATGCTTATTCAGCGAAGAAGATAGCTACACGGTTCCAGTCATTTTCTGCATACGGCTGTACGGTATCACCCTTCCAGTCTACAGAAATACGGCTACTGTCAATTCCATATTCATTGATCAACGCGTCAGCAACAGCTTTAGCACGTTTTTCAGAAAGAGACCAGTTGTATTCCGGAGTACCTGTTTGTTTGTCAGCATAAGCAACGATGTTAACTTTTGCATCCGTATTCGCTTTCAAGTATTCAGCAGTATTGTATACGCTAACTTGTTGGCCCTTGTCAATTTTGAATGAATTGATACGGAAGAATACAACATTAGGAACATAAACTGATTCTTCAGCAACGGGCTGAGGAGCAACTTCAGGACATTCGGGGCAAGATTCCGGTCTTTGTCTCAGTTGTTCGTTTTCAGAACGCAATCTGTTGATTTGGCTGTTCAGGTCGTTGATTAAGTTGTAATCCAACAGTTCAGCAGAAGTGAACTCTTGTTTTCCACCTAAACCGAATTGGATACCTCCTAATACGGAAAGCATTCCGTCATATTCGTAATCACCTGCGGGAGTAGCCGAATTATCAAATGATTCTTGGAACAATCTGTATCCTACTTCAAGGAAAAGGCTTACATTACGTCCCAATCTGAAGTTATTGATGATACCAATATTGTACGTCAATGATTGATTCTGTCCTTTGAACAAATCGTTGTCCGCATTGGGTTTTTTAAACCATTCGTTCATACCATACGCATAACCTACACCCAAATAAGGAATAAAGCTATACACTCTTTCAGGATTGTAAGGCAATACCGCATTTGTGAAGTTGTACAGCAGGTCTAAATGAGCTCCGGCCCATTTCACTTTTGCGTCCGTTTCATAATTGGTAACAGGCTCACCGGCATCGATAACCAAACGACCACCCCAAACCGGAGAATTCCAACGGCCCAAGCTTATTTGTCCTTGCCAACCGAGACGGTCGCCGAGGTTGTCAAATTTCTTCATATTGTAGGTGTTTACACCTCCGCCTAAACCTAAAAACCAATTGTCACTCGCTTTGTTCTTCAGGTACACTGTACCATGAGAAACATTTTGTACTTCTTGCGCACTTATGCTAAATGCAACAAGAGCAGAAATTAAAAGTAAACTAAACTTTTTCATAAATTTAAATTCTAATTAAACATTTTATTACAATTACTCGATAATATTTATTTGTTCTGTTACGTTTGTCTATTTTTTCGTATTTGTCTTTCTTATAACGTTTATGCTATAAAAAAGTTCGTCAAGAATTCAATAATTCAGAACCATTCTCTTTATCTGTCAACCTATTCCAACATAAATAGGTAATATTTAGGCTACAAATATAAAACTTAATTTCTATATATTCTTGTTTTCAGGTGAAAAAACTGAAAAATACACAGGTTTTAGGCGTTTTTTCACAATCCGTACCGCTGTAAACCCTTATTTTTAATAGGCTACAACCCTTATCCCAGATAACTTTTCAGTAGTTTACTTCTCGAATCCTGCCTCAAACGACGAATGGCCTTTTCCTTAATCTGTCTTACTCTTTCGCGCGTCAACTGGAACTTATCTCCAATCTCCTCGAGGGTCATTTCCTGACAACCGATACCGAAAAACATTTTAATGATATCGCTTTCCCTTTCCGTAAGAGTAGATAAAGCTCGGTCAATCTCTTTTTGCAAAGACTCGTTAATAAGCGTACGATCGGCAATGGGAGCATCGTCATTCACTAAAACATCCAACAAACTATTGTCCTCTCCTTCGACAAAGGGAGCATCCATAGAGATATGGCGTCCTGAAACTTTCAGAGAATCGGTTATTTTATCGACCGATATATCCAACTCATTCGCGAGTTCTTCGGCAGAAGGACGGCGTTCGTTTTCCTGTTCGAATTTCTGAAAAGCCTTATTTATTTTATTTAATGACCCCACTTGATTCAACGGAAGCCTGACAATACGCGACTGTTCGGCTAACGCCTGCAAGATAGATTGACGTATCCACCAAACAGCATAACTGATAAATTTAAATCCACGGGTTTCATCAAATTTTTCGGCAGCCTTAATAAGGCCCAGATTTCCTTCATTAATAAGGTCCGGCAAGCTTAATCCTTGATTCTGATATTGCTTAGCCACCGATACGACAAATCGAAGGTTGGCTCTCGTTAATTTTTCAAGAGCTTGCCTGTCACCCTTCTTAATAGCCTGAGCGAGTTCCACTTCTTCTTCTACTGTAATCAAATCTTCACGTCCAATTTCCTGAAGATATTTGTCCAAAGAAGCGCTTTCGCGATTTGTAATCGATTTTGTTATCTTTAATTGTCTCATCTTCTATAATCGTTCTCCTGTCTAAAAGGGGGTGCAAAATTAATCATTTTTTTAATCATGACGAAAAAAAGATTATTTATTCCCCGCAAAATATCAAAGGAAACGGCAATATTGCCGAATCCTTTGCTATACAAACACCGAATAAGCTATTTTTGTTACGTAAATCCACCTTATTAACTCTAATTAACGCCAAGGCTTTATTTCCGGGTCAAATCAATCGGTATATACTGGGTTCTTCCATTGGGAGGATAGAAACCAGCTATCAATATCACTTTATCTTCGCGGGTAGATGTGGCCGCTACGATTCGTGAAATATCCCCCTCATTATTGACAGGCGCATTATTAATCCTCATAATAATAAAGCCTTTATTGATTCCTCCTTTTTTGAAAAGGCCCGAATTCTGAACCGAAACGACTTCCACACCACTACTTATTCCTAATTGACGTTTCTTATCGACCGAAACCTCTTTGAAATCCGCGCCTAACAGTTGCACGCCATCGGAACCACGCATTATTTCGGTATTTCCTTCATCATTCTTAAGTTCTACGGTAAACGAACGTTCCTTTCCTTTACGATCGACCGTCACTTTAATTTTATCGCCGGGACGATATCGATTCAACTGGCTTTGCAATTCGGCAAAATTACGGATAGGTACATTATTAATAGCCGTAAGAATATCCCCTTTCTCGATACCGGCAGCTTTGGCAGCACTACGATCACTGAAATCTTCTACCAAAACCCCTTTTATTTGAGATAACTCACGCGCTTTATCAGGATCTCGCCGCCGAATCTCTTCAATATTGGGAACGGAAATCCCCAACATAGCACGTTGTACGGTTCCGAACTCCTTTAAATCAGAAGCCACTTTTCCTGCGATCGAAATAGGAACGGCGAATGCATAACCGGTAAAATCTCCCGTTGAAGAATAAATCATCGTATTAATTCCCACTAATTCCCCTTTTGTATTTACTAATGCTCCGCCACTGTTTCCCCGGTTTACAGCCGCATCGACCTGAATAAAAGACTGAATGCCTAAACTACCGTCTCCGACATTAGAGCGGTTTTTGGCACTTACGATACCGGCCGTCACAGTAGAAGTGAGATTAAACGGATTGCCAACCGCCAATACCCACTCGCCGACCTTCAAAGCATCGGAATTGCCGAACGTGAGATACGGGAAATTATCTCCTTCGATTTTTAATAAAGCGATATCACTTTGCGAGTCGGTGCCCACAACCTTGGCGATAAACTCCCTATTGTCGTTTAAAGAAACCGACACTTCGGTAGCATTGGCCACTACGTGATTGTTCGTAATAATGTAACCGTCTTTCGAGATGATTACGCCGGATCCGAAGCCTAACTGTTCACGGGGCTCTCCGTATTGAAAATCGCGACCGCCGAATCCAAAAAGCAAATCTAACGGATTAATGTATTCCTGTCGGCTTATCGATTTTGTTTTGACATGCACGACACCGTTTACCGAACGGGCCGCAGCTTCCGTAAAATCGGGATACCCTTCGGCTGTCGTCAAGTTGGTCAATGTCACATTCGGATCCTGCTTAAATGATGTCGCATATTCGCCGACATCCACCATGGAAAGAGAATTGTCCGATTGATTTCCAAAAGGCAACTGTTTCTTATTTATGGCATTGTAACCCAAAAGAGTTACCACGGAACTGAGTATCGCCACCACAATGATAACGAGTAAGTTTTTTGTATTTCCTATGTTCATATTAAACTGTTTTAGAATGTTCGTTTTAACATTTTTAGTTTCGCAAATATAGAACAAAAAACATACAATAATTCTCTTTGGATTTTACTTTTTAACACTTTTAACGGAAAGAGTAAGCGATTAACCCGCTTTAACCCATTTATCTATTACAAAAGTTTGTACAATGACAAAATGGCACCTTTTAATAAGACCAATACCTTTTATTATGCCCCCTCCCTTTGGCATATTTTCTAAGCCGAATATTACTGACAGGCTGAAAAAGATCGAAAAACAGCAAATTAATATGAAACTTTCCGGCATCGAACCATTTACTGCTTTTATTCAAAAGGATAAGTTGGGAACCATACCTCCCGACAAAAAGAAGAACCGCCAACAAAAACAAGAGACCGTTTCCGTTTAAGAAACTCCAGATCAATGTTCCCAGCAGCAACACATAAAAAGCATATTTCGAAAGTGTCTCCCAACGCCAAAAAGCAGAAGCCCCCCCTTTATAAAAATGCCTCCCGTAAATATATCTCGATTTAAACATTTTCCAATCGGCAAAGCTCGTTATCGTGTCGGACTCCGTCATACTTTGGGGTGAAACAACGACTCCCGTATTATCAGAAGTCGCGACGCGATTGACAAAAAGGTCGTCCTCCCCGTCATTCATATTTAAAACCGACGAAAAGCCGTTCGCCTTGTAGAATAGTTGCTTCCGGTATGCCATATTGCGGCCATTCCCCATAAAGGGTTTATGCCGTAAAGCCATGGACAAATATTTGAGGCTGTAAATCAGATTATCAAATAATATAAAATGCCGCATGGCGCACTTTTTCTTTATATGCAGCTTACAATAGCCGAGAACAATATCATTTCCTTTGATAAACTCGCGGGCAAACGCTTTAATCCATTGGTCGGAACAAGGTTTACAATACGCTTCGGTAAAAAGTAGAATATCATTCTTAGCCGCTTTGATGCCTAACATCAGCGCTAATTTCTTTTCATTTACTCTTTCCGCTTCCGCAGGGACATACGTATGATAAAGGTGCTCGTATTTTTGTTCGAGCGACTGGAGAAGTAAATCCGTCTCGAGGGTCGAGCCGCGATTGACGACAATCACTTCGAAGCGCGGATAATCCTGTTCGAGAATAGCCGGAAGATTCTTAGCCAAATTTTCCGAATTGTCCCGTGAGGAGATAATCACCGATACACCCGGCCACTCAATACCCTCCTCATCCGGATGAGAATTTTTTTGTCCATGCGCATACGGCTTTCTATATAAGAAAAAAGAAAAAAATAATTGGGTCAGAAAGAAGAAAAGCAATGCGCTCACAAGACTCCATTCTATAACAGAGAACCCGGAAAAAGAAATAGTTGAAAAATCCATTTTATATTTATAGAGAATCGGAGAAGTACGATTTCGGAAGCTCCCGGCAATTATAGTGAGAAGCCATCACCTCTCCATACGCCCCGGCCGACCGAATAGCGATTAAATCACCCCTTTTCGCTTCGTTTAAAGAAATATCCTGCGCAAACACATCGCTCGACTCACAAATCGGGCCGACCACATCGTAGGTGGTATATTCTTGATCGGAACCGATATTCTCAATGTGATGAAAAGCTTTATATAAAGCAGGACGAATTAAATCGGTCATTCCCGCATCGACAATCAGAAATTTTTTATTGATTCCCTCTTTTATATAGGTAGCACGGGTGATGAGGGAACCGCAAGGAGCCACCATCGAACGTCCCAATTCGAAATGCAACGCTTGCCCGTCATCCATTGTGAGATACTTCTCGAATAACCGAAAGTAAGATTCAAAATCGGCGATAGGATAATGATTGGGATGTTGATAATTAATTCCTAACCCTCCACCGACATTTATCAGCGGCAGAACCGCTCCCCAACTCTTTAACCGCTGCCGAAACTCAATGGCTTTTACACAGAGGTCCTCAAACGAGGACAAGTCGGTAATCTGAGAGCCGATATGAAAATGAATGCCGATTAACTCGATATGCGAATACGCCCCGATCATTTCCAAGGCTTTCGGCAGATCGCGTTCATTCAAGCCGAACTTGTTCTCTTGCAATCCCGTAGTAATGTAACGATGGGTATGGGCATCCACATTCGGATTGATCCGTAAAGCAATACGCGCCGTCTTCCCTTTTTCGGAAGCAAGCGTTTCAATGACTTCCAACTCAGGCAACGATTCTACATTAAAGCAAAAAATATCGTTATCGAGGCCGATACGGATTTCCTTATCCGTCTTACCGACACCGGCAAACACAATCTTCGAGGCATCAAAGCCACACTCCAAGGCGCGGAGGACTTCATTCCCGCTGACACAATCCGCCCCGAATCCGTAAGCGGCTATTGCTTTTAATATCCGGGGATTGGCATTCGCCTTAACGGCATAATGAACGTGGAAGTTTTTATCCTTTACCGCTGTTTTAACGGTGTCGAGCGTCTTGTGCAATAACTCGATATCGTAATAATAAAAAGGAGTTTCTATCGATTGGAACTTTTCTACAGGGAATTGACCTTTAATCATTTTATCTATAAATAATGAATCGTCTGAGTGAACCGAAACGGAGGGAAGCGTCCGGCTTTATCCGTTTCGAGATGCAAAAATACGATTTTTCTCTTTCAGCACCTCAAAATCGCTTAACTATCTTTCAGTCCATCGAGATAAGAAAACGCTTTCTCCAACTTTTGAGACATCGGAAGAGACGCTTCGATCCAATGGATGGTAAATCCACGGCGTTCCATTCCTCTAAACCAGGTCATTTGCCGCTTGGCAAACTGATGAATGGCCGTCTCGAGTTGCGAAAACATTTCGCCATAAGACAACCGCCCGATGACATAAAGCGTAAGATATTTATATTCCAAACCATAATAAAGGAGGTCTTCGGCTGTAAGGCCGCCAGCGAGCAATCGCTCCACTTCCTGAACCATCCCCTCTTCCAGCCGCGTGCGGAGGCGTGAGGTAATGCGCGCCCGTCTTTCCTCGCGATCGATATGAATGCCGAAAATAACACTTTCCAATGCCGGGAAATCGCACACGCCTACAACTTGCCTTGCCTGGAAATCGGCAATCTCGATAGCCCGGATCGCCCGCTTTTCCGTGTCGATATCCGTCGTATTATGCAGCGTTTTATATCCTCGCAAAATACCGGCTAATTCGGGCAACGACTTCCCCTCGAGCGAATGCCTCAATGCCGTATTGACAGGCACATCGGGAAGATGATATCCTTTCAGAACCGATTCGATATACAGGCCCGTTCCTCCGCACAAAACAGGTGTTTTGCCGCGTGCGACGATATCGGCATACACCCGGTGGAAATCATGCTGATAGTGATAAAGCGTATATTTATCTCCCGCATCGCGAATGTCGATAAGATGATAGGGAATTTCGACACCCTCAATCGTGTAATCCGACAGGTCTTTGCCGGTGCCGATATCCATGCCTCGATACACTTGCCGTGAATCACCGCTGATTATCTCGCCTCCGACACGATATGCCAATTGCGTTGCAAAGGACGTCTTTCCGCTGGCCGTTGGCCCAAGAACTGTTATAAGCATTGTCCATTCTCCATTTTTTACCAGCTTCCCCCGGCGCCGCCGCCACCGAAACTTCCGCCGCCTCCGCCGCCGAAGCCACCACCCCCAAAACCTCCGCCGCCACTACCACGACCGAAGACAGGCGGTATGAATATCGGACCGCCACCGCCGCGATGATGTCCGTCGCCGTCGATATGCTGGTCGCCACCGCCGCCGAAAAATATCCGCAGGAAAAGGATTAAAAAGAAAACAATAATGATAATTGCTACGAGCGGAATCTTGCCTTCCGAATCCTCTTCATCGGCATCATATTCTCCGGAAAGGCGTGCAATCATCACATCGATAGCCGCATTCACACCGCCGAAATAATCATTCTCCTGAAAATAAGGGATCATTTCATTACGCACGATACGGCCGGCAAAAGCATCATTGATGAGAGCTTCCAGTCCGTATCCGGTGGCAATAAAGGCCTGCCCGCGACTATCGCCGTTTTTGGGTTTGATGAGGATAACCGCACCGTTATCTTTATCGGCCCGGCCTATGCCCCACTCTTCCCCCAGGCGAAAAGCAAAATCCGATATGGCATATCCTTTCAGATCGCCGACGGTAACGACATAAATTTGCGTGGAAGTCGAATCGTTATAAGCCAAGAGTTTTTGTTCGAGCGCCTGCTGTTCTACGGAAGAAAAGATACCGGCGAAATCGTTTACCAACCGTGGCGGCGACATCGGTTCGGGAATATCCTGTCCCGATACAAACGACGCACACCAGAGGAAGAATGCTACCGTCAGAAAAAACTTACTCTTCAATAATAACCTCATCGCTCAATTCGTTTATATCGTCTTTTTCGACCGGAAAAGCCACCCGTATCAATTCTCCGGTTTTTTCCACCGCCCGGCAAATGCCCTCCACAATCTTATCTTGCCGAAAAAACAAAAGCATCTCCTGCAACGTCTCTTCCCAAAAGCCTTCCGTGGCGATGCGGTTAATGCCGCTGTCGCCGACAATAGCCGCTTTATGGTCGGTGGGAGAAACATAAATCAACACCGAATTGTGCCATTGCGTGACGTGCATCTTCAAACTGCGAAACTTAGCCGCAGCGGCGTCCAGCGGCTCGCCTTTGCACGAGGCGGCAATACACACCCTTATCTCTCCTGAAGTTTGCTTTTCGGCCGCCCTGATGGCAGCAGAAATCTGCTCCAACGCTTGTTTTTTCAACATTTTTCTTTATGGATTGAGAAGTTTTTCTGCCAATATAAATTGTCAGAACTGTACTTGCGGGGCCGTTTGTGCAGCATCGCTCGCCTGAAAATATCCTTTGGGTTTAAAGCCGAACCATCCGGCATAAATCACCCTCGGGAACTGACGGATATAGCGATTATAATCCTGCGCGGACTGATTAAATTTATTCCGTTCCACCGATATCCGGTTTTCGGTGCCGGCCAGTTCATCCTGCAATCCCAAGAAATTCTGATTCGCCTTTAACTCCGGATAATTTTCCTGAATCAACAGCAAGCGTCCGATGGCGGAACTCAATTCGCCCTGCGCCTGTTGATATTGCTGAAGCGATTCTTCGGTCAGATTCTCGGGGTCGACCGTAATCTGGGTTGCTTTCGAACGGGCTTCGGTGACTTGCGTAAATGTTTCCTGCTCATGTTCGGCATAGCCTTTCACGGTCGCTACCAGGTTGGGGATTAAGTCCGCACGCCGTTGATAGGCATTTTGCACGTTTCCCCACTGTGCCGTAACCGATTCCTGCTTCTCGACCATGGCGTTATATCCGCAACTCGAAAGAGAAGCACCTGCAATCAGTATCAAAAGAATGTACTTAAAATTTTTCATTGTTCTGTTTGTGTTTGATTAATATGTCCGTACAAAGATAAAATATTTTGTTTAAATGAATGTATAATAAACGTTTCCCTTCGACAAAAGTTTATCTTTCCGTCAAACGGAGTATCGGCTAATCTCTTTTTGAATAGACATTCTGAAAAACGCCATTCGTATCCAAATGGTTTGCCGTAAATTGAATAGGTTCGCCGAAATCCTCTCCGGTAAACTCTTTCCTGAAATAATCCATGACGAATTCCAAAGGATTATCGGAATCGGCCGGCGGTAATTCTTTTTGTCCCATTAACAGGGTTCGGATAACGCAATTCGCTAATACCGACTGCGTTTTTTCGCTCAAGGCCGCGTTCCCTTTCTCGAGAGCCAGCGCCTCTGAAACAGCCCGACGGACAACATCATACGGCAAATCGGATTCGACCAGCACCGTTGCTTTCCGTCCGTATTGCAGCGAATTGACATAGACCAATTCCCCGGCACGGGTGAGGGTGGCTTCATCGTTAGTCAGCGACGGGCAGGGATAATCCATTATGACAGAAAAGAACACTTGCGTGATATCGACCATCAGAAGCGTTTTTTTGGTTTTCCACTCCGTCGGAAGATGGAAATAGACCGCGGGGTCTACGTCTTGCCCGAAAGCAAGAGACACTTGCCGGTAAGAAGACAATTCGATCGAATTATAGGAGAAACTTTCACTTTGCGAAAACCCTTTCGTATCTTTTAATCTATTTGATAATGAATCCGCCATGGCCTTATAGGAAGGACGGAAATCGAAGGTAAGAGAGGGAATACTCGTGACGGCTACTTTTATATCATTCAGCGGCACATCGACCATACGATAGCTTTTTTCGTTGATACTTGCGGGCTCAAAAATCGCGCCGATAAACAGTTGGCCCGGATTTTTCACGCCGAATCCGATCGATGTATGATATTGAGCTTTGACAACACCCGGCACCCTGACCATCAGTATCGACAAAAAAAGAATGTACTTTATTTTCATTTTGCTTAAAACGTTCGGTTATTGATTATCGGTTGTTTTCTTAAAGATGAAATGCATTTGCAACCACACATAGGAAAATGCCGCCTTATCATCAGAAGTGGAGGGGAGGCCTTCGTAAGAAACAAGCGAATAGTCCTGCCCTATATTGGAAAGAAATCGTTGACTGTCGGCGCTCCTTTCGATGAAGAAGCCGGTATTGATGAAGAACCGTTCCTCATCGAACTTTTCACCGGCATACAGCCATTGTTCAGGATCGGAACGAAGAAGCAATAAGTCATTTCCGTCCCATTTATATTTGAATTTTTCTTCGATATCGTTTTTCTTTTGGATAACAATTGAATCTTTCGTCAACTGAATCTTTTGGGGAGTCGCCCATTCGACACGACGTCCAAAAAGATCCGTAATATTTTCTTTGGAGAACTTCTCGGTCTTTTGGCCCTGAATACGACGGAAATCGAGAACCTGAGAATCGACGTACACATACGTGAAAAGTTCCGGAGATTTGACTTCCGGCTCAGGGGGAGAAGGAAGCGATTCCTTCCGACAAGAAGAGAACGATACGAACACCGCCGTTACAAACACAGCAAATAATATTTCGGATATACCAGAATATGAGTGTGCTCGGAATAATTTCTGAAAAAGAGTCATTGTATTATTATATTATTATTCATCTTCGCAACAAAGATAAAGATACCGGCAAAGGTATAAAATAAATACAGACTTCCTCTTTTCTCCAAGAAAAACAACGCCAAAGTCACTTGACCCATTTACGATATTCGGCCGGCGACATACTGTATTTACTCTTGAACTGCCGGTAAAAGCTGCGTGCCGAACCAAAGCCCGAATCCTCGGCAATAGCCTCAATGCACAAGTTATCGGATTTTTCCAGTAATCGTAAGGCTTCTTCCAGACGCAGGTTGTTGATATAATCGGTAAAACTGAATCCGGCGCATTCGTTCACGGCACGGCTAAAATCGCTTTTCTTTATCCCTAAAGAAAGCGCCAGTTCATCGCGCGTCAAATCCGACTTGAGATAGAGTTTTTGTTCTTTTATTTTTTGATCGGCCAAAGCAAACAATTCGGCAAATCCGTTTTTTGACGCATCGCCTCCGGAAGATACATCCGAAGGATAAAACGCGGCAAGGGCCGGCATTTGCTTCTCCAGGGCGTCGAGTTTCTGCTTGCAGCTCTGTAATTCTTTTATCCGGCTCACCATGACCCGGTTTTTCTCTTCGGTGCGCTTAATGCTGCGCACGACCAGCGCGACAGCCGCAATAGCCAGCAGCGCAATCAGAGAAGAAAGCAGCAGTAAAAAGCTTCTGCGTTTTATCGTTGCTTCGCGCATAAGGAGCAACTCTTCCTTCTCCTGCACCTGATACAATGTGGCCAACTCAAGCGCCGTATTTTCACGGTCTTTTTGGCGAATGGCTTTATGGAGCGACAAGCCCAACTGCGCATAATATAAAGCGTCGGAAAATTGGCCCGTCTTTTGATACGCCTCTATCAAATAACGCAATGCAGCAGCCATATCTTCACCGATGGTATCCGTATCGGCCCTCAACTGATCGACTCGACGAAGAGAAATGGCCAGCGCTTCGTCGTATTTTTCCGATTTCAATAAATAAGGAACAATATGAATGCGGGTTCTGTCATCGGCGGAATAGGGCGAAGCCAGAAAAGCCTCATACGCCCCGGCGGCCTCTTGTTTACGTCCCGATTTAGCGAAAATATCACTCGCCAAGGCATGCAGGCGCCCATATTCATACGCTATCTGCCCTTCCGGCAGCAAGAGGCCGGCATCGTTTTTCGCCATCGCTTCCAGACCTTCACGCGCTTTTTCAAGGTAATCAGCGGCAACAATATAGTCTCCTTTCTCATCGATCAAGTTAGCAATGGTCAAGTAAAAGTGATAAAGATATTCGCTGTTTTCAGAGGCTTTGAGATGCGTATCGGCTTGCACAAAATAGTGCTTAGCCAGCGGAGCGTTTTTCTGTTGGAGTGTAATGATGCCCATAAACATATACGCCCGTCCGGTTTCGGCGTCATCATCCAAAGCTTTGGCAATATCCATCAACGAAAGAGCCGTCTGCATGGCTTTCTCCAGATCGTTGTTCATCCGATAACACTCCATCATCGTGCTCAACAAGCCCATATATAATGAAGGTACCGTATTCACCGCTTTATAGGCCGCCGTTTTTTCGAAAAAGAACAAAGCCAAGCGGTACTTGCCCGTATTATAATACAAATCAGCCTGGCACCAATCCAACTCCCAATCCTTGTCTTGCCGGCGCACCATCAATTCATCCATGATAGCCTGCGCCTTTTCGGGATCGGAGACGCAATATTGATAGGCATGCTCTATGGTGATGATACTGTCGGGCAGTTCATTTTCATCGGCCAAAACAGGCATCCACACACAAGGGCCCGCCGCTATGAATAAAAACAGAGTTCTCATGTCTTGCCACTTATGAGGTATAAAAAAAGGGGAAGGTTATTCCGACCTGTCCAAAATCGAAAGCAAATATATGTAAAAAACGGATAACAAAAGCGATTTGTCACAACAAAAGACGATTTGTCACACTAATTTCAAGGTTTTCCCCTTATGTTTGCAGCAGTTAAAGATAAAAATCAATTATTATAAACAGCATGAAAATCTATCCGGTATTATCTATTTTTCTGGGGTTATTGCTCTGTTTCTACTCTGCTTCGGCGCAAAACGAAGCCAACAACCACCCCGAAGGCAACACCATGCCGGCCTTTTCCAAGGGCAGCGTCAGCCTGCGCACCCATGTGTTGCCTTGGACCTTTCTTATAGCCAATGCGGGTGTGGAATACAAACCCACGGAATCGGTCGGGCTATTGGTAGACGGAGCGTTCACCCACTTCGATGCAGGCAAGAACAAACTATTTTGGAGGCTATGGCATGTATCGCCTCAACTACGTCTTTATACGGGCGCACAAAAAGCGTTTTACGGCGGAGCGGCCTATATCATCGGCGAGTATAATTATTCCGGACGGCAGGGAAACTATCAGGGAGGCGGTCTTGCACTCGGCAAACAATGGTATTGCAACAAAAACCTGTTGGTCGATACCGGCATTACCCTCGGGTATCTGCACCTCTATAACAGAGAGAAATATATGTCGGTCGAGAATACCTATTACCGTCAGGAATCGCTCAAAGAGCGGAATTACTGGGGGCCTGTTGGGGCCACCATCGCCCTCGTATGGAAAATAAATTGACCGGACTGTTTTATTCGCAAAACAAACTCTTAATCTATAAAAAATGAACTCATTCTATAAAAACGCGCTGTATGCCTTCGTTCTTCTTGCCTTACTGCTGCAAGGGGCCTGCGCGAAAATTCCTTTAAAAGACCCGCCGACGACGTCGACCGCTTCGTTGCACACCGACTGGACCCTACGGGGCACCGGCATCGACATCCCGGCCGAGTATTCCGTTGACATCGACGGCCGGACACTCACCTTCAAAGAGTCCGAAAACGACTTGCCGGAGTTGGAAACGGGAACGTATCCGATCGTTATTTACAACACGGCGGAGCATATCACGCTGCAAGGCTCGAATGCCACGGTGAGTACAAAAGACGGCTCGGTGGAACCGTTGCCGGGATGGCTTTTTACCGCCGTAACGGAGGTTTCGTACGAAATATTCGAAAAGCGCACGGTGACGGCCGCCATGGAACAGCAGGTACGCCTGCTCGAAATGGAACTGACCATCACCGAAGGCAATCCGGAGCGTATAACGCGTGTGGAAGCACAACTCACCGGGATAGCCAACAACCTGGATATCCGTACGCGCGCACTATCGGGCGACCATCTGAATGTGCAGCCCGCCTTTACCCGCACGGGCGATAAGCTCCGCGCCAATGTACGGCTGATAGGCATCACCGGCACACAACACCTCTCGCTGCGTATTCTGTTTTCCGACGAACGGGAGATGCATACGGGCGCTATCGACCTCTCGGAATTGTTGAAAGGATTTAACAGCGACAAGCATCTCGGCACCAAACTCACGGCCGACATACACACCCCGATAGAAACCGGAATGACCGCCTCCATCACCGGATGGAAAAATGTGGAAACTTCCGGGGGAACGGCATGGTAAGACAAAAGAATAAGCCAAACGATATAAAATAATAGACGTATGAACATACAACGAATACTATATATCCTCGCAGCGCTGCCCCTCGTGTGGCTGGCCGGCTGCGACAAAAACGACGAGCTGCCCGTGGATACAACCTCTCAAGAGATTGTTTTCGACATACTGTTTGCCGACGATGACCCTTCTACGACAAAGGTGGCCACGGCTACCGACTTCACCAGTTCGTGGGAAACAGGCGATGAAGTAGGCGTATATATCGTGAAAGGCAATGGGGGATTAAAAGCCTCCGGCAACTGGGTCGACAATATGGCGTTGACGTACGGCGGCGGCGCATGGACTGCATCCACCTCACTGTATTATCCCAATGATGGCGACAAGCTGAGTTTCTATGCCTATTACCCTTACGATGCCGGCATGACCAACCCAAATGCTTATGCTTTCAATGTACCGATAGATCAAGCGTCTAATAGTGGTGAGTATTATAAGAAAAATGATTTCTTATGGGCTAAACTTGAGAATGTTTCTAAAAGTGATAATTCTGTAGTTTTGCCATTTTCGCATGCTTTGGCTATGATACAAATAGCCATATATGATAATGAGAGCACCCCACCAGCAGTAAATTTATTGAATGTGATCACAGATTGTACTATAAATTTGGCAGATCAAAGCATCACACCCGGAAGCACAAAGAATACGATTCAAATGTGGCGAAGGCATACTATTAATCTTACCTTCTTTCGCTGGGCATTAGTGCCTCCGCAAACCATGGACATTCGCTTTGTATGGACAAAGAATAGTACGAATTACACGGTCACTCCCGCAACAAATGTGACGCTTACCAGCGGAAATATAAAAAAATACACAACAACTCAACCATAGTATACATAGAAGCATATACAAACAAAATAATTAATAAACTCTTCCAATAAAACAGATTATGACAACAAAAAAATTATTCGCTTTAGCCGTTTCGGCGTTATTTGTATTCACGTCCTGCAACCAGGATGAACCGGCACCCGAGGTAAACGACGGGCGCGTGCATTTCGCCTCGGGCATATCGGGCGTACAAACCCGCGTAGGAGGCGCTAAGGGAGACGAATGGGATGGAAACGAAAGCATTGGTATTTTTATGGTGAAGAATGCGACCTCAGAAATAGCTGAAAAAGCAGAAAACATTCTTTATACAACCACATCGATAGGGAAATCGGCTACTTTCACTTCCACGACTCCTATCTACTATCCGGTGGATATCGATACCAAAGTCGATTTTGTCGCTTATCATCCGTATGACAAAAATAACAAAGAACCCTTTCCGGATGAATTGTATGAAATAAGCCTGACCGATCAAACGAACCAGTCGTCCATTGATTTTATGTATGCGCGCGCCGATAACGACGGCAAGAGCTTTAATAAGGAAAACAATCAGCCCGTGAATCTCGTGTTCAATCATATTTTGTCGAAACTGGTATTGAATGTACTTAAAGGCGACGGAGTGACCGATGACCTGCAAGGATTGGAAGTAAAGATAAAAGGCGTCAATACGACCTGTATTTTCAACTTCGAGACAGATAAAGCCGAAGGTGAAGGATTGACCTTAGGAGAAGCATTAATCCCTTACAATGCAGGGAACAATACATTCGAAGCGATTATCGCACCCAATATATTTAACGATATAGATGACACCTATTTGGTGGAATTTACCGTAGGCGGCAACACTTATACGTGGAAGATGCTGGACAATATCGCCGAAATCAAAGAATTCGAGAGCGGAAAGAAATACATCTTCAATATTACGCTTACGAAAAATAAAGTCAAGGCAACAGGAAAAATCGAACCGTGGGAGCCGGTAGGAGCGATCCAAGGCACTGCGAAATAAAAATGACTTATTTATGAGGCTAAAGTTTATATATAATATATTGCTGCTGGCAGGAAGCGGATTGTTTTTCGCTTCCTGCGACAGCGACTACGATGTGGGCGTCGACACGGGTCTCGTTGCCGTGGAGTTCCGGGCGGGCAATATATCCCATACCCGCACTACTAATGGAGGCAACGAATGGATAGCAGGCGATCAAGCGGGTGTTTTTATGCTTGCCGAAGGTGGAAGTTTTGACACCCCGGACGATGTATTGGAGAACAATCGCCGATACTCGACGGATGCAAGTGGCGAAACCTCCGCGTTTACGCTCGCTGAAGGCAGCCCGCTTTATTATCCGCAGAACGGTGGTAAAGTCGACTTTATCGCCTATTATCCGTATAAATCGCCGCTGACAGATTATACCTACCCGATAGATATCACCGACCAGCAAACTCCTGCGGCTATCGACGTATTGTACAGCAACAATGCCACGTCAAAAAATAAAAACAGCGGTGCGGTGGAGTTGCAGTTCAAGCACGTGCTGAACAAACTAAGTTTCACGCTGACGTCCGGCGATGGCGCTCCGGATTTGACCAGTGCGACCGTTCAAGTAACCAATATCGCTACTACAGCCACTATCGATTTTGGGGATGGCTCCGCAACCGCCACCAACAGCGGACAAACAGTAACCGCTAACACCGCAACGGATGGATGGAGCAGTTCGACTATTGTGATACCGCAAGAGAATGTAACGGGCGCGAGACTGATCATTACACTAAAGGCTGGCGCCGGTAAATTCGAGTGGAATTTCCCTTCACCGACAACCTTTCAACCGGGCAAGGAATACTCATACTTGATTACGGTAAGCAAAACGGGTATTACGGTAAGTTCGAGCGGCATCGCTATTTGGGCAGGAACGGGCGATGCGCCGACAACGGGGACGGCGCAGAGAGCGTATAAAGTAGGCGACTATTATCCCGATCCGGCGAATTCAAATACCGCTATCGGCGTTGTATTCCAGATTACCGATCAAGGAGGAGCGCATGGAAAAATCGTGAGTTTGGATGAAAAAACAGAATTCAGTTGGGGTAAATCGAAAAGAGATGAGAAAAGTGCCGGTGTCGCCAGAATCAGGGATGAAAATGATGGCGCCGCTGCAACTAGAAACATCATCACCCAATATGAATTATCTTATGACTTGCAAAAATATTATCAAGGCTTTCATTGGATCTTTTGGACAAAGAATAGCCGTAAAGCAGATGGCGAATGGTACCTCCCCGCAAAGAATGAATTAAAAGAATTCATAACGCAATGGAAATCGGATAAGCCGGGATGGAATACAAAGTTTATAGACGCAGGAGGAAGTGCCATGGGTGCCACATACTATTGGTCGTCAACAGAATACAACCACACATTCGCCTATTTTGTTAACATTGCAGGTGCGACTGGTTATTCGACATATAATAAAGAAACGAAAGTAGCTGAGACGCAATATGGGAATTATCCATTCGGCGTGCGGGCTATCAAAAAATTTTAACAGGATATCATTATATCCAAATCAATTAATATAAGGTAGAATATGAAAATAAAAAATTTATTCCTATTGGGTTTTATCGTCTTACTCATTGCCTCGTGCAAACACGATGACGACAACGTGCAGACCGGATATAAAGTGGGGGATTATTACCCCGACCCGAATGTAACCTTCCGCTCACCGGGAGTTGTAGCAAGCGGAACAGCGCCCGCAGGCATCGTCTTTTGGCTCGATCCGCAAGACAGTCGCCACGGCAAAATCGTAAGTCTGGATGAAACAAAGGCGCACTGGTCGACGATCTATTCCACCACAAGCGCCACAGATACCGGCAATGGCCTTACGAATATTCTGCAAATAAAAAAACAGGATGATACGTTTTCCCATTATCCGGCGTTTGCCTGGACACACCGCAAAAACAAGGCAGACGAGACCTATAGCAACGCATCCGCCACAGGTGTATGGTATCTGCCGGCTAAGAATGAATTGAAAGTCCTGTATGCAGGTTATAGCGGAATCACAAGCCTGTGGGATGATTTTTCGAATATGCCGGATTATAATAATCCTAACCGTGCGGCTGCCCGCAAAGCCTTTGACAGTAAGCTGGAAGCAGCCGGAGGCAACGCGTTCACCACAAATTATTATTGGTCTTCGTCGGAAGGCGATAACAGTTTGGCGTGGGAAGTGAACTTCAGTAATGGCTACACCACCAATCTCAATGAGTCAAGTCCCGACATGGCACGGTGCATACTCAATTTTTAAAAACAAATCCATCAATAATGAAAACAATGAAACATGTACTATTATCTCTTTTTGCATGCAGCCTTCTATTGCTCACCGGCTGCGAAGAAACCACCAGTAAAGACAACGCCTACAGTTTCGGCATATCGAGCTATAACGGCTCATTAGGCGATTTGGCCGCCATAGAAGGGTATTTGAAAGGAAAAGGCGCACCCCTCTCGCCCCAAATATTCACGGGAAAAGACGACGCCGACACCGACAAGCAGGCAAAAGCCGCTTTCGATAAGGCCGCGGCCAAACTGTCGAGAGACGAAATCAAGGAATTGGGACTCTCTTCCTCCGCATCGTTCACCTACTCCGCCGCAAGAAGCGACGACAAAGGCGAAACCGTTACCGTGGCCAGATTCACTTATCCCTAAGAAAAGATTCAATAATTGTGATAAAATCCTTGTTCCCTGCTCAACTACATTAAATAAAAAAGCAACACAATTTATTAGAAGGAATAATATAAAAAAATAGTGCTTAATGATTAAAAAAAAGCTATTTTTACTTTTTAATAAACTCTCTCGATAAAGAAAATTCTCATGATAAGAAGTATTCGTTTTTTTATTTTGTGTTTGTTAACAATCGGATGGGCAGGATGCCGATCATCGCAGAACGTGGCATATCTTCAAGGTGCAGATACACTTTCGGCTCAAGCATATGCACAGCAGGAAGCGATTCTTTACGATGCCCGCATCCTACCCAAAGATTTATTAACCATAAGCATCAGCGCAACCGATCCCGAATCCGTACACCCGTTCAACCTGACGGTACCGGCACATACAACGGGATTGGGCACCTATTCGCAGCCGCAATTGCAAACGTATCTGGTGGACAATAACGGCCAGATTAATTTCCCGGTGTTGGGAATGCTCGATCTGAAGGGCTTGACCAAACGCCAGGCAGAACAGAAAATCGGCGGCTTGCTAACGCCTTATCTGAAAGAAAACCCGGTGGTGACGGTGAGTTTCGTGAATTACAAGATATCGGTTATCGGCGAGGTGCTGCGCCCCAATACGTTTACCGTTTCGAACGAAAAAATCAGTGTGTTCGAAGCGTTGGCCATGGCTGGTGATATGACCATATACGGAAAAAGGGATAACGTGAAGATTATTCGCGAGGATGCGGAAGGACGCAAGATTATCATTCCGATGAATTTAAACGACAGAAATATCATTTTCTCACCGTATTATTATTTACAGCAAAACGATGTGATATATGTGGAACCGAATACGGTGAAAGCGCAAAATGCCCAAGTGGGTGCGATGACGAGCTTATGGATATCGGGAGCGTCTATTCTTATCTCCGTGGCCAGTTTGGTGGTAAATATCTTAAAAAGATAACTTCTTATGCAGAATAATCAAAATTCCTCGGGCTTGTCGTTCAATGGAGGAGAACCGCAAGAGGAAAACACCATTTCGATTATGGAGATTCTGTTGCTGTTTGTTCGCTACTGGAAATGGATCGTAGCGGGAATGACAGTGGCTTTGATCGCGGCATTCATCTATCTATGGTATGCCACCCCCACGTACAAAGTGACGTCGAGCATCATCCTGAAAGAGGATAACAGCACGACGCAATCGTATGCCCCCAGAAACGCTGTGGAGGGAGTGTCGGCTTTGGGATCGGTAACAAATTTGGACAACGAGATTTATATCTTACAATCCCGAACGACCATCCGCTCCGTAATCAATCAACTTAAATTACATACGTCTTACATTGTGAAGGAAGACATCAAGAAGATCGACCTTTACAACAAAAGCCCGGTGATTGTGGATATGGAGCAAAACAACTTGGAGAACCTCCGTCATCCCATAGAAATAAAATTGGTGATGGATGAGGCTAGTCCCCGGGTATCGGTATCACTCTTTATCGAAGAAGAAAAAACCGACACGGTATTTATAGAATTGCCGGCATTGCTGTGTACCAAGGCGGGCAATATCAGTTTTACTCGCCGCCCGGGAAGTAATCCGTTTCATAAACCGTTAAACATATTCATCTGTAATCCTAACGATGCCATCAAGTCTTATCGTTCCGCGTTATCGGTACAGCAGGCTTCGCAAAATGCATCCGTGTTGGATGTATCGTTGAACACGCCTTACACCGAAAAGGGGATCGACTTCCTGAATAAACTGGTAGAGGTATATAACAACAATACGCTGCAAGATAAGAACATGGAGACGACCAACACACAGGCGTTTATCGATAACCGTATCGCAATTATCGACAGGGAGCTTACAACCGCCGAAAAGGATGTGGAACAGTTTAAGCAAAATCAGGGACTGACCAATTTTTCGAGTGACTTGCAGAAAAATATGGAAATGGGGACGCGCTACGAGCAACAACTGGTAGAGGTGGAAACACAAATAAAGATGGTGGATTATCTGGATGAGTATGTAAACGATGAGGCAAACGCCAATAAGATGATTCCAAGTAACATCGGCATCAACGACCCCACACTGGCCGCCACTACGAATGAGTACAACAAACTGATCATGGAGCGGGAGCGGTTGGCGCAGAGTACTACGCGAGACAATCCCATGATGAGGAAACTGGAGGAGCAATTAGCCGCCTTACGCACTAACATCAACGCGTCCATACGTAGTGTGGGACAGAGTTTGAATATTGCATGCAGGGATGTGCGCAATCAGGCAACTATTTTCGGAGGAAAGGTGGAGAGCACACCTACGCAAGAGCGGCAATTTATGGAGCTTTCGCGTGAGCAGCAAATTAAAGCGAGTCTCTTCCTGATGCTGCTCGAAAAGCGTGAAGAGAATGCGCTGGCCTTAGCCGCCACGGCCAATAAGGCGAAAGTACTGGATGAAGCAATGGTAGATAGTAAAGTGGCGCCCCGGACGATGGTTATTCTGTCGGCGGCGCTGTTTCTAGGCCTGTTGGTGCCGGCGGCAATTATTTATCTGCTCGATTTATTACAGTATAGAATTCATACAAAAACAGATGTAGACCGCATAGCAAAAGTGCCTTTGCTGGCAGAGATACCAACCTATGAGGGGAGTATTATAGCTGTTCACAAAAATGCGGTACATGAAATTGATGAAGCTTTTCGTATGCTGCGCACCAACCTGATGCCGATGCTGGGGGCTGAGAAGAAAGTAATGGCCTTTACGAGCACCGTATTAGGAGAGGGAAAGACGTTTGTGGCATGGAACACAGCTATCACGCTATCGCTTTTGAAGAAAAAAGTTTTATTGATCGGCTTGGATTTACGGATTCCGCATTTATTCGAATACATGAATCTGGATTCGAAAACGGGAATTACGGATTATTTGGCGGGAATTGAAGAAAATATCCACACACTGATCCTGCCATCGGGAGTAATGGATAATTTCGACGTGATTCCAACCGGAACGATTCCTCCCGATCCGGCCGAGCTGCTATCGCAAAATACGCTGGATAAAGCTATTGATACATTGCGGAATGAATATGATTATATCCTTATCGACTCGGCGCCTGTGGGATTAGTCGCCGATACGCTTATCTTGAACCGCGTAGTGGATACAACGGTGTATATTTGCCGATCTCATTATTCGAATAAAAATAATCTGAGGTTTGCCAACCAGTTGATGAGTGAGAATAAACTCAACAACATGTTACTGGTGGTGAATGATGTAGATTATTTATATCGGCCTTATGGTTATGGTTACGGATATGGTTATAAAAAAGACAAAAAGAATAAGTATAAAGGCAGGGGAAAAAACTACCGATAAAAGATTGGTTGAAGATCTGGATTCCTGAAACATTAGAGTTCAAAAAGAGAGGATAAAACGAGATGAAAAAGACAGCAATTTCTTTCACAAAAAAAACAACTCATTCGAGAAAAAACAGTTATCTTAGCCGCTTGTGGCTCGTCCTCCTGCTTGTTGCGGGAGGATGGGTCGCGGCTTGCGGCCCTCAATCGGAGAAAGAGGCAGCCAAAACAGAAAATAATATTCCGATGAATGAAGAAGAATTGATGCGGAAAGCCATCGCGCTTTCCATCGAAAACGTGGCAAACGGCGGGGGACCTTTCGGGGCGGTCATCGCCAAAGACGGACACATCATCGCCACGGGGGTAAACCGTGTAACGGCCAATCACGACCCTACGGCTCACGCCGAGGTGAGCGCCATACGCGCCGCCTGCGAGAAACTCGATACCTTCGACTTGAGCGGCTGCGAAATTTATACGTCGTGCGAACCGTGCCCGATGTGCCTGGGCGCCATCTATTGGGCGCGCCTCGACAAGATGTACTTCGCCAACAATAAGGACGATGCCAAGCAGATCGACTTCGACGATTCGTTTATTTATGATGAACTCGCACTGCCGCTGTCGGAACGAAAACTGCCGGCGGAGATTTTGCTTCGTGACGAGGCCCTGAAAGCCTTTCAATTATGGCAAGAGAAAACCGATAAAATAGGATATTAATCCTTCAGGCTGTCCACAGGCACTCCAAGAACTCCGTCGGTACGTCACAAAAGCAATTAAAGTTTCTCTATTAAGCGTCTTTCACCAACGGATAGGCTGTCTGTGGGTCGTATTTTCATCCGTCCTTAAGCATACTCGTTTCTCCCAAAAACTCATCATCCGATATCTTTTGCTCCATATACAAACGATAGCATCGTATTCATTTATCAGCATCTATGTTTCCAGTCATTAACGCTTTATACAAATCAAACAAGTCGCTTACCTTTCGTCGCTGATACAATGCTCTCAATTTGGTTCCGAGCAATTCTTCCAACCGGTATGCAGCAACGGAACATTGTCCGGAAAACCAGCGTATTATTGTTTGCCTTTTGTTTGACAATCGGCTTTCCCAAGAAAGATAACCCCACCCTCAGTTTTTCGATGGTGGGTTTTAAGCGCATTTTTTGCTTAAGTTATCTCTTCTTGAATTCTGCGGATGACCGGTCTCGCAATATCTTTACTTTCACTTTTTTAATTCACCAAATAATGGCTGAATTGATGTCGTAATAAGGATTCTTAAATCAACGGTTTTATTTCTATATTTTAGAGGAATCTTCCATAAAAATGGAGCCCATGCTTTTCTTCCTATTGATTGCCCGTTTATAAACACTTCGGCAACAAGCCCGCCTGTATCGATAGAAATATATTCTTTACCGTTTAAAGTTTCTGTCTTTTTGAATTCTATTCCTCCGGCATAGTTCAATAATCCCTGATTTTTAAAAGAACGGATTGATAAGGTTTCCGATAATTGACCCAATTGGTTGTCCTTTTTTAAAGAAAAATCTCCAAAAAGGAACGCCGAAGGCAAATAGGTGTAATCTCTTTTTTTATCGATCAAAGACAAAAGATGTTTGCCTTTTTTTAATGTAAGTTTGTCGGATTCCATATAAAGATTCTTGAATTCTTCCGGCAATAGCTGACATGATTGGATCACAAGAACTTCCTTTTCGTCCAATTTTAGACTAACCGTATCACCAAACAGGCTGACCGCATCGCCGAATTTTCTGGCTACCAGTGTAACATTATCAATATCTTTATCGAGATAAAACTCACACTTACCCGATTCATCAAAAAATACGCGCATTGCATTTGGGGCTGTTAATTTATATTCCATTAATTCATCCGGAGAAATTGGGAGTACATTTTTTTTAATAGATGATACTTGTCCGGGTTCATATGTAAATACGCCGTATTCCGGCATTTCGAATATACAAGTTTCCCCATTGTCTAATTTCAAAGTTAATTCACCCTGTGATTTGTCGGATAATGATACCACACAGATGCTATTATCTTTAAATTTTTTCAATAAGATGTTATCAGCTAAACCTCCACTTGTATTCTCCACCCTAATATCCCTGCGAATATTTTGTTCCAGCCAAACGGCAAGCTCATCAAACGAATGAAAGAATGCCCCTGTTTTTTCTTCGGTAATCCCGTTCAATCCAATTGATATGACTGATTCATAAACTGAAACATCTTCCGTTTCTTCTTCAATTAAAATCGGATTCCATTGCCAATCATATAGATTGCCGAGTAATTCTGCCAGTTGAAAAGCAGGTTTCACATTGTCGGGATTAAAAAGAGTTGAAGCCGTCAATGTCTGAGGATAACGCACCGCAATTTTGTAATCGGATTCTTTCCCGGCATATAAAGACGCTTTTTGAGCATCTTCCCCAAGTTCTTTTAAAGCCTTGAACCAAGGCTGTGTAGGATTGAATGTCATGTACCATCGTTTTTGCATATTGCCTCTGGCGTCAACCGGAGCAACAGACAGGACATAATGATTTACTCCGTGAAGGGCTGTTATCCATATCATTTGCCGTATTTTGCCTAAAGGCATATCTGCTGGTCCTAAGGAAAAAAGTTCGGCCAAAGCATCCGTTGCTTTTGCTTTTTTCGTAGCATTTTTAATCATTCCCATCGTTACCCATTCCGTTGATTTGAGTGTCGTTTTAGTGAAGATTTCATCGATTCCAGGCATTCCAAAGGAATTGATCGCCATTAGGGGGTCTCCATTCGCTTTCAATGCTTCAGCAGGAGTAATTTCATCCATCAAATGACCGGTTAAAACCACATTATGTTGTTTACACCAAGTACTGATTTTATCAAGATAGGTCGATTTAAACCTTTTTCCCAATAGATAAAAATAATCGGCCCATAAATTGGGGGGTGTCACTCCGTGCAAATGAGCTTCAACATCCTTTCTGAAATCGCGGTTCGTATGTTGATGATATTCTTCTTCCAATCCGGACCAATAAGTTAATTCAAGTAAGCTTCCACGCGTCTTATGATATAAAGTGGCATATCCCGGACTTGGCTCATCGGTAAAAACACCTTTAATGACATTACCGAAGTATTTCCCGAACCGGCTATAATATTTTTCATAGGTTAATGCGATAAAACTGTCAACCGCTTTTTCATTCAATACGTCAGCATATAACGGAATTGAAGAGACAGTCCAATAATAATCACGCTTCTTTCTAACATTGTCTATCACTTTTCCTGTAGCATATTCGGATGCAAATATTGAAACTTTTTTTGAAGCGTAATCTTCATTTTGCCTTATAACCTGACCGGCACTTATACCGCTTGGACAATAATATTCATCGTATAACCAGATTGACATTCCATTTTGTGCCGCATATTCGATAATATATTCACAAATATCCAGAAATTCTTCACTCATAAATTCAACTTCCAATCCGGAACGCGGGTAGATTAAAAGCTGCTCAATTCCAGCGCTTTTAAAATTATCCAGATATTTTTGAACCTCCACTTTGGTAGGGTTACCTGTAATAGCCGCAAAAATAATCAAAGGATTATTGGGTTTTATAGCACCTCTCTTATCTATTTTCACTTTACTTTCCTGTATATATTTGTTTGAGGTACTTTTAGGCGATGCAATTAAAGAACAGTTAATAATCAACATCATTAGCACAAAACATTGTACTCTCCTGTAATCAAATAAAATCTCACTTATACTTATATTTTTCATTTTTTGTTATTTTCAACCTGTAAAAACTGAATTAAAATTATTCATTTAGGAAGGCATGACTTATTATCATCATGCCTTCTCTTCGTAAAGTAATTTTCTCTCCGGAGATTCCGCAAAACATATCGACGCTAATAGTTCGGATTTTGCGTCAAATTTCCGTTGATTAATATCTCACTTGAAGGTATCGGGAACAAATAATTCTTTGATGCGTCAAACTTCCAATCACTTAAAAGACTATAATATCCCTTTTCATATATAGGGGTTAAATCGGGGATGCCATTTTCATCTATTTGAGGTATTTCAGGTAATGGCCATAAGCCATCATCAACAATTTTTCTCATCACGGTAGATGTATACCACCCGTACTTGGCATAATTCAACGCTATCTCGGCCACCCTCCAACGAATAAGATCCATGTAACGGCGTCCTTCAAAACATAATTCCATACGTCTTTCCATCCTTACTATTGTTCTCATCCGGTTTTGATCTGTAATCTTAATTTCAGGATATTCTGTTATTTGTGACTTGTCCACACCATAAGCACGTGCACGAACCATATTCATCGCATCGAAAACGGATTGATCGATTTCATTCAACTCTATTTTCGCTTCAGCGTACATTAACAGAACATCTGCATACCGCATAATAAACATATCCGGATCTGCTTTCCAATCATCGGTCCATGTTTCGTCGATCCATTTTTTCCAGATAAGGCCGGAATACACACTATGTTGAGTAACCCCTTTACTATCATTATTCGTTACATATTTTCCGGTCTTTACATTCAAGACCTTTAAGGAGTCTGGATGGGGTTGGTATATATAACCTAACCATTCCGTTCCAAATTCAACGGTGTTCATAGCAAGTCTTGGATCCCTGTTTTTAAAAGGATTCTTCGGATCAAACAAGGGAGACTCATCGATTGGAAGGCCATCGGTACAGAGGTAAGAACAAAACAAATCCCAACTCATGCCAAAAACAGCATTTCCTCCTGGGGTACGGGTAACAAAATAAGGAGTATTATCGTCCCAACTACTACCCAACTCTACCGACAAAATTCTTTTTATAATTACTTCATCGGTATTGTCAGAAGCAGGTAAAAATAAATCCCTATAGTTTGGATGCAATGAATAAGTACCCAGATTCATACAAGCTTTTGCTGCATCCCGGGCTGTTTGCCAATCCCCCTGATAAAGGGCAATCCTGGCTTTCATTGCTAACGCAGCACCTTTTGTCGCCCGAGAATATTCATTATTGCTATATGATTCGGGGAGATTTTCGCCGGCAAAATCAAAATCAGCATAAATTGCCTGTAATATTGTTGCCTTATCCGTCCGGCCCAAGGTATAGGTTTCTTCAATCGTAAGTGGTTCGGTATAAAATACAACATCACCAAAATAAGAAATTAAAGTGGAATACATGCAGGCCCTTAGAAAACGAGCTTCTGCTTCAAATTGGATAAGCTTCACTTGGGAAATAAGAGAAGAAGCCGGTTCAATCTTCGACAATATTTCGTTACTATAGGCAACACCGGTGTACATTCTCGTCCATAAGTCTGTTACAGTAGAAGTGGTGCCACTTAACGTTCCTGCAGATTGAGCATAAGAATATGTTCTGGATGAAAAATCATCTGTTGCTAGATCGTCTCCATAATAATAACTTCCTACATACCAATAAGTCCTTCGATATAATTCTAATAGAGACATTTCAAATTGGGTTTCATTGCGATACCAGTTACCACTGGAAGCCTCGGAAGGCGGATCTAAATCCAAATTTACACATCCCTGAAAAAATATTATAGTTACTATTGTTATGATAAATGTCTTTAAGTTCATAATCTTAATTTTATAAGTTAATAGAAATGCCAAAAACATACGAAGCAGTAATGGGATAAGTTGAAGAGTTTGCTTCAGGATCCCAGCCTTTGGGATAATGATCAATAGAGAATAAATCGGTAATGGATGCATAAACCCTTAATGACTTGAAATACTTCTGACGGAAAATTTTATCAGAAAAATTATAGCCTAGCGTAATGTTCTTCAGTCTTAAATATGCCCCGTCAAATAACCACATATCAGAGAAAGTATACGCACTTCCGCTGGTTTCTTCAAGCCGGGGGTACTTGGCGTTAAGGTTTTCTTCCTCTGTATTGTAATGGCTCCAATATTTTCCATCAATTATCTTGGGAATATTTCCTTTATCGCCGGGCTTGGCATAATACATTAGCCCTTGCATTTTACTGACTTGTTTACCTACCCCCTGAAACATCACAGATAAGTCGAAGTTTTTATACTGTATATCAAGATTCAACCCATATAAATATCGAGGAAGAGAGCCTCCCAATAACGTTCTATCATATGAATTAATTATTCCATCGGGTGAGCCTTCCGGTCCACTGATATCCCTATATTTTATATCCCCTACTTTTTGGTTGGCGGAGATAACGGCTGAATTATCCAAGTCTTCCTGGGTTTGAAACAACCCCATTGTTTTATATCCATACCATTCGTTAAATTCACTCCCTTCCTTTTTAACTTGTTCTCCCAAAAACTCCGTTCCTTTTAAGTCAATCATTTTTGATTTATAATCAGATAGATTTGCCGAAACACTGTATTTTAAATCACCAATATGGTCATTCCATTTAAGATCGATTTCCCATCCTATCGTTTTCATTTTGCCTGCATTTTGATTGGGATCGGATAATCCGGCAAAATCGGGGACGTCTACTTTCAATAGCATATCTTTTGTGTTTTTTATAAAATAATCACTTGCAACGGATAATTTATTATTAAGTAAGTATATATCTAATCCTAAATTAACGGACTCTGTTGTTTCCCATGAAATATTCTCAACTGCAAATGCCCGTTGCGCTGCTGTTTTTACCGAAACTTTATCATTTCCCTTGTTGATATGAGCATTACTGAAAGAGATAGTCGACTGATAAGGGTAATCTCCTATCCGTTCATTTCCAAGCCTTCCCCATGATGCCCTTAATTTTAAAAAGCTAAGAAAAGGCGAAAAATCTTGCATAAAAGGCTCCTCTGTAAGCACCCATCCTCCTGAAAATGAAGGAAAATATCCCCATCGATCGTCGGGATGGAAACGGGAAGAACCATCATATCTGCTATTAAATTGTAAAAAATATTTGTTATGAAAGTTATAGGAGATACGACCGAAGAAAGAACGGTAAGCATTTTCAGTAGCGCTTCCGCTATTCGTAATATAATTGGGGTTACCTAAATCCAGATAGGGAAAATCAGCTAATTCGAATTGGTCGCTTGATGCGACAAGGCTTTCATACGTATAATAATATTGTTCGTATCCTGCCAGAACATTTAGAGTATGTTCACCCAGTTTTTTATCGTAATTAGCCAGCAATTGTGACGTAATGTTATACGTATTGTTTCTGTATTCATCCAGATCGGTGGAAGTTGACCATCTCAGGTTTCCTGCAGTCGCGTTTGGATTATCTTTTTCATAATAAGGAACCACTTTATAATAAATTTTTCTCTTATAATTGTTTATGTTGGGAGCAACAACGGCTGATATTTTTAATCCTTTTAGCGGGTTAAAATCAATTGCTATCCGTCCCCCGACCTTATCATCCCAATAATTATCGAAGCCTCTCCAATTCAACATGCCGTAGACATTTTGAGCACTTAGGCCCGGAGCTAGCGTCCCATTACTCCACACGGCCGGATAAATGGGTGCATAATAAAATAGTTGGGTAAAAATGGTACCATCCCCCATTCCTGCATTATTAAAGTCTTTTGAAATTGCCCGTCTGTAATAGATATCTGCTGTTGCTGTCCAATATTTATTAATTGTCAGTTCATTATTGGCTCTAACAGAAAATCGTTTGTATGATGTTTCTGTTTGACTTTTAGGCAATTTATCTTGTTTTTCATAAATCATCGAAACGCTTGATTTTATTTTCTCGGATCCGAAAGATAACCGAACGGCATGACTCTGCTTTGGAGCATAGTCCTTGAGAGTTAAATTATACCAATCGGTAATCGGATATGAATCAGGGTCATCTGCATTCAGTTGATCGTAATTTTCGATAAGATCTTTTGAATAGATTGGATACTCATTCGCATCATTTCCTGCCTTATTCCAAGCAATTTCGTTACAAATCTCCATCCAGCGCTTAACATCTACAAATTCAGGTAATGCTGATGGTCTCTCGAAGCCATAGTTAAAGTCATAACCGATATTTAACTCTCCCTCTTTAGCCCTTTTGGTTGTAATGAGAACCACTCCGGCAGCAGCCCGGGCACCGTATATCGAAGCCGAAGCACCATCCTTCAGGACTGAAATACTTTCTACATCACGAGCATTAATATTATTAATGCCGATGCCGGGTACCCCATCGACAATAACCAATGGGGTGCTTTCGTTAATTGATGTAATTCCACGAATATTTATTCCAGCACCTTCTTTGGGATCGCCACTACTTCGTGTAATTGTTACCCCGGGGAGAGCTCCTTGCAAAGCCTGGGTAAGGTGCGTAGATTTTCTTGTTTCAAGAAGTTTACCGTCAACAGCAGCAACAGCTCCTGTCAAATCTTTCTTTCTCATAGTCCCGTACCCCACAACGACCACTTCATCCAACGCTTTGGAATCTTCCTGTAAAACAACCTCAAAATTTGTTTTACCCGCAGAGGGGATGTCTTGTACCTGATAGCCGATATAAGAGATGTGGAGTATGGCATCGCCCTCCACCTGTAATGTGAAGTTCCCGTTAATATCGGTCACGGTACCATTTGTCGTACCTTTTTCTATCACGTTGGCCCCGATGATAGCCTCGCCTTTATGGTCCGTCACTATTCCGGAGACCTGCCTTTTTTGCTGTCCTACGTCCAAAGAAATTCTTGTATCAGGAGCATGGTTACCGGCAAAACTGTTGAAGGTGCCCAATAACACAAAGATAGAAACGAATTTAATGATTTTAAATGTCTTATTCATGCGATTAAAATTGAATACGTATTAAGGATATGCTGTATCCTTACAGGCCGACAGTGAATCTGAGTCGCTACAGCGGCAAATGCTTGTCGGCATTTATTGAAAAATACATGCTGAAGTTTCACAGGGTTCCTCGTTTTTCAACCTTATTTCATTTCTACAGGCGGATTAACTCCTTGCGGAACTTCGATTAAACGTGTAATTCCGGCGAAGGCCGGCTGAAAGAGTAAGGGGAGTTTGCACGTAGCTGAAATCCTCTGTGTCGACAGGCAATCGTACAGGTGAAGAATAGGTATTCTACCGGTTAAGGAATAAGACTGCCGATAATCCGGTTTCTAAAATCTTATTCCATACGGACTCTAAAGTGTATTATATTGCGCGGATATAAAAAAGAGGCGCGGACGATTGTCGTTATTCTAATTACAAGGCTCCGCAAGGGCCATTACCAGAGAATAAAACAATGTCCACGCCCTTATTGCTAAGGGCGCTTCCATTCTTTGGTCTCTAGTTTGAATTTTGCGGATTCTGTAATTAGACCAAAAAAAGCGCTATGTAATTCGTACCGTATTAAACAGTACAAAAGTACTCATTCTTTTTAATTTCTATGTTCTCATACGCATTTTGTTTACGTTTTAAATATTTTTTGTAACTTTACTCCCTCTCAATTTACTTGAGATTTCAAAAGTGAATGTTTTCACTTTGAAATGGACCTACTTAGCAGATACTCATCGTTTAATAATGCAAATGAATAAAAAAAACAATGAAACCCTGCATATATTGAAATGTTTCGCACAAGCGTATTCAAAAAACTTACAAGTGTAAAATGTGTTGTACAAAGAAGCATACAAGTTGTATAACTTCTTATTAAATTATTTTCATATTCTATTTTCTATTATCTTTGTTATAAATTTCAATTTGAGTTAGTTATGAATAATACGGAAAACGATAAAAAGAGCGTCCATCAAGGTAAAAATGCAAAGCGACTCAGGGAAGCCAAAGGCATTAAACAGGAAGTAATTGCCATGGAATTGAATATTACCCAACAAGCTGTATCCCAATTGGAAAAACGTCGCGAACTGGATGATGAGACGATAGCACTATACGCCAAAGTTGTGGGGATCGACGAGCAATTTATACGGAATATGACGGATGATTCTTTGGAAGGAAGCAATTACTTTTATGACCATAGTTCCCAAAACAGGGATTACAGTACTCAAAACTTAACCTTTAATCCTTTGGATAAGGTAGTGGAACTTTGTTCGGAAAAAGACCAATTATACGAGCGGATGCTTTCAGAGAAGGAAAAAGTCAATAATTACCTTGAAAAAGCCTTGGACAAATTATCTAAATAGTCGACCCTTAAAAAGTATATTTCATTCAGAAAATCCGAAGGGTACCATTTGTCTTACCCCTCGGATTTTCTGTTTTTCGCCCTCTAATAACAGTTTCCGGATTAAGCCCAAAAGAACCCTCATGGCTCTTTTGAAGTTATAAGCTGCTGCAAGCCAGCAAAACATTGATAGCATCCCCAAGTATGCCTTTATAGAAGTTTCGCCCTAAACGATGATCAGTCTTCAGATGCCCGATGGTTGGTTCTATTCCTGCACGCTTGCAAAACAGCTGATGTTTTTTCTTGCGTTGATAGGATGTGTCTTTGGCTTTTGGCGTATCAGGAATCAGTATCTGTGTCCCGTTTATCTCTTTCTTACCACGATAGCCCCTGTCTCCGGCTAATCGCTTAATCTTTTTCCCTGTCAGCCGAAACACCTGTTCCAGGCTCTTTTGAATCGTATGCCCATCGTATTCGTTGCGGAAAGAGCTGGCGCCGAGAATGACGCCTGTAGCAGAACGTATGATGGATACTTTGTTACCAAATTCATATTTTTTGTGTTCTTTACCTTTACTGATGCATTGAACATCAGGCTCATGGATGGGATAAATCTTACGGGGATGAAAACAGAGATCGAGAGGAGGAAGTTGTATTTATCATAAAAATCTGCAAGTTTCTATGTCCAAAGATACAAAAAATTGCAGATTTACCAAAAGAATTATGATATTATATTACTGGTAATCAGTATATAAATGACTTATTAAGGAACGACTAAATATTCCATAAAGCAATTGCATTATATGCGGCAAAGATACGAATTATTTTGTCTCGCAATTCCACATTTAGGTTTTTTGCGGTCGTTCATCTATGTTTTTTGTGGTGGTTTATTTATGTTTTTTGTGAAATATTGTCGGCAAAATATCCTTTTGGGGCGGCCATCGCCAAAGACGAGAGATAGATTTATTCCTCCCAATACTACATTGACTGCAAAGATCCGTACATTGACCTTAGAGAATCGTACATTAAGGTCAGAGACTCGCACAATGACTTTACACAATCGTGCATTAAGGTCAGAGAATGGTACATTGGGGTCACCGGGTCGTACATTGAGATCGCCGCATGACACATTGTCAGCTCACAATCGTTCATTGCTATCGATGTCCCGTACATTGCCCTCGATACGTCTTACATTGTATTTTTCGCAGGCTACATTGCCGGCGGAAAATCATACACTGAGTCTTCCGTAGAATCTTCCGGAAAAAAAGAATCATAAAAAACGGGAGACCTACGCCAACTATCCAATAAACCGTTAGTACCGATCCTTATCGAAATGCTTTTTGTGCGATCCGAAACGTTCGGTAAAAAGGCGAAAAGGACATTCACCTCTAAAAAGACGTGTCCGAAATCGAATGCTGCTTGCAGAAGGCTATTATTTCACTCCGATATCCGAAAGTCAATCCGACGACAGTATCGGCGCAACCATAATACACAGCAATGCGCCCGCTTGCTTCATCGTGTAAGGCAGCACAAGGGAACACGACATTCGCCACATCTCCCTGTAATTCATAAGGAGCCGCCGGAGCCAACAGATAAGGGCGTGTGCGGTACAACACGTTTGCAGGATTGTCTTTATCCAGAATAGCCGCTCCCATAGAATAACGGAAACCGTTGCAGGTAGCGATAACGCCATGATAAAACATCAGCCAGCCTTCTTCCGTCAAGATAGGAACAGTGCCGGCGCCTATTTTTGTGCATTGCCATGCCGACTCGGCAAAAGGCGTCACCTTCATCACACAACGATGTTCTCCCCAATATTTCATATCCGGGCTGTAACTGATATAAATATCCCCGAATGGCGTATGCCCGTTATCACTGGGACGGCTTAACAGGACATATTTCCCGTCTATTTTCTGCGGGAATAGTACTCCATTGCGATTAAAAGGCAGGAAAGCATTTTCGCATTGGAAGAACTCTTTGAAATCGAACGTATACCCGATGCCGATCGTGGGCCCGTGATAACCGTTGCACCAGGTAATCCAGTAACGGTCTTCAATCCATGTCACACGCGGATCGTATTTATACTCCGACTCTATCATATCCGTATTTCCTGCTTTGAAACGGATGGGTTCGTGATGAATTTGCCAATTTATGCCATCCCGGCTAAACCCTGCAAAGATATTCATCTGAACCGCCTTGTTGTCGCAACGGAACACACCCGCAAATCCATCTTCGAACGGAACGACGGCGCTATTGAAAATACTGTTCGACGTGGGAATATCATACCGGTTAATAATCGGATTCTTCGAATAACGCCACATGACATCGTGACTGTCTGCCGGGCGTTCTTCCCAAGGTATTGTTTGTCTCATAGTTATACATTTTTTATTGATTGATTTGACATTATTTTATTTTCACGAAACGGATTCGTTTTTCTTTTTATCATCATACGTAAACGGCACGAAATAAGTAACCAGAAAGGCCGGTATCGTAGCGAACAGGACGAATAGAAAGAAGTTTTTATATCCGATCGCATCGCTTATGAATCCGCTCAACATGCCGGGCAGCATCACTCCGAGGTTCATAATGCCGGTGGCAAACGCATAGTGCGCCATTTGATACTTGCCCGGCGCTATTTGCTGCATCATAAAAAGCGTCAGCCCTACAAATCCGAATCCATACCCGAAATATTCAAAAACGATTCCGGAAGCTATCAACCAACCTTCGGAGGGTTGGAAGACGGCAAACAAAAGATAGATTGCAAAGGGGATATTAAACGCACAGCACAAAAAGAAAAGCGCTTTCTTTAATCCTACCCGAGCTATAAAATATCCCCCGAGTATGGAACCAAGTATAAAAGCGATGGCGCCGAAAGTCCCGTAAAACAATCCTATTTCTTGCTCTGTCAGTCCCAATCCCTGTTGCTCAACAGGCGCTTTTAAGAAAAGAGGGACGATTTTCATGACAAAGCCTTCGGCAAATCGATACAAGATAATAAAGGCGATGTACCACCCGATATATTTCTTTTTAAAGAAACTGCCGATCACATCCCACAGCGACGTCAACCCGTCTTTGAATGAATGAGCTTCGCCTGTCGCCGCACCTCCCTTGGGTAACCTTTTGATGTGATAGAAACCCAACAACAGCATGATACCGCCACACAGAGTCATCACCGCCATCCAGGCGTAAACCGTTCCAAAATGCCCCATCAGATAACCGGCAAGCCAAACCAAACCTCCGGAGGCGGCGACTTTCGCGAGATTATAAAAGGCTCCCTGCCATCCTATCCATTTGGCTTGTTCTTCCTTGTCCAGTTCGGTCATGTAGATGCCGTCGGTCGCAATATCATGAGTGGCCCCGCTAAAAGCGATGATGAATAATAGACCAATGGCTATTGCGAAAAAATAAGGCATCTGCAACGACAAAGCCACTAAACCGAAACAAATACCGGTCACAAACTGGGTGAGGACGACAAAGAATTTTTTTGTTTTAAACATCCCCAAAAACGGGCTCCATAAAGGTTTCAGCGTCCAGGGGAGCATAATCAGCGAGGTCCAAAAGGCAATCTGCGCATCGGAGATATCCAAGCCTTTGAACATCAGTACGGAAACCATATTCAGGACAACAAAAGGAAGCCCCATCGCAAAATAGACGGTAGGAACCCATTTCAGCGGAGAGCTTGACTGCGAAGTATTTCTTTTCATCAATATAAACTTATTTCACTTCTATTTGAGTGGTTAATTTCAGGTCGGCTGACGAACTACCGACCATTACGGTAAACATTCCCGGTTCCACGACACTATCAAAATGGTTGTCAATAATCGACAGGTCATTTGCCGTCAGGAGAAACGTTACCATCTTTTCTTCGCCGGGGAGAAGATGGATGCGTTTGAAGTCTTTCAATTGCTTGACCGGCTGAACAACAGATGCAACCTCATCTCTTACATATAACTGGACGACCTCATCGCCACTCCGTTGCCCTTCATTTTTTAATCGGAATGAAATTTCAAAACGATCTTTGCCCTTTTGAACGGCTTTAATCGTTGCATATTCAAACCGGGTGTAACTCAATCCGTAACCGAAAGGGTATAAGGGTGTGGCTGACATTTCGATATAATCGTGTCCACGCGGACTTTTTTTATTGTAATACACCGGTAATTGCCCCTCATGTCTGGGGACGGATACGGGCAATCTCCCGGCCGGATTATAATCGCCGAACAGCACATCGGCAATCGCATTTCCCCCTTCCTGTCCCGGATACCATGCCGTTAACAACGCATCGGCATGCTCATCCGCCCAATTCATATTCAACGGCCGTCCCTGAATATGAATCACGATGACCGGTTTCCCGGTATTTTTCACCTTCTTCAACAGCTCCAATTGTTGGCCGAGTAAATGAAGGGTTGCCCTGTCAAAGCCTTCCCCGCTTTCCATATCGCTGAGTGTTTGGGATGAAGCAACGGCTGCCCCGGTTTCGAGATAATCGGTTTTGAAGTCTCGGGCGCTCGAACCTCCCACGACGACTATTGCCACATCCGATCGTTTGACGGCTTCTACCGCCTCCTCTATCGTCGTATTCAAGGTATCGCGTATCGAGCAGCCTTTTACATATTCTATCTGTGAGGATTTCAGTTTAGAGCGTATGCCATCTAACACCGTCTTTATATTCCCCTCGTCTTGAGGAGCGGTATAGTCGCCCAGCATATTATACCGATTGTCGGCATTAGGCCCTATGACGGCTACTTTCAGATTTTTAGCCAACGGCAATATGTCATCTTTATTCTTCAACAAAACAATAGACTCTTGGGCGATGCTGCGGGCAAGGGCGATATGTTCCGGAGACCTTACATTCCGTCTTGCCCTTTGCGGATCGACATAGGGATTGTCGAACAAACCCATCTCAAACTTCAATTTCAATACCCTATATACCGCTGTATCGAGTGTCGCAATGGTCACTTGCCGATTCTCTACGGCCTCTTTTAATTGTGCAAAAGCATTTGCACCCAAGTCTACCTCCACACCCGCATTCATAGCCAATGCCGCCGCATCAGTCAGGGTTGCCGCTACAGAGTGGTTTTCCATCAGCCCGTCTATGCTTATAAGGTCCGATACGGTAAATCCTTTGAAATTCCACTCGCGATGAAGGATACCGGTCAACAGTTCTTTGTTGGATGTGCAGGGAACGCCATCGATAGAATTATAAGCGGTCATAACAGACAAAGCTCCGGCATCTATCGCCGACTTAAATGGAGGCAGAAAAACTTCATGCAATTCTCTTTTCCCGACAATGGCGGAATTTCCGTTATGTCCTCCTTCGGGGATACCATAGGCGATAAAATGTTTCAGCGTAGTAATGGTGCTGTACTCCTTTTTCAGTTGCCCGCCTCCGTTTCCTTTTGATATGGCAGCAGCCAGACGAGCGCTCAACACCGGATCTTCGCCAAAACTTTCTTCCACCCTCGACCAACGCGGATCGCGAGAAATATCAATGACCGGCCCATAACTTATATGCCCTCCTTGCAAACGGATTTCTTTCGAGATGGCCGCACCCATCCGTTCAAGCAGCGCGGGATTCCAGGTCGAGGCCTGCCCTATTCCGCTCGGGAAAACCGTTGTCCCTATTGCCATATGGCCATGGGGAGCCTCTTCGGCTAAAAACAAAGGAATACCCAACCGTGAATTTTCTATTGCATAACGTTGCAAAGTATTTGCGGCTTTTGCAGCAAGCTCGGGATTCAAACCGTTCGATAATGTCTTTTTAGTCCACGGATCGGCCCGGAATACCGCCCAGAGCATCCCGACCTTTTTCTCCGCTATCATCCGCTTGAATGCAGCGGAAGGCCACACGTCGCCGCCTTGTTTTTCATACATCTCCCAGCCGAGCGGGCAAAGGAGTTGGCCGATTTTCTCTTCCGTCGTCATGCGCGAGAGCAGGTCGTTCACCCGTTCTTCGACGCACAAAGCCGGGTTTTTATACGGTAACGCTTCCGGACGGGCGTATTCCGTCGTCTGCGCACGCATAGAGATGGTAATCAACGCAACACATGCTGTTGCCAATAGTTGTTTAATCGCTGTTTTCATCCTTGTAAAAATCTACCAAAGCTTCTCCATCTCTTCGAGGGATTTCCCTTTCGTTTCCGGAATCCATTTCCAAACAAACAGTCCCGACAAGACAGCCATCATCCCGTAAAACCCGTAGGTCAACGTACCGCTAAAGTCCATCAACGCCGGATATGTAGACGATATCAGATAATTGGCGATCCATTGTGCGGCAACCGCTATCGCTACCGCTTTACTTCTAATCTTATTCGGAAAGATTTCGGATATCAACACCCAGCATATCGGCCCCCATGACATCATGAAAGAAGCGGTGAAAATAATAATGAATAACAATGTCCACAGGCTGATAACGCCATAATGTGACATTGCCGACAGCGCAAACATCCCGATAGCCATTCCGACCGACCCGGAGATTAAAAGCGGTTTGCGCCCCACTTTATCCACTGTAAAAATGGCGATGAGGGTAAACAGGACGTTGACGATACCCATAATGATGGTTTGAAGCATGGAAGCATCTTTCACCGCACCCATACTTTCGAAAATACGCGGCGCATAATACAAGACCACATTTATACCGACAAATTGCTGGAAAACGGATATGAATATACCGATAATAATGACTTTTTTGCCGTAAGAAAACAGTCTTGTATTCGTTTGTGCGACTAACGTATTCCTTATCTCCTGCAAAATATCCGATGCCCGTTGTTTTGTTCCATTGATTTTGACCAATATCGACAGCGCTTTGTTCTCCTGATGGTTAAGACATAAGAAGCGGGGGCTTTCGGGTATAAAAAATAAGAGAATCCCGAATAATGAAGCAGGAATAGCGCACGAAGCGAGCATGCGGCGCCAACCGATTGCATTGATCCACTCGATGGATTCGCCTTTAGCAATTCCCCAATTGACGAAATAAACCACCAACATCCCCAGAATAATAGCAAGCTGGTTGAAAGAGACCAGACGTCCGCGTATTTGTGAGGGCGCGATTTCCCCAATATAGGTGGGCGTGACGGCCGATACCAACCCGACGCCTATTCCTCCGACGATGCGGTAGAGGTTGAATGTAAGTAACAGTGCGAGGGAAGGTTCTCCGCGCTTGAAAAAAAACGTTTCGGGGTAACCGGCGCCTAATGCGGCTATCAAAAAAAGGGCGGAGGCAATCATCAATGTTTTTTTGCGTCCCAGCCGGTTAGAAAATATTCCTGAAATGCATCCCCCAATAATACAGCCTAACAATGCACTCGATACCGTTGCGCCATGAACGAGCGAACTGAGTCCTAACGGTTCGATAAAATAGGCTTGTATGGATTTCTCCGCACCCGAAATCACCGCCGTATCGTAGCCGAAAAGCAATCCTCCCAAAGTCGCAACAAACGTAATGGATAGAATGAATCTCGAATTATATTCTTTTCCCATGTATCTGATTTATTTATCGAGGTTGCCTTGAAAGGCTCCCGTCACCCAAGGTTCCGGGAAAACCTTCCAAGCCCTCCTCATTGATTTTCTTCTATCTTTAAATATACATATTGATAATCGCCTCATACAATTCTTGTTTTCCGCTGATTTGGTCAGGTTCCCTGTTCAAGTCAAGCGCATGACTGCGAAGGTCTTCCAGAGATAGTTTTCCATCTTCGAAATCTTTGCCTTTGCCGGAATCGAACGACGCGTACCGGGCTTCAAGCATGTGTCGATAGGGAGAAGTCTCCAGTATGCCGGCCGCTGCTTCCAAAGCGTGGGCAAAAGCATCCATGCCGGCGATATGCGCGATAAAGATATCTTCAGGATCGGTCGAGTTGCGACGCGTTTTGGCATCGAAGTTCGTTCCCCCGCCTTGCAATCCGCCATTTTTGAGAATAACCATCATGGCTTGCGTAAGCTCATAAGCATCGATAGGGAACTGGTCGGTGTCCCATCCGTTTTGGTAATCGCCCCGATTGGCGTCGATGGAGCCTAACAAGCCGGCATCGGCTGCGCATTGCAGTTCGTGTTCAAAAGTATGTCCCGCTAAGGTGGCATGATTGACTTCAATATTGATTTTGAAATCCTTATCCAATCCGTGCGCCCGAAGAAACCCGATCACCGTTTCCGCATCGTAGTCATATTGATGCTTTGTAGGTTCCATCGGTTTGGGTTCAATCAGGAACGTTCCTTTAAAACCTTTTGAACGGGCATAATCGCGCGCTTTGGTCAACATCATCGCCAGATGTTCCTTTTCCCGTTTCATGTCGGTATTGAGCAATGACATATATCCTTCGCGTCCACCCCAAAAAACATAGTTTTCGCCATCCAGTTCGATGGTAGCATCGAGCGCATTCTTAATTTGCACGGCGGCACGCGCCACTACATTAAAGTCAGGATTGGTAGCTGCGCCGTTCATGTAGCGTTTATGCCCGAAAATGTTTGCCGTTCCCCATAAAAGTTTAATTCCCGTTTCGGCTTGCTTTTCTTTTGCATAAGCCACCATGGATTTGAGATTCGCTTCGTATTCGGTTATTGAATCGCTGGGATCGATTAAATCGACATCGTGAAAACAATAGTACTCGATGCCGATTTTTTGCATAAATTCAAAACCGGCATCCATTTTCATCTTGGCTCTTTCCAATACCGAATCGCTCTGATTCCACGGAAAGGTTTTCGTTCCCGGTCCAAACGGGTCGCCACCTTCGGCGCATAGGGTGTGCCACCAAGCCATGGAAAACTTGAACCAGTCTTTCATCTTACGGCCGTAAACAACTTTATCCGCATCATAGTAGCGAAAAGCCAGCGGATTACGGCTTTCTTTTCCTTCGAACTCGATTTTCCCTATCCCGGGGAAAAACACTTGTTTTTTTTCTGCATTCATCTTTAAATATTATTTGAGATTTGTAATTCGTAATTTGTAATTCGTAATTTGTAATTGGCAATTAGCAATCGGCATATGATTTCCAACGCTCATAAGCGTCCTGATATTGGGCGGTATTTGTACTCTCGGGTTCTATGGTCATGATCCGTTTTAAGGATGAAAAGGCTTCGTCATGAGAAGCGTAGATACCTGCGCCTATCCCGGCGGCTTTCGCGGCGCCGGCCGCCCCGTCGGTATCGAACAATTCGATGGTCGCGCCGCTCACGGAGGCGAGCGTATTCCGAAAAACTGGACTCTGGAACATATTGGTATTTCCGGCGCGTATTACCCGGACAGGCATTCCCATCTCCTGCATCACCTCCATCCCGTATTGAAAAGAAAAGACAATTCCTTCCTGAACGGCACGCACCAAATCGGGTTGGGTATGGATGTTGAAGTTTATTCCATGGAAAGAAGCGCCTACATTGCGGTTTTCCAAAATCCGTTCCGCCCCGTTTCCGAATGGAATGACCGATATCCCTTTAGCGCCGATTTTCGACTGTTGTGCCAAAACGTTCATGTCGTTGTAACTCAAGTTACCGGGAATCATATTATTCTTGACCCACGAATTGAGTATGCCCGTACCGTTGATACACAATAAAACACCCAAACGCACTTGTTCGGGACGATGATTGACATGAGCAAAAATATTCACCCGCGACAAAGGATCGTACTTTACTTTATTCATTATTCCGTAAACGACTCCCGACGTTCCGGCGGTTGAGGCAATTTCCCCCGGGTTGAATACATTTAAGGACACGGCATTATTAGGCTGGTCACCGGCCCGGTAGCTTACCGGCGTTCCCGGATTCAACCCCAATTCTTCGGCTGCCGAATCCGTCACTTCGCCTTGAATCGCGAAAACGGGTTTTATGTCCGGAATAAAAGAAGCTTCGAATCCGAAATAATCGAGAATATCTTTCGAAAGCTTATTCTCTTTGAAATCCCAAAAGATACCTTCCGACAGTCCTTCGATGGTCATCGATACCTCACCGGTCAATTTCATGGCGATATAATCGCCGGGGAGCATTATTTTATGAATACGGGCATAGATATGCGGCTCTTGTTCTTTTACCCAAGCCAGTTTGGAAGCCGTAAAATTTCCGGGAGAATTAAGCAGATGCGATAACACTTTCTCCTTTCCTATTTCCTCAAACGCTTTTTCGCCATACCGAACCGCTCGGCTATCGCACCAAATGATGGAAGGGCGAAGGACTTCGAGGTTTTTATCGACCAACACCAACCCGTGCATTTGCCAGGAAATGCCGATCGCTTGAATATCTTTTTTATCTATTCCTGAATGCGCCATTACCGAGGCATGAGCCGATTTCAGATTCTTCCACCACATTTCGGGGTCTTGTTCGGCCCAACCGGGATGTTCGGCGTGCATGGGCATTTCGTTTTTCGGATAGAAATCCGACGCAACCGTCTTTCCGGTTTCGACTTCCACTAAGGAAGCTTTTACCGAAGAACTACCTATATCATATCCTATTAAATACATGATTCTATCTGTTTATATTACTTTGGAATATTCAAACAATGTCGAATATTGCCAAGGTAGCTAAAAAACTTTTTCATCTTATTGGTGATTTTTTCATCAAATAGAAAATATAATTAATCCCCGGATATCCTTCATTTGACCGGGGATTAATTATCAGTCTTTTATAAACGGATGTTTAGAAAGGACATTTTTGACCATCGACATATTGTATCGTACCGTACGGTTTCGCATTATGTCCATGACCGGTCATATCGAGCACACTACCGTCTTCCTGTGTTTCTCCGTCGAAGCGCCAATAAGCAATCAGCCCTTCACTCGTCGGGTCGACATAGCATACGCCATCTTGAATCTGTGCAGACGTGCGGGCTACATTCCATACCCTACACTCGCTGACATACCCGTCGAAGAAACGTTGATGACCTACAGAGCGGCCGATAGCAAACGTATCGTTCCACGTATGACCGTCGTAAGCCATACTCAGATTGATGGTGCCTCCATTATTGGTTTCGACGAAGTGAATCTGCTCTCCATCTAAATACACACGGAGATATTGGCCATCATAAACAGCCGCAAAGTGCAACCAGTGACCGGTATCGAACTCTTTATCCACCCAAGACTCATAATGGTCTTTCCGGTCAGGGTGCGAAGCCGAACCGATAGAGCCTTTCGATAATTGAAGTTTATTATCGGGATTACCGGCACCGTCACCAAAACGGAAGAGGAAGTTTTCTTCACAACCGCACAACGAACTGATACCCGAAAAAGATTTAGGAAGCACTTTCATTTCAAGCGTCATTTGCCCCAGCGCCTTTACGGGGCTGTCTTCTTCTCCGAACGAAGGGATATCGAAGCATCCCCTCTTAGCCAGATAAGCGGCTTTTACATTCACAACCTTTGTAAGCAGAACATACGCCGTGCGCGAATTTTGCAACACTCGCAGATCGCCTCCTTCTACAGATGTGATGGATACCGGAAGACAGTAAGCCACTCCTTCTTGTAACTTTTCGGAGTCAGCGCTTACTTTAATTTGCGAGGACTGAGACTTCCCCGTATTGATGACGACCTCAGAACCCTCTATCGAATAACTACCGGATGGGGGCAACTGACAGTTCCGGCCGGTAGAGGCATTAAATGCATCCAGAAGTTCCGGCGCCGGTTTCAAACTAATCTTAACATCACTTTCGGTCTTCATGCTTGAAGTCACCGTAAGACCCATACTCGACTGCCCGTCTACCAAAAAGCGAATGTTGGACGAGGTCAACGTGCCCGTCATATAGATTGCATCGCCAAAGTCAGGTCCTTCTTTGCAGCCTGTCATACAAAGCAGCAAAGTAAATAAAGGGAATAATATATATTTCTTCATATTCTTCTAAAATTATTTTGCATAAATATTAAATATACCACCATATAGAGCTGTTCTGGGCTTAACAAACCGGATGTATTGAGTTGTAATAGGGGCATAAAAAACACAGAACTTTGAAGCACCACCGGTTATCTCACCTACCGATTGCCACGTCGTACCATCATTACTGGTATATATGGTCATTCCACCGAACAAGGAGCCATATTCATAACTTCCCCAACCGGGATAAGAATATCCATAATAGAGCGTAATCGCATCAAATGTATAGGGTTTACCCATATTGATGTCTAAATTGATATCTTCTGAGTTATTATTAATGGTACAATAAGTCGCCATATCCCCATCAAAAAGAGTTTCAATCGGATTACCCCATGTACTCACTGTTCCATTGGTGGTTGCCGACCATCCACTTTGATCTGCGACCAAAGTACCGGTAATGTCTTCCTCAACGGCATCATGATTCACATTATCTTCCGTGACGGTAACAATCAGATAAGTGGAAAAGAAATTCGTACTCGGTTGAGAAGCTCCACCCTCTATCGTAGTAAGACGCAGAGGAATAAGATATCCATTCTGACTTCTAAGGGTCGAAACGACCTCTGCCTTTTCGGTAGTAGTGATACGAAGCGTATCTGTAGTAGCCATAGCTCCCGCGGGGATATTCATAACAGCATTCTCTATCACGAGTGCCGCTGCCGGTATTGCTTCGTAATGAGTACCATGCTCTTCGTTATAAGCGGCAATCAATGAATTGTCAACCTCCACCGTAGCCTTGATATTTTCAGAAGCTTTCTGAGTGCACTTTAAGATCGTTTCGAATTCGAGATTACTGATAGAGCTTATAGGTGTTTGAATAATCTTGTAAGAGCCTGAATTATCAGGGATATATACTCGGTTGTATGGATCGCCGGGGAAATCGTATGTCTCTTCATCACTACAAGCTGCAAAGCTTATAATGCCGAGAACCAGCAGACCTGCATAAAATATATTTTTTATATTCTTCATATTTATTTCTTTCATTAAAGTGATTAATTAATGAATCGCCGGATTCTGAATTTGGATGCATTCCCGAAAACGCTTGTACGGATACGGATTACTTTCATGTACGTTGTAATCGCGATGGATGAAAAAAGCGCCAAAGCCGCCTTTCTTACCTTTAGAAGGTTTGTAACGCGCATAGTCATAAAGTCCGCCCACGTTGGCACTTTGCCAATTATCCCCCACGTTAGCGCAATAGACTACCTTTTCACTGGGCCAACCACCATCGTTGCCAGGAGAACCTCCGTATGTTTGCTGGAAATAGTAATTACAGATATCAATCAATTGATTTGGAGCTCCGCCGTCTACGCAAAGCATCTTATCGGTATCGGTCACCTCTTTCCCATAACGCTCCTGGATAAGTTTCAACCGCTCCTCCTTCGTGATATCGGGATTCGGCCCCATATATTTTGCCAAATGCTGCATAAAATGGATGAAATAGCGGCCACTCAAGAAGTCTCCTTCCGGTTCGTAATCAGCATCGAATCCATCCAGATCGTTTTCAAACACTTGATCTAAAAAATATTCGGCATACATCTCAATCGCTTTAAGGATAGCTGCATCCTTTTCTTCTCCGTTCTCCATTTGACGCGCCTCATTGTACGCTTGTTTGAAAGCATGCTCGTCTGTTTCGGCATCAATACGAGTGATGGCTACCACAAACATTTTGGTTCCTTTTACTTTCTGCACGAAACGGATTTCTTCCCAAATGGCCGTGTTTTCCTTTGCCGGAATACCACCCCACAGAGAACAGATATCGAGACTATCCGGCAAACCCATGAAACGTACGCCCATCGAATTCTGTGCGCCATATTGGGCAAACCAGCCGAAAGAAATCGGGTGATCGCTGGCTTTGTAAGCACGCAAGTTCTCATAATATAAATCGCTGTAGGTATACGGGTTCTGAATATCCTCCGATTCAATATTTGTATCGCACGAAGTTGCGAACACTCCTATCGCTACAAGAGTTAATAGATATTTGATTGTATTCATAATCAGATTATTTATTTATAGATATTAAACATATTGTTATCGTCTTACATCCCACCATAGTCTTGTTCCGGCAGTATCGCCATTCCCCCCTAATAATGATACGGCGGCTTGTGTATTTTCACTGTTGTCGGAATATTCCGTCGTCGGAAACTTCAAGCGGCTGATCATCTCATTACTCGCCACCTCTGTGGTGTATGAGTAAGAACTGATTCTCACAAACCCGGGGTAACCGGTACGGCGCATCTCGCTCCAAGCCTCCTGTCCGTCAGGATACAAAGCAATCCACTTCTGAATCATGATGCGTTCTAACTTCTTCTCGAGAGTAGCGCCTTCATCCCAGGCTACGGGAAGTTGAGAAATAAAGCTGTTCACGTTTGTTCCCCGGTTCGTAACAGGATCGGTATAGGTAGTAAGCGGTAAACTCTCTTGATTGGCGATGTAGGCATCGACACCTGAAGCGCCTTTAGATGAGAAAGAAGCCCGGACACCCTGTTCATAATAACTTTGTACCGTTTCCGTTCCCAAGTTGAGCCGTAACTTCGCTTCCGTCAAAAGGAAATAAGCTTCAGCCACATCCATCCATTGCATATCATCGTTTTCATTGAAGTTTAAGCCCGAAGCCGCACCTTTATAGGTATCTTTGGATATATTCGTAAGCCCGTTTCGCACACCATGATAATTTCCATCGTTGGCTGCCGGACAGAAATACCTTGAAAGACGAGGATCATTATAACCGTTCAGATAACAATCCATCGTAGCACCCATACGCATATCCTGAAAACTTTCGCTCACTTCCCACAAAGGATTGGTGAATGAAAAAGAGGTCATCTGGTGCAAAATAGCCGAATCGTCGATTGTGGTTATCAACCCATTGCTATGATTAATAGCGGCAGCAGCTTCGGTTTCGGCCTTAGGCTGGTCGACAAAAGAAATGCGCATAGCCAAACGAAGACGAAGCGTGTTGGCAAACTTAATCCATTTAGCCACATTACCATTATAGATATAGTCGTATTGCTCCATATATTTGGCGGAATTGCTGCTATTATAATCCGTCAATACATCGATCGCATCGTCCAATTCCTCGAAGAACCGGTAGTACACGTCCTTTTGGCTATCATAAGGCACCTGAATAGCAGAACCAAACCGAGTATAAGGTATCGGCCCGTACATATCGGTAATACGGCTCATGCCGAGGACTTTCACAATGGTAGCCATAGCCCTTGCCGGAGAGGTCTCATCGGTATTGTCAACGATGGACTTCCAAGGTTGCATCACGTTAGTATAGGCGTCGTTGAAAGGAGCGTTATACCAGTCGCGATAGAGCGCATAATGGTCGTTATGATACGTGGTATAACTATAAGTATTAATATTGGCAATATAACTGGCAAAAATATCGCCCGTCAGCATTTCCGTGACCTGATACCGTCCACCCAATCCTATGCCATCGGCCCCTTTACCTACGATAAATACGCCTTTCTCCATTTGAGTGAAATAGGCGCCCGTATTCAGGTTGTCATATTCCATCTGTTCGGAGGTAACTTCATTGGGATTAATGTTCCAGTCCTTAAAGTGATCCGTGCAAGAGGCAAAAAGCAAACTTCCTGCTACGCATACACCGCAAATAAGCTTTGTATAGTTAAATATATGTTTCATCTTAAAAAATTCTTTAGAAGTTTAGTTTAACAGAGAAACCAAGGTTCCGCAAACTCGGCAACATGAAGTAATCCATACCGCTGAAGTGCGTTCCCGTGCTAGCCGTCAATTCGGGGTCGTAAGGAGACTTGCAATAAAACATAAAGAGATTGCGTCCTGTAAAGGCAACGTTGAGTCCCTTGATCCATGGCGCCAGTTTTGCGACAGGAATGTCGTAGCCGAAAGAGAGTTCGGCAAGACGTACATTTGTAGCACTGTACACATACCTGGAACCGACACCCGTACCCACTGTCGTATAATACTTCTGAGCGGCAGGAACCAAATATCCGTTGATCATGACCCCACCGGCATCACGGGCATCGGCAGAAGCCTTCGATGTTCCGTAAGAGTCCATCAAAGCCTGCGTCATAGACACTCCTACACCGCCCACGCGGGCATTGATTAAGAATCCGAGAGACAAACCTTTCCAATTGAAAGAGTTGCGCCATCCCATGGTATATTTGGCCTGCGAGTTTCCGGCATAAATCCAACCGTCTTTCCTGTCACCTGCATTTCCGTCTACCGCGACGGTATTGTTTACATAGTCCACATCGATAAATCCATGTTCATCGGTACGTAATGCCGTCACATACAAATCGCCAATAGAACCACCCTCTTCCAAACGGGTTTTCACATTACCGATACCGGCCAGATCCAACATATCCTGCTCAACAACTATTCCATTGGGCAATGTAGTAGGACTCAAAAGTTTTTTAATCTTATTACGGTTGAGCGTATAGGTAAACGTAGAATTCCATTGTACGGGCCCAAGCGGCTGATTGAGCGACAAGCTCAACTCCACGCCCTTATTATCCACTTGTCCCCCATTGATATAAATGGATGTATAACCCGAAGAAGAAGAAAGTGTGGGATTGAACAACTGGTTGTATGTAGAAGTCTTATATAAGCTAACGTTCAACGATAACTTATCATTCCAAAAATTCGATTGCAAACCCACTTCCCAGGCCTCAGTCCGCTCGGGTTTGATATCGGTGTTGGGGTAAGTCGTCGTCGTAGAAGGTGTACCCGCCTGATAAGGATGCGTTTGATAAGCAATGTAGCGTGTAGGAGCATTTCCGACTTCACTGTAAGAACCGCGAAGTTTTAAGAAGGTCAGTACATTATTCTTAATCGGTAGCAGATCGGTAAGGATAGCCGACAAACCGATAGAAGGATAAGCGACATAATGGGTATTGGTCCATGCCAAAGCAGAGGCCCAGTCTGTGCGTCCGGTCAAATCCAAATAAAGCTTACTTTGCCAACCGACTTGCGCAGTAGCGAAGATCGATTGGGTTTGGTCGTGATAACCGTCTTGATCAAACTCCGCATTTGCCTGATTGAGGTTTTTCAACGTGAAACTATTGGCAACCGAGTTGAGGTCACCCCCCACACTATAATATTTATAGTCGACATCCTGTATACTGGCACCCACTGTTGCGGCCAATGAAAAATCGCCGAAGTACTTGTCGATATTTAGCATTACATCACCATACAGTTGTTGGGTGGAAGCATCGGCCTTGTAATAAGCCCCATATCGTTGTGCAAAAATAGCGTCGGTCGAAGCCGAATATTTCTTTTCATTTATAGCAGAAGTGTAATCCATTTTGGCGCGTGCATTGAGGGTAATGCCCTTTGCGACGTCATAAGACAAACCACTACTGACAAGAAAACGATTCTTATGATTGATAAAATTATCTCGATTGGTAATCCAATAAGGATTTTGCATCGCGATACCCATATTTCCCCACGGCCAATATTGAGTTTTAAAACCACGACTCTCATCGTACATTTCAAACAATTCATAGGTTTCTAAGCCATAACTCGGCGACATCAAATACACAGGAACAATCGGATTGAAGTATTGGCCCTGAGAAATCATATTTTTTTCTCGGATATTCATATAATTGGCACTGAGATCGAGCCGTAACTTATCATCCAGCATACTGGTGGTATTACGAATGGTAAAATTATAACGATCGAGCGTATTGTTCAATACGACTCCTTCGGCATTGGTGGCAGCCATTGAGAGGAACGTCTGGTTTTTATCGGAACCATTACTGATCGTAAGCGCGTTTGTCTCGTTCCAACCCGTCTGATAGAAATCCAACGGATCATAGCTGCTCGGTTGGGCCAATTTCTGTCCCCAACTCTGTAGGGAACCGCTGGCAGCTCCATAGGTGTTTTGAAATTCCGGGGTAACAAACGGATTATAGAACGAGGTATTGTTGGTGAATGTTACATTCATTCTTTCCGCATTCCCTTTCTTCGTCGTAATCAAAACAACACCATTAGCAGCCTCGCTACCATATAGAGCCGATGCTGCCGCTCCACTCAACACCGACATACGATCGATATCCTCGGGGTTAATCATGGATGCCCCGTCACCCGACTGGCCCATACCCGTAAAGTAATCGTTAGGCTGTGTGGTCTCTAATGAAGGCATCGGAATACCGTCAATCACATAAAGGGCATTGTTATTTCCACTGATAGATTTGGCTCCTCGCATCACGACTTTTGCTCCGCCACCGATACCGGAAGAACTGGCATTAATGGCAACCCCAGCCACTTTACCGGCCAGAGCATTGACAAAATTGGCATCTTTTACGCCGACAATCTCCGATCCGGTGACTTCTTGCACATTGTAAGAAAGCGCTTTTGCTTCCTTTTTAATCCCCAAGGCCGTTACGACCAATTCGTCGAGCGCCTTGGTATCTTCTGCCAGCACAATCTCGAACGCGTTTTTGCCGGCTGTGGAGAGAGTCTGCGATTGATACCCGATATAAGTTACCTTGATGACGGCACGGTCGCCGACCTGCAAGGTGAAATGTCCGTTTATATCCGTGATCGTACCGTTAGCCGAAGCGCCTTCTTCTACGATATTCGCACCGATAATGGGCTCTCCGTTGACATCGGTAATTTTCCCGGTGATTGTCTTTTGTTGTTGCTTGATTTCGTTTGCCGATGCCGACGGGAGGTCATTGTCGCGTTTGGGATGTAGAATTATCTGTGAGCCTTTCACTTCATATTCCACTCCTTCGGGGGCAAACAATTGCTTCAACACGGAAGCCACCGCTTCTTCCTGAACCGTGACATCGACTTTCCGATCGACATTTACCAGTTTGCTATTATACAGGAAATAATAGCCTGATTTCTGCTCAATGGCTTGCAATACTTTTTCGATGGAGGCGTTTTTCATATCCAGCGAAATCTTTGCTTGTTGAGAATAAATATGTTCCGCCTGCAATTGAAAGGCAAAAACACAACATAGTATAATGGCTATCCTCATGGCTGTAGGAATTTTATTTAATAAATGATAAAGGACACATCCTTTTTGTTCATCTGATGAATTATTCATATTTTTACATTGTTATTAAATACTTTGATGGTTTAGTAACTTGCTTGCTGTCGGTAAGGTGATGTTTTCCGCTCAGCAATCACTTTACGGGAGGATGTTTTTCGTTCTCCCGTTTTTTGTTTACGGAATAGGGGTTATCATGTCTTCATAGGCGTTTCTCCTTTCTCTAATGGGTCTTTGTCATTTTATTTTGATTGTCTGATGGTCACTTCCCTTTGGGTAAAGGTATTATTGTCCAACTGTTTTTGTTTCGATACCGTATACGAAATGGGGGCCGACCGCTTTAATAAATCGAGAATACCTTCGAGGGTTTCGTCGGTAAAGGTCGCCGTGTATTCGTATCCTTTCAACTCCTCGCCTTCGAGGCGGATAACCACGCCGAACTTGCGGGAGAGTTTCAGGGCGATGTTTTCGAGCCTTTCGCGACGGAATACCATTTTCCCGTCTTTCCATGCCGTATCGACATACGTGTCGGTTTGCCGGACATCCATTTCGCCCGAACTTAACGTCAAAACGGCCTTTTGGCCTTCCTGCAGCGCGCGGTTCCCTCCGGCATTATCCGGCATCACATCGACATTTCCTTGAGCCAACGTCACCTGATAGTCGGGGGCGTCGGGATAGGCCGCCACATTGAATTCCGTGCCGAACGCACTGACGGTCATATCGCCGGGTGTAACCACGTCGAAGCGATGCTTCTTGTCGGCGGCGACTTTAAAATAAGCCTCGCCCGTCAGGCGGACCGTCCGTTTATTCTTCGAAAAACGCTGGGGATAAGTCAGCGTACTTTGTGCGTTCAACCATACTTGGCTGCCATCGGGCAAAGAGGCTTTCGTGACGACACCCGGCGCCGAAGCGATCGTAATCATCGACTCAGGCGTTGCATCCTGCATGGGTTTTATTATATATTGATGGATTAAAAGGAGCGGAAGCAACACGGCGGCTGCGGTCCGGGCGATATCCCATATCTTGTGTCTGAACGATACGCGCGAAATCCGGCGGGAGACAACACGCCATGCTGATGCGGCATCGATCTGCTTCTGCTTATCCAACTCACCGGTTAGGTTATAGATATATCGTATCTGATCGGCCCTCCGTTTGAATTCGGGGGAAGAGTGCATCAACGCATCGCATTCGCGAAGCGCTTCCGACGGCAGATATCCTTTTAAATAAGCTACAATATGGGCATCACTGAATTCCATGTATCACGTTTTATTTTTCAATTGTCTCTCTACAAAAAAACACTTTTTTGCTCGTTCTATTCACTTGACGTATGAAATCGAAAAGCCCCTATGTTAAAATCGATATTTATTGAAAAAAGCCCGGATAAAGCAGTATCAACATCGGGAGATAATCTTTCAGGTCTTCTCTTAATAAGCCCAATGCTTTGGAGATATAAGCCTCCACCGTTTTAGGCGACACGGACATCTCGGTGGCGATTTGCTGATAGGTCAACTGTCCGAAGCGGCTCAACTCGAAAGCCCGGCGGCTGTTCTCCGGTAATTTTTGCAAAGCTGCCTGCAGCAAGCTTTCCAATTCGCGTACCGTATAGATTTCTTCGGGAGAATCGGAATAGTCTTCGCCGGGTTGCTTGTCCAGATATCGCTGCCGGGTAGATTGCTTGCGTAAGTAATCGGTACAATTGTTTTTCACGGAAGTTATCAGCAGATTGCGGAAAGAGGATGCAACTTCTATCTTTTTGCGGTTGTTCCAAATCTGAAAGAAGGTATCCTGCACAATATCCTCACACATCTCCGGCGAGGAAATGTAGCGTTCGGCGAATACACACAGCGATGGATAGAACTCGAAAAACAGCGCTTTAAAGGCTTCCTGATCGTCATTAAAGGCAATTTTCCTGAACCAATCATCCAACAACGTATTATCTTTCATCTCAAAAATAAGGATAGTTACTTCGGAACCACTCTTGCAAAATTTCTACAAAGATGAGAAAAAACATTTAATATGGAAAAAACTTTCTGCGATATTGTGTTTTGTCATGAGAATCACCGAAGCATAAAACGCCAATAAAAAAATATAAATAGTTTGTCAACTAAAAGAAAAAACGATCTATGGCTTATTTTTTCTTTTACATTTCATATCTTTGCCAATATATAAAAAACTGATAGCCATTAAAGATAAAGTAATGAGACGAGTCAAATATCCGTTGTTCTTAATCATTGGAATTGCATTCTTCGCTTGTTTTTATATCCGAGATCCGAAATATCTAAAAGAGATTGCCGAGGCCACAATCATAGGAATATTAGCGGTGGCAGTCATTCCTGAAATAAGAAGATATTATGACATACGGCGTTCCATTAAAGAAGGAATAAAAACGATCCGGGAAGGACAAGCATTTGTGCTCGACGAAATGCAAATTTCCATCGCTAAAGATTCGGAGAAAGAAAACGCCTTAACCGTCCGAAACCTCTCACAATGGATTTACACCATTCATACGTATGATAGCGCCGAACAAATGCGCCTGCTGGTAAAAGACTTCGAGTCGCTACAGAAATACCGGGCATGGCGAAATTTCATTTCCGGGCTTGCCATACAAATCAACTTATATTCAGACGAAACATTTGAGGAGGAAATTATCGAATCGACCATCCGTACATATCGTTTCCAATAGTTTTTTTCAATGCAGACTTAAATCAGGAGAGCAAGAGCTTCATAATTTGCGGCGATTCGCCCGATGTTTCGTATCTTTGGAAATCATACACGCAAAGCAAACAAATAATGAGTTATAAGGGATTACTTTTTGATTTGGACGGGACCTTGATCGACACGATAGCGGATCTGTCCGATTCGATGAACCACGTATTAACCGGCTTAGGGTTTCCGCCGCATCACGAGACCGAATATAAATCGTTTGTCGGCAGCGGCATCCGCAACCTGGCGCGCCTCGCTCTTCCCGAAACGGCACGCGACGAAGCGACCATCGAGTCCTGTTATCGCCGCATGGTGGAGCACTATAGCCGTAACAGCCTGAATAAAACGAAACCTTACGAGGGCATCGAAGAGTTACTCGACACGTTGAAAGCGCGCGGACTGAGCATGAGTGTGCTTTCCAATAAAGCGGATGCAGAAACGCAACGGATTATCGCCGCGTTACTGCCCGGCTATTTCGACCTCGTCATCGGCATGCGCTCGGAAGAGTTGAAGAAACCCAATCCGGCCATGGCGTTACAGATAGCGGACAGCATGAAGCTGCGCCCCGAAGAAATCGTCTATGTGGGCGACTCGGATATCGACATGCTCACCGCCTGCGATGCCGGCATGTATGCCGTAGGCGTATTATGGGGCTTCCGGAGCAGGGAACAGTTAGTGCAAGCCGGAGCCGCCACTATAGTAAACCATCCGGCCGAAATAGCTTCGCTCCTATAACCCGTCCGGCAAAAAATAAGGGTCTTATTATTCCTTTTAGGAGTATTTTTCTTTCGAAAGGCGACTTTATGAGACCTCATGAAGCCATTCCGCCGGCCCGAATAAAGAAAAATTGACAACCCATTCGTGCATAATAACGAAATTATGCGTATTTTTGACGTTTCAAAAACGTTATCCAATAAAAAGCGTATTTTTAAACCACCGATAAAAAGGATTATTTTATGTCATTTCAATTAGCATTCACGTTACTTCAAGATGTATCATTTGTCAACGAAGTTCCCGGCGTAACCCAAGACGTCAGCATTAATTATTTCACCATGTTGATGAAAGGGGGATGGATTCTGGCCCCTATTTTTTTGCTGCTCTTCATTTCCGTATATATTATTATAGAAAGATGGTTGGTTCTCAGACATGCTACCAACGATGACAAGATGTGGCTTCCGCGTGTAAAAGAATTGATTAACGAAAAACGCGATGAAAAAGCGCTGGTTTTTTGTTCTCAGATAAACAACTCATCCTCTCGGGTGATCAGCACCGGATTGGAAGAAATCAAAAACGGCGCCCGGGAAGTGGAGGAAGCCATGCAGGTGGAATCGCGCCAGGAAGTTGGCCGGCTCGAAAAAGGAATGAATTATCTGGGTATCAGCGCAACGATAGCCCCGATGTTGGGTTTCCTGGGAACCATCTTCGGAGTAATCACCATATTCTATAATATATCCGTCACCAACGACTTGAGTATCGGAACCATTTCCGACGGCCTTTACCAAAAGATGATCTGTTCGGGAGTCGGCCTTTTCGTGGGAATCATCGCCTATGCAGGCTATTACATTCTGAATACGAAAATCGACCGGGTGGTAGCACAGGTAGAAAAGGACTCGAACGAGATCCTCAAAACCATCCGTTTACAAAATAAAGCATAAACACCGAGAATGAAAATCGAACGCAGAAAAAGCAGGAATGCGGAAGTCTTTACGGCTTCTTTGAATGACATCATGTTTTTCTTGTTGATGTTTTTCCTGATCATCTCCACGATGGTCACGCCTTCGGTGGTGAAAGTAACACTGCCCGAAGCGTCCGCAGCAGAAAACACGACAATGAAAAAAGCGGTGCACGTAGTGGTGACGCGCGACTTACAGTATTTTGTCGATAACGAAGAAGTGACTTTCGACCAAATAGAATCACGCCTGGAATCTATCCTGGCCGCCAAGCAGGAGAATGAAGAGTTGAATGTGATCTTGCAAGCCGATAAAAGCCTCACCCTTCAGGACGTGATCGACGTCATCAATATCGGTTATAAATTGAATGTGAAAATGGTGCTTTTCGCCGAGAAGAAATAAGCAGCGACAAGAGATAAAAGACAAAAGGAACATTCCCGGGGGTTACGCTGTGAGCGACACTCCCGGGAATGTCGTTTTTAACCATAAACAAATGACGACAGCAGCAACCCGATAACTGTGGCCGAGAATACCCCTATTAAGCCCGGAATCATAAAACTATGGTTCAGAATATATTTGCCCATGTGCGTCGTTCCTGTCCTATCAAAACTTATGCAAGCTACGTCGGAAGGATAAAAGCAGAAGAAGAAATAAGCATAAGATGCAGGGATGCACCCGATAAGTATATTAGTAGGTATATTCAGCATAAATCCTAAAGGCATCAATACCGAGAGTGTAGCCGCCTGGCTTTTCAAAAACATGGAAATACAGAATAAAGCCACGGCGAAAATCCAGGGATACCTCTCCGTCCAACTGCTGATGGAAGAAAGCAAAAACGGTTTGTTGTTTTCGATTACCGTTTCACTCATCCACGAAATCCCGAAGATCATAATGACGGCAATGGCTCCTGCGCTGAAAACTTTAGTATCGGATATTTGTTTTCCCTTTAAATTCGTGCTTAACAAAATAATTCCGCCCACGGCAAGCATTACAAATTGCAATACTTCCGTCATTGGGATGCGTTTTCCATTCAGTCCCGTAGGAATCAGTTTGTCGGGGTTTAACGCGATAATGATAACGGCAAGAATACCCACCAAAAATAATGTTAAGGCGACTTTCGCATTTTTACTTGTCGCTAATGAAGTCTCTCTTTCGATATCGCCGGTAATATATTCCCGCATTTGCGGATCTTCCATTTTCTTTAAATATTCAGGGTCTTTATCCAAATCTTTCCCCCTGTTGAGGCTCTAAGTGGCCGCAACCATCACACCCAGAAAACAAGCAGGTATAGTTACTCTAAGAATTTCCACCAAGCTTATTTCAATTCCTACTGCGGCGCCTACGCCTATCATCGTTGCCGCGGCTGCCGCAACGGGAGATGCCGTAATTCCCATCTGACTAGCGATGGAAGCGATGGCCATAGGCCTTTCTGGGCGAACTTTCCGTTTATAGGCGACATCATATATAACGGGGAACAAGGGATATACCGCATGGCCCGTTCCAACCAACACGGTTAAAAGAAAAGTACACGTCGGTGCCAAATAGACAACATATTTCGGATGATTCCGAAGGACTTTTTCGGCCAAGTTCACCAATATTTGCAATGCTCCCGTAACTTTCAATGTGGATGAGGCGGCAGTTACAGCCAAAATAATAAGCATCACATCGATAGGCGGTTTCCCCGAACCGTCTCTAAAGCCAAGGACCAACAGAGCCACGCCCAAACCACCTAATAATCCTAAAGCAATGCCCCCGTATTTAATTCCAAAATAGATGACAAGCAGTAATAAAACAAATTCTATTGCAAACTTTAGCGAAGCATTCGCAGGAATCGTTTCACGACTGTTTTCCGGATTAGCTGTTGAGCCTCCCGATTTAAGGGAAGTATTAGTTTGAGCCATCGTAATACTCGCCGTTTGTCTTTCATTCAATAAATCGGTTTGTGCGGCTACATTCAAACTGAAAAGAGCACATAATATAAGGAAAAAGACCTGTTTCATACTCGTGTTATTTATGAATTAATCTGTTTTTACAATGGGTTTGGACAAATAGACAGAGTTGCGCTCAGAGTACCAATATCAATCCTACAATCAACTTATCCGAATCTTTTTCATTGCCCAAAATATCGATTTCCCGATTGACAAAACACCGCTCGTAGTTTAGTCGTAACAACGACGAAAAATATTTTTGCGTTAACCCGAACCCCACGCCGACAGTCAACCGGTTCACATCCATACCGCTTTCTTCATGCCCCTTCTTCAGTGCATCCCAACGAACGGCGGGTAGAACATTTTTGAATATCCAGCTCTTTTTGAGCGGGAAACCATAAACTCCCTGCACATAGTACGACAGCAGGTCATCTTTTTCGTCTTTCCTATTGTCGCGATTGATCACTTCCGTTTCTATCTTCCAGTTATCGCCTTCGTAACGTACATCGGCGCCATAGAAAAAATAATGCAACTCCTCGGAATTAGGATAATCGTAAAATTTCACCGTCGCGCGAGCGCCTTTCATGGCGCCCAATTGAAGCCGTGCCCCGTAAGACATGTTTTTACCCTTACGCCATTCCGATTTATTGATGGTATTCCCGTTAAAGAGACCCAATTCCACCGAAACGGGCATAATCCCCGCATAAAACTGATACTTTCCCGACAGGCCGACGTCGCGCGTACTCAAAAAATAGTCCCCGATATACGGACGAGTGGCAAACATCATCGAAGAGGGACCTGCTACGTACGGATTGAAAAGAGGAATAGCCGTTTGTCCGAAAGTCAGGGAAAGTCCTTGCACCGGCATAAACGTCGCCGACAAATCCAAGACGTTGAAATTTCCATTGTCTTTCAGCGTAAGTTGTCCCCGATAAGAAATATTTTCCGTAAAATTTCCCACCGCATCAACTCTCGAATTTTTCACGGAGAATTGATTAGTACCTGCTTCAAAGGCATGTTCGTAATTACTTACTAAAATTTCGGTTACCTTTAATTTAGGATAACGGATCGAATCTGTTTTCTGGCCGAATAAAAGCGCCGGAAACAAAACGAATAAAACAAAGAATAATTTTTTTCGTATCATATATTTTTCACATTAAAAATTAAGAAAATTCATTTCATCAATTTATTCTTTCAATAGGCTGTTTATGGATGATAGGTTATATCAGAAATAAAAATATGCTATTGTTTCCGGTTCATACGAGACCGATCCATTTCCAATACGTTGCCGCAAATACCAATAGCAACAGATAACCGATAATGGTAATGGGAACGCCGCTCTTAATGAAATCTTTCGCTTCAAAGGTATCGGTTCCGTAAGCGACCATTCCTTGAGGGGAGTTAACCGGGAAAATAAATCCGAAACAACAAGAGAATTGCAAGATCATAGTCATACCTACTACATTAATTTCGCCAGTAACCGTTTGTAATACCGAGATGACAATGGGAATCATGGCAGAAGAAAGAGCAGTAGCACTGGCAAATCCCAGATGAATAAGAATTAAGAATGCGCCCATAATGGCGATGATGGCCAACGGGGTTGCCGAGGAAAGCCCTAAACCCGAATTAAGCATCTTAGCCAACCATGTTGCTCCTTCCGTCTTAAGGAGTGCCGTGCCGAGGCTAATTCCGGGTCCAAACATGACAATCGTTCCCCAATTGATTCTGGGCGCGGTATATTTCCAGTCCATTATCCCTATTTTGGGAAGCATCAACAGCGCGATGGCTATGATAGTGGTAGTCGAAGTATCGAAATTATGAAGTATTCCTCCCGTAGACCAAAAGAATAGTAAAAGAATGAGCACGACTGATAATTTTTTTTCATCTTTAGTCATCGGACCCAAATCGGATTTCATTTTTGCAATAGCAGTAACCCCGCCAGGAAGAATGTCGAATGATGGTTTGTGTATCGCCATGGACAGGAAATAATAAATGACAGCTAAAATGAGTGAAAAAGGCGCAGCGGCCAATAACCAATTGATCCAAGGCACCGTCGCATTCAATTCCGAATTAATGAATTCCACCGCTACCATATTTTGCGCGGCAGCCGTTTGAATCATGATATTCCACATGGTATCCGCCTGTGCAACACCAATAACCAGAAGTCCGGCGAATTTACTTCGATGATCAATATCCATAATATTTAAAATACCCATGATGATCGGTAAAACACAAGCAACACGAGCTGTTGAACTGGGAACAAAAAATCCCAACACGAAACCGCAGGCGATACATCCTAAATAAATATGGCTGACCTTCGCTCCCACTTTTGAAAGCATTGTCAATGCGATGCGGCGGTCAAGCCCGGTTTTCATCATTGCCACGGAAATAAACATCGCCGCCGCCACAAGCAAAAACGCCGTACTTGAAAATCCGGAAATTCCCATTTTTAAGGCTTTACTCGTTCCCATTAGTTTTGTTGTATCGGCTATATCCGGCGCGGTACCCAATAGAACTGCTATCAAAGTCATAATTATAATCGCACTGACCGGATAAGAAACCGTACTCGACATCCATACGATGACAGCAAACAAAAAAATACCGATCATCCGCTGACCTGCAACGGTCAACCCTTCTATTGTCGGCATTAAAACAAAAATCAAAAGAACAATAGCTCCGATAACCAGTCCCCACTTTTTAAAGAAACCCTCTTTTTGAACTGTAATTTCATTAGTATTCATAAGATCATTATTTAATTTTTCATTTTACTTCCCAAATGTTTGTAGAATACATCAAAAAGTCGTTAAGGCACCTTTCAGGCAATCTATTTTGCACAGTAACAATTTGTTTTTCATACTCTTCTTCATAAGTAGGCGCGGAAACACACCTAATCGTGCCCAAGGCTATAGGAAGAGTATTATTATACCCCATTAAAGCGAGCTTCATGTGTAACGTCACATCACGAGTTGTTGCATCATGTACCAGTACATCATCCAAGGTATACCCATCCTGTCCAATAGTTACCGCTTTTAAATCCCATCCCTCACGGACGATTCCCTTGTCATTATTGGCCCCGAAAAGCATTTTTTCACCCTGTTTGAGCAGAATTGTTTTTTCGGAGCGCGCCGTACGGTCAGTAATGCTTTTGTGAATACCGTTATTGTATATAACACAATTCTGCAAGACCTCCACTACAGATGCCCCCTTATGTTTGGCGGCCTCGACCATTATCAGAGTAGAATTTTTCAAATCGCTATCAACCGTTCGTGCAAAAAAAGTACCTCTTGCTCCGAAACATAGTTCAGCCGGTCGAAACGGGTCTTCGACTGTTCCGTAGGGAGAAGATTTGGAAATAAACCCTCTGTCCGAAGTAGGCGAATATTGACCCTTTGTCAATCCGTATATTTTATTATTAAACAGAATGATATTTAAATCGATATTACGCCTTAAAGCATGAATAAAATGATTTCCGCCGATAGCCAAAGCATCACCGTCGCCCGTAATTATCCATACGTTTAAGTCGGGATTAGCCATTTTCACCCCCGTTGCGATTGCCGGGGCCCGACCATGAATACTATGAAAAGCATACGTGTTCATATAATAAGGTAATCGTGACGAACAACCGATGCCGGATACTACTACCGTTTGATGCGGTGCAATATTCAACTCAGCCATTGCCGCATGTAAACTCTTTAAAATGGCGTGGTCGCCGCAACCCGGACACCAGCGCACATTTACGTCGTTCTTAAAATCTTTTGCAGTATATACTGCCATAGTTTCTGTTGTTTTCATAATTTATTTTTCCTCCATAATTTGAATGAATGCATCTTCCAACTCATCTACCATAAATGGTTGTCCCTGAATACGATTAAATTTACGTATGGTTATATCGCCGAACATGCTTTGCAGATAGGCTGCAAAATGCCCGCTGTTTTGTTCCGCTACGATAATGGTGCGATACTTTTTCAAAATATCTTGCGTATTGCCTGGTAAGGGGTTGATAAACTTAAAATGCGTCAAGGCCACCTTTAGGCCCTTTTTCCGCAGACGGAGCATCGCTTCGAGCAAATGTCCACGCGTACCGCCCCAACCCACGATAAGCGTGTCGGCATCTTCATCACCCATGACTTCTTGCAGAGGAATATCGCGGACTATGTTTTGTATCTTGGCTTGACGGGTATCGACCATCCGTTGGTGATTGTCCGCATCGTAGGAAATGGCGCCGGAATAGTAATCTTTTTCCAGGCCGCCTATACGGTGCATATAGCCCGGTGTTCCAGGCACCCCCCAATATCTGACGAACGATTGGTCGTCGCGAAGATAGGGTTTCCACTTTTCGGCACTTTCTCTGAAGTATTTTTGAACATACGGCGGATGGATTTCCGGATAATCTTCCTTTTTTGGAATCTTCCATTCTGAAGCACCATTTGCAATATATGCATCGCTCAGCAAGATTACAGGAGTCATGTGCTCCAAAGCGATCTTCGAGGCCCAAAAGGCGCTATCGAAGCAATCCGTAGGAGAGCAGGCGGCAAGCACGACCACGGGGCTTTCGCCACTGCGCCCATAGAGGGCCTGAAAAAGGTCGGATTGTTCACTCTTAGTAGGCATCCCCGTAGAAGGTCCCCCTCGTTGCACATCTATCAAAACCAAGGGCAACTCAGTCATCACCGCCAACCCAATCGCTTCGCTCTTGAGCGCCAAACCCGGACCGGAAGTCGAAGTAGCAGCCAAACAACCGGCAAAACTAGCTCCTATGGCGCTGCAAACGCCCGCAATTTCATCTTCCATCTGCAAGGCTTTCACGCCCAGATCTTTTCTTTTTACCAACTCGTGCAAGATATCGGTGGCTGGAGTGATGGGATACGAGCCCAGAAATAGTTGCACACCCGCTTTTTCGGCAGCAGCTATCAAGCCGTAAGCTATGGCGGTATTGCCGTTGACGTCCGTATAAAAACCCTGACGGCTTTCCGCCCTCTCGACATAATAGGTAGAGACGGTCAACTGAAGATTCTCGCCATAATTATACCCATCGAGTAAAGCTTGGAGATTCGCCTGAGCGATAGTCGGTTTTTTCATAAATTTTTGCATCAACAATTTTTCGGCAGTCTCCAGAGGCCTGTTGAACAGCCAGCATACTATCCCCAGGGCAAACATGTTTTTGCACCTTAATATGTCTTTTGTCTCCAGACTGCTTCCTCTCAACGATTGTTGGGTGAGAGAACTGATGGCCACTGGAAGGGATTGCACATAATTCAACTCCAGTTCCACGAAGGGATCGTCGGTTTTGAATTCAGCCTTTTCGAGATCTTTTTTCAGAAAAGAATCCGTGTCGAAAAGAACGATAGAACCTTTTCGCAAGTGTTCACGATTCACTTTGAGGGCAGCGGGATTCATCGCCACCAGCACATCGGCCTTGTCCCCCGAGGTATATATCCCCCTGCTTCCAATGCGCACCTGAAAACCCGAAACACCGCTGAGCGTGCCTCGGGGAGCACGTATTTCCGCCGGATAATCGGGGAAAGTGGCTATTTCGTTTCCGAAGATAGCCGATAAGGTCGAGAATATAGTTCCCGATAACTGCATGCCGTCGCCCGAATCACCTGAAAAGCGAATCGTTACTTGATCTACATTGGTAATAGTTGTTTGATTACTCATAATTCTGTATATTCTTTATTCGTTAGATTCAATAAATTCAAAGTCCATAGATAAAATCAATCTTTAGCCACCCCATTTTCAATTCCTCCGTCCTCCACGCCCCCCCTTGCGAGCGCGGCTTTGCGGATACGCTGCGAAAGCTCGCTACGCGTTCGTTCCTTCAAGGCGCTGCGAACGGTAACTTCACTTACTCCGAACATTTTAGCGAGTTTCCCTCGTTCCCCATGTTTCATCAAAATCTCTCCCATTTCCTTACATCATAATTTTTTCGTACCTTTACCCCTGCTTTCTAAATCGAAAGAGAAAGGAATGCAACCATCGAAAGAGAAAGCAAAGTAATAAGATATTTCTTAATAAACCAAATATTTTGTAAGATATTTTCTACTTATTTTATGGGGACATTGGAGAGAATCAAAGAATATATTGATTATAAAGGTATTAATATAAAGAAATTTGAAGAGAATGTAGGGTTCTCAAATGGTTCTTTTGGTTCGCAATTAAAAAACAAACGCACTATCGGTGTCGATAAATTAGAAAATATCTTATCCGTCTATCCTGAGATTTCACCCGAGTGGCTTCTTACCGGTAAGGGGGAAATGTTGAAATCGAAACCACAACCAGAAATAAATCCCGAAAATGTGGTTGATCGGTTGCTCAATGAATTGAAAAATCTGGTGGCCGAAAATACCGCACTCAAAATCGAAAATGAAAATCTCAGGAATAAAAATGCGGAATTGTTCAAGGACTTTGGTAAAAGATGAACTCCCTGCCGGCACGGATCAGAATATCCTGTACCGGCAGGGAGAAACTTTTTTTCACGGATAACGCTGATTGCCCCTGATTTTTTACAGTCCTACTAATTACCGGGGAGAATCAATCTGCAAAATCTGCGAGGGATTATTTAAAATAAGCCCTTTTGCTAAATTCATAAAAAAAATAGCACTGGAGAACGGTAACAGTATTCCTTTTTCACGTTTTCCAGCGTTTTTTATTTTTCTCCACCATTTAACTATGAAAACAGGAGATTATCCTTGAGAGTATGGGCAGGGGAAGCGCTTCATCTCCTTTTGGCTATTATCATTGAGTATCTATGCTATTGCCTTGTGTTCTTCCTGTTGTTCCCTCCGGGCCAACCTCACGGCATTAGCCGTGTGAATGCCAAACAGGATCCAGAGTATCTCGGTTTGCGCGGTTCGGGCTTTGACCTTGCGCAGATTGTAATGTTCTTTCTCCGTACCGCTACCCTCCAGGCGGGTTGACCACTCTTTGGACAACAAAGAGCACAGTTTGCTTCTTTCGGCCTCATCACGGGCGTGTCTCCCTTTGCGCACAAAACCGGTATAAATGGGAGAAGGGGATGAAGAACATATTTGCGTGTCTTGTTAGTGGCATAGATAGCATCGGCGGCAAAATGAATAATTTTGCCATTATAGGAAAAAGTTTTTGGAAAGGCTTGTTAGTAATTTGCCTTTATGTGGTTTAGGTACAAGGACTTTAACACGACAATAACTCATGTGAATAAAGCCCTTTTCCGCTACTTCTTAGCGGTAGTTCCTACGAGGCGGTGTCCTTCCATTAGCCAAAGACAAGGGTTCCGCCACGAGGGGAATCTGAAAGAAGTCGACAGTAAACTCTCGGTCTGCGGAATAAGAACCTCATATTATGCTTATGCTGTGTGGATGACTATACCAAATAAAACAAAATTGTAAAGTTATATCGTAGGGAGGGGACCCCGCATACTGAACAGCACATACGATGGAGAGAGGTCAAAAAACAGAAGCAGGAGAAAACAAAAATAGTTTTCCCCTACTCGATTAAAAAAAAATTATTGGACAACAGACAAGTGTGAATTGAAATACAGGTTTATTTTTTCAACCATCTGTTCAGATGATTATTAGGCGTGACTAATGCAAACTTATAGAATTTGGAAGAGGGCAAAGAATTTAGATCGACCTGATATTTTTCTTTTGAAGCGCGAACTACATCCAGTTTGATCCATTCATCTTGTTGCCCTTCCTTAAATTTGTTATCGCATGCTGCATATATTGTCACTTCGGCATTCTTTGATAGACAATTCCAGTAAAGCCAAACCGTCTGATCGAAAGTTCGGGTCTTCATATCACAGATATCCACTTTTCCGGTAAATGGTATTCCATCTTGCTCCCATAATACCGGATCAGGTATACTGAATCCCATAAAACGACAAATAGAAGGAGCAATATCGATAATTGCGACGTTTTCATTTCTAAAATATTTATTTACGGGTACATTTGTGGAAATCCAAGTAGTCCGTTCACAGGAAGATTGCCCCCCATGACTGTACCCATTTTCTGTGCGCCCATGGTCTGTTGTCACGACAATCATCCATTCTTCATCAAAATGAGATTCGCGATATTTTATTGATTCCCAAATACGCGCAATTTGCTTATCCGCTTTTCTAACATATTCATCAAAAACGGCACCGTTTCCTTCATTATGTCCAGCATCGTCAGTATACCATAAATAAACCCAACTCAAATCGGGAGCATCTTCTCGAATACTTTTAGCTGCCTCAATAGAAACTTTTTCATCAATATCGAAAATATGAAGATCTTTTTCTTTATGAGGAAAATGGATGGCATCCTGATCATATCCGTCTTTTGCGATATTTATTTTCAAGTGGTTCGTTTCAGGTTTACCTTCCCCTAGTAAAACAGTTCGATTATCCGACCAACTAGAATATATTGCTGTTTTGTACACTTTAGGCTGTTCTTTTGCAATTCTAAATAAAGACCAGTAATTATAATTCGGTTTCAAGTTAGAGTTCCCGTTAACGTCATGTTTATTCGACCAAGTTGAGGTTAGTAGGTTCGTATACCCAATTGCTGAGATAGTAGCGGTTTCCGAATACCAGCCGATTTCGCCCCCCGTATAAGCTCTACCATAAGCTCCTTTAGATGCAATATCAAATATTGCAGGAGTATGTAATCGTTCAATTTGATATGCCGGGACACCGTCAATAATGATGAAGACCGCTTTTCGATCTTTGGCTGTCAACTGAAAACATAAAAAAGAGAATAGAATAAAATAATAAAAGGGTTTCATTGTAACTTTTGTCTTAATTAAATCAATAGCTCGTTATAATTTTAAAATATAGTTATGCAATAATACGATAATACTTTATTAGGACGTCCTTACCACTCATATTTTGGCGGAACTTTCGTCCATCAGGACAACTTCCTATTTTCATTCGCATGTAAACCGGTATCTCAAAACTCCCGCAAGCGAGGATGATACTTACCCGTTATTTCGCCGTTTTCAACCTGAACGTTGCCAAACAGCCTTTATGATCGGTCGGCCAAACACCTTTGGGTTCTATGAAAACATCCTCCGCATCGTGCTTTCTCATTTCGCCATAATATACCGAACCCGACGGCCCTACAATGCGGGCATCCGTCAATTTAACAGCCGGTGAAGGATGATAGTAAATGAAATCGATTCGGTCCCGCTCATCTACAGTGGGACAAAATGACAACTTGCTAACATCGGTATCTTTATTGGCTGAAGGGAACGTAAACCCGGGAAACCTTACCGGATCAGGATAAATTTCCCGGTAAGAATCTTTATAGCCCGCTTCTGCAAGCATGTACGAACAGTCCCAATTAATCACCACCCCATTGTGATCCCAACGATTTTTAGTATCCTCCTGCCAATCGAGATGAGAGGGTTCATTAAAATCACCGCCGATGATCACGATATTGCCGTTGCCGGTTTCATTTTGCGCATCTGCCAAAAAAGCCTTAATGGATTCATCTCTTGTGGAGATACGGTTTGCTTGAAGGACAGAATCGGCATCCGTTACCGGAGCTTCGATTTTTTGCCATGTCGTGCCGCTATATCCCCGGGGAAGATAGCATTCGTAATGGGTATAATCCAAATGAGCCGAGTAGAGGACGATTTTTTGATTACGGATATCGATGGAAGCCTTTAAGATGGAGCCGGCATCCTTGAGCGGCTCCGGATTATCGATTTTATATTTCGAAAGAATCCCCACATCCAGCGTAAGATTTTCCCCGTAATAGGATTTGCCTCTTTCTTTTAAGGCGTTTACCAGTTTATAACTGTACGTTAGGTCGCCCTCGTTTTTCAATTCACATAAAAGCACAACGTCCGGGTCCAACTGCACAATAAAATCCACCAGTCCACCAAAGGCGCCGGGAACCATTGTCGTTCCCATCCACACATTAAGTTGCAGGACTTTCAATTCTGTCTGCTTGGAAGGTTTGGAGACAGGTTTGCTGTTTTTCTCTTCGGGATTCTCCGCAAAATTCTCTTGTTCATGCGTTCCGCAGAACGTATTTGCGCTGCCGGTTAAAAGCCCCAGCAACAGCAGTAAAAATAATTTCATTCTTTTCATAATCCATATTTATACATACACTCTAAACCGCATGCCATGCGGCAACACAATTCATTATCGTATCAAAAGACTCATCTCGTCAACGTCCTGTTGTACATTCTTTCATGCGTCCACCATCCGGCCCAGTCGCGATAGAGGTATTCTACATTTAATTCATTATTCTGTAAATCGTAAGCGTTTAAATTATCACTTACCGGATAACCGTTTTGCTGAATGACAATGCTTTTGGTGTCCGGGTCGATCGAGATATATTGTACGGATGTTCCGCTGCTGGTCTGATCCTTCCCCGTAGAATACGCCCTGAAAAGGTATCCGGTTTCCCAAGTCAAATCGCCGGTACGTTTGATGTAACGACGTCTTTTTTCAGGATTCGAGGGATACTGTGCCGCTCCTTCCCCGCATTTGGCTAATCGGTCCACCGTGTACCATCCTTCCAAGTCATCCACGTAAAATACGATGACAACCGAATTCATCATTTCACTCACAGAAGCGGAAGATACCGATTTAATTTTGAGTGGTAAGGCATAAACATGCCGATCTTGCAAGGCTGACACATCCACTTGCAAACTCAGGTTTTGATAAGCGCTCGTTCCCGTATATACGTAATCTTGAGGGATCGGGCAGGCATCCGCCGGCAACAGTTCGGGAGATAATCCTGTTTTCTCCCTGTACGCTTGCAATAAACCTTCGTCAACTTCAAAATTGATTACGGACTGTTCGTTATCATTAAATTCGGCACTTCCAATTCGCAAAGTTACTATTTTATTATTTGAATTTCTCAAATAATAAGGTATCCATTGCGTATCGATTTCTTTTTCGAATCGAAAAGCGACTAACTTTCCGGGAATCGTCGCCACCGATGCAACCTCGCCTAAATCCCTATCTTTATCAACGGATTGAACATAAAACGTATGTTCCCCATCGGCATTCAATAGTTCTTTAATGGTATATTCCGTAACTCCATTTTCGAGAACTAATTTATGTTGTTGATTATTTATCTGGTAAGTAACAACCACATGAGAAAAGTTATCTTCTTCGGGTTCCGTCCATTTCAATTTCACTTCCCCCGGGCCGGGTATGGCTTGCAGATTTTTCACGGCTGCAATATGAGTAAAATATTTACGTGCCTGCCGCACCATAAGACTTACTTTTTGGTTGGCGCTGCTTACTTCTATTTTAGCGATTCTACTTGTCACCAAATCATTGCCGGAAACTTTAATCAGCAGTTGATTTTGTTTGATTGAAACTTGGCACCAGTCACTGTTTTCCGATGTTATTCCGGCTTTCGTATCATCCCCGGCATTGATTATTTCAACCGCCTGTTCCTGTGCATCGCTACTGAAGTCTACATTTGTTTGAGACAGCGATAAATACGTTCCTTCAAGATACGTATCGTCATTCTTACAGGAAAAACACACAGAGAATACCAATAATATGCAAACTATTTTTTTCATATCTGTTCTATTTTAATTGAAAGAATATCATTCTATTCGCGTCAACGTTTCATGAACCGTAGTCCATTCCGAATCCGAAGGCCTGCGATATTTGTAATTAATCGTAAATTTTTTCTCTTCGGGGTCATATGCGCAATCTTCCAATTGTTCTATTTCTATATTTCCATAAGGTTTAATACGCACCGAATTATCCTCATGAATGATTAATACGATCGCGGAATTTCGAATGACATTCAAATCGGCGGATACAGAAAGGTTTTCAGGGAACAACCGGATTTGGTTCTTCGCTAACGGAAGTACGGTTTTATTGGTCGTGATGTTGGACGACATCCCTCCTTCCATTTGTTTACTGCCCCTCATCTTATACGTTCTGGATTTTACCGAAGAGTACGCATTTTCCAAATCGATCTTATATAAAACGAAGTCTTTCTCTGTATTTATATCATAACCCTTTGAATCGCTAATCCTAAAAGGCAATATATAGGTAGTGTCGGGAGACAAACCATTCACATCAATTTCTATGGGAACAAAGGCCGTAGCCGAAGGTTCTCCTGCTTTAATAATTGCATCATGGGAAGGAAGCAAATAACGGTCGGCCGACAACAGCCGGGCATACTTTCCATATTCGGAACCGAAATACCGAAAATTATATGAATTTAAATGTTCCAACGCAACACTATCTGTCACGATTGTTACGGCAAGGTCTTTATCCAACGGCATCGATCCTCCACTGCCGGCCGTTATATAACCGGTAGTTAAGGAATCATTCATCAGGTGAGGGTAAGAAAATATATTATTATCGCCGCTTTTCAGATAAATGATTTTCTTATAGTGTTCTTCATTTAATAAATCTTCTTCGCAAGAGATAAATGAAATAAACGCCACTGCTATCAATAAATATTTTACTATGGATTTCATCTTTTTTTCTTTTAGAATCAGTTATTATTAATTTTCCCAACCCGGATTTTGATCGAGCGTCGGAACTCTTTTTATTTCCTGCCTGTCGATAGGAAGTAAAATCATCTTATCCTTGAAAACACGGTTACGGACTGTTTTATAATTGCATATTACGCGATTATAATAGCCCGATCTTTCCGTTTTTTCCGTATCCATACCCATAATGGGCGCGGCCTCTTCTTCTTTTACAATTCCCCAGCGACGGACATCGTAATACCGTAATCCTTCGTGCAGGAACTCAATCATGCGTTCTGTTTTTAACGCTTCAAAAAAAGCGTCGGGAGTATTCAGCTCTTCCGGCTTCAAACCGGGAAGTCCGCTTCGATAACGGACTTGATTAAAGGCCTTTTTTATTTCTTCGAAATCGCGCGAAAAAGTTTGAGGCTCGTTTTCTCCAATCGAAACGGTGTGGCTTTGAGTGAGATTATTCAGGCATTCGGCATACATGAGCAGGATATCCGCATAACGCACAATAGGGAACGATTTATTTAATACGGCCGCGTTTGCACCGCTCCAGGCATCGTCAGGATGAATATATTTTTTCAGTACATAACCGGTTATGGGATAATTGCGTTTATCACCTTGCGTAGCGGCGCTTGAGCCGGAGTTTCCGTCAACCGAATAAAACGCCTGTTGCATAAATTTGCCGTTTTCAGTGGTAGAATTCATCGGCCATAAACAACCGCTAAAGCCTATGCTTGCATAAAAACGGGCTTCCCTGTTCGTGTACATAAAATTCACATTGGGTTTCAGTATATACCCCGAAAAAGTCTGATCGGTAGTAGTGAAGCCATTCTCACGGTAAGGATAAAGAGCGCTGGAATGATTGATATCGTTCCCGTCGATCATTTTATAATTATCGATGATTTTTTGCGGCACACAAAAACCGTTCCATCCGCCAAATTGGGCAGGAAATGATAATAGAGTTGCATAACTTATTTCGCCTGAATTTTTGCCGAAAACGAACTCCGTATTCTTGAATCCTAAAGTCTCCCCGTTAAACATTTCGGCATAAGAGCGGTATGGATCGATATTCCCAGCCCCTTGAGGCCACGGTTTATAATAATCGGGATCATAAACAATTCCTTCCGGCAATTTGGGAGTATCATCGCGGGCTTCGACCGTATGCAGCGTATAATTCATATCCATAACCCGTTTGCAGGCGGCTGCCGCAACGGCCCATTTCTTTTCGTCGTACGTTTGGGAAATATAATGCACTCCATCGCCCTGACGGACGAAATTCGAGAAATAAGTTTTTGCAGCCTGTCCTCCGTTATATAACGGGCTGGCCGCATATACCCTCAGTCGCGCAATCAACCCGTAAGCAGCGCCCTTTGTAGGCCGCCCGAAAGTATTTATAGGCACAACGGGGGGGATGTAGGTTGCGGCCGTTTCAAGTTCATTGCAAATATATTCCACACTTTCATCATACGTAGAGCGGTATTTTTGGTAAGCTTCTGGAGCCAAACTCGTTTCGTATACTTCATCGCCCGCAATCAATATGGGACCATAATTCAACAGGAGAAAATAGTAAGCGTAGCCTCTCATAAAATGGGCATAACCTGTTATTTCCCGTTTATCTTGCGCGGTAAGCTCCTTACACTCATCTATTCGTGCAAAAATGGTATTGGCTTTGCGTATAATCTGGTACATGGGCGTCCATATATTCATGCTTCCCAAGTTATCGGCTGTTACTTCATCAATAGGGAACTTTTGCGGCGCATAATCATCTTCCCACATGGAAAAGCCCTCGTCGCTGCCAAGTATGGCAGGATAATAACTATTACGGAAAATATTGCTTTCGTCGGGGAATAAAGCGGCCGCTCCCCATAAATATTTTTCAAGATTTACTTTTGTATAGAAAACAGAGTCAATATTGAGCGTATCTTCAAAATAATCGCTCACATCCAAATAATTGCAAGATGTCATCATCATGATCGACCCTATTGCGGCAATAATAGCCATTATAATCTTTTTCATATGTATATTTTTTCCTTTAAAAATTAATATATATCTGTAAGGCAAAAGTCATCGGGAGCGGATATGCATATCCGTTTTTATCGGCTTGCTCCGGGTCCCAAATCTTCACTTTATCCCAAACATATAAATTATGACCTACAAATTGTAAATCGATAGAATTTACCCCCAGTAATCTTTTTAGCGCCGCCATCCTTAAATTATAGTTTACGGTAAGCTCTTCAAAACGCAGATATCGGCTATCCCCGAGCCAAAACGAAGAAAACTTATCGTTATTTTCGTTTTTTCCGTACGTTAAACGCGGAAATATCGCATTGGGATTCTCCGTCTTCGGATCGCCGGAATACCACGCAGGCGTCCATCGGTTGGACTGATCCTTTACCATTGAAAGTACGTTTCCCGTATTTCCCCCGTAAAAAGGCAGATAACCGTATCCATTGTTATTTTTGAAAAAGTCGGTTCGTCCTCTTCCCTTGAACAACAATCCCAAAGTAAAATCTTTATATCTGACTTCCGCGCCAAAACCGTACATCAAACGAGGAAACGGAGAATACGATAGAGGAACCTTGTCGTCATCCGTAATTTTTCCATCGCCGGTTACATCTTTATATTTAATGTCGCCGGGACGTACATTCCCGAACTGTGTAGGGCTATTAAGCACATCCTTCTCGTCTTTAAACAACCCGACGGCTTTAAATCCGCGAAGGACATTGTAAGGTTTGTTGCTATAAGATAGATAGTCGTATTTCTGATATGGCTGTTCCCAGTTTTTTATTTTGTTTGTGGAATAGGTGAAGTTTCCTCTAATGGTAAACGACAAATCATTATTCAATTTATGTGTATAACTTGCATTTCCGTCAGCGCCATAGCTTACCATGGATCCGACATTACCGTAAGGCATGGTCATGGAGCCTACCCATGCCGGCAACTGTGTCCGGCGTTGAAAAATTCCTTCCCGGTTGTCGTGAAATACATCCAAAACAAATTCCAGGTTATTATTTAATAATTTAGCTTCTATTCCGACATCCGCCTTTGTTGACTTTTCCCATTTCAGATTGTCGGCTCCCACAACGGTCTCGATGAGGCCGGAACCGCCCCATCCTCCGGCGGCATTCGTGTTGACGATAGTCAGGTATGGAAAACGATCATCTGTGATACGGTCGTTTCCTACGGTGCCGTAAGATGCGCGAAGTTTCAAAAAATTGAGGAACGGCATATTCTTTTGTGTCCACTCATATTGTGAGGGGACCCATCCTAAGGCTACGGAAGGGAAAAATCCGAACTGTTCGCCTTTTTTAAAGTTCTCCGACCCGGTATAACCGAAATTCGCATCAATCATATACGCATCCTTAAAGCCGTAGGTTACCCTCCCCGAAATGCCTTGATATTTTTTAGGTATCGCCAACATACTGGTGCGATAAATCGTCCATTTTTCACTACTCATGTAATAATAAAGCAATCCGCCTATACGATGTTTTTGGTCAAAAATATTATCGTAATGAATATTTGCCTCCAAAAAATATTTCCGCCATTGGGATTCATTCGACTCGTATTTTGCGTCATAGGCATTCACTCGCTTTATCATCACCAGTTCACCATCGGGCGTACGGCGCGAAGAATTATACAGGTCGGGCATTTTATGACGCTTTTCGGTAAGGTAAGCCCGGTTATCAAGCGCGACCTGAACTTTAGCCGTCAATCCCTTGGTTATAAATTTCAAATCCTGATTTACGGCAAGCGTTACCATGTTTTTGTAATCTTCCTTGGTGCTCATCCCCGTGTGGTTGAGCAAAACATATGGGGAAATAAGGTCGTCTTTGCCGTATGCCGGTAACAGGCCGTTAGAATATTTTGTAGGCACAGTTAAAGGGGTCAGTTGAGCTTGCGAAGACCATAACCAGTCGGTATCCATCATACCGGGAAGATTATTGATAGATATGTAACCATCCAAACCTAAGTATAACTGGGTTGTTTTGGTTAGATTGATATCTAAATTCGCTCTGTAATTATACGTATTATAACTGACATCTTTCCGGTACTTACTGGACTCGTCTTGCTTATATGCGGCGGATTCCGAAGATATCCCCAAACTCATAAAATACCGGGCTACGGTTCCTCCTCCTTGAGCGCTGATATAATGAGTATTCTGCCAGGAAGCGGTATTCAGGATTTCTTTTTGCCAGTTCACATTCGGATAAAGATCGTTATCCAATCCGTATCGAATCAGTTCCAATTGTATATCCGAATACCTCGGCTGATTTCCCGATACGACAGAAGCTTCATTTGCCAACGTGGCATAATCATAAGCATCTAAATAGTCGGGCAGTCTTTTCAAAAGCGAAAGTTTTACATTCGATCTTGTCGTGATTTTCAGTTTTCCGGAACCTCCTCTTTTGGTTGTTATTAAAACAACTCCGTTCGCTCCCCGAACACCGTACACGGCGGTAGCCGATGCGTCTTTTAAGACAGAAAAAGATTCTATATCCGCAGGATCTATCTGGTTTAACGTACCTTCCAATCCGTCTATCAAAACAAGGGCGCCGCTGCTTGCACCGAAAGTCCCGATTCCGCGCACCCAAAATTCCGAAATATTCTTTCCCGGTTCGCCGCTCGACTGCATGGATATGACGCCTGCTACACGTCCGCCCAACATATTGTTGATGGAGGTTGCAGGAACTTGCAGAGAACCTACATCTACAGAGGTAATGGCCCCGACAACGCTCGCTTTACGCTGTTGCCCTAAACCTACCACCACCATTTCTTCCAATTCCTGAACAGCCTGCTTCATTACTATTTTTACGTGTGAGTCAGGCTTCGTAACTTGGTATTCAAGATCTTGAAATCCTATATAACTAAAGATCAAGATATCTCCTTTATTAACTTGAACGGAAAACTTTCCATTAAAATCTGTCGCCCATCCCGTGGTTGGGCGATCTTTTAAATGAATATTCACGCCTATCAGGGTTTCGTCCTGTTCGCTAAACACCGTTCCCTCCAAAGTGAACTTGGTTGCGCTTTGTTGTGAGAACAGAGTATTGCTAAGGAAAAACATTAATAATCCGGCCAATGCGCATTTTATGCTCCTATATTTTGTTTTACTATTCTTTTCCATGTTATTATTGAATTGATAACTTGCGAATACATTGATTGTAATAATCGGTAATGTACAACTTACCTTCTTCGTCTATCTTCATCCCCCAAAATCGATTGAAAAGGGCCACATCCGGATCGCCATCCACATAACCCGATACTCCGGGAATTCCACAGATGGTGGAAACTACCCCCTCCGTAGAAATCCTTCTCACACAAAAATTATCGGTATCCCCCACATACATATTCCCATCCTTATCAAAACATATCTGACAGGGATTATTGAATTCCGCCGTTTCCTTCAGCCCATCCTGATGTCCTTTTATACCGGATCCGGCATACACTTCATAATTCAACGTACGCATATTCATCCGGTAGATGCGATCGGTACCCACTATCGGCCCATCAGCAGGATTCATTGAGGATGGATTTACAAAATAAAGCATGTCCTTGTCGATGGGGTGAAAAGCGAGATACACTTGTAATTTTGTTTGTATGAATTCTTTTAGAATACCTTTTTTAACGAGGGAAGCGACATGCGTTTTAGGATTGATTTTTACCAGTTCACCGTTCGTGGTAATCGTATACAACATACTGTCGAGTTCACTCATGGCAAACGAATATTTGCCATCCAGTTTAAAATCATCTCCTTGCCGTATGCTCGGATTGATTCTCCTTGCAATCCATTGTTGTTCGGGATTGAATTCGAAATAATAGGGCGCGCCGTTCATCGGAAAGTAAAATGTTTCATTTTTATTATCCGTACATCCCGACATCATTTCTCCGCTTGCCGTGCTTTGATAGAGCGTCATTACCAGATTTTTTTCTTCGTTCACCATACGGGCGCGACAAGGCCATTCTCCCACAAAAATGTTTTTCTCTTTATCTACGGCTAAATAAAAGGGCCTGTCAAAGCGAGCTTCGGCTAAGGTTCCATCTACGGTTTTTTGTTCTTCTCTTGTTCCGGCAATCGTATAAACCTGAACCATGGTTTTATAATAAAACCGTTTGTCTGAGACAATAGAGTCTTTACCTACAGCGATCGAAATTTCACAAGTATCTCCGGGTAATTTAGGTGTTAGAACGTAAGCCAGATTACCGTTAGTCTTAACTACTTTCGCCTTTTTCTTGTTGAAATAAACCCTTAATTGATCGGCATCCGTTCCCAAATTAGAACCTTTGATAATCACTTGAGAAGCCATTCCCCCTGTTTCCGGGATAAATGATGTAAATTCAACCGGTTTGTTCGGATCATAAGGAATTTCAGGCTCTTCATTTTTGGAGTTTTTTTCAGAACAAGAAATGAACGCCAATAGAAAGAAGATGCTAAAAAATAGACATTTCCAATTCTTTTTTCTCATTTGTTTAGATTAATAAATAGATTTATAATAGAATGTTTTACCGGACGATAATTCGTCCTTGCCCTCTTCACCTCCTTTTTATCGTGAATGAACCTTTTGGAGGCTTGATCGCCACAT